>CAWDWP010000010.1:0-108961 GCA_963806045.1 uncultured Ignavibacteria bacterium | reverse complement strand
GTCATGATCCGTCGAAGAAGTATTACGCACGCTCGATGAATAATTATAAATGCTGTTGGTGACGTCCTCCTAGTAGGATCTACGATTTCGCTAAATCCTCCAAAAAGAGTGGAGGACTGTCAACACCAACAGCGGCTAAACAAACTGCAAACTACAAAAGTCTGTGTTATTATTTCAGATTCTAAAATTATAGTAAGATTTTTAATATCAGAAGTTTGGAAATTTTAAAAGACTTTTGTAGTTTAGAGAGAATAATTTACAATTCATATTTATTGCAGTCTTTTTTTTATTTGATTTAAGTAATTTGTAAATAAATTTGGAATTATGGATGCTTATATCTTATGGGTGAGTAATAATCCCCTGCTTTCTGCCGCTATTCAATTTGGAATTCTCGGAATGATAGGTGAATTTATTTCTCACAGAATTAAAACAAAGAGTTTTTTAGGATTTGGAAGTATTCTGCAGATTGTTTTAAAAATTCTTGGCTGGGCTTTACTCGGAATTATTATAAAATACGGATTTACAGGTATGAAAGGTTTTGTTAATTCATTACTTGAACACAACCTGCTGCCTGAAATACTAAAAGATGGTATTGGTTACGCGTTTGCAGTATCTCTCTTTACAAATTTACTATTTGGTCCGCAAATGATGGCTATACACAGGTTTACGGATAATTTAATTTTGCACACGTAAAGGATTTGCCGGAATCCAAAAAGCGTGGTTTACATTAATATGGTTCTGGATACCGGCTCATACTATAACATTCTCACTGCCGAAAGATTTTCAGATTGGGCTTGCAGCATTGTGGTCGGTCGTTTTAGGTATTATACTCGGGTTAAGTATGAATAATGATAAAAAAAGTAAATAAATTTGAACTTCATTATAAAAAATCATATGATATTTTATGAACTTATTCAATTATTAATCGTATATAAAATTAAATTTAAATAGACAAATTTATGAAAAAATATTTTAGTGTATTATTTATATTTTTCTTATTCCTGAATATTTCTCTGAAAAGCCAGGATAAAGACACATATTTCCTGAGCGAAAATATTGACGCTGCAATAAATCCTGCAGATGATTTTTTTAATTATGCAAACGGCACATTTGTTAAAAACCACCCTATTCCTCCGTCTGAATCTACATATGGAATTTTCAATCTGGTTGAAGACAGCGTATATGTATATCTTCAAAATATTTGTATAGATGCTATGAATTCAAAAGAAGCGACTGAAGGAAGCAATACTCAAAAAATCGGTGATTTCTTTTTCAGCGGAGTGGATACATTAACTATTGAAAAGACAGGTTACAAACCATTGCAACCCTGGTTCGATAAAATCAATTCGATAAAAAACATTAAAGATTTGATGGAACTGGCAGCAGAGATGCACAAATATGGGATTTCTCCAATTTTTTCATTTTATGTCGGACAGGATTTAATGCAAAGTGATAAATATATTGTTTATTTATCACAAGGCGGAATCGGACTTCCGGAGAGAGAATACTATTTTAAAGAAGACTCAAGGACACAAAATATAAGGAAAGAATATTTAAACCACATTTCAAATATTTTCAATATTCTGAGTTATAAAAATACTTCAAACACATCCGGCAAAATTTTTAAACTTGAAACAGATTTTGCAAAAGTATCCAGAAAACTGGAAGACCTGAGAGATGATTACAAAAACTATAATAAAATGTCAGTGAAAGAGCTTACAAAGCTCTCTCCTTCAATCGAATGGGATAAACTGTTCAAAATTATGGGAATAAAGAACCCGGAAGATATTATCGTAGGTCAACCGGAATTTTTCGAAGGATTGGAAAAAGCATTGAACACATACTCCATCGATGAATGGAAAGACTATCTGAAATGGAATCTGGTAAGGGCTACATCAAGTCTGTTAAACAATGATTTTAAAGACGAAAATTTTAATTTTTACGGGAAAGTTTTATCTGGGACTACAGAGCAAAGACCAAGATGGAAAAATGTTCTGGACAATACGGATGGGTTACTGGGAGAAATATTAGGAATGGAATATGTAAGGTTATACTTCCCGCCTGAGGACAAGGTAAGAACGATCGGAATTGTCAATAATATGGTAGAAGCGTTTGCAAACCGTATTAAAAATCTTGACTGGATGGACGAAAAAACAAAAGAGATGGCACTGAAGAAATTAGGAACAATGGTAAAGAAAATCGGATATCCGGATGTTTGGAAAGACTATTCTACTTTGAAAATTACAAGAGATGCTTATGTTATAAATGTACTGAATGCAAGGAACTGGCATTTCAATGATATGATATCCAAGCTTGGAAAACCTGTTGACAGAACAGAATGGGATATGACACCACAGACCTATAATGCATATTACAATCCATCGAATAATGAAATTGTAATTCCTGCTGCAATACTTACAATACCGGGCAAAAAGATGAGCGAAGTTGATGATGCATTTCTTTATGGGTTTATCGGTGCAAGCACGATAGGACACGAAATGACTCACGGATTTGATGACCAGGGAAGGCTTTACGATGAAAAAGGTAATTTGAAAGGATGGTGGACAGTCGGAGATTCAGTAAAATTCGTTGCAAAGTCCAAGTTGATGGTTGACCAGTTTGATAACTACGTTGTGTTGGACAGCATGCATATAAACGGGAAAGCTACACTTGGTGAAAACATTGCAGATTTAGGAGGGCTTGGTTATTGGTTATGAAGCAATGAAGATGACTGAAGATGGTCAGAAAAATGTGCCTATCGGAGGATTCAATGCTGACCAGAGATATTTCCTGGGATATGCATATTCATGGGCGGTGTATTACAGACCTGAAACACTTGCCCGAAGAGTGATGACAGATGTTCACTCCCCTGCTTATCTGAGAGTGAACGGACCGATGTCTAACATTAATGCATTTTATTCCGCTTTTAAAGTTGGGAATACAAATACTTTATACAGAGCAGATAATATCAGGGTTCAAATATGGTAAAATAAAATAAGATATTCAGATAATTTAAGGACAGTCATTTCGACTGTCCTTTTTATTATATGGTAATATAATTATGCATACTAAAAAGTAATTTTTATTATTACTTTTAAGACAGGTGTAATAAGATTGTTAATACATAAAACCAGACTATTTTTATGAGTACAAAGAAAACCTTATAAAATTTTAAATACCAATTTTATGAAAAAAAAATTACTTTTTGCTGTTTTAATTTCCAGCATTATTTTTCTTTCTTTTAATTTTTCCGGAACGGAAAAGTTTATTTTAAATAATGTAATGTTTCAATTCGTTGCAACAAACGGCAACGGAAACAATTTGTACTTCGATAATTTTTCTGCAGGAGTCCAATTCAACAATGATCTAGCCGTGACTTCTTTTAATCTTCAGGAGAAAAATTATCTTCTGCCCGGACAAAATACTGCTATGGTATTACCGGCGGTTTTAATAATGAATGCCGGCAAGAACTCTGCCGCGAATGCAACGGTGACAATGATGGTAACAGGTTCGTCTTATAACGTGACGAAAAATATTCCCGGTCTGACGATGGGACAATCAGCGCAGGTATATTTCGATTCCCTTTCATTTACTTCCAATGTAATCAAGAATATAAAAGTTTACATCAACTGGGCATCGGACGAATGGCATAACAATGATTCACTATTTCAGGAAACTGTTTTTCATCCCGGTGTGTACGAGGAAAGTTCTTTTTGAAGCCCAT
Organism: uncultured Ignavibacteria bacterium; assembly: GCA_963806045.1. Lineage (GTDB taxonomy): Bacteria > Bacteroidota > Ignavibacteria > Tepidaquicellales > Tepidaquicellaceae > DATCHW01. Next base: position 105,237 of record CAWDWP010000010.1, on the reverse strand, counting down.
ACAAGTTCGACATGCGGTCCCTGTGCCTCCCAGAATCCTTCGCTTGATGATTTTATTCAGGCAAGATGGGATTCAATCGTTCCTATAAAATACCACGTATGGTGGCCAGCACCGGGAAATGACCCGATGTTCTATGCCAGCGAGAATCAGGCAAGAGTGAGGGTTTCTTATAACGGAATCAATTCCGTTCCTGCATTGATGGTTGACGGTGTAATAACACAAATCAGCGGTTATACAACTTTGTCTAATCTGACAACTCCTTTTTATAACAGGATGTCAAAAGGAGCACCGCTTTCTTTAGCAGTTACCGACACAAGATTGACCGGTGATACTATTAAAGCAAGTGTTACAGTGCAGATAATTTCCCCATTATCCGCAAACGGAGACTTCAGGTTGAGACTCTCAGCAAATGAAAGAACAATTACTTATTCAACGCCTCCGGGTACCAATGGTGAAACGATTTTCAATGATGTATTCAGAAGGATGTATCCTTCAACAGACGGTATACAAATTCCACTTAATCCCGGAACGTACAATTACGAAATCAAATATAAAAGAGAAACTGCATGGGTTGATTCTATGATATATTCCGCTGTATTCGTTCAAAATGAAGTGACAAAAGAAGTGATGAACTGCAATAAAGCAAGAAATTATTATCTGGATAATATTAAATCTGCAAACAAAACCACACCGGAAAATTCTTCGAATATATTTTTACAAAATCAGTTTTGCAGAATTGACGAAAACAAACTAATTGAGCCTAAAGCAGGATTTTATATTGAAAATTTCGAATATTTGTTTCCTGCAAACGGATGGAAGTTAATAAATCCCGATGATGCAATTCCTTTTATGCAATATAGTTCGGCTAACGGGCCATCTTATACAGGCGGAAAGAGTGTAAGATATTCGTGTTATGTTTATTTGGATACAGGCCAGATGGATTATCTAAAAACAAAAATATATAATAATATTGACCTTAATGATTCCGTGAAATTTGATTATGCTTATGCGGTAAGACCGGGATACACAGACAGATTAAGACTTCTGATGTCAACAGACGGAGGTGCAACTTTTCCTCATATAGTATTTGATAAATCCGGCAGTAACCTGGCAACGGCTCCTTCGACAACATCTTCATTCATTCCTTCCGGAGCAAGCCAATGGGCTACATTTTCAAGAAGGATTGGAGATGCCTTAGTCGGAATTCAACCCATCGGAACAATTGTTCCTTCTTATTATGATTTATTACAGAATTATCCGAATCCTTTTAACCCTATAACTAAAATTGAATATCATATTTCGAAACCCGGAAATGTTAAAATTTCTGTTTATGATATTTCAGGAAAAGAAATTATGATACTTATAAATGAAGTGCATACACAGGGAATTTATCAGGTTAATTTTGACGGAACAAATTTATCCAGCGGTGTTTATTTTTATAAACTTGAAGCAAATGATTTTAGTGCAGTAAGACGAATGGTGATGATAAAATAGTTTAAATGATTTCTGATTGAAAATGTAAGGAACGAAGAGAAGTTTTATTAATTACTAACCCCCCTACCCCCCTTTGTAAAAGGGGGGATAAAGAGCTGTGATATTTATGTAAATATATATAGTGAAACGATATCCGAAATAGTTTAAAAATTTCTTAGACTTGAATTTTCGCAATAGCAACAGTATTTTGAACAATTCAAAATCTTAACCAGGGAGATGCATTTGGAAGAAAATACAAAGAAAAAAGGCGTGCTGAAATCATTTCCGAAGAATTTCTGGGTAGTTATTATAATGGAATTCTTTGAAAGAGGTTCTTATTATGGCGTGATGTCAGTTTTATCGGTTTATCTGGTAATGTCAATTGCTGATGGCGGACTTGGATTTTCAAAAGAGAGCGTTGGAGCGATGAACAGCGTTACAAGACCGCTACTATATTTTCTACCGATTCTGTCAGGTGCAATAGCTGAAAGATTTGGATACAGAAAAGTTCTTATGTTTGCATTTGCCATAATGAGTACAGGATACTTTTTAACAGGCTTTGTGAGCACCTATTTTCTTGTATTTGCAAGCTTAATTTTTATGACTTTAGGTGCAGGATTTTTCAAACCGGTCATTTCAGGAACAATTTCCAGGACAACAAATGAAGGAAATTCCACACTCGGATTCGGAATATATTACTGGTCAATTAATTTAGGAGCATTTATTTTTCCTTTGATACTTGTACCCTGGCTTAAAGGGATATCATGGTCATTTATATTTTTTATGGCGGCGATCGGAACAGGATGGCTTATTCTTTTAAATTTGTTTGTATATAAAGAGCCTGAAAAACCTGAAAGCACAAAAACAATTTTAAAAGTTTTCGCCGATATGGTTTTGGTACTAAAAGACTTCCGATTCATCCTGATGATTGTAATATACTCAGGATTCTGGATTCTCTATTTCCAGATGTTTGACACTGTATTATGGTATTTAAAGGAACATATGGATATGGCACCGGTAGATAATTTTGTAAATTCAATACTTGGAATATTTGTTGACAAGCCAAACTGGAAATTTGATGCAGAGCACGTCACAGTAATAAATGCAGGAACAATAATATTGCTTCAGATAGTTGTATCAAATATCGTAAAGAAAACTAAGGCTCTTCCCACAATGATAGTTGGAATTGCACTTGGCACTATAGGAATGGCAATGCTTGCAATTTCAACATATGCGTGGGTATTTATGGCGGGAATTATAATTTTCTCAATTGGCGAAATGACAGCGCACCCGAAGTTCATAAGTTATGTTGGCTTAATTGCACCTGAAGATAAAAAAGCTTTGTATCTGGGATATTCATTTTTATATGGTGTAATCGGCAGCGGTATTGGTGGATACCTTGGTGCAAGGGCTTATGTACATTTTGTTGATAATTTACATACACCTGCGACTTTGTGGATAATGTTCAGCCTGATAGGAGTGGCAACAATTATAGGATTATTACTTTTTGCCAAATTTCTGGCCCCTAAAGGTAAATATTAAAAGCTATAGTTAACTACCTTTAATTGTTGATAGTTAAGCTATGTTATCAAAAGTTGGATTAACCAACATTTTTCGATTCAATATTATTATGAAGTGGATATTCTTAGAAGAAAATTATTGATTTATTCTTTTCCTGATTTTAATTACTTCATCACTGATTAAATCAAGTGCATCTTCAACTTTTAATAAATCAAAATTGATTACCAGAGAATAAAGATAGGGGTCGTCTATATTTTTAGTAAAATATTTTTTAATGTATGAAGATCTGTCTTTATCTTCTTTCCGTATCAATTTAATTGCAGAATTCTTACTCATTTTAAAATATTTTCGTACTATTTCAACTCTGCTTTCAAGTGAAGATACTAATTTGATGTGAAATCCATTTTTAACATTTCTTGTGATGATATTTGAACCTCTGCCAACCAAAACGACATTTCCCAAATGAGAAAGATGAAGTATAGTATCGCTAATTTTTTGAATCAGCCTATGTTCAGACGGGTGTAAGCCAAAAAGCTGTTCAATCACATCCTGCATTTCAGAAACTTTCTTCTCCGGCATAAACCTCGATATTTCTTTAGGCAAATCATGTTCTTCGAGAACTACTTCAAGAATATCTTTATCAAATAATATCCAGTTCCCTTCTGATTTGATATCTTTCGAATTTAATATTTTAACAAGCTGTTCGGGAAATTGAACATCACCTGCTCCGGAAAGCCGTGATATAGTTACGAACGGGTGATTGAAATATTCAGATTTGTCGATCGCTTTTTTAGTGATATCAATTTGTCTGTCGAAATATTTTCGAAACAAATCGACTGTGGTTTTATAACTCATTTCAAATTCTCCTTCTATATAAATAGAACAAAATTATTTTAAAAACCTCTTCAAGCTATGGATTAATATTTTTAACCCTGCCAATTTCACCTGAAGTAAGTTGTACTTTTATTCCATGCGGATGAGAAGAACTTTTTGTAAGAATTTTTTGAACTATGCCAACGGTTAATTCTCCTGTTCTCTGATTCTGCTTCTGTACTATTGAAACATTCATTCCCGGTTTTATTTCGATTTTATTATCCATATTTGTCAGAATTTCATTTTCCGGTATAATAATTTATCATATCTATAATTGCTTTTTTACAAACAGGACAGAAATTATTATAAGTCTTTGATTTCATAGTACAATCCTGCATCGGGCGGTAAACCCCTTTTGCTACATATCCGCCTCCTTCAAAAGCACCAAGTTTATCTTTATATTCATCCGTTGATGGTGTTGGGATTGGAATTCCCGATTCAATCATATTTTTCCATTTCTTATCAAAATTAACAAGTGTAGTAAGATTTGCTTCATAAGGTTCAACATCAAACTTGTAATAATCTTCAACTGAGACCTGCGAAGTATAATATTCATCCCCAAGGGCACAGAAATGATGTCCGAATTCGTGAACTATCAGATAAGGTCCATATTGGTCATCAGAAGGGAAAGAAGTGTAATAATTATAGATTGCTCCGCCGCCGTATTTTGCCGAATTAGATATAACACAAATATTATCATATGGGACACAATCTGCGATATCCCTGATTGCTTTTATATTCAGAGACATAAGATACCTTTCCGTTCCCTGCGTATAGTAAGAGAAATTCATTGGGGTATTTTTCCACTGATTAATACCCGGATTAGTAACCCCTGATTCCATTGAAGGAACTTCTACTGTCCAAATATTAATTTTATCTTTATTTTCTTTATAAGGTGTACATTCAAGGAAGTAACCTGCAAATCTTTCAGCATCTTTTCTGAATTTATCCATCTCATTCTGTGTATATCCTTCAGGAATAAAAACTAAATCCAGTGAGTACAAGGGGTCTCCTGAATCAACTATTTTAGTTATCGGATATTGTGGTACGGTCTCTTTATTAATGTAAGGGTCATCAGGATTAATATAAATTTCATATTTTTTATTGAAGATTCCTTTGCTGTTTCGTTCCTGAAGTTCAAGCTTTACAGTTTTTTTCGGACTAGGAAACTGAACAGTTTCATAGAAACTTCGTTTAAGAAATTTTGCTTCGGCGGTTGACTGCCATTCATCAAACAAAGTGTTATATCCTTTCGAAAATATTAAAATATTAGATGCAGAATCATAAACCAGATATTTATAGTGCCCATATTCAAATTTATCTATAAGATTTTTAGGATTACCAGACCAGAACGGTTCCAGTTTTACCTGTTCGAAAAAAATATCATTCGACTCCGAGTTACCCGCTCTTACATAATCGAAACGCAATGAATGAGAAGTAAAATAAGTATCGAAGTTTACCTGTGCAGATGAAACCGCTGTGATAAATAAAAATAATATTATTGAATAAGTTTTTCTCATTTTAATAATAATTAAGTTAAACGCATTTATATAAAATAAATCTATCTTTCAGGAGTTTCAATGACAGGATTCAGTACAAATTTATATAATATTAATTTGGTAATAAAAATATTTTCATTAATTTATTCCCCGAAATGTATTATAATTGGATAATATGAAAAAAATAGTTGTAATATTAATATTCTTTTCAATTATTCATACTTTAAATGCACAGGAATTTAAAGATTCTGTGATGAAAGATTATTTTTATTTTTTTAACACAAATCCGTATAATGCGGAAGTAATATACCGATGATTCAACATTGGGTTTAACTCCACTAAGATTTTTTTCAGCAAATAAACTTCAGGGATTATTATTATTCCGGAAAGATAAATTCCGGGAAAAATCAATTAATCTCGATAATTATGATTATAGTAAAGGAATTAGTTTAGACCTTGAACCAATATCTTCGGATGACGGGATTATTGTATTTAAGAACAAGCAAACACAGTTCAATACAAAAAGAAATTTTTTTGCGATAGGAGGATTTGGAACTGCAATACTGGCTGGATTAATAAGTACGATTGAGTTAAAAGACGTTGCCAACAAATCTTATGACAATTATTTATCCACATTAGACAGAAATGAATATGATAAATCCAGAAAATATGATTTATATGCAGGAATCACTCTTGCCTTAATGGAAGCAGCAATTGCTGGTTTTATTTATTATTTATTTATAGATAAATAGTTTAGCCGGCTTCAGGATAGATTTTTTCTTCAGGTTTTCTTTTGATAATAAAATTATGAGCTATAATACCTGCCAAAATAACCGCACCTCCGACCAAAGCGTAATTAGAAGGTCTTTCTCCGATTCCTAAATAAACCCAGAAAGGATTGAATACAGCTTCCAGCATAGCGATTATTAGTGATTCAGTTGCACTGACATATTTAATACCTTCATTATAAATCACATAACTTATACCTATTTGAAATATCCCAAGGAAACTAAGAATTACAAAACCTACAGGTGATATAATCAGTTTATTAATGATAATCGGGAAACAAATAATTGCGACAAGAATATTTCCCATTGCAATCTGGCTAAGAGTATTTTCAGTTTTGTGGATTTGTTTTTTCCATTTCAGGAATAAAGAGAATAATGCGAATGAAATACCTGAAAGGATTCCAAACATATTTCCATACATATTCCCGGTCTCCAGTCTTCCCATGAAAAACAGTGCCATGCCTGAAATACAAATGATGACAGTAACCAGATTTTTCATCTGAAATTTAGTTTTCAGAAAGAAAGGTTCAAGAAATAAGAGGTAAATAGGAGCAGTGAATTGAAGAAATATTGTATTTGCAGCCGTAGTCAGAGTATTAGCAATTACAAAAAAAATAAGAATTCCGGAATAAGAGATTGCACAGAAAATTGAAATAACATCAAACTCAAATTTTATTTTCTTTTTCTGAAAAGTTGAAATGGAAATAATTGTAATTGCGGCAATGAGGGAACGGAAAAAAGAAATCTGGAATGCATTTAGTTCAAGCCGACCCGATATTTTGATAAATAAGCCGCTTGAACTCCATAACAATGCTGCAACTGAAATATAGATTAATCCCTTTCGTTTGAAAGGGATTTTATCAACTAGTTTATTCAAGAAAGTTTTTTCTGAACTTCTTTTAACATTATTTCGGTCATTTCTTTTAATCCGAACTTAGATTTATATCCCCAGTCTTTCTGCGCAACTGAATCATCTATACTTGCAGGCCAGGATTCAGCAATGCTTTGCCTGAAATCGGGTTTATAAGTAATTTCAAATCCTTCTTTAATTTTCTTAATTTCCGCTGCAAGTTCTTTGGGAGTGAAAGATATACCTCCGAGATTGTAGCTGGAACGAATAGTTAATTTTGAAGGGTCAGATTCCATAAGTTTAATAGTTCCGTCAATAGCATCCGGCATAAACATCATAGGCAGCGCAGCATCTTCATTCAGGAAACATTCATATTTATTTTCTTTTATGGCATCATAGAATATTTCAACTGCATAATCCGTTGTTCCGCCGCCAGCTTCGGTTTTATAACTTATCAAGCCAGGATATCTTATACTGCGAACATCTACGTTAAATTTTCTGAAATAATATTCACACCATCTTTCACCTGCGAGTTTACTAATCCCGTAAACCGTTGATGGTTCCATTACCGTCAGCTGTGGAGTATCGAATCTTGGGGTTGTAGGACCAAATACAGCAATTGAACTTGGCCAAAAAACTTTTTTAATATCTTTAACCTCTTTTGCTAAATCCAGAATATTTAATACACTCTTCATATTGATATCCCATGCCTGAAGGGGTATTTTTTCTGCATTACCTGACAGAACAGCGGCAAGATGATAAATTTGCGTAATTTTATAGCGAATGACAAAATGTATAAGCCTCTTTTCATCCAGTACATCAAGTGTTTCAAAAGGTCCGCTTTTTAAAACATCTTTCGGAGGATGTTTAATATCTGTAGCATAAACATTTCCTTCCCCGTATCTTTTTCTTAATTCCAATACAAGTTCCGAACCAATTTGTCCGGCAGCACCTATCACAAGAATATTTTCCATATATATGTAATTTTGTTTTTAAATATTGATTATAATTCTTCTACTAATACTTTATATTCAACTTCTTTTTTAGGAATCAGGCATGGCCAGTAAGCAACTACCTCAGAAGGTTTAGGCCTTCCACCTGCAAATCCTGTAACACCGGGAGGACCTGTCAATATAAGAGGAGCAATTTCCATCCCGAATCTCTCAACCGATTTTTTATCGTACGAGCGGACTCCAATCCTCATAACGACTTCATTTAATTCTTCAACTTTTTTTGCTAATGGTCCGTGGCAGGCATTGTATCCCTGATACTCAGTCCTTATTTCTTCGAACTTCAGATTCAAATCTGCGAGTCTTGTTCGTAATATAGAATCTGCTGCTTTAGCTTTTTCAAGAGCATCAGGCCAGGAATAAGTTAATGAGCCGAACGATGAGTAACCATCTGAATACGAAACTGAAACTTTATAAAATTCTGTTGCAGGATATCCTTTGATACCAAAAACTTTGACCCTGTTATTACCATCATTTTCTAGATTTATTGAGGTAAAATCTGCGATGCAATCCGGAGTTATATAATCTTTCGGGTTACCGATTTCATAAACAACTTGTTCACTGACAGTTTCCTTGCTAACAAGTCCTCCTGTATTTTCGTGTTTCGTTATAACAAATGTTCCATCGGGATAAGCCTCGGCAATAGGAAACCCGATATGTGCAAGGTCCGGAATACTTTTCCAATCACCGAGAAAATTACCTCCGCTTGCTTGTCCCCCGCATTCAATTATATGACCCGCAACAGTGCCGGAAGCCATAAGATTAAAATTGTTCATATCCCAGCCAAATTCGAAAATCATAGGTGCGAGTGTTAAACCTGTGTCTGTAACTCTACCTGTTATCACTATATCTGCCCCCTGCTTTAGGGCTTCAACAACAGGTGCTGCGCCTAAATAGACATTAGCACTTAATATTTTTTCTCTGACGGTTTTTATACTTTCACCGGTATCCATGTTATTTAATTCAATTCCTGATTTAATCAAATCATCAATTGTGTCGAGAATATTGTCACCAATAACAATTCCGATTTTCAATCCTTTTATACCGAGTTTTCTTGCAACTTCAAAAATAGCATCTTTGCAGGCTGCAGGATTAACTCCACCTCCATTTGTTATCACCTTAATATTCTTCTCCCGTATCACCGGAAGGAGTCTTTCCATAAGAGGCGGAATATCTCTTGCATAGCCAAGATTCGGGTCTTTCAACTTTTGCTTCTGAAGGATTGACATTGTTACTTCAGCAAGATAATCCATCATGATATAATCAACATCACCGCCGGTTGCCTGATTATAGGGTGCATCGATGAGGTCACCCAAAAATCCCTGTCCCGCAGCAATTCTGATTTTTCGTTTCATATAATTATTATTTGGAAACCGTTGAAACGGTAAATTGATTTATTTGAATCAACCTGCGGTGAGAACCGCAGGTTGAGATATTAAAATAAAATAATCTTAATTTAGATTATTTAAATAAACAAAAAGATAGTTTATTTAATTATCACCATTTTTTTAATAGCAACGAAATCTCCGGCAGTGATTTTATAATAGTAAACTCCGCTTGCCAGATTTTCCGCATTTAAAGTCACTTCATATTTTCCCGGTGAATGTCTTGAATTCACAAGTAAATCGACCTGTTTTCCGAGGATATCATAAATTGCGACTTTTACAATTCCTTCCTTAATTATATCATATTTGATAGTAGTCGTTGGGTTGAAAGGATTAGGATAATTCTGGAATAAATTATAAACTAATGGAATTTCTGTTCCAAGTTGGTTTATTGCATTGGGCCATAATGTCCAGCGAGCTTGTTCCAGGATAGGATTACTCATAGACCAGGTTTTAATTGAATCTAAGCCGGTACTGTCAGGGCTTGTATATCCACCAGAACCCAAACCATTCCATCCTCTGAAGTAATATGTATTGCCGCCGCTATTTACAACTCTCGGGTATACTCCAAACTGGAAATTTGCAGCAGAATCAAAATAGCTGCCATTTCCAATTGTTGTTCCATAAGCAGATATTACTGTTAATTTATATTGAACTTTATAATTAACGGTTAAATTCAGAGACCCGTTTATTGTAAATGTTTGATTTGTATCACCGCCGTTCGACCAATTCACAAATACATACCTGCTTGTACCCTGAACCTGCGGGCTCGGAGCCTGAATATTAACTGAGGTACCATTTGGGAAAGTGAACAACTGGCGATTTGTATAAGTTACACCATTTACAATATATTGAGCAACACCTTCACGATTTGAACCGATTTCCATAAACGATGAATTAACAGCCAAATTTATTGTTCTTCTATGTGCGGGTGTACCATTTACTCCTCTGCCAACTATATACACTCTGTAAAGCTTTGATGTTACGCTGCCAATGGCTTTAATCTTAAGTGTAACAGAATCCGGAAAAGTAGTGATTGAATCTTTTCCATTAGCAAAGGAAAATGCAATTGTCCCGGATGGAGGTAATGTATCCAGAGAAGCGGTAAATTTCACTCTCCCGCTGTATGGACCCTTAATTCCGGGAACCCTGACCACTACTGAAGTACTGTCATTGTTGTTAACACTCGTCTGATTAGTATTTGTAGTCATAGCGAAATCCGGATAATAGCCGGTATAACTACCAAGGCTGTTATTTCTGCCATCCATCCAAACTGCATATCCTACGTTATTTGTTGCCGCCATACCTATATAATCACCTATATAATAAGCCTGACCTGACCCCTGGGAAACTTTCATATTATCAGGATTAAAGTTAACACCCGAAATGGCATTGCTCTGAGTAAAAGTAAGTCCACCATCCGTAGAAACTGTTCCATAAACTTTGGTTAATAAATTAGCTGTCGTATCAACCCTTGAGTCAAACCAGCTAATAAATACTTTTCCATTTTTATCAACATTAATTGCAGGCATCCATTGGTCTGAAGTTGTATTATCATCATTTACTCTGACGGGAGTTGACCAGTTTACACCCTGATTCGTAGAACGGACTAAATAAATATCGCATAAATCTATTCCGGCAGGTTTAGCCGCATAAACAATGTAAACATTACCTCTTGTTGAAGTGAAACTATTATCAGCAGCCATTCTCGGCATATAATCCGTTCTGATACAACCTTTAACTGTGTAACGTCCGGAACAAACAATACCGGGACCTGAAATAAAAGGAGTTGCCAGGACCTGTGAACCGAAAGTTAAACCACCATCGCTTGAACGTGAAACAGCAATATAAGATCCAAACTGACATGCAACATAAACACTTCCCCCCTGAACACTTCCATTTGCCCCTACTGATACATATGCACCCTGATCACCCGTATATGTCATAGGAGAAGACCAGGTTTGTCCAAAATTTGTACTTCTTACAAATCTCATATTTGTATTACCAAATTGTCTCCAGACTACATAAACATTATTTGAAAATGGACCTCCGGTCATATCTGCGGTAATCCATTCCTTATCACATAAACCTGAAGTTGATGTCACTACATTATATGTACTTGACCAGTTAACTCCTTTGTCAGTAGATTTTGAAACGCAAATTCCATATTGCGAATTCTGATACAATGTCACATAATATGCATTTCCTAAACTGTCAAAAGCAACCACGGGATCCCCGATAACAGAGTAGCCGGGAAAAGCTACTCCGGTTTTAATCCAGTTAATTCCATCTAAAGTATAATAAAAGTTGTTGATGTTGAAAGCACAAATACTGTTAAGAGGATCTGTAGGGTTAGTAGCAATATGGGGTTCACCAAAATCTGTACCCAGGTAAAAATTATCAAATCCATTTATTGTTACAGTTGTGCTTGTTGTGCCCAATGGGCTTGTTAACCAGCCGGATGGCTGTTTAACTATCGACTGCAATTTGCTGTAGTCCGGCAAATTCTGCGAAAACAGAATCCCGGCAGTAAGCAGTAAAACAAATAAGAATAACGATTTCTTCATTTTTTTGATAGATTTATTTTTTGAAATTATTTAACTTTCATATAAAACATTTCTGTATACTCTTTTACCATCCTGTCCGTATTAAAGTATGGAGCAAGATTTTTTATAGAAGATCTAATTTTATTCACCCATTGAACCGGAATATTGTTTTTATCTCTATTATAGAACAAAGGTAATATTTCAGATTCAAGTGTATCATATAATGATTTTGCTTCTGCTGCATCTATTTCTTCAGGTGATAAATTATCTTTTTCCGGACTGTCAATTTTCCATCCTGTTTCAGGTTTATAGCCTTCGCACCACCATCCGTCTAAAATACTAAGATTCAAACCTCCGTTTGCAACAATTTTCATTCCGCTTGTACCGGAGGCTTCCAGCGGTCTTCTGGGATTATTAAGCCAAATGTCACATCCCTGAACTAAGCGCTTAGCCACTGATATGTCATAATTTTCTATAAATACAATTTTATTTCTGAATTCTTCCATTTCGGAAATTCTTATTATTTCAGATATCAGATATTTTCCGCCTTCATCGCGTGGATGAGATTTCCCCGAAAAGATAAATTGAATTTTATATTTATTATTTGCCATTAATTTTTTAAAACGCTCAAAATCCGTAAAAATCAATGTACCTCTTTTATATGTTGCAAACCTTCGGGCGAATCCTACTGTAAGAACTTTATCATCCAGAAGGTTCTCTTCAATGTATGAAATTTTTTCATCAGGTTCACGGTCAAGTTTAATTCTATCAATTGTCTTTTCCCTTGCATAACCTATCAGTTTTTTTCTGTTTTGACTTCTCATTTCCCAAATATCATTATCAGGAATTTCCCCTACCCTTTCCCAGATATTTTCTATCCTCGACCAATCCCTGCCAAAATGCTTACGATAAATCTTCTCCGATTCATTTGAAAGGTATGATTTAATATGAACGCCATTAGTGATAGAAACAATCTGGCTTCTTGTGGGTGGTAGCGACCACATTTTTCTGGAAATTTCAGCGTGAAGTTTGCTTACACCATTTACAAAATTCGAATTATTAATTGCCAGGCAAGCCATATTAAAATGTTCGTGAGAAGACAGCCCTTTTGCTATATCTCCTTCAGCGAACAATTCATCAAAACTAATTTTCAGATCATTTTCAGCGTAATGCCTGAAATATTGATCCATCAGTCCTCTTGAGAATATATCAATTCCCGCAGGAACCGGTGTGTGGGTCGTGAAGATATTTGAATAATAGCAAATTGTTTTTGCTTCACGAAATCCAATATTATATTTCTGCATATAGTTTTTAACCCGTTCAAAACATAGAAATGCAGAATGTCCTTCATTGATATGAAAAGCCTTTATATTGATATTAAGAGCTTCAAGGATTCTCATACCTCCGATACCTAGAAGTATTTCCTGCAGGATTCTTTTTTCAGATTCTCCGCCGTACAAAATATCGGTGATTCTTTTATCTTCAACCGTATTTTCATCAACTGATGTATCAAGTAAATATAATTTGATTCTGCCAATATTTACACGCCAAATCTGAGCAAAAACTTTTCTGCCGGGAAGGTCAATGGATATCTTAAGGGGTCTGTAATCTTCATCAAGTTCTAACATCATAGGAATCTGTTCAAAATCACTGAACTCATAAAGTTCAGCCTGCCTGTTATCCAAATTAATATACTGCCTGAAATATCCATAATGATATGCAAGCCCGATTGCTATCAATGGAAGACCAAGGTCCGACGAAGATTTTAAATGATCTCCCGAAAGTGTACCCAGCCCTCCTGAATATAATTTCAGACATTTTGCAATTCCATATTCGGCAGAAAGGTAACATATTTCAGGTGTTTTTGTTTCATAAAATTTACGTCCGAAATATGTATCCTGATTCATATATTTCTTAAATTCGCGGTATATTGAATGTAGCTTTTCCTTCAGGTTTTTCTTTTCAATAATATCAAATAAATAACTTCTATCTATAGAATTAAGAAACTTTACGGGGTTTTGATCAGACCATTTCCAGTAATCTCTGTTAATTTCTTCGAAGAGAGAAATAAAATCGTTGTTATACGACCAGTATAAGTTGTTCGATAATTCCTTTAATTGGTTTATAATTTCCTGCATATGCAATAATAATAAAAAAACTCAATTTAATTATAATAAATAACAAAATCATTTAATTTATGATTTATATTTAAGTTATACTATATAATTATTTAGATATTTAAACACTACTGCTATATTTTAAACCACAATTAAAAGAAAAATTAAAAATTATATTGAATTAAATTATTCATAACATAGTATATGACTTATTCTTATTTCCTTTAGTTTGATATTCATTTAATTTAATTTTAATTGAACGATGGAAATTTGGAGAAAGAATTTATATAGCATCTGGATTGCCCAATTTTTTGCGATGGTGGGAATGAGTATGGTGATACCTTTTCTTCCTTTTTACATCCGTGAATTAGGCGTTACAGATTCAAAACAAGTCGAGCACTGGAGTGGTTTGATATTTGCGGCACCTTTCATTTCATCATTTATTTTCACTCCCATATGGGGATCGCTTGGAGATAAATTCGGGAAGAAACCTATGGTTATCAGAGCTATATTTGGACTGGCTTTATCTCAATTGCTAATATTCTTTTCCCAGGATGTTTTACAACTTTTTCTTTTTCGGGTGATTCAGGGTGCTGTTAGCGGATTTATTGCCGCATCACTTGCTCTTGTTTCTTCAAGCGCACCAAAAAATAAATCCGGATATGCCATAGGAGTACTTCAAACTTCGATTTCAGCAGGAACAATCATTGGTCCATTTCTCGGAGGTATGCTGGCTGATATATTTTCTAATTACCGGGATATATTTCTTATCACAACGGGATTTTGTTTTTTAAGCGGTATTCTGGTACTAATAAATGTTAAAGAACCCGAAAAAGAAATTAACGGAAAAATATTTAATGTATTCCAGAATTTAAGATTTTCATTCAAAAGTCCCAGAATCAGGGTTGCATTAATTTCAATTGCAGTTGCTCAAATGGCTATAACGTTGCCTCAGCCGATATTTGCTTTGTTTATCGAATCATTTATTAAAGGTTCGAGGTATATCTCTTCACTTACCGGTGCTGTTGTTGGTGTTCTTGGAATTGCAATGGTTATTTCATCACCTTTCTGGGGAAAAAGAAATGATGCAACAGGATTTAAGAAAAATTTATTATTTGTAATGTTAGGTGCTGCTGCTGCTTTAATGCTTCATTTAGCTGTGGTCAACGTATACCTCCTTTTTCCTCTCAGGGCATTTTTAGGATTCTGTATAGGTGGAATTATTCCGGTATTTTATTCGTATATAGCAAAGAATATCCCATCTGACAGAAAAAGCGGGATGATGGGAATCGCATCAAGCTCAACTATATTTGGAAATTTACTCGGACCTGTTTTATGTACTGTATTCACTTTGTATTTCAATATTGATATTATATTCTTAATATCAGGAATATTGATATTGATTAATGCAATTTTGGTCTGGTTGATTTTACCTGAAACTAAAATAGAAAGTACAAAAGAAGCAGAATTCATAATGAATGAATAATACATTTAAATAAATTTTATGCAGGAATTTTATCCAACAAAAATTCAAAAAACTGAGAATAGTATTTTGAGATTATTCTGGAATGACGGAAAAGTTACCGATATAAGTTTTAAAAAACTCAGAGATGAATGTCCCTGCGTGAATTGTAAAGGCGAATCGGTAATGTTCGATACTTATATACCAATCAAATCACTTTTCAAACCCGCCGGATTTTATGAGATTGAAAACATTGAACCGGTTGGGAATTATGCTATTCAGATTCATTGGAAAGACGGACACGATACAGGAATATATAATTTTGAACTCCTTCGTGCAATATACGATTGAAGTAAGTTTTTTTTGAAAATTATTATTTAGAAATAACAGCAGCAGTGAATTCTCCTTCACATGCCAGTTCACCTCCAAGAAAGTTTTTATACGCTTTTCCTCTCAGTTTAGCAATTCCTCTTCTATAATAATCGAGATACATTTCGAATACAAGCTGGTCACCGGGAACAATGGGTTTGCGGAATTTTACTCTTTCTATCGATGCGAACAAAGCAATCTGGTTTTCCGGGTCCTCAATTACATTTAATAACAAAATACATCCGCACTGAACCATTGCTTCTACAATTAATACTCCCGGCATTACTTTCCTGAAAGGAAAATGACCCTGGAAGAAAGATTCATTGTACGTGATATTTTTAAATCCGACTATTCTTTTATTATCATCTATTTCAACTACACGATCAACAAGAAGAAACGGGTATCGATGTGGAAGTATTTTCTGTATAGCTTCGATATCAAATACAATACTTCCTGATTTCATCATCTGGAATTTTTTTGCTATCTTTTTTTGTAAATAAAGTTTACGAAGCATTTTTGTGAATTCAACATTTGCTTTATGTCCGGGTCGGGCAGCAAGAATCTGCCCCTTGATAGGAGCTCCTATCAGTGCCAGGTCGCCAATCATATCAAGAACTTTATGTCTTGCAGGCTCGTTTTTAAATCTTAACTGGTTATTATCAAGTATTCCATTATTTCCAAGTTTTATTTCCCGGTTCAGGTTAAATTTCTTCTTCCAATTATCGAATTCATCATCGGTAAAATCCCGGTCAACAATTACAATTGCATTATCCAGTTTTCCGCCTTTTATTAATCCTGATTCATAAAGCATTTCCACTTCATTCAAAAAGCAAAAAGTTCTTGCCGGAGCAAAATCTTTTTCGAATTCCTGCTCCAGGTTAAACAAACCTGAATGCTGACTTCCGAGCGCGGGGTTATTATAATCAATCATTATGGAAATTCTGAATTCATCTTTCAAAGGAAGTGCAACAATATCAATCTGGTTTTCGTCATCATGAAAATGAACAGTATCTTCAATAATCAAATAATCCCTTGCAGCATCCTGATCAACGAATCCAACCTTTTTAAGAGTTCGAACATAATCCAGTGCACTTCCGTCCATAACCGGCGGCTCATTCGTATCAAGTTCAACAATGATGTTATCAACTTCGCTTCCGACAATCGCTGCTAAAACGTGCTCAACGGTATGAATCTCAATTCCATCTTTTCCTATTGTAGTACCGCGGGATATATCAGTAACGTGGTCAATATCTGCAGGAATTTCAGGACTATTTTCAAGGTCAATTCTTTTAAACCTAATGCCATAATCCACCGGGGCAGGCTTAAAAGTCATATTTGATTTATTGCCGGTATGCAGACCAATACCTGATAATGAAATTGAATTAATAATTGTTCTTTGTTTTTCTAACATTTGACTATTTTATTGTATAAAATTTTCACCCGATAATATGACCGAAATAATTCGTGACAGACATTGAAGAGGCAATTTTATTTTTTTTTCTCCAATTCTTTTTGAAGCTGTTTTATTTTTTCCTCGAGCTCTGGAATTTTATTAATATAAACTTCGCGTTTTAAATCTTCCCTTGCCGGCTTTGCCCTATACCCCATATATAATCCCGGTTTAGTAATAGATTTTGAAACACCGACACTTGAACCAATTATTACATCATCGCAAATATCTAAGTGTCCGACAATACCCGCTTGTCCTCCAATCATACATCTTTTTCCAATTTTTGTTGACCCGGCAATTCCCACCTGAGCTACAATTACAGTGTCTTCACCTATCGTTACGTTGTGACCAATCTGAATCTGATTATCCAGCTTGACTCCCCTGCGTATTCTAGTTTCTCCTAATGTTGCCCTGTCGATTGAACAATTGCTGCCTATTTCTACATCGTCTTCCAGAACAACAATTCCTTTTTGAGGAATCTTCTTATAAGTCCCGTCACTTTTTATTGCCTGGCCGAAACCGTCACTGCCAATAACAGTATTTGAATGAACTATAACATTATTAGATAATTTACAACCCTGGTATATTACAACATTCGGATATATAATACAATTTTTCCCTATCTCAACAGACGATTCAATCGTACAATTGGCATGAATTCTGGTTCCTTCTTCAATTTTACAATTATTTCCGATTTTCGTAAAGTCACCGATACTTACATTTTCTGCAATTTCAAAATCATTTCCAATTAAACAATGAGCAGAGATTCCTTCAAAAGGATCTTCCGTATTTTTCTCAAACAATTCAATCGATTCAATGAAAGCAAGATAAGGATCCTGAACCTTTATTAATATAAGATCATTCCTTTTTGGAATTGGGGAAAAAATCTTTGAGACAATGAGCACTCCTGCTTTTGTAGTATGGTAGAATTTTTCATATATCGGATTTGAGATAAAGGACATTTCATCTGAACTTGCATTTTCAATTTTTGCAATCTTATTGATTTCATAGTCCGGATTTCCTTCAATTTCACCGTGTAATAATTCCGATATTTCCTTTACCTTCATTAAGTTATTTCCCTTCAATTACTTTAACCACTTTTGCTGTCAGGTCATACTTCTCATTAACGAACAACAGCATCAGATCACTGCTTCTGTCAAAGACATAATCGTAATCATCTTGTTTTGCAACTGTCTCTATTGCTTTAAAAATCCTGTCATAAACAGGTTTCATAACTTCAGTCTGCTTTTGGTAATATTCTCCACCATCGCCGAACTTCCTCGTTTTATATCCTGAGATGAAAGCATCAAGATCAGATATATCCTTTTCTTTTTGCGTCTTCATCTGATCAGTGAGAATAAGCTTTTTTTTATCGTAATCGTCTTTTACTCTTTTCAGGCTGTCCTGTAGTGAAGTCAATTCCTTTTGCCAGTCGGCAACTATATTATCAAGCTTCATTTTAGCATCCTTAGCTTCCTGCAGATTATCCATTATCTTTTTTGAATCTATGTAACCTACTTTAGTCTGTGCTGCGGAATCCGGTGCTAAAAATACAAATGAAAAAAGAACTAGCGTGATAAAATAAGATCCTATTAATAAATATTTTTTAAATAACATTTTAATGTTATGAGTTAAAATTATTTTAATTTATCCAGAACTTTGAATGTGATATCGAATTCTTTATCGCCGTACAATAAATTACCTTCCAGTACACCGCTTTGTTTATCGAATACAAAATTATATTTAAGTTCTTTTGCCACATCTTCGACAATTTTTGAAATTTTTTCATATAATGGTTTAAGTAAAGCATTCTGCTTCGCCATCAGATCGCTTTGTACAACCTGCAGATATGCATTATAGTTGTCCTGCTGTTTCTTAATATCTTCCTGCATATTAGTAAGTGAGTCCTCATATACTTTTGCTTCTGCTTCATTTTTAATCTGTCCGCTTTTTATCATCTGCTGAATCTCTTCATATTTTTTCTGAAAAGTTTCTGCATTGCTGACAATTTCAGCTTTCCGGGTCTGGAGAGTATCCGAATATAGTTTCTCAAATGTTTTATATTCATCTTCAACTTTTTTATATTCAGACATTTGCTTCAGCACAACTTCTTTATCGATATAACCGATTTTTATTTGAGCATAATTTATTGAAGAAAAAGCAAACAAGAATAACAGCGATAATAATAATACTAATTTAAGGTTTTTCAATTTAATCTTTCCTTTGTTATATAATTAAAAAAAATTCTAAAACTATTTAATGAATCCGGTCTTGTGAGATTATATTATAATATTATAAAAAAAATATACATTATAAAAAACTAAAATCCCCTTCCGAACTGAAAATGGAATAATAACTTCGGTGCCTGTCTGTCTTCAAGTTGTCTGTCAAATCCATAACCGAAATCAAACCCTACTATACCAACTGCAGGCAATTGAAGGCGTACTCCAAATCCGACTGACCTTCTTAAATCAAACGGGTCAGCTTTTTTAAACTCAGACCAGATATTTCCTGCTTCCGCAAATGCGAGTACAAATATAGGAAACGGGTCAAGTGATATTGGATATCTTATTTCTGCACTGTACTTTAATGCAACTTTACCGCCTATAGGATTAAGACTGGATGATTTAGGTCCGATATTTCTGTCATCATATCCCCTTAAAGCAATCGTTTTATAAGTCAGACCGTTTCCTCCCATAAAGAAATATTCAGTTGGCGGTAAATATTTATCTTTCCCGAAAGGATTAATGAACGAAAATTCAAACGATGAATAAAGAACTAATTTTTCTCCTCTTATCAACGGTGTATATGTTTCAGCTGAAAAAGTGTTTTTTATAAATTCAATATTTCCGGGAAGCACCGGTCCGCCTGAAAGTTCAGTAGCATTAAATATTTTTGTTCCTGTAACAGGAAACACCGGGTCAAAAACAGTTGACCGGGTGATAACCTGACTTATGCTGAACTGGTCTCTTACCCCCGTCTGGTAAAAATTATCTCCATTTATAACGTCAGTCTTTTGATATTTAACTGACCAGTCACCTCTGAAATAATCATCAGGCCATTTGAATCTTCTTCCGAGATTTACAATTGCTCCTGTTTCCCGAACATCATATGAAAAACTTTGTCTTGAATCATACACACTAAATCCTAATAGAGTTGGTGAATCAAACAACCAGGGTTCTGTGTATCCTATACTGAAAGTCCTGTAGTTTCCACCCTCTCCGAACTGCCAGTTGAAATTCAAACTCTGACCCGCACCACCTGTTAAAGGATGTGCAATATCAAAATTATTGAATGTGAGCCCTAACGACCCTGTAATTCCGTATGAACCGCTGTAACCGACAGATGCATTGAACTGATCGGACGATCTTTCCTGAACAACATATTTTATATTTACGGTAGAATCATTTTTAAGAGAAATATCAGGAACAAGTTTCTCCGGATTGAAATAATTAAGAGCAATTAACTGCTGCATACTTCTTTTTACATTCGTTCTATTGAAATATTCTCCGGGAATTGTATATAATTCCCTTCTCAGTACTTTATCTTTTGTTTTATCATTTCCTTCAAAACTTATCAAACCAAGTCTGAACTGATTGTTTTCCACAATCTTTATATTTAGATCTAAATAATTATTTCCTATATCTTTTTCTTCAGGATCAATATTCACACCAAGGTAACCATTATCCATATAAAGCGATTGTATATCGTTTTCAGTTTCCCCGCCGGAACCGTAAAGATTTTTATTTAATTTTTTGAAATCATAAATATCGCCTTTTTTAAAATCAAGCTTAGCAATTAAAATCGAATCCTTGTATATTTTATTACCCTCAAAATCTACATTATTTATTTTATACTGAGGTCCTTCATCGACTTTAATTTTAATCGTCATATCTTCTTTGTCATTTGAAGTCAACAGATTAACATCTGTAATTTCTGCATCTTTATATCCGAATTCTTTGTAATAATCGATTATCAGTTTCTTATCCTGATCGAATTTAATTTTGTCAAATCTTGCTCCATCCCAGAATTTCCACCATACCTTTTCGGATGTATTATCCATAGATTTTCTGAGTTTATCGGATTTAATATTTTTATTACCTGTAAACTCAATCTTTCTGACAGTGACTTTCGTGCCTTCAATTACCTTTACGCGGATTCTTGCTTCATTATTGGCATTCAATAATTGATCAACATGAACTTCAGCCATTGAATACCCTTCATCATTGTAATATTTCGTAAGATAATATTCTATGTCCTTCAACTTTTGTTCAGAAACAACCTGCCCCGGAGTTAATGTAATTTTATCTTTGAGGTCACTCTCAGACATTTTATCATTTCCTGTTATTTCAACTTTTTCAATCCTTGGAAGTTCTGCCACGGTGATCACAAGATAAACATCCCTTCCTATTTTTTTATCTACCGATAACTGGATATCCGAAAACAAATTAAGATTCCATAATCTCTTAATCGCTTCACGTGTTTCATCTGAAGGAATAGCAATTTCCTGGCTTACATACAGCCCGGAATAACTAATAATTGTTTTTTTATCATACATTTTATTCCCGACTACAGAGATATCGATAATCCTGTAAGTCGTGGGTTCATCCTGAGCATGTAAAGCAGAAATAAATGAAACACAAAAAATCACTACAAATACATACTTTAAGGCAGAAAATAACTTTTGATTTTTAAAACTCATCTATAGATTTAATTTGAGATTTTATACTTAATTATACTTTGTTTTTATTTATTTGTTCGCTTACCATGCCAAATCTTCTTTCGCGTTTCTGATATTCGGCTATCGCTTTATAATAATTTTCTCTTCTGTATTCCGGCCAAAAAACTTTTTCAATGTAAATTTCCGTATATGCAATCTGCCATAGCAAGAAATTGCTGATACGGTAATCTCCCCCCGTACGAATCAGCAAATCAGGGTCAGGAATACCGCTTGTTGCAAGATATTCGGAAATTTTCTTTTCACTAATGCTGTCATACGACAGTCTTGAACTTTTAATATCTTTATACATTTTCCTGAAAGCATTTACAATATCCCATCTTCCGCTGTAACTCAGAGCCAGATTCAGTGTCATCAATTTGTTATTCTTCGTTTTCTCCATTGCATCGTCTAATTCTTTATGAACTTTTTCGGGTAAAGTAGTCAAATCTCCAGTAGTAATTAACCGGACATCGTTTTCATGCAATCTGTCAGTCTCGTCTTTCAGTGCCTTTATCAGGAGTTTCATCAGAACGGAAACTTCAGATTTTGGCCTTCTCCAGTTTTCTGTAGAAAAAGTATAAAGAGTAAGATATTTAATCCCCAGTTGCCCTGAAGCTTCGACTATATCTCTTACTGATTTTACACCTTCCCTATGACCGTATATGCGTGATAATCCCTTACCTTGTGCCCATCTTCCGTTTCCATCCATTATGATAGCCACATGCTTCGGTAATTCACCGGATTCTTTTATCTTCTCCTGAATTTTTAAGTCTTTCGAATCTTTATTTTCCAATATAAAAATATTTTATTTTAAATTATCCGAAAAGCATAGCTTCCCGTACTTCTCCCATCGTATTCTCTGCGATTTTTCTTGCTCTCGTTTCTCCGGCAATGAGAATATCGAGTATCTTTTTTTTATCTATTTCAAACTCTTTCCTTTTTTCACGAACCGGGAGGAAATAATTACTTATTTTATTTGCAAGATTCATCTTACAGTCAAAGCATCCCAAAGTCCCGGAAGAACATCCTTCTCTCACTTCAGTTATTTCTGACTCATTAAATTTGTTATGATACGTAAATACCAGACAAATATCAGGATTTCCTTTGTCACCTTTTCTCAATTTATCAGGGTCTGTAAATGCTTTTTTCAATTTTGTTTTTATCGTCTCTTCTTCATCTGATATTAAGATTGAATTATCAAGTGATTTGCTCATTTTTGCCTTACCGTCCAGTCCCGGAAGTCTAGCAAATTTAGTTATTTTCGGTTCAGGAATCGGGAATATTTCTGTTTCGTTTCTTAATTTATAATGCTCATTAAATGCTCCTGCTATCTGGCGCGTAATCTCAACGTGAGGAACCTGGTCGGCACCGACAGGAACGAAATCTCCTTTGTAAAGCAAAATGTCCGCTGCCTGAAGCACTGGATAACCGAGATGCCCGTAAATAATCGAATGAATATTAAGGTCTTTAATCTGTTCTTTTAGTGTCGGATTTTTCTCAAGTCTTGCTTTTGTAATAAGCATTGAAAATATTAGAAACAATTCTGTATGCTCTTTTATCCTGGACTGTCTGAAAACCGGAGATTTTTCCGGGTCTATGCCGCATGCAATCCAGTCTATTACCATTTCAATCGTGTCATTGAAAACATTCGAAGTATCAAGATTAGTTGTTAAAGTATGATAATCTGCTATTAAATGATAATTCTGATATTCATTTTGCAGTTCGACCCAGTTTTCCAGCGCACCTACATAGTGACCTATATGAAGCTTTCCTGTTGGTCTCATCCCCGATAATATTATCTTTTTCCCGGAATTTGACATTATTCAATAAACATATATAAACATTAAAATTAGGAAATATTTATATTAAACAAAATATACTGATTTTCACTTATTTTTCTTAGTAGTTAAACGGGAAAATCTGTGAAAAACTTTAAAAGCCCTTCAAAAATTGATTAATTTTATTAATTTCTTATTTTAAAAAAGACTTTGTAAAGTATTTTAATAGGCGTTTATTAGTTAGGTTTTTATTTTGTACTATCTGTATAAATCCTGTAAATTTTTTCTCCTTCTTTCGTCATTCCGTATTTTTCACGTGCAATCCTTTCGAGTTCCCTATCCGAAGTTTGTATTTCTTTAATCTTTTTTTCAAGACTATCTGATTTCTTTTGTTCAATACTTATAGTCTTTTCAAGCTCTTTTTTTTCGTTCTCAAGTTTCATTCTTTTTAAAAGACCATTATTGCTGAATACAAACATCGATAAAAGAAATACAAGAAAAAGTATAAAAAGAACAAGAATTTTGTTATACTTGATAAATCTCGCAATTATTGTGAATACACCTTCCTTATTATCTTTTTTTCTGAGCAATTATAATTTATTTAAAGACAAATTAATGATTTTCTCAATTAATTGATTGAAATTAATCCCGGATATCAATGCTGATTTAGGAACCAGCGAAGTATCTGTCATTCCGGGAAGAGTGTTCACTTCAAGACAATATAGTTCGTTATTATCATCAAGAATAAAATCCACACGGGAATATACCTCGCATCCGAGAAGCTTGTGTGCATTTAATGCAATCTGCTTTGCTTCAGTTTCAACCGATTTTTCAATTTCTGCGGGACAAATGTATTCTGTTTTTCCTTTTGAATATTTATGCTCATAATCGTAAAATCCTTCTTTTGGTATTATTTCAATAACAGGATACGAATCCTCCCCTATCACAGGGACAGTTATTTCCCTGCCTTTAATATACTCTTCAGCCAGAATTTTTTTTGAATAGCTATAAGCAAGTTCAAGAGCATTTTTCAAATCATTTTCGTTCTCTTCATATAAAATTTTAAGTCCAACGGTGCTGCCTTCATCAGTCGGTTTAATAACTGCAGGATATCCGAATGCTTTTTTTATTTTTGAATTTATTTCATTAACTGAATAATTCTTTTCTTTATAAAAAGTAAGCCATCCCGGAGTTTTTATCCCGTTTAATTTCATTATAGATTTAGAATACTCTTTATCCATTGCTAGATTAGAAGAAACTACTCCTGAGCCCGTATATTTTACTCCTCTTAGTTCAAGTATAGTTTGAATTTTTCCGTCTTCTCCAAATTTCCCGTGAAGTCCTAAAAATGCGATATCAATATCATCAAGTAAATCTGAGTTTATACAATCAAGCATTTTTCTTGAAGAGGATTTTTGCAATTCGTTGATAGAGTTTGTCGTTGGATAATCCCTTTTAACAAAGTCCCTGAAAATTACATCTTCCGAAACTTTTTCGGAGCCATAAACCGGGTCAACAACTTTCACATTATGACCGTTTTCTCTTAAAGATTTTAGTATAGCCCTTCCGGATGATAAGGCAACTTCTCTTTCTGCAGATAAGCCTCCCGTAATTAATAATATATTCAAATAAAAATTTTCTTAATTATCTATCAATATAGTCATTAATAACATCTTATTAAATAACTGAATTGACTCCACCTCGAAAAACATAACCTCCTTGAACTTATAATATATTCGCTATCAGTAAAAAATAAATTTCTAATTTTTTAAAATAACTTATCTATATTATTGATAGTTAATGACTTTTTAAAATAATAATAAAAAGTTAAATTAATAAGATAATGCAGCCTATAGATCTACATATACATACATCATTTTCAGACGGTAAATTTCAACCGGAAGAGATTATTCAGCTTGCAATCAAAGCAGGTATGTGGGGAATAGGCATTACAGATCATGATAGTGTAAATGGAATTGAACCGGCAATAGAAGCAGGAAATAAAATTGGTATTGAAGTGATACCCGGAATTGAATTCAGTACTCTTTTCAATGGCAAAGAAGTACATATCCTCGGATATTTTATTGATTACAAGAATAAAAATCTTCTTGAATTTATCAGCCAGATGAAAATTAACAGGCTGATAAGGCTTAAAAGCATGATTGAGAAACTGAATTCACTGAGACTTGAAATTGATATTAATGATGTTTTGGATTTATTCAGTGGTGATATTTCTTACGGCAGACCCCATCTTGCTATTACAATGGTAAAGAAAGGATTGGTTAAGAATTATTTTGAAGCGTTTATAAAATACATAGGAGATTCAAGACCTGCATGCGTTATAAAGGAAAACCCTCCTACATCTGATGTGTTAAAATTAATTGATGATTGCGGTGGTTTATCGTTTGTGGCACACCCGGGAAAATATATTAATGATTCTGATGTTTATTCTCTAATTAATGAAGGACTGGATGGAATTGAAATTATACATCCATCTCATACGTCTGCAATGACCAAGCACTATTTATCAGTTGCATCACAATATTTTCTATTGCAAACAGGCGGTTCTGATTTCCACGGTATAGTCCAGCAGGACTTCGATAACTTCGGCAAATTTCATGTTACGGCAAAAGAAGTGAGTGATATGAAGGTGAGACTTCTTTAGTTGTATCTTTGAAGGATTATTACTAATATTTATTTTAAGATTAATAAATATTATGGCTAAAAATTATTAATGTAACTTTTGATTAATGAGAATAGACAAGAAATCAAGTAAAAAGAAATTCCATAGCGAGAAGATTAGAATTGCAATTGTAGTCAGTAATTTTAACAGAAGCATTACTGATAAACTGCTCAAAGGAGCATTGAGTGCACTGAAAGAATACGGAGTTCAGAAGAAGAATATTAAAGTTTTCAGAGTTCCCGGCGCATTCGAAATTCCAATTATAACTTCCACTCTGCTTCGTCCAATGAACATTAAAGACGAAGTTGATGGTATTATTACACTCGGATGCCTGATTAAAGGAGAAACCGCTCATTTCGAATATATCGCTTCTTCAGTTTCTAATACTTTAAACCAACTCTCAACTAATGGACGAATACCCATTGGTTTTGGAATACTAACTTGCTACACAAAACAACAAGCACTTGA
The DNA here is from genome assembly GCA_963806045.1 of uncultured Ignavibacteria bacterium. Classification (GTDB taxonomy): domain Bacteria; phylum Bacteroidota; class Ignavibacteria; order Tepidaquicellales; family Tepidaquicellaceae; genus DATCHW01. The sequence goes on along the minus strand of CAWDWP010000010.1, from coordinate 78,245 downwards.
CAGGTGCAGAATCAATCCAATAACTACTGATGGAAATAAAGGTTATGAAGTTGTATTGGCTGTTCTGGAAACAATTAATATTATTGGGAAACCACTACCTGAAATGCCGTTCTAAATTTTTCTTTTCATCTTTATTGAGAATTTCATGAGTAAATGCTTCTACTTATACCGCCCTTAATATCTTTTTAATTGTAAATCTTTGAGAAAATCGTATCATTATGAGAAATTTGTATCGTTTTGAAAATCAATGTATTGTAAAAACATAGAATAGCGCAAAAAAAACAAGTATTATTAGGCACAATAATTGCAATAATAGATAATATTAAACAAGGGAAGCAAATATGAAAAAACGCATTAAATATTACTTAGTCGACTTTTTTATTTTTTTAGTTATATTGTTTTTGGCAAGAAATATCTTTTTATAATGATGGGTTTCATCCGGACAAATTAAAACCAAAATACAAAAGTCTTTAAGACTTTTGTAGTTTTTTATACTTTCCCTACTTCACATTTTTAATCATTCGGAGCATATGATTATGGATTAATCCGTTAGTAGCTAAAATTTCTTTATTATATACAGAAAAATTATTACCCTCGAAATCTGAAACAAGTCCCCCGGCTTCAGTCATAATGAGATAACCTGCCGCAACATCCCAGGGATTGAGATTATATTCCCAGAAGCCATCAAATCTTCCGCAGGCAGTCCAGCAGAGGTCAAGAGCTGCAGACCCGAGACGTCTGATGGGAATATCACTATTAACGAATTCAGCAAAGACCTTGACGGGTTTATAAGGATTATTACTTGTATCATAAGGAAAACCGGTGACCAGTAAGGATTTATAAAGATTATATTCCTTTGACACAGAAATTTTTTTATCATTCAGAAATGCACCTTTTCCTTTTTCAGCAAAGAATAGTTCACCGCTCATAGGATTATAAACTAATCCCAGAATAATTTCACCCTTCTTTTCGACTCCGATGGATACACAGCATATTGGAATCGAATGAGCATAGTTTATTGTTCCGTCAATCGGGTCAATTATCCATTTCACATCCGAATCTGTATCGAGTGCACCTATTTCTTCTGATAAAATATTATGGTTTGGAAATTCGTTTCTTATTACCTCGATGATTTTAGATTCTGATTTCTTATCAACCTCAGTCACTAAATTAGAAATAACATCTTTACTTTCAATAATGAACTTAGTTTCGAAATATTCTTTAATAATTTTACCTGATTCTATTGCAGCTTTATATAATGTTTCTTTCATTTTCCTTTTAAATAGTTAGTTCGAGTCCGTCGAAACCAAGCCTGATATTCTTTGGCAAGGTTCTGTTGATTTCATTATGATTCAAATCGTGAGTTATATGTGTAAAAAAAGTTTTTTTAGGTTTAAGGATTTGCGCTATATTTACTGCCTGTTCCAGACTAAAGTGAGTCGGGTGTGGACGTCTTCTAAGCGCATTGATAATAAGCACGTCAAGTCCCTCCAGTTTGGCTAGTTCTTCAGGAGAAATAAAACTTGCATCAGTGATATAAGCAAAATTCCTTAATTCGATACCCATATATTTTAATATTCCCGTGCGACACTTCAACAGGTAATATTTCAGTGTTTCTTATTTTAAATTTTTCATTTTTTTGTGTATGGAAATGAACAAGCGGAACTGCTTTATACTGAATTAGTAATTTATTTAAAGCATAGCGGAACGTTTTCTTTATTTCATCCATAGTAAGTTTTGTTCCATAAATATCGATGTATTTGTGCAGCCTCTGATTGATTTGCCGTAAATCATCCATTCCGAGAATGTGGTCAACGTGGTGATGAGTGAATAGTACTGCATCTAAATCTGAAATACCGAACTTCAGCATTTGCTGTCTGAAATCTATCGAAGTATCAATCAGTAATTTTAAATCATCCACCTCAATGTATGCGGATACGCGAAGTCTTTTATTTTTGGGATTTTTGGAACGGCAGGTTTTGCAATTGCAACCGATATTTGGAACTCCCTGTGATGTTCCTGTTCCAACCAATATAATTTTCATTTTAGACAATCTTCAAGTACTCTTTTCGTTATCAATCATCTCCCTGATATTCGGTTTAAGAAATATATCATCAACCCCTATTTCAGCAAGATTTTTAACAAGGAAAGATATCATTTTATCCTGAGACAGATTTTTATTCAGTAAAAATAAATTCTGTTCTCTTAACAGGCAACATCCACCTTTAAACATTCCTTTTTCAATCCTTACATTATAATTCACTTTTCCGAATATTTCAATAAGCTCTTCGATAAGTATACCTTTATTCTCATCAATTTCTTTCACAGGTGCTTTTTTTATAACTCGTTTAAACATTGAGACTAATATTAATCGTTAATTATATCATCTTTTTCATGCAGGTGATAATCATAAGATAAATCGTTTGTTTTCTTTTTATCTTCAATCAACTGTCTTTTGGTTTTACTAAGAGGTTTGAAGATTGCAATAAATATAATTGCATAATATGAAAGCAGAGCAATCCACGGAACACCTTTCAGGAATCCAAGCCGTTCTCCAAATATTTTAAGAAGACCATCGTGATTAACAGGTCTTGTGAAATATAATTGAATAAATTTTATATCGAGAAAATACGTATAGAATTCAACCGGAGAAAAAAGGAAAAACAAAATAATGCACATCAGGTACCAGCCGTTTTGTTTCAGGCTTAACTTGAAACTGAAAACGAAAAATAGTGCTGAAACAAAGGTGATAACATATGATATCATTATCAGTATGGAAGAATAGCTTATCATTTTAAATATCATATTCTCTTCATCGGGAGGAATGCTTGTCCTGAATGCGAACTCGTCATAATTCAGAAGTTCATTTCCTATTAATGCACGAACGTTGATTCCTCCGAGCCAGAATACCGCTGATACGATAATGATAAATAGCCAGATTTTCGAAGATTTTGTAAGTGTAAACATAAGTAATGCAAAATTATCCATTTAAAACCTTAATTTCAATTTAGTAATTTAATGTGATGTATAAGTTTGAAAATTCTATACATAACCAACTGAACACTAGCATATATCGGAAATAATAAATTTTTAAAAATTCCTTTTTGTTTATTAATTTAAACAGTATTATTCTTTTCCATTTTTGATATATAAGAGTTTTTGTAAATTGATTTTTTATAAGATAAGAAAGGCATATAGATTTTGACAGAGCAGAGACTAAAAGAGATTATTTCGGGATTTGAAGATCCTGATTTGAAAAAGGATTTAGGAAGCTTAAATTTTATTCACAAAATCGATATCGATGGGAATAACATTAATATAGAGTTATTTATTACCAATCCGGAAAATTCAGATACATTAAGAAAAGATATAATAAATTCTATAAAATCAGAATTAAGTTCTTCAGAGAAAATTGATGTGAAATTTTCACTTGGGATATTGAACCATTCGGATAAACAAAAAGATGCTATACTTCCGAAAGTAAAGAATACAATTGCAATTGCTTCAGGAAAAGGCGGAGTTGGCAAATCCACTATAGCCGTAAATTTGGCGGCTGCTTTAAGCGCACTCGGAGCAAAAGTCGGCTTAATTGATGCTGATATTTATGGTCCTTCGATTCCTATGATGCTTGGTGTAAGTGAAAGACCGGAAGTAATAAAAGTCGGTGATAAGCATAAAATGATGCCTGTTGTATCGCATGGAATAAAATTAATGTCAATTGGTTTTATGATGGAGGCTAATACTGCAGTTGTATGGCGGGGACCTATGGCATCAAGTGCATTAAAACAATTTATGAGCGAAGTGGTTTGGGATGAACTTGATTACCTGCTTTTTGACATGCCTCCCGGAACAGGAGATATACAGTTAACTCTCAGCCAGACAATTCCTTTAACAGGTGCTGTAATTGTTACAACTCCGCAGGAAATATCGCTTTCCGATGCAATCAAAGGACATCTGATGTTTGAAAAAGTGAATGTTCCTACGTTAGGAATAATTGAAAATATGAGTCACTATATAAACCCGGATAATTCAAAGGAATATATTTTTGGAAAAGGCGGCGGAGAAAAAATGAGCAAAGAATACAATTTGAAACTTTTAGGTGAAATCCCAATTGCAACTAAAATCCGTGAATATGGGGATTCCGGAATTCCGATTGTAATTTCACAGCCTGAAAATGATATCAGCAAATTGTTTAAAAAGATTAGTATGGAATTAATAAAAGAAATTAATATAAGAAACATTTCGGAAACCGGAAGACCAAAACTCGAAATATTAATGTGAATACAATAAAATGCTAAACAGGATTTTTATTCTTATTACATCTGTGATTATTGTCGCATGCGGCTCTGTCGGTGGTTCTGATTCACCGGAAAATGCAGTAAAAGACTTTGTTTCAGCAATCAGGGACAGAAATTATAATAAAGCCTGGGAACAGTTGAATGAAAGCTCAAAAAAATATTTCGACAGCAAAGCAAAAGGAAGAAATATGAGCGGAAGAGAATTGATGGAAAAAAATCTTCCTAACCCACAATCTCTCGGAATACTAGGTGAGGAATTTATTATCGCAGATAAAAAACAGGAAGAAGATATTGTAATAATTACAATTAAAACAAATGACGGGAGAACTTCAGAAATCTATACGGAAAAAGAAGGCGAAAGGTGGAAACTGGATTATGAAAAATCCACTATTGAAAGCATTAATCCTGATGAATAATATACATTAATTATGTCAACAATAACAAAAGATCAAATAGAAGAAGTATTAAAGAAAATAAGGCCTTTTTTGCAAATAGACAATGGTGACGTTGAATTTGTCGGAATAGATAATGAGAATATTGTAAAAGTAAGGCTTCTTGGCTCCTGCAATGGATGTCCGATGAGCCTGATGACATTACGCGCAGGAATAGAGCGCCTGATAATGAAAGATATTCCGGATGTAAAAAGAGTGGAGTCGGTTAATTAGTTTTGAGATTTCGGTTCGAATGTTTATTCATCTAAATTTTCCTTTTTTCCTAAGTCCTTAAAAGTTGTTTTCTTCAAATCAAATCCTATGATTTTTTCACCTCGATTAACAAGTTCAAGATAAATATCTATAATATCGCAATATTTAGTTTCAAATCCTTTCGAAAAAAAATCTTTTGAAATTATATGTATTCCATTAAATGCATAAAGATTGTTTTTAGAAGAATTTTCATTTCCCCTGCTAATGAGGATTAAATCAGAATTAAATTCCAAATATCTTTTTGTCACCCGTTTCTGAATTCCGATTGTTGCAATCGGCTTATACTTTTTATGATATTCAATTATTTCGCTTATATCAAAATCAGAATCTATATCAACATTCAGAACAATAAAAAAATCGTCCGATTTTAAATAATCAGAAGCATTAAGTACTCCACCTCCGGTTCCAAGAATTTCTTTTTCCACAATAACATCAATCTTTAAATCAAATTTGTTTCGATTCACGAATTCAACAATCTTGTCTGAAAAATGATGAGTATTGATAACAATTTCTGAGATTCCAATATCTTTTAATTTTTCAATCTGATGTTCGAGCAGAGTTTTACCTCTGTGTATAACAAGTGCTTTAGGAATGCTATCCGTTAATGGTTTCAGACGAGTGCCGTAGCCGGCAGCAAGAATCATAGCTTTCAAATCGGTAATTTATATAGTATTAAATGATAAATATATTTATATAAATTATTAATAATAGTTGGCAAATGAAATATTAATATTGTGCATTTTAAAAGTATGCAAATTGTTATATTTTATGTAAATTAATATTATGTTTTATACTAAAGAAAATACAATCGATTACGAAAAAGAAATCCTGAGATTAAAAAAGGAATTAAATGCAGTTATACTAGCACATTATTATCAGGAACCGGAGATACAGGAGATAGCTGATTATATTGGTGATAGTCTTCAGTTATCACAACAGGCAGAAAAAACAACTGCGGACGTTATAGTATTTGCGGGTGTTCATTTCATGGCAGAAACTGCAAAGATTCTGAATCCTGATAAGTTAGTTTTATTGCCGGATTTAAATGCAGGATGTTCTCTTGCAGAGGGATGCCCTGCCCCATTACTCCAGAAACTTAAAGATAAACACCCCCATCATATTTTAATATCATATATTAATTGCTCGGCTGACGTAAAAGCAATATCAGATATTATATGTACTTCATCAAATGCAGTAAAAATCGTAGAGCAATTACCTATTGAGCAGAAAATCATTTTTGCTCCGGATAAAAATTTGGGAAAATATATTATAAAAAAAACCGGCAGAGATATGGTACTATGGCAGGGTGCCTGCATAGTTCACGAAACATTCAGTGAAAGAAAAATTATCGGTCTGAAACTGGAAAACCCGGATGCAAAATTAATTGCGCATCCTGAGTGTGAAGAGTCGGTTCTTGATAAAGCAGATTTCATTGGCTCTACGAGCGCATTGCTGAATTTTGTTCAGACAGATGATTCCAATAAATTCATAGTTGCAACTGAACCCGGAATACTTGTTCAAATGCAGAAAAAATGTCCGGATAAAATTTTTATCAACGCTCCCCCTGAATCGGGCTGCTCCTGCAATGAATGCCCGTACATGAAACTTAATACGATGGAAAAATTATATCTCTGTATGAAAAATAAATCACCTGAGATTGTGATGGACGAGAAAACAAGACTGATGGCATTGAAACCGATTAAGAGAATGCTGGAAATGAGTTAAGAACAGGAGTTAGATGTCAGTGTTAAAAGTAATGAGTTAAGAAGATAAGAACGTAAAAAAGTTTTAAAAATAATTCCGTCCCGTTAAATAAGCCGGATTCTGTTACCGGTTGAAAGCCGGTATGACAATCATTTATCTTACTCATTCATTACTGAATGAATTCTTGCGACCTACCCCGGAAGAAATGCAAGCGAACAGTGCTTTATACTTCCTATACTTGGCCTTGCTCCGGATGAGGTTTGTCGATCCCGGAGATTACTCTCCGGATGGTAGGCTCTTACCCTGCCGTTTCACCTTTGTCCTGATTTTCAGTCAGGACAGTCTACTTTTCTGTGACACTTTCTGCAGGACCTGAATCCTGCCCGGGATTTCTCCCGGCATCCCTGCTCTTATGGAGTCCGGACTTTCCTCACATCCGAGGCAATAAATTGCCAGGGACAGCGCGATTGTCTATAACAGGACGGAACCGTATTTTTAAAAGAACTTTTATTTCTGAATTAAACTTTCATCAACTAAAATCCTGCCGCAGGACTGGCAAAGAAAAACGTCTTCACCCGTTTTAATTTCAATTTCCCTTTGCGGCGGAATTGAATTATAACACCCGCTGCAATTTCCTTTCCTCACAAGCGCAACAGCCTCTCCATAGAATGAAGCGTTTATTTTTTCATATAAATAACTAACCTTCTCGCTTAATTTCGGAAGAAGTTTGTTTCTTTTTTCTTTAAGCTCCAGTTCTTCAACTTCGTGCTCAGTATTAAGTTCTGATAACAGCGCCTGGTTTTCTTCGAGTTCTTTATTCATTTCAACAATCTTTTCATCCAGACTGTTTATCTTCACTGCTAAATCCGTTTTTTGCACTTCGATTTCCTTTAAACGCGTTTCGTTTTTAGTTACAACTTCATAAAGAGAATCGATTGTCAGCATTATTTTATCATATTCCTTATTATTCTTTACATTATACTTTTCTTCATCGTATTTGTATATTTTCGCTTCAGATGATTTATTTTCCTCGTTCAGTTTTATTTCTTCTTCACCTATAGAAACAAGCATATTTTCATATTCCGACTTCTTATTTTCAGTATCTGATAATTCGGTTTTCTGTTCTCTTATTTGCTTCGGTAAGTCGCCTTTCTCTTCTTCAATTTCGGCAAGGTCACTATCAATTAATTTAAGTTCGTATAATATCTTTAGAGTTTCCCTCAGATCAGGTTTATTAACTTTAATCTGTTCAGTAAAGTACTCCAGAACATTGGATTCATGTTCTGTGGTATGTTCATCGTGCTCTTTTTCGGTGTTCACATTCAATTCATCATTTTGTTTGTTTTCGTCCATATTGATTAAATTATTTTTATTGTTGTAAAAATCTTATTTAACGAAATTATAACCTGGCATCCTGCTGACTTTGATTTCGATACGATGTCAGGTGTAATATTATCTTTGATGACAGAAATTTTTTTAATCTTTTTATTCGGATTCAAATTTTCACCATGAATTTTCTTTTGCAAGCAGATTATTAAATCCTTTTCTGTTATTGATTTTTTTAACTCGATAAAATAACCCGTGAATGCATTGGACCTTTTTTTAAAATCATATATTTCATAAGCAACTTCCTCGTATGGATGGTTTGCAAGCATAGCATCAATCACGGGATTCAGATATGTTTCGTCACACTCCATCTCCAGCCTTACCTCTTCTTCAAATGATATTTCTCCCGGTTTTCCTAAATATGGGCTAGCATTTTTTCCCGGTTTGTACGTTCCGAGTCCTTTCATTCTGAATGAGCAAAGTCTGTAATTGCCGATAGTACCTGCTCCGGCGGCAGCCATTTCAAATGTGAGTTTATCGGTATGGGATAGCGGAACGAAAACTACAACTTTTTTCTTCGAAATATATTCATGCAGAAAACCTTCGGCTTTTTTTATTCCATTTTGCTTGAAAATCCTGTTAATTTCTCTTAACATTTCTTCATTTCTTTTAAAATTCGCTGTATTGCAAAAAAAAAGTGTATCTTTAAGGGATACACTTTTTAGACTCTATAATGACCTAAGGTTACTATCTTAAGTCTTTTCAGAAAAACTTTATTAAAAAAAATCAGCCACATCTTGGTCAATATAAAAATTAACAATTGAAATTTCAAGGAAGGAAACGAGTCGGTTTTTAGACGCAAAAAGTAAATAGTGCTTCAAATAAGGACTTATTGATTAAATATTGAGTTTATTTAATAGTTTTTTTGTTTGCTCGCCGTTTTGGAGTATGTAAAAATGTATTCCGGGAACACCGTTATTAAGGAGTTCTTCGCATTGTTTATAAGACCATTCTGTTCCGATTTCTGCAACGTGCTGGGGTTTCGCCTCAAGAATTTCTTCTGTCAGTTCGTGAGGAATATCAATCACGAAATCTCGTGGCAGACTAGTGAGATGTTTTTTATTTGAAAGGAGTTTTAGTCCCGGAATAATAGGGACTGTAATACCCGCTTCCCTGCATTGTTTTACATAATTGAAAAAATGAGAATTATCGAAAAACATCTGCGTCACTATATAATGCGCACCTGCTTCGATTTTTTGTTTTGCATATGCAATATCCACTGTAATATTCGGAGATTCAAAATGTTTCTCCGGGTATCCGGCTATTCCTATGCAGAAATCTGTTGAAGTGGCATCAAGCAAATCTTCTCCGAGATACTTGCCGTTATTCATATCCGCAATTTGTTTTACCAGTTCTATCGCATATTCATTGCTGGTTTTGCCTACCGGAATAGGTTTTTTAAATCCTTTATCATCACCTTTTATTGCAAGAACATTTTCGATTCCCAGGTAATTTAATTCTATAAGTGCATCTTCCGTTTCTTCTTTCGTGAAACCATTGCAAAGCATATGCGGAACTGTATCGACATTATATTTATTTTTAATAGCGACACTGATTCCTATAGTTCCGGGTCTTTTTCTTTTAACCTTTTTTCTTATTCCCTGAGGAGTTTCCTCGTACTCCACTTCAGCGGAATGAGATGTGACGTCAATGAACGGGGGGTTATATTTTATAAGTTCATCTATTATAGAAAATAATTGTTTTATATCTCCTCCCCGCAATGGTGGAATAATCTCAAAACTTATTAATGGTTTTTTTGAGTTGCTTAAATGTTCTATTACTTTCATTAGGGATATTTAATTTTCTACCTCATCCGGCTGAATATAATCACGCTGTATATCAGGTGTTATATTTATTCCACTATTTGTCAGCACCTGAACTTGACCGGAGTTAATATTTACTATTCCTACAGTTGAAGCTGTACCAGTTTCGGCATCATATAAAATATTTTCAGAATCTATCCATGTATATGTACCGACATTTCCCCCCTTAACAGAGAGTTCTTTTTTATTCGAGCCATCTGTATTCATTACATACAATTTGATTGTAGATTCATCAACGATTTTAACGCATGCAATTTTACTATCATCCCGGGAAAATTTCGGGGTTTGCCAGCTGTCACCTTTGGTTAAAGCAATTTCTTTTCCGCCTTTATTTAATATTATAGTTCCTTCCAGATTGGTGTTGAAACTTGCATATGCAATTACCTGCCCATCAGAAGTTACATCAGGCTCAAGGTTTGAATTTTTATTGCTGCTGATTTTTTGAAGAGAATTTTCAGTTGTATCTTCGAGATTTTCCTGGAATATGCTTTTTGTTCCCTCTTCGTCGAATGCGGAATAAATTAACTTCGTTCCATCAGATGTCATCACTTGCTGATTCGAATATGAACCCGATGAGAGACTTATAGGATCTATTTCCTTTATCCCTAAAGCATAAATAGAAAGGTAACCTTCAAATTCTGAATTAAATATTACGAATGATCCATCGGGTGAAAAAGTAGGATGGAATCCGTTGTATAAATATACAGGTGTAATTTTACCTGTATCGTCAATATTTTCTATATAGTAGACTCTGGTCCCATCGGTGTTAAAAACCAGGCTTTTTCCATCGGGAGAAAACTTCGGGAAGTAACAATTTTCGTCAAGCTCAGTAATTTGTCTTTTATTTCCACCATCTTCATCCATTATGAAAATCTGAAGCATTTCGTTTGAAGAATTTGAGGAAGCAAAAGCAATCTGCTTAAGTGACTGTGCATAAGTATTGCTTAGCAAAAAAAACATAATTCCTGCTGCTAAGAGGAATTTTACATAATTATATTTCATATAATAAATTCTTAAATATAAAATTAATAATATAAAAGATAATTTTATTAATAAAGATAATTAGAAATCTTTTGAAATAAAATTAACCGGAATTTTTCATTAGTCATCTTCCCTTTCAACCATTAGAATTTGATTTTGGGGAACGATGAAGTACTTTTCATCTTTATACAGAACCTCAATTGAACCTTTCTGAAGAAATACAGCTAAATCCCCTTCTTTCACCTGAAGCGGCACATATTTTACTTTTTCATCAGTATTTTTCCAGGATTCATCTAATTCGTCTCCAATCTGCGGAACCGGATAACCGGGTCCGACTTTCATAATATATCCCGATTGCACCACTTCTTTTTCCTGTACACCGGGCGGAAGATATAATCCTGTTTTTGTTTTATCATTCAGTGACTTAGGTTTTATCAAAACCCTGTCACCTACTATTATTAAATTCTTAAGTTTATTTTCGTTTAACATAATTTTATAAAATAATGCTGCAATATAAACAATAAAACAATATTATTCAGTATGTATATGATTGTTTATTCATTATTGAAAAAATTTACCGCTAATAATACTTCCGGGATTAAGAATTTTTCATTTCTTTTAATTGATTAACCAATTTCATATTTTAATCAAATTCCTTTAAATATTACTTATTAATTGATGAATAAAATTTTACTTCTTTTAATTCTATTAATATTCTTCTATCAGAATTCAACTCCTCAGGCTATTTATCAGGGACCTTCCACAGGTATCGTACCGTTCGGAGTTATTGTAACTACCAATACTTTTATAAATAACGCTCCTGATAATAAATTACCATATTACATTAAAAAACCCTTGCGGAATAAAATTCCGATTAAAAGATATTCCGATGCTTTAAATATTGTTGCTCCTACGGCTCCACAGGGAAGTAATTATATGATTGACCCGCTGGCAAATCAAAATCTTAATCCTGATTCAGACCCATTTATCATAAAAGGTTTTCTGGGATCATTAGACGGCAATTCATATATACCCCCGGATTTCTATTGTGCTGTTGGACCTACTCACGTAATAGGAATTGATAACGGAAGATTTAAAATTTTTGATAAATCCGGAAACTTAATAAGACAAATTTCAGGTAATAGCTGGTTCGGAACTACAGTTACCGGTGTCAGTGCTTTCGACCCGAAAGTTCTGTATGACCATTTTGCAAAACGGTGGATTATGGTATGGCTTGACCAAGATGATGCAACTCAAAGAGGTAATATTTTAATTTCTGTAAGCCAGGATTCAATTCCGCTCGGAACCTGGTACAACTGGTCAGTACCTGCAAATAAAAACGGTTCGATTCCGACAAACAGCTGGGGCGATTATCAGGGTGTCGGATTTGATGAACAAGCATTATATATCACTACGAATCAATTTCAGTTTGTAGGTAATTTTGAAGGAGCAAAAATCAGAATCATAAAGAAATCTGAACTATATGCAAATACTGCCGGACAATTAAGTTATACGGATTTATGGGATATCAGAGAACCTTCAAATCCAAATCTAAATGCATTCACATTAAGACCATCAATTTTCTATTCCTCAAATCCCGGAAGTTATTATCTCGTTTGCACCCCTCCCTTTTATCCGGTTAATACTGCGATGGTTGTTTATAAAATTACAAACTCCATAACAAATCCTGATTTAACGGGAGTCGATGTTCCTATGACGGCATATTCAAATCCTCCCAATGCAAATCAATTAGGCGGAAGCAATCCATTGATAGAAAGCGGAGGTAATGATTTGAGAAATGAACCGATATTTAAAAATGGAAATCTATGGGGAGTTCATGGGATAAGAAGCGGAAGTAATAATGCATATTCCAGTATAAGATATTTCAAAATCAACACTGCGTCAAATACAACAGTAGAAGATGTAGCGATGGGCGCAGATGGTTTCTGGCTTTACTATCCGGCAATGAGCGTAGATAAAGACCTGAATTTAGCTATCACATATTCCCGTTCAGGCCTGACAGAATACATCGGTGCATTTTATACTACAAGATTAAATTCAGACCCTCCAAATTATTTAAGCGGAAGCAGAATATTGCAGGCTGGAAAAGGTCCTTATAATAAAGACTTTGGAAGCGGAAGAAACAGGTGGGGAGATTATAACGGAATCTGGCTAGACCCATCAGACCAGAATAACTTCTGGCTTCTTACAGAATATGCAGAGTATCCGGCAAACGTATGGGCAGGCTGGATGAGTAATCTGAGACTGATACCTTTTAATGGTGCAAGACTTAACACTACCAAAGATACACTTTCATTTGCCACAACTGAAAACGGTTACGGCAGTGATACGGTTTCTATGAGCATTAGAAATTTTGGCTCAGATACTCTTTCTATTTCAAATATCGAAAGTATAAATACTCAGTTCAGATTGCTGAATATTTCTGCTTATCCTTTAAAAATTGGTTTTAATCAGTCTAAAGATTTATATTTTAAATATTTTCCGAACATTGCAGGAAATATTTCTGATAGTATAAGGATTTTCAGTAATGATAATTCTAATTCTATTAAAAAAATAAACGTTAAAGGAAAAGGTTACGTCATTAATCCTGCAAGATATGATTCCATATACGCTATATCCGGTTCTGTGTCCAATGGTTCTTTTGTATCTCTTAATAAAATTAACGGAACATCTTCACTGATTGGTCTCTCCGGTTTTTCGGATATTACCGGAATCAGCGTCAAACCTGATGACAGGATTCTATACGGATGCATACAGGGAGCGGATTACAGCACACTAGTCAGAATTAATTCTCTCGAAGGTGATGGTTATTTCACAAAGATATTACCTATCAGAAGTGTCAGGTCTATTGCGTTCGATTCAAGTGATGTAATATATTGCACTTCATTTGACGGGAAACTATTCAGATACAGGCTATCAACTAACGATAATGCATACATTGGCAATACAAATATTCCGAGTCTTTTCAGCATTACAATTAACCCATTAAACGGACAGATGTGGGGTATATCTTTAGCAAATAAAATTTTCAAAATAGATAAAAATACAGGCACTTCCACACAGGTAGGAATTCCCGGATTCTCATTCACACCTGCGATAGCATTTAATTCTAAAGGAGAGTTGTATGGATTGACAGGATTAGGACAGCAAGTATCGAGCCTGGTAAAATATGACACAGCCACCGGGGTTGCAACTATGATTGGAAGTACAAATTTTACGGGACTTAATTCGCTTGTTTTCACTCCCGGCGTGCAACCTTCAATGGCTCCGGTATCTTACAATCTTTATCAAAACTATCCGAATCCTTTTAATGGAGGTACAACATTTGAATTTGATATTCCAAATACTTCAAATATTAACCTGTCAGTTTTTGACATACTCGGCAGAAAAGTTGCTTTGCTTCTAAACAGCAGTTTTAGTCCGGGGAATTATAAATATAAATGGGATGCACCTAATCTTCCCAGCGGAATATATTTTTATAGATTACAGACTACTAATTTTAGTGCAATAAAGAAATTTGTGATAATAAAATAATTAAGATAATTCTATTACTATTTATAATTATTTCATAAAAATATATATAATAATTTATTTTATCATTACCAGTTTTTTAACAGCAATAAAATCTCCTACCCGCCCGGATAGATCTTTGACCTCAAGTCTATAAAAATATACTCCGCTTGGGAGATTGCTTCCATTAAATATTTCTTCATAATTACCCGGTTGGAGTTTTTCATTTACAAGTGTAGCGATTTCTTTACCGAGAATGTCGTAAATTTTTAATGTGACAAAACCACCCTGGTTAAAGGTGGAATTTGGAATATCAAATTTAATTTTTGTTACCGGATTAAACGGATTTGGGTAATTTTGGTACAATACGAATCTTTCAGGAATAATATTAGTGTTATTTCCGACACCGACAGTGCCAGGGAAATTAGTTCTCAGTACACAAGCTTCATTACCTGAACTTAAACCCTTTGTACTATCAATAAAATAGAGCGCATTTAAATCGTTGCTGACTGCAGTATATTGCCCGAACCAATTCACACCTTTATTCTGAGTATAAAATATCCTTCCGAGATTTCCGCAAACGTATATTCTGTTAGGATCAATGATAGCTGCATCTTTAAAATTAAGAACTGCTGGATTAGGAACGCTGATATTATTCCAGGTTTGCCCTTTATCATTAGAATACATTACAAGATTCTGGTCACCTGTAAGAACAAGAAATGATGTACCTGATTTCTTTAGTCCAAAGATATTATTTACCGTTCCGGAATTCACGAGGGTCCAGTTAGCACCTGAATTTATACTTTTATACACTTTTCCGCTGCTTCCTGCGGTGACAAGTTCAGAAGTTCCGAATACTTCGAGTGCATTAAGAGTGACAGTGGTATCAATTGCCGAAATAGTCCATGACGTACCTCCATTGGTAGTACGAATTACACAACCCTTTTCACCTACTGCCCATCCTTCATTAGCACTGATGAAATAAATGGAATTAAGTTTTCTTGATACACCTGTCTGCAGCATTGTCCAGTTTGTCCCGAGATTTGCACTCTTGAATACAATACCGGCATCACCTGCTGCATATAAAGTACTGCCTGTTATTGCAAGTTTATACAGATAAAAATTATTTCCGATTGTTGAGCTGACCCAGTTGAGTCCTGCGTTTGTTGTTTTTAAAATAGTTGTCTGCTCGCCTACCATAAATCCGGTATTAGCATCTGCGAATTTTACATCATATAATCTCTGCCAGTTTGCATTTGGTATCCTGAACCAAAACTGGGAAGGGTATCCGGTTGGAATATAGAAAGCAACTGCACTGCTTGCGGTACAATAAGTTTGATTGAAGTTATCAATATTAATTGTATTGGAATATGGATTCATTGATGTTTGCTGAAGAGCGTTCCAGGTACTTCCGTTCCAGCAATATGATTTCAGCATTCTTTCATCCTGAACACCACTTTTCACTTCTGTATTATTTGTATTATAATCTTCATATTCGAACTGAACTTTAGCATTAAATGTGGCTGTAGATGGATAAAGAGTAAATTTATAATATCGATTGATATACCTGTTCAATCCTGGATTCGGAATATTAGAGTTCATAGAATGAGGATATTCTCTCATTGTTATACTGTCGAGACCGGAATAATTATAAAAAGTCATTGAGCCAATCTGTGCTTCCGTCATAATCAACAAATCTATAAGGAACGTTAGTCTGTGTCGGATGAACGGTAACAATTTCGTATTCACCGGAAGGTTGATTTATATATGTTTTATAGAGAAAATTTTTCCGGGCAGTAATAAAATATTTTATTGCATCTGTGTGTTCATTGAATTCCTGAAAAGTCCCCCATTTCAGCGGGTCATTTGCGACTTCATTATTCAAAATATTTTTCAAACTGTCAATTTTTGGAAAATATTTTTGTTCAGTTAAAATCGAGTCAAGAATGTATTTTACTTTTTGTTTTAAAATAACACTGGTAGTTGTATTGTTTATTACTCTATCCTTTAATACATTATTCGGACCTGCGAAAGGTTCGGACTGGTATTCAAAGCCGTTATTGAGGAGTTCTCCGGGATAAGCGATAGAAGGGTCACCGTCACGACCAAATGTCAAATCATAATCCCAGGGAATAATATACCACTGCTGATTAGTTTTGGTTGTATCACGATAGAGGTAATAATTCGAATTGTAAGTATCACCCATAGCTACCACACTGTTAACTGCAAGCCAGTTATATACGGAATTAACATCGAAAGTATTATTCAGCCAGGAAGGAAAATTTGTTTCGGATGTATTATTCAACTCTATAATCATATTTTGCAAATCGGTGTAGTAGTTTGTATCTCCGATTTGCTTAGTATAATATAATTTAAGGAGGTTCAATGGCTTGATAGTCAGGTCTGCCATTGAATAATCTCCGTTTGCCTCCCACGTCGGACCTGAAGGTAGACCCCGCATGGAATAAAAGTATTTATCAATATTTTCAATCCAGAGATAAACGCCTTTAGGAAGATTATTCATTTTCAGAGAAACATAATAAAGCGGGTCAGGTGCAAGGGAATTAAGTCTTTTGTATATGTCCCAGCATAATTTTTCCCGAATAAAAGATTTATCCGTAAACAAAGGATTAAGATTGAAGGTTTTCCAGCCCTGAAAGAGATTTGCAGTTGCAAATTTTAGTCTGAATCCTTTTTTTGGATAATATCTGGATGTTGAACCTTTGAATCTGATTGTTGCGTCATTCCAGTAAATACCGAGATATTCAAAGATACAGGGCAAATAAGTAGAAACAAAAGGATCTCTTAGATAAAGGCTGTCATAATATGCAGGTGTCATAGTAATATTGTAATTAACAACCTGTGAAGATGAAAAGTCAGGAAGAAATAAAAGAGCAAGCAATATGGAAAATAATATTTTCTTCATAATAAGATTTATTTAAACCTAACTAACCTTTTAAAAATACTTTAAAACCATGTATTATATTAAAGCTATACCAAATAATTAGAAAAATGAATGATTATTTTATTACCACTAAATAAAAGAAAAATTTACTAAAATATGAGAATATTTCTACCATATTTATTTAATTATCAAATTCATATTTTCAAAAATTCTTAATAAAAATTTTGCATGGAAATATTATTTTTAGCAATAGGATTAGTAATAGGTGGATTTGCGGCATTTTTAATTTCTAAATACAAATACAAATCCGAAAAAGGGTTATCAATTGAAGACGCGGAAATTTTGAATAAACAACTCGCAGAGCAGCGTGATGAAAAAATTAAAGCGGAAAGCATGAATGGGATGCTCGAAACAAAATCTGGACTCTAAAGAAAAAGAATTACGGGAAAAAGCAGATATGATAAATCAAATAATGTCTGACTCTGCAAGGCTCGAAACAGATAATAAGAACCTGATACAAAAACTCGATGAGCAAAAAGCAGAATTGGAAAATCTGCAGGAAAAATTTACAAAAGAATTCGAAAATCTTGCTAATAAAATATTCGAAGAAAAAAGTTCGAAATTCACAAATCAAAATAAAGAAAATTTAATCGATATATTAAAACCACTTCAGGACAGGATTAAGGATTTTGAAACTAAAGTAAATGATACTCACATAAGTGAAACGGAGCAAAGAACACGGCTTGCTACTGAAATCAAGAAACTGTATGAACTTAACCAGAAGATGACCGAAGATGCAAACAACCTTACCAGAGCATTGAAAGGCGATTCAAAAACTCAGGGTAACTGGGGTGAATTTATTCTCGAAAGCATACTCGAAAAGAGCGGTCTTGCAAAAAGGAATTCAATACCTTGTACAGCAATCACATACAAGCGACGAAGGCTCAAGGCAAAAACCTGACGTTATTGTTCATCTGCCGGATGATAAACATATTATTATTGATTCCAAAGTTTCGCTCAAAGATTATGAAGCATATTGTTCTGCAGATACTGAAGAAGAAAAAGCAATTTATCTGAAAAGACATATTGATTCCATAAAGAATCACATCAAGGGTTTAAGCGTTAAGAAATATCAAACTCTTTACGATTTGAAAAGTCTTGATTTCGTGATAATGTTTGTCCCTATCGAGCCTGCATTTTCAATTGCAGTTCAGAACGAACTGGGAATATGGAACGATGCATTTGATAAAAATATTGTTTTGATAAGTCCTGCAACATTACTTGCGACATTAAGAACGATTGCAAATATATGGAAACAAGACAGTCAGAATAATAATGCCATCGAAATAGCGAAGCAAAGCGGAGCACTCTATGATAAATTTGTAGGTTTTATCGAAGACCTTTTAAAAGTCGGGAAACAGATGGATACTGCAAAAGAAACGTATAGTGACGCAATGAGAAAACTATCTGAAGGAAGCGGAAATATAATCAGAAAAATTGAGAATATTAAAAAACTTGGTGCAAATACTTCAAAACAAATACCCAGGAATATTCTTGACAGAGCCGGTGTTGAAGAAGAGGAAGAGAAAGAGGAAAATAAATTACTGGACAACGTTTAAAAAAGTGTGTGAATATATGTTTATATATATTAGATTGATTACTACGACCGATTACCCCCCTTTTGACCAAAGGGGGGGTAGGGGGGTTAGATTTTCAATAAAATGAATATAAGCATAAAATGTAACGTTATCAATTACTGGAATCTTAATTACTTTGAATATTAATCCTGAAGACATATTATCGGAAGTTTCTTATAAATCTTCCCGCAGCGGTGGAAAAGGCGGACAGAATGTAAACAAAGTTGAAACTAAAATTGAATTATCCTTTGACATTCTGAATTCAAAGTATCTGAATGAAAACGAAAAAGAGCGTCTTCTTGAGAAATTAAGCAACAGAATAAATAAAAACGGAATAATAAAAATAACATCACAGGTCGAACGCTCGCAATATTTAAATAAGCTCAGGGTAAATCATAAGATTATTGAACTTCTGGAATCAGGATTAAAAAAAGAAAAGAAAAGATTAAAAACAAAACCTACAGTCACATCTAAAGAAACCCGCATTCAGGAAAAAAAATTAATATCCTTTAAAAAAGCTCAAAGAAGTAAGCCCCCTATTGATGACTGAAATTAATTATCCACCTGTTATTCAATCCAAATTATTCAGTAAATACCCGGAATTATTTTTTGCATTCAGCACAAGGGACTGGATGGATTTTGATAATAATGTAAGAGACGATGATGATAAATCTGACCTTCTTCTTCAGTCAGGAATTAAAAAAAGATTCAGAAAATTTTTTAAATTCCTGAACATTTCTCCTGACAACATTGTAACTCAGAAACAAATTCATTCAACAAACATTAATTACACTGAATTCTCCTGCCATTTTGACAACAGCGACGGATTGTATACCAATAAAAATAATATATTTCTGATAATAAAA
Source organism: uncultured Ignavibacteria bacterium (assembly GCA_963806045.1). Lineage (GTDB taxonomy): Bacteria > Bacteroidota > Ignavibacteria > Tepidaquicellales > Tepidaquicellaceae > DATCHW01. Next base: position 58,410 of record CAWDWP010000010.1, on the reverse strand, counting down.
GCAGCAGACTGCATACCGATTTTCCTTTATGACCCTGAACTGAAAGTAATTGCAGGTGTTCATTCAGGCTGGAAAGGAACCCATCTTAAAATATTGACAAAAATGATTTCTGAAATAAATAATATTTATGGAGTTCGACCTGAAAACTTAATTGCATATATAGGTCCCGGAATATCCGGAGATAATTATGAAGTCAGCAAAGAAGTAGCAGACAATTTCCCTGATGAAAGCAAAGAATTCAAAAATGGAAAATATTACCTGGACTTGAAAAAAGATAATTACAATCAATTAATCAACTGCGGAATTAGAAAAGAAAACATTGAAGTCTCCCCTCTTTGCACATATGATAAAAATGATTTATTATTTTCCTATCGAAAAGAAAATCAAAAAGCCGGAAGAATGATCGGTGTGTTAGGGTTGTTAGAATCTGAAATAAACTACAAAAGTCTTAATGTGTAAATATTTTGTATAAAAGAATTAGACTTTTGTAGTTTAATATGATTTCACAGATTTTGAATTTTGTCATTCTGAACGCAATGAAGAATCTCGTTTTGAAATAAACTACAAAAGTCTTAATGGTAATTATATAATTGAAAAGAAATCAGACTTTTGTAGTTTTAATATGATGTTATTCGAGTACTAGGGATTATTCATTGCTTGTCCTCCATACACTCTATACACTCCATAGACTCCATACACTCTACGCACTCCATTCACTCTATGCACTTTTTATTCTTCTATTATTCAGCACCACAACCGCAATTATAGTAATCAACAGCATAAATATAGCCCCGGATATAAACGGATAATGATAACTGAACTTGTCATATATAAAGCCTCCCCAGAGCGGACCCAGAAATCTTGCCAGAGAACTAAGAGACTGGTTAATGCCCAGTACACCCCCCTGTTCAGTTCTGTTTACATTTTGTGAAATCAAACCTAATGTCATAGCATTGTTCAATCCGTTTCCCAATCCCAGAACGGTTAAAACAACAAGCAGCATAACAACAGACGTAGAGAAAGGTATGAAAAACAGACCAATACAAACAAGTACATTTCCTACAATTACAGATTTTTTCTCACCAATATATTTTTTAAAAGGTTTGATAAGTAGTGTCTGTACCAATGCCGCAGTTATCCCAATAAATGAAAGCAGAAAACCTGTCTGCTCGGCATCCATATTCAATCCATCTTTCCGCTCTATAAAATACTGGAAGTTTCCGAATATATTTGCAAACGAAAATGTTATGAAGAAAAATATAATAACATAAATCCCGACATTTTTATTTTTGATTACATCATTTACTGCTTTAACATTCACAACCTTTACGCCCGAAAGACTGAATTTATTCTTATTATGTATTCTTAAATCTTCAGGAAGAGTTTCTTTAAAAATTGTAAGGCATACCACCAATGCTGATAAGGAGAAAAACGCAGACAGAATTATTGGGATTCCATATCCGAAGTAGAAAGATAGAAATCCGCCAAGAGCCGGACCAAATACAAACCCGAGCCCGAATGCAGCACCGATGATACCCATACCTTTTGAGCGCTCTTCAGGTTTTGTAATATCCGATACAACGGCCTGTGCCGCAGAAAGATTTGCAGAAAAAAACCCGGCAAAGGCTCTTGCTATAAAAAGTATCAAAATTGAAGATATGGTTCCCGTAAATACAAGAGCCATTAAGGAATAAGCGATAACATTTCCAATCAAAGACATTACCAAAATTGGTTTCCTGCCGTAAACATCTGATAGTGAACCCCAGACAGGTGTGAAAATGAACTGCATCAACGAATATATTCCCGTCAGAAGTCCGATTGTGGTTTTATTCATTAACAGAACATTCACTGAAAAATCCGGTAATAAAGGAATAATTATTCCAAACCCCAAGAGGTCAATGAATATTACTAAGAAAATTACGATGAAACTTCTATTTTGTGAATTCATAAATCTCCAACTTCTAATAAACTTAAAATACTTTCATGTATAATATTTATTTATTTCTTGGTTTACTTATCGCCCTATGCATCTCCCTTAGTAGGAACAGACATTCCTGTCTGTCAACGATGCATTTACAGAAAATTTTTTTTAAAAAAAATTAATTTTTTACAATTCGTTTATCGGAACAGGACAGAATGAAGTTATAAATATCAGGAATGAAAACCAGCCGAGTATCATTCTCGTTCTGTCCAGTGGTTTATCTATATCCGTGCAAATTGGCGGATGCTCTATTTTAATGACGAAATAAATAAGGACTGCCCAAACGAGCCAGTTAATAGAACCTAATTCAAATTGTATATTAAGAAGCGGAAGTAATCCAAGCAATCCGAATATTATTAATAATATAAAAATTATATAAGCGATTATTTTATGGTTTTTCCCGAACATCGTATATGAAATATGTCCTCCGTCAAGCTGTCCGACTGGCATCATATTCAGAGAGGTAATCAATAAGCCGAACCACCCGACACATAAAAATGGATAGTGATACATTTCATTCATTGGCGGGACAAAAGCTCCATGTGAAAATATTTTTTGGAATAATAAAAATATCAGGTTATTTCCGAATGTCAGACCTGTTGTTGGAATTCCATGTGAAATATATTCGGGATGTATATTGAAAAGGTAATCAATCTTCGGCAGAGTAAAAAATCCATAAATTAATATCGCCATTGAAGCAATCCATCCTGCAATAGGACCTGCAATACCGATATCAAATAATGATTTCTTGGTTTGTGTCGGTGATTTCATTTTTATCACTGCACCCATTGTTCCGAAAGGATTCAAAAAAAGAAAAGGAAACGGGATATAATACGGGAGCGTTACATCTACCTTATGATATTTAGCTGCAAAGTAGTGTCCGAATTCATGAAGTGAAATCACTGTAAGGATAAGAAAAGAATATTGCATTCCCAGTGCAAAATTTTCCAATGCATACGGATTCTGGTTTAACCAGCCGACTCCCGACAATGTTGTACTAAAAAATGTGAGAATAAAAAGGAATATGTTAATAAAAAAACTATATTTACCTTTTTTCTTTGTGACCGTATATACGTTTTCAAAATTATCTGACATAATTTGCAAAATAAACCTTAAAAACAATAAATTCAATTTGTAACCATTTCCGAAAATAAACCTTACATCACTTATAATTTCCGTATCAGGATTATCTCTTATACTCTTTCATTTGTTAATCGAATAAGGCTATTAATCCTTTTAACATTTAAATTTTTATTATTTTTAATGATATTAATCTGATTTCAATTTTCTGAATAAAAAACTTTATTTTTAATTTTGGACGAAAAGAGAATAGCTCCTTTTGCAAATATGAATCCTGTACTTTTTGTATTGGTCTCACTTGCTGTGGTATTTGTAACTTATCAAATAATCGGCGGTGTCATCAGTGCGTTTTTATCGGGAGCTGAAGCCGGAAATGGAATAAAAGATATAAAAACATTCCGTATTGTAATCTCTTTCTCGCAGTTTATGTTTATACTCGTTCCGGTAATTGTTCTGAATATACTCAGAGGTGATGATGCTGATAAAATATTCAGATTAAAAATTCCGGAAGCAAAGATATTTTCGCTTAGCGTTTTAGGAATATTTGTAATACAACCTTTTCTTCAGTTATACATCGTTATTCAGAATAAACTGATTTTTTCTCTGCCTTTCGGGGGAGAGTATGTAAATAAACTGAAAGAATTTTTTGATATTCTTGAAGCAGCTGTAATGGGAATAGTGAAATCCTATTCACCATTCGAGTTTGTCATTGTGATTATTGTAATTGCTGTTACACCCGCAATCTGCGAAGAACTGCTTTTCAGGGGATTAATTTTATCAAACTTGCTGAAGATATTAAAAGCTTCGACTGCAGTTATTCTGACGGGACTGCTTTTTGCTCTGTTTCATTTTGATCCTTTTAATCTGATTCCACTGATAATTCTTGGTATTTATATCTCCGCAGTTGCATATCTTAGCGGAAGTATTTATACAGCAATGGCTGTTCATTTTCTTAACAATTTCTTTTCTGCCGCAGCGGTTTATTTTATTGGTGATGATTTCGCAAGCACATCGAAAGACATTCCGCAGGGTGAATTTATTCAGCTCATTATATGGGGACTTGTATCTGCTGCGCTGTTTATCGCAATTATGTTTTTAATCAAAAATGTATTTCGAAAAAATCAAAAAATAATATTTTAAAGTGGATACGGATAAGAAAATAAGCAATTTGACAAAAAGGGTGATAATCGGAATTATCGGTGTTCCTCTTCTGGTATTCATTATTTACAAAGGCGGGTATTTTTTCCTGTCGTTATCAATGATAGTTCAGGCTTTATCTCTGTATGAATTTTATAATTTATTTAAGACAAAAAATATTTTTCCTCTGAAAATATTTTCTATTATCGTTTACACCGGATTGCTCGTGCTTTCTTTCTTTTATTATGAGCATTTGGAATATGTCATCAATCTATTTGTAATTATTATTTTACTGACAATTTCATTTGAAGTGTTAAGGAAGGAAAAGAGAAACCCCTTGAATCCGATAGTCTCGATTTCCGGTTTTTTATATTTAACAGTTCCGTTTATATTTCTAAATCTTTTTAATCTGAATGCAGGAAGACTGCCGGAAAATTTTAATGTTGTACTATATATTTTTGTTTTAATATGGACATGCGATACATTTGCATATTTTGGCGGAAGATTATTCGGCAAGCATCGATTATCCGAAATAAGCCCAAAGAAAACTGTTGAAGGGAGCATAGCAGGAATTATCTTCACAGTCGGAGGAGCGTTAATTTTCCATTATATTATTCCCGATAAATTAAATTTGACTGATGCATTAATCACCGGGTTATTAATCGGGATTTTCAGTCAGGTCGGAGATTTATTCGAATCAATGCTGAAAAGATATTGCGGAGTAAAAGATTCATCAAATATTATACCCGGACACGGAGGGATACTTGATAGGTTTGATAGTCTGGTTTTTGTAAGTCCTCTGATATATATTTATTTTATTCATTAAAGTTATTTAGTAATAATTTAACTTGACTTGTTCTGTAAATTTTTTAATTTTGTATTTGTGAAAGAAAATAATTATTCGTAATCTGATTGATGGAATCGAAAAAGAAAAACAATAAAGTTTTAAAAAAATCAACAAAGAAGAATTCTCAGGTTCAGAAATCCGGGCAGAAACCCGGGCATAAAAGCAGCGATGAAATATTCAATGATGATAAGCATGAAGATATTTCCTCTGACGATAATTATACTACAGAGACCTCCGTAACTGAAGAGCCCGAGGATGATATTGAGTTTATCAATGATATAAAGAAATTTGAAATGGAGCATTTGAACTCCAAACTTGAAAATGTGTACCAGTTAATCGGCAAACCGAAGTTGAAAAAAGCTTCAAAAAGCGACAATAAGGTGCTAAAAGAGGAATATGGAAAGCTTATTTCCCTCCTGGATGAGAAAAGAATAGTGGTTCATTTCCAGAACGATTATTCTTTAGAAGAAAAATACAGATTTATTACAGAAGAGATATTTCCACAATATGTTGAAGACGTATCGAATACAAATCTTCACATAAATTTTATATACGAAGATTTTCATCCTGTTCTGGACGAGGATGAAGAAGAGTTTTAAAAATATATTATGGCGGTTGAAAATAACATAAACAACTTAGATACTCCTATAATAGATTTTTCATTAAGAGGAACTGACGAAAAATTTTATTCACTTTCTGATTTTTCGGTCAAAGAAATTCTCGTAATCATCTTCATGTGTAATCACTGTCCGTATGTAAAAGCTGTGATGAAAAGATTCGTAAATCTCCAGGATAAATTACAAAGTAAGAGCGTTCAATTTATAGGAATTAATCCAAATGACACAGTTACTTATCCCGAAGATTCCTTTGAGAATATGATACTTTTCTACAAGGAATATAATATGAATTTTCCATATCTCGAAGATGCAACGCAAGTAACAGCGAGAAAGTATGATGCAGTGTGCACTCCCGATATTTACGTTTACAACAAAGAAAGAATTCTTAAATACAGGGGAAGGCTTGATGACAACTGGAAAGATGAAAGTATTGTCACAAAGCGTAACCTTGAAATCGCAATAGAAGAAATATTAAACGGGAAAGAACCGGTTAAAGAACAGATACCATCAATGGGCTGTTCCATTAAATGGAAAATGTAGATAGACAGGTCAGGTGTTCTTGTTTGAATGAAATCACTTTCGAATCAGACATTCCTGCCAATTAAAAAATAAGTAAATAATATATTAATTATTAATTTTAACATTATGCCAAATTTAATAACTGTTAGACACGGTCAGTCGTTATGGAATCTAGAAAATAGATTTACCGGCTGGACTGATATTGACCTTTCGCCAAAAGGAATTGAAGAAGCCAACGAGGCAGGAGAAAAACTTAAAGGTTACAAATTTGATATCGCATTTACATCAGTACTGATAAGGGCTAAAAGAACTCTGGATATAATATTGAATATTATAAAACAGACAGATATTCCAATTGAGTATGACAAAGCTCTTAATGAAAGAATGTACGGTGATTTGCAGGGATTGAATAAGGATGAAACAAGAGAAAAATTCGGAGCGGAACAGGTGCATTTGTGGAGAAGAAGTTATGATGTAGCACCTCCGGGAGGTGAAAGTCTCAAGGATACCGCGGCAAGAGTAATTCCGTACTGGGAAAGTAAAATTGTTCCGGAGCTAAAAGCAGGAAAAAATGTTCTCATCTCTGCACACGGAAACAGTTTGAGGGCACTTGTAAAGTTTCTTGAAAATTTATCGGATGATGAAATTATAAAAACAGAGATTCCAACAGGAGTTCCTAAACTTTATGTTCTTGATAAAGACCTTAATGTGCTCGAAAAAAAATACTTATAGATCTTGAAATCTCCCGGTATAGAAAATATTATTTTTGATTTAGGAAATACTCTTTGCTTTTTTGATTTTTGCTATTTCTATGATGGGGTTGCAAAATTGGAAAAGCACCTTGATGCAAGGAAATTTAAAAGTTTTATCAGGAGCAAAAGACTGGGCGATGCTGTTTCAAAAGGGAGGCTGGAGCATAAAACTTTATTTTATAAACTTAAACGTAAATTCAATTTAAAGATTAGTTATTCGGATTTCACCTATCTTTACTGTGATATTTTCTGGGAAAATACACCAATGAAAAATTTCCTTGAACAAATAGCCGGAAGGAGGAAATTTAAATTATTTTTACTTTCTAACACATGTTCCCAGCATATAAGATTTATTTACAATAATTTCCCTTACGTAAATTTGATTAAAAACAGAATCCTTTCATTCAAAGTAAAAATGTTAAAACCTGATAAGAAAATTTTCAGATATATTCTCGACAAATACAACCTTAAGCCCGAAAGAACTCTTATTATCGATGATTTACTTGAGAACATAACAGCAGCAAAATCTCTTGGGATGGCAGGAATCCATTATTCGAAGCATAAAAGTTTTCTTCAGAAGTTCAGGAAATTAACAAATAATCAATAGTAACGGTATTAATTCGATAAAAACCAGCCTTTTAAAAAAATTTCAGTTTTTACATTTAATATGTTATTTTACATTATTTTATGTTAAATTTGTATTAAATATTCGTGGGTTGTGGATAGACTTAAATATAGTCTATAGTAATAATATATTTATTAAACAGATCGTTGAGGATAGGTAACTGTTAAATTAAATTAAAAAGGTCAAAATGAAAAAAATATTCTATTTTGTCTTACCTTTTTTAGCCCTATTTACATCTTTTTTTTGGGGAGGATGTGATGCTGCTGAAGACTTTGCAGAAGAGCAGTCATTAGCATATGATACAACTATTGTGATGATTGACACTATCAGAAACCACACTGACGTGAATTTTATACCCGTAAAGTTTGAGCTGGAAATTCAACTTGGATCATTTACAAGTAAAAAGTATGCGGATATTTTATCTGCAAAAGCTGATTCCTTGTTGAATAAGAAATCTGAAGTAATTTATGAAAATAATATATACAGGGTATCCGCGGAAAGATTCACTAACCCTGAAAAAGCAAATGCATACCTGGAATATGTGAAAGGTAAAGGATTCAGAGATGCGTTTGTTAAGAAAATCAGAATAATTGACGGCAATTAATTATAAATTAAAAACTCGTATGAGAAATATATTATATTTGTTTATCATCGTAATTATTTGCACAGTTTCGGGGTTTTCACTTTATTCCTGCAATTGCTCTTGCTACGACACTGATAATATGATTAGAGTCGATACAGTACGTCAAAAAATAAATGTTAGTGATTCAGGACCATTTTTTGTGCAGATTGGTGCTTTCCTGAACAAAGATAATGCTGATAATTTTGCAATAATCGCACGTTCAAAACTCAGTACTACTGTTTTAGTAAGAATGTTCTCAGATGGTATTTACAGAATAATCGCAGGGGACGAATTCAATGATATTAAATCCGCAGAATCATTTCTAAGCACTGTTCAGTCAAAAGGTTATCCCGATGCTATTATCAGGGATGCAGCAGGTCCTGTCAGGAAAAATTAATTAAACTGAAATATTATTAATTCACTTATGCCGGAAGATAAAATTATCAATGGTAAAATTATCTCTGCTCTTGTTAAAGAAGAAATTAAAAAAGAAGCAGAAGATCTTAAATTAAAAGGAGTGATTCCCGGACTTGCATTTATACTTGTTGGTGATAATCATGCTTCCACGATGTATGTGAACAGCAAAGAAAAAACATGCAAAGAACTCGGATTTTATTCAATCATAGAAAGGCTGCCTGTTGATACTACTGAATCTACAATACTCGAACTAATAGATAATTTTAATACTGATAAATTAATTCATGGTATCTTAGTCCAGCTTCCTGTACCGAAACATATTAAAGAACAAAATATACTCGAAGCAATTGATTACCGGAAAGATGTAGATGGTTTTCATCCACAGAACATCGGAAGACTTGTCGCGGGGATAAAATCATTTATACCATGTACTCCATATGGCATAGTAGAAATGCTGAAAAGAAAAGGAATCGAAACAAAAGGAAAAAATTTAGTTGTAATCGGACGGAGCAATATTGTTGGAAAGCCTGTTGCAAATTTATTTATGAATAAATCTTTAAATGCGACTGTAACTGTTTGCCATAGTTTTACAAGAGATATTAAAGAATTCACTTCAAAAGCTGATATTATTATAGCTGCAATTGGAAAAGCTAATTTCCTTAAAGCGGATATGATAAAAGAGGGAGCGGTGATAATTGATGTCGGAATAAACAAAATTGAAGATGTGAGCAAGAAATCAGGATTCAGAACCGTAGGAGATGTAGATTTTGATGACTGTTTTGAGAAATGCAGCTATATAACTCCTGTCCCAGGGGGAGTAGGATTGATGACAATTGCAATGCTGATGAAAAATACGCTTGAATCTGCACAAGCTAAAATCTATTCTTAAAATAATTAATTCAGGTTAAATTTTTATGATTAAACAAGAAAAGTATCTTGAGCTTCAGGTTATGTATAATGAGAAAAATTACGATGCTATTTATAATACTCTTTACCTGTCAGGAATAGATAATATTCTTGAAGAGGACATTTGTATAAAAGTTTATTATCTTCAAAATAAGAAAAAAGATTTAGAGGAACTGGTAAAGCGTTTGAAAAAAGAAATTGGTTTAAAAAATGACAAATTAATCGTTACCGAATTTGATTCAAAAAACTGGAATGCGGAGTGGGAAGAATCTATAGAGCCGATTTATTTAAAAAATAAAATTATTATTTATCCGAGCTGGAAAAAAGATAAGCTGATTAATCCGAAAGATAAAGTCCTAATAGAGATTGACCCTAAAATGTCTTTCGGAACGGGTCATAATGAAACCACACAACTGGTTCTTGATTTTCTAATTGATGAAATTGACGAAGAGGATAAGTATATGCTTGACTACGGATGTGGGACAGGAATTCTGACAATATCTGCAATAAAATTAGGAATTGAAAAAGCTGTTTCTATAGATATTGATGAAAACTCTATTGAAAATGCAAGGGAGTATTTTGAATTGAACGGAGTAAGTAAAAACGTAAAACTGATAAAAGGAAATATTACTCAGATAACAGAAAGCGGATTTGACTTAATTTGTGCGAATATAATCAGAAGTGTCATTGAAGAAAACATCGGTTCAATCTATGAGAAATTAAAATCCGGAGGAAAACTTTTTATATCAGGTGTATTAAGCGAAGAAGAAGATAAATTCAGGAATTTACTGGAAAGCAAAGGATTTGAGTTGAAGCAAATTAATTACAAATCGGAATGGCTGGGACTATACGCATCGAAAAAATAGAAAAGAATAATATCTTTGAAATTAAAGATATTAAAGTGAAAAGTGCGGAAATATTTCAAAATATATTGTCCGGCAAGCGAATAAAAATTGAGAGGATAATTTCAAGCGGACAAACGACTCCAAACGGCATATGGTTATCGGAAAAAACGGACGAGTGGGTAATTTTATTAAAAGGTATAGCTGAAATTTCTTTTCGTTCAGGTGAGAAATTCAATTTGGAAAAAGGTGATTATATCCTGATAAAATCCGGTACAAAACACAGAGTTAATTACACCAGCAAAAACCCTGAATGTATTTGGCTTGCAATACATGGTAAATTGACGGATTAGATATTATTTAATCACTGTTTGATTTTTAAAAATGAAAATGGTATACTAATAAAATTCCATAAACTGAAACTATATAAAACATTATGAAAGCAACATTGAAATTAGAAAAAGAAATGAGATTAGCAGGATATAACGAGTTGGGCAGGGTAACTTATTTCGACTCACATCATCCTCAGCCGGGCGGAGAAGATTCTGCGGCTACTCCTTTAGAAGTAATGCTTCAAAGCCTCGGAGGATGCACTGCGATGGATATACTATCCATGCTCAGAAAAATGAATAAAACCATTGAGGAATTTGATATTGAATTAGATGCCGAAAGAGCTGAAACGCATCCGAAAATATTTACAAAGGTTAAATTGATTTATAATCTCAAAAGTCCTGATGCCACGATAGATGAGCTTAATAATATTATAAATCTTTCCCAGAATAAATATTGCAGCATATCTGCAATGTTCAAAAAAGCCGGATGCAAAGTAAGCTGGGAAGCTAAAATTTCCAACTGAAAATGTCCTCGCTTAAAGAAATAGAGGGGTTTAGGAAAGATGTTACTTTAAGAGAAGTAATGAGTCTTATCCTATTATTCAAGATAGACGATATATTCAAAAACAGCCGCGGAATATTTGATGATGAAGATACTGAAGCATTGCATCAAACGAGGGTTGCAGCAAGAAGATTCAAAGGTTATCTGAAAATTTTCGTGGATTTATTTCCAAAAAATAAGTTCAAAAAGGTATATAATTCCATTAGTAACTTTATCAGAATTATTGGTGCTATCCGGGAACTGGATGTATCATTTGAAATTATAGACAATTACATCATCAAACATAGTCCCGAAGATAATAAAATTCTTATATTATTTGTGTCTAAACTTAAAAATAATAAATCCGGATTGAGAGATAACCTTGTAAAAAATACCAAAATAATAAAATTCATTGACTCAAAAAGTGATTTTGTTACATTTATTCAGGAAGGTTTTTCAAGAAAGCAAAAAGAAAAATTCACTAATTTTAATCTTGATATGGGATTTATCGATAATGCTAAAATTATTATTCCCGCATTAAGATCCAGGGTTATAGCTTTAAAAAGCACTGTTTTGAACCATCCCTTGAAAAAAAACGAACTGCATCAATTAAGAATCAAAGCTAAGCCTTTACGTTATGCTATGGAAATGTACTCAGAACTGATAAATAAAGAGTTTGATGAAATAATTTCCGAGACTAAAAAATTTGTTGAGCACGCCGGTACAATTCACGATATTGATGTACTAATTCCGAAACTTATTGATTTTATCAAAGAAATCAAAATTTATAATAAGAGGATAAAAAAAGTCCGGGACAAGATTGCGATAGCTCCTATGAATGAATTTATCAAAACTTTGAAGAATAAAAGGAAAAAGCAGTTCGGATTAGTATGTGATACACTGAAAAAATGGAGTACAGAAGATCTCGAACAGACAATCACATTTTTGTTAAATCAAGAGATATCACAAAATGGACAGATGATTGAATCAAAAAATAAATCAGAAATCTCTAAAGACATTAAAGTTATTCCTTCAGAATAAATAAAATTACTTAAAGCAATAAATATTCTTATCATCGGAGCTGATAAAAATAAAATCATTCCATATAACGGCATTTGATTTTATTCTTCCTTCTAATTTATATTTCCAAAGAAGTTCACCATTATCCGCCCTGATGCAATAAAAATTTTCATCAAGTGAACCTACAAATATTTTCCCTTGAGCAATCAGAGGGGATGCCCAAATTGAGCCATTAGTCCTGAACTTCCAGACTATTTCACCTGTTGAGATATTAAGTGCATAAACAAATCCATCGACCGCAGCCGTAATCACGAGGTCATAATAAAAACCGGCAGAAGAATAGGATTTTGTTGATAAGTCTTTTTTCCAAACCAGATTCCCTGCAGTATCGAGGCAATAAAAATTCATATCATCGGAAAAAAAGAATAATTTATTATTAAATGCAGAAATGTCCGAATATACAGGTCCTTCTGTTTTAAATCTCCAGTTGAATGACCCGTCTGATATTTTAAGAGAATAAATATTTCCATTAACATTTCCTGAATATATATATTCGTTATAAATTGTGGAAGAAGAAGAAAATTGATTCGAAGTATATTCATTTTTATCTTTATATTTCCAAATTAAACTTCCATTCTGAGGTTGAATGTTAACAACATATCCATCCATTGTTCCGAATATTAAATTATCATTTTTTAAAACCGGAGAAGATACCACCCAACCAAAATCGACATTCCAGTTTTCTTTCCCGGTATTAATATTATATGAAATAATACTTTTTTTATCGTCACCGACACGACTCAAGATTATATCATAATTATAAATCACAAAGCCATTAATTTGTGATGGTGATGATGATGAAAAAGAACCAAGTGATTTACCGGAAATCATATCAATTCCATAAATTTCTCCTTTAAGATTTCCGGAGAATAAAACTGCATCCGATGCCAGCAGATTTTTAACCGGGTATGCTGCATCGTTATCGAACGACCATAATAATTTGAATGGCGGGTTTAGTGGAGAATTAGTTTTATAAATATTTGTACGGGATGGATTTCCATCAGGCATCAGCCAATCTTTTGATTCTTCTATTTTGATTTTATTTGAAATTTTTAAAACTGCACAAGAACTAAATATAAAAGCATAAAATATTAGTATATAGACTATTTTTTTCATAATATAATAAATTAAAGCGATTCACAAATAAAAACAATTGATTAAGGTATTAGTCAAGTCTAAAGACTTTTATATAAAAATTTTTCTCTTTTTTAATACTCCTTGACTTATGATGATGTTTTATATAATTTATTTTTGAAAGTTATAAAGGAGAAAAAATTTGAATCCATTTGATGATACAGAATTCTTCAATGAGAACGACGAAAATTCTTCGGAGAACAACGATGCAAGAGATGAAATGCCGGATTATTTAAGCGGTTTTGGACGAAATTTCGATTCAGAACATCTTGAAGAAACGGTGAACCATTTTATGGATAAAGGACAATATCAGAAAGCACTTGAATATATTAACTTGCTTCTTGAACATTATCCTTTCACATCCGACGCATATCACAAAAAAGCATTAATTTTAGATGGTTTAGGACAATATACGGAAGCCCTTGAGTATTACGACAAAGCTATAGAATGCAATCCCAGTGATGTAGAAATTTACCTAAACAGAGGAATAACTTTAGACAGTTGCGGCAAAAAAGAAGCCGCTTTAAATTCGTATCAGAAAGCTCTTGAACTTGAGCCCGATAATATTGAAGCTCTTTTTAATCAGGGTCTGACTTATGAACGGCTGGAAAAATTTGATGAAGCTATTGAATGTTTCAACAAAGTTTTAAATCTGGAACCGAACAACAAAGATGCATTTTATGAGCTGGGATATTGTCACGACTTTCTGGATATGTTTGAAAAGTCCCTTGAATATTATGATAAACACATTGAGTTTTCCCCTACCAATCACAATGCATGGTACAACAGAGGGATAGTGCTTAACAGACAGGGAAAATTTTTAAAAGCAATTGAAAGTTACGAAATGTGCCTGGCACTTTGCGAAAATTTTGCATCCGCCTGGTATAATGCCGCGAATGCTTATGCGTCTCTTGGCAGGCTTCATAAAGCAATTGAGTATTACGAAAAAGCCATTACACTCCGAAGCAACGATGCATATTCATATCACAATATAGGTAATGCTTTCGAAGAACTTAAAGAATACAATAAAGCAATAGATTATTTTTCCAAATCAATCGAAATCGACCCGACTAATTATGAATCATATTACGGTAGAGGCAATTGCTATTATTGTATAAATGAGTACAGCCAGGCTCTTGATAATTATAATTCAGCGATTGTATTATGTAACGATTTTTCTGAAATCTGGTATTCGAAAGCAGATGCAGAATATGCAATGGGAAATTTCACGGATGCATTAGCAAGTTATGAAAAAGTAATTAAACTTGATATCGATAATTATGATGCATGGTATGATTATGGATGTGCTTTACTCGATGCAAAGAAGTATGATGAAGCGTTAAACGCATTTGAAGGTTCGTCAAAAAGCAATCCTGACTGGGCTGACCCGTATTACGAAAGAGCAAAAATCTATTTTTTAAGAGCTGAAATAGAAAAAGGACTCGAGATGGTTGAAATAGGATTCAGGCTGAATCCACAAGACAGGTTTTGTTTTGATTTTGAGAAAGACTGGGAAAAAGTCACTAATTTTCTGATGGGAAGAAAATAAGAAAGAATTTTTAATTAAGGTAATTCAAAAAAAGACGAACATTATTGTCCGTCTTTTTTATTTTAAAATCTGACAGAATACTTTTATATCTTTAATTTTACATCGAAGAAATTATTCGATTTTATCTGGATAATTCTTTTCTCCGGAAACTTCCTGACAATTTCAAAATTATGTGTTGCTACAACTACAGTCGTACCTTTAATATTAATATCATCAATGAGTTTAAAAAGTTCATAAGAAATAAAAGGGTCCAGGTTTCCGGTTGGCTCATCTGCAATTAAAAGTTTAGGATCATTAATCATTGCACGTGCTATGCAAACTTTTTGCTGTTCCCCTCCTGATAAATCATAGGGCATTTTCTTCAAAATTTCAAGAAGCTTAAACCTAGATGCGACATCAAAAACCTTTTTCTTAATTTCATCACTTTTATTATTCAAAATATACAGCGGGATCGCCAGGTTTTCAAAAACATTTCTATCATAAAATATCTTGAAATCCTGAAAGACGATTCCTATATCCCTCCTTAATGCAGGAATATCCGTTTTATCAATTGTTTTTGAGCTGTAATTCCCGAATTTAACTATTCCTTTTTCCGGAAATAAATCAAAATAAATTAATTTCAAAAGCGTTGTTTTTCCGATTCCGCTTTCCCCAACTATAAATAAAAATTCTCCTTCATTCACTTCAAGGCTTGCGTTTTCAAATATTTCTTTGTCCGGATAAGAAAATGCTATTTTATCAAGGATTATCATTTTGATTGTGCGTCAATAATTTTTGATGCTAGTTTTATCGCAGCTATGGTGCTGGAAATTTCAGCAATTCCCTTCCCGGCAATATCAAATGCTGTTCCATGGTCAGGAGAAGTACGAACAATTTTTAAACCACCTGTAAAGTTGACTCCGTTTTTACCCGCGAGCATTTTAAAAGGTATTAGTCCCTGATCGTGAAATAATGCCAGGGTCACATTAAATTTCTTATATATTTTATTTCCAAAGTAAGAATCGGCTGCAAAAGTACCGGATATATTCAATCCCTCGGATTTCAGTTCTTCAATAGCAGGTACCACTGAGATTAGTTCTTCATTGCTGATTTTACCGCCATCCCCGTTATGAGGGTTAAAAGATAAAACAGCAATTGACGGTTTGAATATTTTCAGTTCACTGACTAATATATTATTCAGAAGAATTAATTTTTTTTTAATGAATGATTTATTAATTATTCGTGACAGTTTTTTCAAAGGAATATGGTTCGTTGCATTTGCGATAATTAATTCCGGTGAATGCATAATCATTAAAACTTCCTTTGAACCGGTATAATATTCAAGCATTTCAGTATGACCGGGGTACTCATACCCTCCCAAATTTAAAGATTCCTTTGATAATGGCAAAGTAACCATTGAATCATATTCTTCGTGCATACATAAATCGGATGCTATTCTAACTGCATCTCCTGCTATTCTACCGGCTAAAGGTGAAATCTTTCCCGGAACAGTTTTAAAAGTATCATAATCTCTGATGTTGAGCAGATTTTCCGGATTCAGTTTCTTCAATCTCAGTAATTTCGAATAGTAATCAAAAATTTTTCCCGGACCAATAGCTTTGAAAAAAAACTTTTTGGATAAAGGGGAATTAAAGATTTTAAGTATAATTTCAGGACCAATACCATTTGGATCTCCGATGGTAAAAATAATTCTTTTTTTCATAAATAAATTCTATTCGTCCTTTATTTCTGTGATGACTGCATCACCCCATAGACCTTCAAGATTATAAAATTTCCTGGACTCAGGAAGAAAGATATGAACTACAACATCGACAAAATCGAGTAATACCCAGCTTAAATTCTGATAACCTTCACTGTGCCAGGGCCGTTCCTGTTTCTTCTTTGTTTCTTCCGAAACATAGTCGGCAATGGCTTTTACCTGCGGCTCAGAGGATGCGGTACAAATTACGAAATAATCTGAGACAGGTGTTAATTCCCTTAAATCGAGAATCTTTATCTTCTCGCCTTTTTTATTAAGAATGAGTTTTGTTATTAAGTTTGTAAGTTCTTTTGATTCCATCAATTATTTTTTTACTTTTTCTTTATAAGGATTTAAATCCTGATAGTCCTTCCCAATAATTACTGTTGCATCAAGGAATGAAGTAGTGTCTCTTTGCTGAATAATATTTTTTTCGTTAATTCCGAGAGATTCAGCAACTTTTTTTGCTGCATTTTTATTCCCTGTCCTGTCAATTACCATAGTTTTATTTACATCCGTATTTTTATAGTTCCCCATTTCCACAACATCGAAACCTTTCTTTTTAAGGTAAGCTCTGAAATCAGCAGCAATACCATTTTCACCCGTTCCATTCTGAACATCAATCTGATATGCTTTGTTCGGCTGATTGGTAATTGTCGTTTTCGAAGTGTCAGCAATGGATTTCGGCTTATCCTGCCTGGAAGCCAATGAATTTTTAAAAAGGGAATATCCTAATACAAGACAAATGATTGTAAAAACAATTATTGAAAAATTTAGAACATAATTTAAAATTGATTTTTTTGATTCTTCTTTCATAAAGTAAACAAAAAACCGAAAGCAAAATTAATCACTTCCGGTTAAAAATATATTTCGGTTTAATATTACCGCCAATTTGCAAACCGTGAATCGTTATACATCGAAAAAGGATTATTGTAATAACCAAACATATCACTCTCATCAAACCTTCTGAATTCAACTTTCAGAAAAGAATTTTCAGAAAGCTTATAATCAAATGATAGTCTTGATAAATAAAGTCCGGTAAGATCTGACTGTAACTTTCCGGAAAAATCTTTACCGTAAGCGGAACTTACGTAAGGAGAATACTGCAGCTTAACGTCAGCGGAAATATTTATTTTATCGGAAATCTTATAATTCATTCTGTTTACATACGAGGTCAAAGATACATTCCCGTACCCGGTAGTTAAAAAACTTACCTGGAATGAGTGTTCCATTGAAAAATTCTTAGAATTAAATAAGCCCAGAAAGGGTGTGTTTTTGTATTTCTCATCAGGACCTTTATACTGAGCATTCAGGATTCCTGCTGATAAAGTTAAAATAAGAAATATGATTATTAATTTATTTTTCATATAAATAGTATTTAATTAAGATATATATTTTTTTAATTAACAGCAATGAAAGATTTTTTTAATTACAACAATAAGTTAATCAGTCAATTTAACGATTTGTTGACTTGATTTTTTCAATGAAAATATTCATTATTAATAAATCTTAAAAGTAAATACGTATACAGTTCGATGTTATAAGAAGTGGAAGATAAAATTTTTTTAACTTAAATACGCTCGATTACATTATTCAATTGATAAAAAAGTTTTAATCACAATTATAAAAATCAATATTCAAAATTTAACTAATTAGCTAAAGTTATTTTGATTTTTGGTTAAACTTAAAATAAACCTTCATAAACAAAACAAGAAAGAGGTTCAAAATGTTGAAAAAAATCCTATCTTTATTGTTACTAGTTTTAATTTTTGGATTTAATGTTTACGCTCAGGATAATAATGCTATATCTTCAGGTCGTGCTCCTTATGTTCGTGTTCAATACCCGCCTAATCTTTTACCTGCCAGTCCTAATGCTTATAATAGCAGAGCATTCGGATATAATGCTTATGGTGGTACTCTTGCTTTAGGTCCATTCAAAATGTGGTTAAACGGAACAGGTATGACATCATTATTTACTGACCCGCTGAGCGCAGAATTTGTTCAGGCAGGTAGTTTCTGCGGAGCAGATGGTTTCTGGTATGGAATTCGCTACGAAACCGCTCCACCAAACAAACTTGTGAAAATTGACACTTCAACAGGAGTCATTACACAAGTTGCTTTAATATCAGGCGCTGGTTCACTTACAGGAATTGCATGGGATTTTTCAACCAACACTATGTATGCTAGTAATTATGTAGCATCAGCAAGTAACGTTGGCACACTTAATCTCACGACAGGTGCTTATACGCCGTTAGCAGGAACTTATACAGGGGCTGGATTACCAATTGATATGGCAATAAGTAATAATGGTAGCATTTACGCGAATGTTATTACATCAGCAACTACTCCTTCTCAGATATATTCGGTTAACAAAACAACCGGTGCGTGGACAGCACTTCCACAAACTACCGGATATAATGCAAACTATGCACAGGGAATGTCCTGGGACCACTCAGTTGATACAGGATACTTAGCGGCATATAATTATACAAATAGTAATGGAGAACTCAGGAAAATCGATATCTCTACCGGTGCAACCACTTTGATTGCTACGTTAGTCAGTGAAGTTGACGGTTTTGCTATCCCCGGTGCACCCGGACCGACAATTATTCATACCCCTCTTCCAAATACTCAGAACCTAACGGGACCATATGTAGTGAATTGTCAGGTAATTCCTCAAGGTTCAGCAATAACTTCTTCCAAAACTTTCTGGTCAAGAAATAACACAGTTCTCACAGATAGTATTACAATGACTAATTCAAGCGGAAATAACTGGACGGGTAATATTCCCGGAAATGGTGCTTCGGCAACATACAGATATCAAATTAAAGCATGGGATGCATTAGGCAGAGTTGGTATGACTTCTGTAAATACGTTCCTGGTTGTTGCGACCGATACTACAAAACCTGTTATTACTCATATTCCTCTTGAAAATTGTCCGAAATTAGCATGGCCGGATTCAGTAAAATGCTCTGTAACTAACCCATTTGGTATTGATAGTGCGTGGGTAAGATGGACAAATACCAGATCCGGAATCACAAAGAGATTCAACCTTGCAAATTTGGGCGGAACAAACTGGGGAAATCCATTCAACTCAAACCAATCTGAAGTTCTATACAATGATTCCATAGTATATAGAATTATAGCAAGAAATGCTTCCACTCAGCATAATATGGACTCCACTGCTCAATATTCATTCAAGATTGTTTCTTTAGCAACAGCTTGTATTGGAACCGGAACTGTAGCAATGGGCAGCGCAAGCGGTCCATTCAATACATACTGGTATGGAAACAGAACAAATCTGCTCTACACAGCCGCAGAAATATTAGCTAATTCAGGTGCCGCAGGATCAATAACAAGAATCGGATTCCAAATATCTGTTGCAGCTCCACAACCTATGTCAGGATTTAATATCCGAATGCAGAATACAACAAGCACCACACTGACAGGATTTACCAGTACGGGTTGGACAACGGTCTACTCCGGAACTTATACGGTTCCCGGAACTGGCTGGCAGTATATTGATTTACAAACACCTTATGTATGGAACGGCACAAGCAATATATTAATTGAAATTTGTTTCGGTAACACTTCATATACGACGGCGACAACTGTACTTGGGACGACTATGACAGCAATGGAAACCACCGAATATCATGACTTATCAACAGCATGTGCTTATACAGGATTTATTACTCCGGTTGTACAAACAGCCAGAGCAAACACTTGCTTTGTAATAAACACATTGGTGGGTGTTAATAATAATACTTCACTTATTCCAAACGTATATAGTTTGTCACAAAACTATCCGAATCCATTCAATCCTGTTACACAGATTAGATATGGAATCCCAAAACAGGGGTTGGTAACAATGAATGTATACGATGTTTTAGGCAGAGAAGTAACAAAGCTTGTAAATGAAGTTAAAGCACCCGGAAGTTACTTAGTAGATTTCGACGGTTCTAACCTTTCAAGCGGTGTTTATTTCTATAAATTATCAGTCGGCTCATTCAGTGATGTTAAGAGAATGGTCCTGATTAAATAATCACAATTCAGTTTTATTTTTCATAAAGGCGGGTTGAAAAATCCGCCTTTTTTTATCCAATAAAAAAACTTTTAAAACGAAAAGTTGACTTGATTTTGCTATTGGAAATCTTCATTATTTGTGCAGATTTAAAGTTATGCAAAAAACAAATAAACAAAAAAAACATTATTAAAATTTCTAAAATTTAAATTAAGGAGATCTAAATGCGAAAGCAATTTTTATTTTTAATAGTAGCCATTTTTATGTCAGCAAATTTAATGGCTCAATGGAGTTATTTAACTAATTCCGGTGTTACTTCAATATTACGCTCAGTGAGCGTAGTTGACAACAATGTGGCTTTCATTTCAGGAGATGCCTCAAAATGTTTGAAGACCACGAATGCGGGTGGAACCTGGACAAATATTGCAGCGGCTCCAATCCCAACAACTCTGGGACTTGATGTAGTTCGTGCAATTGACGCAAATACAATTCTTGTTGCCGGGACTATCGGCGTCTGCTACATTTATTTTTAAAACAACCAATAGTGGAACAACCTGGACACAAGTGTTTTCACAAGCACTCGGTTATGTAGATGATATAAAATTTAAAGATGCAAATAATGGTTTCATGTATGGAGATCCGGTAGGCTCCCGATGGT
This sequence comes from uncultured Ignavibacteria bacterium, assembly GCA_963806045.1. Lineage (GTDB taxonomy): Bacteria > Bacteroidota > Ignavibacteria > Tepidaquicellales > Tepidaquicellaceae > DATCHW01. The sequence goes on along the minus strand of CAWDWP010000010.1, from coordinate 37,009 downwards.
CATTATGGAAAACAACAAACGGTGGAACAACATGGGATTCTACAGGATTATATCTTCCGCAGGCAGCAGCAGAAGCCGGCTGGGATAATGATATGTGTTTACAGGGAAATAATATCTGGTTCGGAACGAATGCAGCGCATATCTATCGAAGCACAAATTTTGGTGCGAACTGGATTTCAACATCAACACCAGGCTTAGTACAATCTACCAGCATTACTGTGAGCGGTAATACAGGTTTCGTTACAGGCAGTGGCGTATCATTGAAGACTACAGATGCAGGCGTAACTTGGAGTGCCTTCACTAATCCATTTACAAGTGCGGATATTCACTTCCAATCACTCGGAAGCAGATTCTGGGTAGCACAGACAAATATGTATTATTCTACTAATAACGGTAGTACATTCCCTCTATCTTACACATATGCTCAAACAACTGGTCCAATGTGGAATATTGGTGCTAACGTTACAGGTACAGCATTAACTGTATATGTGACCGGTTATGCCGGTGGAATCTGGAAATATACCGAAACAGTGCCCGCCACTCCGGGCTGGACAGAACAAACTTCAGCTCTTGCTGGCGTAGTTTTATATTCAGCTTCGGCAGTAGATGATAACATAGCATGGGTTTGCGGTGCTACAGGCAAAGTTCAAAGAACTACAAATAAAGGCGTTAACTGGGTGAATGTAAGTGGAGATATGCCTACCACATATACTTTATATTGCATTTTTGGATATGATGCAAATATAGCAATAGCAACCGGAGTTGCCGGAGCTAATACAGCAATATTTAAAACCATAAACGGCGGTACCAACTGGGTACAGGCAAATGTTCACCCGGGATTTGGTGATGATTTATGGATGACTGACGCAAACAATGCATATTTTATCGGTGACCCATCAGGCGGTAACTGGGATTTATTAAAGAGCACAAATGCAGGCAGTAACTGGTCATCATGGTCAACTCTCCCAACGACAAATACGTCCGGCACATACAATAATGCAGCTTGCTTCCTTGGTACATCAGTTTGGTTCCCATCAGTAGGACTAAGTACCATTCACTATTCTTCCAATATGGGAGTAAATTGGTCCTCGCAACCAATCACATTATCTGAATTAACTGCAATACAATTCAATAATGCAACGGACGGATTAGCCGGTGGTTCTTCAACTTCAGCCGGTATGTTGAAAACAACAAACAGTGGAACAAACTGGACAGCTATTACTTCTCCATTTGCGACAGGTTCGATATCTTCAATAGTGGGTACAGGTACTGAATACTGGGCATCTTTGCAAGGAACTACAATCCAATATTCCTCAAACTTTGGTGTAAACTGGTCATTATCCTATACATCACCTGGAGGTAGCTACTATCATATGTCAAGGACAAGAACCGGTAGTACTATCTGGGCAATTAGGTCAAATGGTGGAATATCCCGTTACGGGTTACCAATAGTATCCGGAATCACACCTATAGTAACTATAACACCATCTGATTACAGGTTAGAACAAAACTATCCGAATCCTTTTAACCCGGCAACAAAGATAACTTTTGCATTACCAAAATCAGGATTAACAACTTTGAAGATATATGATATTACCGGTAAAGTAATTGAAACACTTGTCAATTCTTCAATGAATGCAGGTACATATTCTTACGAATTCAATGGTGCTAATCTGTCAAGCGGTGTTTACTTCTATAAATTAGAAGCAAACGGATTCAGTGCTGTTAAAAAAATGATGTTGATTAAATAAAGATAATATTTCTTAACACAACAAATGTTGTGAAGAGATGAATTTAAAGCCCTTTAATTGAAAAATTAAAGGGCTTTTTTATTATGCGATTTATAAATAAATTAATTTCACTTTAATAACTTCTGAAACGAATTAATACAAATTGCTATGGCAAAACTTACTTTAGAAAACCTAATCGACGATAAGAAAATAAAAGGGAAAAATATTTTAGTCAGAGTAGATTTTAATGTTCCGCTCGATGAGAACAGAATTATTACGGACCCCAAAAGAATTACAGAATCCCTGCCGACGATTAATGCAATAACTAAAGCCGGAGGAAAATGCATCTTAATGAGTCATCTCGGAAGACCAAAAGGTGAAAAGAATATGAAATATTCTTTGGATGTTATAGCTGAATATCTTTCTAAATATATCGATAAAAGAGTTTTATTTTCCGATGATTGCATCAGCCCCGACAATATTGAGGTAATAAAGAGTATGCAGGAAGGTGATGTTCTGCTGTTAGAAAATCTTAGATTCTACAAAGATGAAGAAAAGAATGCACCGGAGTTTGCGGAAAAACTTGCAGCATACGGTGATATATATGTTAACGATGCTTTTGGCTCTGCACACCGGGCTCACGCTTCAACGGAAGGGGTGACACATTTTATTAAAATCTGCGCGGCAGGATACCTGATGGAAAAAGAATTGAAGTATTTGTCGGCCGCAATCAATAACCCGGCAAGACCACTCTGTGCAATTTTAGGAGGTTCGAAAATATCCGGAAAAATTGATGTACTGGAAAACCTATTGAGTATTGCAGACAGCATTTTAATAGGCGGAGGTATGATGTTTACCTTTTATAAAGCTAAAGGATTAAATATCGGGAAATCAATTCTTGAAGAAGATAAAGTGGAACTTGCAAAAACTATTCTCGAAAAAGCAAAGGTTATGAACAAGGATTTGATATTACCATCAGATATCATTGTTGCCGATAAATTTGATAATTCAGCCAATACAAAAATTATTGATTTTGATAAAATGACTTCAGATTTGAATGATTGGATGGGAATGGATATCGGACCTAAAACAATCGACAATTATAAAACAATAATTGAAAAATCCAGAACGATAGTATGGAACGGACCGATGGGCGTTTTTGAAATGGATAATTTTTCTAAAGGAACATTTGAAGTGGCTAAAGCATTAGCGTCTGCAACCGGAAAAGGAGCCGTAACCATAATCGGAGGTGGAGATTCAGCAAGTGCAATTGCCAAAGCCGGATTGGAAAATGAAGTTACTCACGTCTCGACAGGTGGTGGAGCATCACTTGAGTTCCTCGAAGGGAAAAAACTCCCGGGAGTGGAAGCACTTAACAATAAATGATGAGCAATGAGTCACATACTGAGTGCAATAAATAAAAAATTATTATTTTTATTATTAAATAAAAAGGGTTAGATGAAAATCTAACCCTTTTATTTTTAGTAAAATAATGATTTATTATTTGATAAGTACCATACGCTTTACATCTGTAAAAGTGTTAGATTCAAATTTATAAAAATACATTCCGCTCGAGAGATTATTAGCATTAAATTCAACTTCATAATACCCGGCTGTAAGATTTTCATTCACTAAAGTTGAAATTTCTTTACCGAGTATATCATAAATTTTAATATTTACGAATTCATTTTTTGGCAATGCAAATTTTATCCTTGTAGATGGATTAAATGGATTCGGATAATTCTGGCTCAAGTTGAATTTTGCAGGGATATTTGTACTAATTGGAGTGATACCAATAGATGTCGAATATTTATTTCTTGCTATTATTGTTTTATTCTTCAAATCATTCAAATCATTTCCTTTAACTATGGCAAAACCTATGGTCTCAGTTGAATTCGGTGCAATATTAACCGGTCCTCCTGATACAACAATACAATTTGGTCCGGGACCAATAAAGGGATTAGATATACCACTGCTAAGAGCCAGCCATTTTTCATCAGTCGTGAAGCCATCGAATACATTGAGGGCACTAATGGCTTTAAAATTTAAAGTTTGATTCGTCAGCATAGCACATCCGAGATAAATATTTGGATTTGCCTGATTGAATGTATATCCCAATTTATTAATTGTATCCAGAGTGCTTATATTACCACCCAATACAGCATTTGGAGTGAATAAAAGATAGATACCAATATAGATGTTATTAAGTGGAGTTGAATTGGTGTTTTTTACATTATACTGTAAAATAATATAGTCCTGATCCGGTGAAGAATTAAATGCGTAACTTTTCGGAGTTACCTGAAGACCAATTTTTGATGTACCGGCTCCATCATCATTAAATAATCCGATTCCATCCTGTGATGATATTAAACCCGGAGTTGTAAGTGAATAAGTGCTTTGTGCTGTAAAATCAGTGTCAGACACATTATATGGAGCAATATTACCTCTTCGGCAAATATCAGATACCTGAGTATTGCTTTTACCAATCATTAATCCACCTTCCATAATTTGATTTTCGGCTCCATTCAAAATGTGTAATCCGTTACCGTATGCTTCTGCTTTTTTACCAACAGCTCCATCTTTGGTCAGAGATAGAAAAAGATTATTTATAGTATGTGTAACGAATCCCTGACGGAAATTTAATGTTAAAGTATTGAATCCGTCTTTAGTATAAGCCGTAGAGGAATAGGAAAGTTTAAATGTAACTGTTCTATCCATCGGACAATTAGAATTTGCTTTAACCTTGAATGCATTTGCAAAAGTTCCGTTATAGACGCCGTTATATTGTGCAATATTTCCGATATAAATTGAGTCCGTAATTATTGTTACAGCGGGGTCATTAGTAGTTAATCTTAACGATACATTAGTTCCCGCCAGCCATTCATTTTTAACACTTACGGAAATGGGAATTGTTTCATTTATGTCATAAACTTTATCATTATTACCGTATATTGAGTCATTATGAGCATATGATTGCAATGATAAAATTGGATTATCAGCGAGGCATTTAAATGCATTTACTCTACCTGAACCTAGAAGACCAACATAAGAAGGATTTAAATTATAAATACTGTCAACTCCAAGTTGTAATCTTTGAACCGTCTGAGTTGTAGTCCAGGTGGGATGCAATGAACGAATAAGAGCAACAGTTCCTGCTGTAATAGGAGATGACATTGAAGTTCCTGCCCAGGATGCATAAGAATTATTCCAGACAGTGCTTAAAATACTTTCACCGGGAGCAATGACATCAACGGTAGAATGAAAATTTGAGAATGTTGATTTCATATCACTTTGGTTACTTGCAGCAACCGAGACTACATTATCATAAGAAGCCGGGTATCTTGCCCAGTTTTGTCCTATTCCATTAGCATCGCCATTTCCGGCTGAAGCGCAAATTATTGATCCGGCATTCCAAGCATTATTACAAACCGTCTGTGAATACGAACTGTAAGAAGCACTACCATAGCTGCAATTGATAACCTTAGCACCATTCTGATAAGCATATATAACACCTGCATCAACATTATAAAGACCGGTATTTGATGCATCGTTCCAATGTTTTGTAATCAAAAGTTTACATTTAAATCCGATACCGGCGCCGTGAATACCATTATTTGTAACCTGAGAAGCACAACCCGAAACGTGAGAGCCGTGATCTCCATCTCCGGCGACAAGTACGTTCGGATTGTTATTATTTTGTACAAAATCCCATCCTCTGTAATCATCTATATATCCATTTCCATCATCATCGATACCATTGGGCGGATCAGCATAGTTATAATGAATATTATCAGCAAGATCCGGGTGGTCAAGATCTGAACCTGTATCTACAATTCCTATTACTACATTAGTATCCCCCTGACAAATATCCCAAGCCTGAGTAGAAAGTATTTTTGATATATGCCATTGCTGATTCATCGAAGGATCATTTGGAATGAAATCCGGTTCGTATACAATGGCAGGTTCTATCCAATCAAGAATATCTCCATTTTGTTCAATAATTATTTTTGATAGCTCTTCCGGATTAATTTCAGACGAATATTCGACCCTGAATATCGTAGCTAAAATATCATCCCCAACCGTGAATTTATTCACACGAAGCGGATGCAGCTGTTTAATCATTGAAGTAGTGAATTTACTGAACGAATTATCAAGTTTAGAAATTCCAAACTTTTCAGTTGTGAAACCATGGACTTGTGCTTTGAATTTTAAATTTACGACGCCTTTTTCAAACATTGCACCGTCACTAACCCTTTTTAAAATCATTCCATTTATTAGCTTATATTCGGCGTTATCTTTAAAGCCAAAAAGTGAAATGGATAAAGCAACAAGAATAACTAAAATTATAGACTTATTAGAATTTAATAATTGTTTTCCCATTTTTATATTTTTTTATTTTTAATACAGTGTTAATTTAATATTTTTAAATAGTTAAAACAATTTATTAATTAGTTTGAATTAAGAGGAAAGGAATAATCGGGAAGAATAGATGAGTTATTTAGCTATTATAACAGTATATTAAGAATCATCACTGTTAAATCCGAAACGCATCTTATTCTTTTTAAAAATAATATTTTTATTTAAGGGAGGTTTTTCTTTATCAGGATCATTGACATCCAAATCAGAGTTATTGTTGAAAGATTTAAATGATTCTTTTTCTATAATGTCAGTTTCCGGTTTTGCTGAAGAATTTGTAAAATCATCAAAAAATATTTTTTCAATTTTCTTTTTAGGCAGCTCCGGCCCTTTTTTAATTCTATTCTTTCTTTTTGATTCATTACCCAGGAAACTATCTTCTGTACCAAATACTGATAATCCTGAATCAAAAGAAAATATTTCATTAATATTTTTAAATACATTATCATCGGCGCTGATTATATCAGAGGATAGTATCAGATTTTCATTCACTTTTGCTCCAATAACTTTGAATTCACTATCAGATATCATTCCGGGATTCTCAAGCACCTGATTGTCGATATCACTTGCTGCAAAGTTATCTTCATTTGTAAAAGTTTTTTCCTCATCTCTGCCGGTAAGTTTCTTTATGCGTCTTCTCATAAGGTATTTTTCTTTCAGCTCAAAATATTTACCAATGTCATAAAGTTTTACGGATAATTCTTTAATATTCTTTCTAAGGGATTCGGGTTCATAAAATTTACTTTGGTAATCTTTTATCAAATAATTCCCTTTAACCATTAAATCCGCAATATCTTTGGTATCCAGAGATTCAATTATATGCTGGGAAATATAGTTGATATCATATTCCGGAAAATCGAAAAAGCTCCTGAGATCAGAAAGATCAAAAATTATCATATTTGCCGGACCATTTTTAATCAATGAATTAGACTGCACTGTTCTGTCAAATATTTTTGCAGGATTTACAATTACAGAACGCAATAGAGTTTCGTATGATACTTCATTAATATTGACAAGCCGTGAAAGGCTTTTTATTTCTGCAAGAACATTTTCACCGAGATAACCTGTCCCGATGCAAACATTAATATCGGAATTAAAGAAATCATTGAGATTGATGTTAGATGCTGAAAGATTCAATAAATCACAAATACATAGTATTACATTTACTTTCTTATCTGAAAGAAGTCCTATGTCACTGCTGTTAATAGTGAAAGGGTTGGAAAGCACCAAATCAGAAGACAACAAATCGTAATCATTAAGAACTTTTACGAAAGATTTTCCAAAATTACCATTAACTTCCTCGGCAATCCTTTTACTTCTGAGATTTTCAAGGAATATTTTATTTTTTCCCTTTGCAAATCCTTTTTTAAGAAAATTAAGAGAATAGTTATTGATTTCTTCGTCATATTTCAAAGAAATAAAATGAGACATATTACTGTTCCAGAGGTATGAATTCAAATACCCATCATAAGACGTGAACGAAACTTCCATCCCGTACGGCACCCCTGTGGATTTATCATCAAGAAAATATTCCTTAGAAATAAATGAAGAGGTTTCGTTTACTATGTACTCACCGTTTGTCAGTGCATTAAAATAATTAATTTTCAAAAGGTTTTTAAAATCACTTTTTGTTCTAATATTGGAAAAATACTTATTCAGTAAATTTAAAGAGACATTATCGTGAATTGTGTCATAATTATTCCGCTTTAAAAAAACTTTGTTTAACGAATAGGAAGAACATAGATGAGAATTGATAAACGGAGGTATTATTAGTTTATGCTTAGCATCAATAATTTCTGATTTTGGATAAATATTTTTTATTACTTCGTCATTACTGAGCCTGTTATCAAAATCAATATCGTATATCTTTTCATTTTTTATAATAATATTATAAATACCGCAGTTATTCTGTTCGTCAAAAGTTGCGACTAATGCATTCTTATAAATTAAAAATTTATCCATCTGGTATTATAAATCTTCGATAATATAATCTTCATTAATATAAAATTCGCTGTCAAAAAGTTTATTCACACCATCTTTATATAAGGCATATTGAAAACCGTGCCTCACTGCATAAGAACCAAATTCTCCCTTAGCATTAATAGCAATAAAACCTACCTGATAAAGATGGTCGCGGTTTTTATCTGAAAGCAGATTTAGTTTATATACCCTTTCACAGGCTGCTTTACACGCATCTCCCGGGGACATTCCATTCCTCATCATTTCAACAACGAGAAAACTGCCGCAAGCGCGGATGCATTCCTCCCCCCTGCCTGTCGCCGCAGCTCCTCCTACTTCACCGTCAACATATAAACCTGAGCCGATTATCGGAGAATCCCCGACCCTGCCTGTAAGTTTCCATGCGACACCGCTTGTAGTACATGCCGCTGAAATGTGTCCATCTTTATCAATAGCAACCATTCCGATAGTATCATGATTACCATCCTCATTAATATCCATTTTTTTATCATCGTTCCGGTGAACCAGAAAAAAATCATCTGTATGAATTTCCTGTGATTTATATCCACCGGATTTTATCCAGTCATTATATCTTCTGATGGAATTTTCAGTGAGAAGAAGTTCAGGTTTAAATCCATTAAATAGTGCAAATGCATAAGCTCCCCTTCCCGCTAGAATTGTATGCTCAGTATCTTCAAGAACCAACCTTGCTACACATATGGGATTCTTTATATGTTCAATTCCTATCACAGCACCGATTCTTGCATTCCAATCCATAATTCCCGCATCAAGAGTTACTTTTCCTTCGCAATCGGGCAATCCACCGAAACCAACGCTTAAAACATTCGGGTCATCTTCTGCTTCTTTTACGCCTTTTTCAACTGCCTCGAGAGAATTCCCTCCGTTTTCTAAAATTTCGTATGCAACTTCGTTAGCTGCTATTCCGTGTTTCCAGGTTGATATTACAACAGGTTTCATTTTTATAATAATATTTTGTTCTGCTTTTCACTCATTTATTTCTTAAGAAAAGTGGAATGATTTTTTAAATCTGATTTTTGAGTTATTTTAATATTTGTTAATTCGCCATCAATTACTTTTACTTTGACCTTATTATATTCAGCAACGGAAGCTTCATCGGTTCCTATAAATTTTGTTTTTTTTGCATGAGCGAACGCATTTAATAATGTAGAATATTCAAAAGCCTGTGGTGTCTGAGCTCTTTTATACTTTTCCCTGAGAATAGTTCTGACTATCGTGTCATTTATAACTTCTTTGATTGTATCATCGATAGGAATAACCGGTATTACTGCTTTATATTTTATAGCAGTTTGAATCAGTTTTTTTATTAATTTTTCAGAAACGAAAGGTCTGACGGAATCATGAATTAAAACTATGTCACCTTTTTCACATCCGCTGTTAAGCAATGCATTGTAAACAGAATCATGCCGTTCTTTTCCGCCTGCAACAATTTTTGCAGGTTTTGTTATTCCATATTTTAACAAAAGTCTGATAATTTTCTTGAAATAATCTTTGTGTGATGCAATGACGATTGAATCAATTTCTTTCATATTGGAGAATCTTTCGACTGTATGAATTATTATTTCTTTACCGTCAAGTTTTGTGAATTGTTTTGGAATTTTACTTTCGAATCTGGAACCTATACCGGCGGCAGGAATAATGAGGACACATTTCATTATTTCGACCTGCTTTCCATAAGCTTATGAAGTTTTTCTGCCTGAAGCATGAAAATTTCTATTTTCGATTGTGTTATCTGAGGAAATGCGTTGCCATCGGTTTCGACATAAAGGAACGGAAGATTAGAAAGTTCCTTTGGATATCCATTTCTTTTCAGATTTCCGAACTTATATTTTCCTTCAAGTGTCATCTCTTTATTAAGAATAGACTCTGAAAGACGGCTTGGCATGCAGTTGAAAGGTCCTATAGAAATTATTCCGCAGGAATCATCAAGGATTTCCCTTAAAGCAAGACCTGCCGTTAAAATGCTTTCTCCTATTAACTCTTCTGAAATCATTTTGCTCCCATACTCCATCGTTTTTTCTATACTGATTAAATCCGAACTTACTAAATTTGACCTGGAAAGAATATCTTTGATTTTACGTTCCAGCATTCTCTGAAATTTATCCTTAACTAATATTTTAATCCTTTCCTTAAAAGATTCAGCTTTGATATTTCCATGTATAATCATATAATTGCTATAATAAACATATTCAGTAATCGGGGCAGTCTTAACTACAAATCCTTTTTTCCTAAGTGATTCTACTAAGTCTCCTCTGGAAAATTCTTCTCTTCTAACATATATTTCTCCAATCAATGAAATTACTTTAGCTTTTTTAAGCGGAGTATGCAACTTAATTTGTGATAAAACCTCGACAGATTTTTCAAGCTGTTTGAATAAATCTTTTTCTTTTCCCGCTTCGATAAATTTAAGAATATTTTTCCACTCGTTATGTATAATTTCAATTGCTTTAACCTTATCTGATGCCAAAGTATATGCAGTAGATTCTATATCGTGTATCACATCTGCAATTACTAAAGCAATCCATGCCTTCCTGAAAAAATCATCACCCAAATCTTCGAATGATCCTTCTTCATTCATTGTTAAAACACCGACGTTTTCAATTTTAAGGTTTTTAATTATATCCTGAAGCATTATAAAATATTGACCCTGCCTGCAAGGACCATAGCCGTGAGGCATAAAGAATAAATATTTTTTATCTTTGGAAGACTTTTTTTCAATATGCTCGAGAAGTGAACCGGTAGAAAGAATGAAAGGCAGACATTCTTTGCAAGTTGTCAATCCCCTTCCGTATTTCAATGTTCTTGAAGTAGGGATAGAAATAGGAGATGAATTAATTCCAAGTGATCTGAAGACTGCTGCAAAAGCCTGCGAACTGAAATTTCCCATGGAAGGAATCAATACTTCAATTTCCGGGGAAGTAATGAGATGCTCCTTATCGTCGGTATCAACAATCAACACTTTATTATTTTCAGTAACAACCGACAATGATTTTGTTTCAATAATATTTCCGGTTATTATATTATTTTTTGTTAATTCTATGTAATTTTTTATTATATCCAGTGCTGCATCAATCCTGGTATCAACACCGACATCAGCTGAATGGCTGTCAAGTTCAAGTGTGAGAGAAGGCTTTGTGCCTAATATTTTTCTGAAATACGAAATAATAAATGAATCCGGACCACAGGAAAAATTTGTAATATAAACACCAAACAACTGCTTATGGTTTTTAATATACCTTGCCGCCGAAAGAATCTGCTGACCGCTATACCAGTACATATTATCATTTGTATCTTTGATTTCATCAGGAAGAAAATCATGCGGAATAATGGAGATATTTTTAGAAGTAATTTTAAGTGGTATATTTAAATTTGCTTCAGTAGCATAAGCGTTATACGACCTGCCAAACATAACCAGAGCAAATTTATCTTTATCCTGCTCAAGTTCTTTGATTATTTGCTTTCCAATTTCCTTAAATTCTTCAAGCATAGCTTTATATCTTCCATTGGCAAAATCAAATGCCTGTCTTGCCAGAGTGGAAGAAATTTTAAGCTTGCGTGCAACTTCAACAAATGAATCCGCTATATTCCTGTCAGGTCCCGTAAAATCAATAATTGGAGATATCACCTCAGGGACTTTATCATCACTAAACGCAGATTTAAGATAGTAAGCTTCCCCCTGAACAAAGACGCAAAGGCGTTTATACTTCTCGTCATGCTGGTTCTGCATTTGAGTTACATGAGGTAAAAAGATATAATCAACTTTTTTATCAATCAGATTCTGAAATAAGCCGTGAGATATTTCAACAGGATAGCAATATGCCGAGCGTATTTTATCGACACCTGCCTGGCTGATTTCATCTGAAAGAATGACTTTGAAACCAAGCTTTGTAAAAAAGTTATAATAAAGAGGATAAAGAGAATTTGTCAAAAAACTTTTCGAAATACCTATTGATTTTCCATTTGCAGGTGGTAAATCTGCATATTTATTAAAGACTAAATCCTGGCGGAGTTTTACGTAATTAACAGCAATATTTTCTGATGATATTTTTTGCCTGAGATTATAATATTTGCTGCACGCTCCTCCGAAGGGATATTTTTTCCCTTCAATTTCGATTAGAGCAACGCTGCATTTCAGGTCACATTTTTCACCACCTCCGGCGCAAATAAATTCGCTTGAGTAATTAAATTTACGTTCTACTAATTCCTGTAAAACAAAATCACGTTTCTCAAGTAATCCTAATCCAATCCTGTTCTTTATTTCAAGTGCTACACCAAAAGCTCCCATTAAACCCGGTTCCGGAGGCACTATTATTTCTTTGTTAATAAGGTGGGACATTGCAAAAGGTATCGCTTTATTGTAGCAAACACCGCCCTGCATAAATACTTTCTTTCCAACCTGACGGTTACCTTTTACACGATTTACATAGTTCATACATATAGAATACACAAGCCCTGCAACAATATCTTCTTTTGCTTCGCCATCGTGACTTGCATTTTTGATATCACTTGAAATAAAAGCCGCACACTGGTCATTGAAATTTAACGGACTTTTTGCTTTGAAAGCGATATCAGCAATATCCTCAAAATGAATATTGAGGGTTTCTTTTGCAGACTCTTCAAGGAATGAGCCTGTTCCGGCAGAGCAAGCTTCATTCATTGCATAGTCGCTTGCAATACCGTTAGTCAAGTATGTATATTTTGCATCCTGTCCTCCAATTTCAAAAATCGTATCGACCTCTTCATCGAAATAAGCAGCAGCAACGGCGTGAGCAATAATTTCATTTACAATTCCATTTGTGAGTGCGTGAAGTGCAGAAATCTGCCTGCCCGAACCAGTTGTACCTAATCCAATAATCTTTATAGGAACTTTTATTTGTTCAAGAAGTGATTTATAACATTCAATTGTTGCATGAACAGGATTACCATTTGTCCGTAGATAAACGGAAGCAAGCATTGCATCGTCAGAATCACGAATAATAACGGCCTTAGTAGTGGTTGAACCAACGTCAAGACCGAGATAACAGATATCACCGGGATTAGCTTCTGACTTTGTTATTTCCTTAAATACAACTTTTGCATCACCATTTAAAAGCGGTTCAAGACGATTAAAAGTATTTGTATGCTCTCTGAAAAGATTTGATTTATCAATATATGAATTAACCTCAAGAGCTTTTAAAGCAGCGCCGAGAGCTTCATAATATAGCGCTTCAGGAGGAATGGAAACTTCAGGATACTCTTCTTTTATATAATTCAGCACACTATGATTCTGTGATACACCGCCAATAATAAGTATATCTTTAGATTTTTGTTTGGAGAGAAGTTCGAGTGATTTTTCGGCAATCATCTTTGCCAGACCCGAAACTACTTTGGGTTTTGGAATTCCTTTATTTAATGCGTGAGTGCAATCACTCTTGCAAAACACACTGCATCTTCCGGAAACAAGATAAGGAGATTCATTTTCAGAGAGAGAAATTGCTTCAGTGACATTCAGATTCATTCTTCCTATCTGCTGAAGGAAAAATTCGCCTGTACCTGATGCACATTTATTTCCGGTTATTACATTGCTAATGTGACCGTTTTTGTCGAGACTATAGACTAAAAAATTTTCGCCTCCCAGACTTGCGATGGCACCAAACTTCCCTTTTATATTAAGATAACCATTTGTTAATTCAATAGCTTCGGGTTCGGATATGGATAATGTATTCGTTAAATCTTTAAATTTTCTGCCTGTTACAACAACAGAAATTCCTTGTAAGGTCATTTTTATTGAAGAAATCCATTAGTACCTGTTTTGGATTTCCGTCATGTGAAACTGATTCTGTAAACAAAACTTTCGTTATCTCATCTTCTTTAGAGATCTTCGCAAGGGAAATCGTTGACGCACCAATGCATATTCCAATGGCTGTTTTTTTCATATTTATGATGTCTAAATGTCTGTTCAATTTTATCCTGTATATTATTTGATTATAACGAAATATTTCTAAAATTTAAAGAAAAAAAGGTATTTTGATATTATTAATTTATTAAGCAGTAATTATATTTTTAAAAAAGGGTAACAAAGATATTTGTTACCCTTTTGTTTTATTTCAGAAATAAAATCAAATAATCATCAATGCGTCGCCGTATGCAAGGAATTTATATTTATCTTTGATTGCTTTTTTGTAAGCTTTCATCATAATATCACGTTCAACGAGTGAGCAAGCAAGCATTAAATGTGTGCTCTGAGCAGTATGAAAATTCGAGATTAACCGGTGAACTACGCTTACGCTGTTAGGCGGATGAATAAATTTGTCTGTCCAGCCTTTGCCCGGGTCTGACAAATCTTCCGGTAATGACACTGGATTCAAGTGCTCTTGTAACTGAAGTACCTACAGAAATTACATGTTTCTTTTTTATTATTGACTGATTTATCTTTTCAGCAGCGTCTTTAGTAATTTCATAATATTCCGAATCCATTCTGTGCTTGGATAAATCTTCAACTTCGACAAGACGGAATGTACCTAAGCCTATATGTAAAGTTACATAAACAACCTTTACACCTTTCTTTTCAATTTTTTTCAGGAGTTCTTTTGTGAAGTGCAACCCTGCAGCCGGTGCTGCCACTGATCCGGAATGCACGGAATAAACTGTCTGGTATAATTCTTTATCTTTATCTGTAGAATCCCTTCTCATATATGGCGGAAGAGGCGTTTTGCCTATTTTTTCCACATACTTTTTAAAGTCTTCTTTGATATTAAACCGAACAATACGACCTCTTGAAGTGGTGTTATCAATAACTTCGCAGAAAAGATTTTTGTTAAAAAATATTCTGTTCCCTATCCGTACTTTTCTGGCGGGGTCAACAACGACATCCCAGATATTTTCAACTTCGTCAAGCTGTCTTAAAAGAAATACTTCAATTTTAGCTTTGGTTTTTTCTTTTGTTCCGAATAACCGGGCAGAAAAAACTTTAGTATCATTAAGTACCAATGCATCCCCTTCTTCCATATAATCAATAACGTTTTTGAATTTCTTGTTCTGCAGTTCGCCTGTTTCTTTGTTAATCACCATTAGTTTACAGGCATCCCTGGGTTCTTTAGGCGCTTTTGCAATCAGGTTTTTAGGGAGTGTATACTTAAACTGAGATAACTTCATATTAAATTAATTTATTCTTTAAATTTGAAAAAATTGTTTTTACGATATAGATGGTATTTTTTCCGGGTTCTACTTTTATTGTGGAATTTCCTCTTGAATCAAGGATTTCTCTCGCTGAAATCTTATTTATATGGGGCATAGCATAACGTTTTGTTCCAAAAAGATTCGAATATAATTCTAAACGGCAGATAAATCAATGTAATAACAATTGCATAGCAGTAAAATATCTGTTAAGTTTCCTTTTTTCATTATCTTATATTAAATAACAAATTTATATCTTGAAAATTCCCATAAAATTGATAATATTGTTTGTTTATATAAAATTAGAATATATATATAGATCATTTATACAAAATGAGTAGTTATGTAGTAGCAATTGACGGACCGACAGGGACAGGAAAAAGTACAACAGCAAAGATATTAGCAGAAAAACTAAGAATAAAATATATTGACAGCGGTGCAATGTACAGGGCAGTTACGCTCGAAATTATTAAGTCGGACATCAAACCAAACGAGGTTAAAAAGATAGTTGATTTTGCTCATAATCTTGAATTTGAATTCACAGATGGCTGTGTATTTGCCAACAGAAAAGAGATTACTAATGATATCAGGTCATTTGAAGTCACTAATAAGGTAAGCAGTGTTAGCAAAATAAGGCAGTTAAGGGAAGTTCTTGTAAATAAACAGCGGGAGTACCTGAAAAACTGCAGCATCGTGATGGATGGCAGGGATATAGGCACCGTTGTATTTCCGAATGCAGATTATAAATTTTACCTTGTATGCGACATCAATGCAAGAGCGGCAAGAAGACAGCAGGATTTTCTCGATATGGGAATTAAAATCCCCATGGAAAAAATAAAAACAGAGATTAATAAGCGTGATGAATTGGATACAACAAGAAAGGAAAGTCCGCTTATTAAATCAAAGGATGCAATCGAAGTTGATACAACAAATATGATTATTGAAGAGCAAGTAGATTTTTTATTTAAAAAAATCACAACTTCTCCAAAATTTAACAGATAAGTTCTTTAAATTAACACCCGTTTTTTATTAACGGGATTTTACAAACTAAAACACGGAAGTAATTTCGATTTCGAAGTTACTCCAAAACCTGTAAGTTATTTGCAGGATTAAAAAGGAAAAATTTATGTCAGAAAATTATGAAGCCAAAGAAAGATATGCGAGAGGAGCGAGCTTAAAAAGTGATCAGGATATAGTTCAGGAAAAGCCAACAACCACCAAATATATAACCAACGATTATGATGAAGAAGAATTCTCAAATATGCTTAAGCTTTATGAGAAAACTTTCAGCGTAATAAAAGAGAACGAAGTCGTAAAAGGAAGAATCGTAGCAATTCACGGTGAAGATGTTCTTATAGACATCGGCTCCAAATCGGACGGGAGAGTCTCAATCAATGATTTTGCAAGTCCGGAAGAACTCATTGTAGGTAATACAATCGAAGTATTTTTAGAAAAAATTGAAGATAAAGAAGGGCAATTAGTACTTTCCAAAAAGAAAGCTGACTCGATTAAAACATGGGAAAGAATAGTAGATTCACAAAAGAATGGAACGGTTGTTAAAGGTAAATGCCTGAGGAGAATCAAGGGCGGATTTGTTGTAGATCTTAATGGTCTTACTGCATTCCTTCCCGGCTCACAGATAGATACAAAACCAATCAGAGATTACGATGAATATGTTGGCAAAATGATGGATTTTAAAATCATAAAGATAAATAATCAAATTGAAAATATCATCGTTTCTCATAAGGTTCTGATTGAAGAATCGATGGCAGGACAGCGTGAAGAACTTCTGAAGACCATTAAGAAAGGAATGACACTTAAAGCAACAGTAAAAGCTATAACTGATTTTGGTGTATTCGTGGACCTTGGCGGACTTGACGGATTAATTCACATTACCGACTTATCATGGGGCAGAATCAACCATCCGAGTGATGTTGTAAAGCTCGACCAGGAAATTGATGTATATGTAATTGAATTTGACGAAGAAAAACAAAGAGTATACCTCGGACTGAAACAATTACAAGATCATCCCTGGGATAATATCAAAGACAAATATAAATTAGGTGATAAAGTTTCAGGTAAAGTAGTTTCATTAACTGAATATGGTGCTTTCATTGAAATCGAAAAAGGAATTGAAGGATTGATACACATCAGTGAAATGTCCTGGACACAGCATGTTACAAACCCAAACCAGATGGTAAGCATGGGACAACTTGTAGATGCTCAGATTCTGAATATAGATTTCGAGAACCGAAAACTTTCACTCGGAATGAAACAATTAACTCCAAATCCATGGCAGAGCCTGCTTGATAAATTCCCGGTTGGCACAAAACAAAAAGGTAAAGTCTGCAACATCACCAACTTCGGAGTATTTATTGAACTCGAAGACGGAGTTGATGGACTCGTTCATATATCCGATTTATCGTGGACAAAGAAAATACTTGATGTAAATGATTTCATAAAACTAGGCGATGAATTAGAAGTAGTGATTTTAGGAGTGGATGTTGCGAATCAAAGAATATCTCTCGGACATAAACAACTTTTAGAAAATCCGTGGGATACACTTGAAGGCTCATATAAAGTAGGAGCTGAAATTGAATGTAAAATTATTAAACCTATTGAAAAAGGTGTTATTGTTGAACTTCCTGATGTAGTGGATTCATTTATACCTGCATCTCAATTGGCGACTTATCCGATAAAGAATTTCAGTGATTTATTTAAAGTCGGTGATAAGCTAAAAGCAGAAGTAATAGAATTCGATAAGAACAATAAAAAGATAGTTCTTTCCGTCGTTGAATATCTAAAAGATAAAGACCAGAAAGAAGTTGATGCTTACATTGCCAGGTTCAAGCTACCGAAGAAATTTGGTTTGAAAGAAATACAGGAAAAAACCAAATCTTTTGAAAGCGAACAGATTGATTTCAGGATTGAAGACCTAATTGAAGAACAGCTTCCCGAAGGTATTGCACCTCCGGTTGTGATAAATCCAACAGAGGATACTACACAAAAACAGGTTCCACCTGTTGTTCCACCAGTTCCCTACCGCCTGTAGTTCCGCCCGTGAGCGAAGAAAAGGCACCGGAAACTAAAGAATAAGGATTTTATTTTCTATGTTCTGCATAGCAGATAAAACCCGGTAGAATTATTAGTAATTTAATTAAAACTGTTTCTCGAAAGAGAAACAGTTTTTTTATTAAAATGTATTGAATTCCGATTGTTAATTTGACAGTTTAAGAAAAATATATAGAAATTACTTATTATATTTTATAATTTATTTAAAAACAAAACATTGGAAAAGAAATTACAATACGAAGGCAAAGCAAAGAGGATATATACAATCAGCACCAGGGATGATGCTTATATACAGGAATTTAAAGATGATGCGACCGCATTCAACGGACTGAAGAAAGACCAGATAAAAGAAAAAGGAGAAATCAATACAGAGATTTCAACTGTCCTGTTTAAATACCTAGAAAAGAATGGTATCCCGACACATTATTTAGAAACTATCTCCTCAACAGAAATGCTGGTTAAACGTGTCAAAATTATAAAAGTTGAAGTAGTATGCCGTAATATTGCAGCCGGAAGTCTCGTAAAAAAATACGCATTTAAAGAAGGAACAGAATTAAATCCTCCTATCGTTGAATATTATTTAAAGTCAGATGAACTTGGCGACCCGCTATTTACCGACAGTCATATATTAGCACTCAGATTTAGCAACACAAGAAGAACTGAATAAGATTAAAGAACTTACTTTAAAGATTAATAATTTATTAAAAGAATATTTTTCAGAACGGAAAATCAAATTAGTTGATTTCAAACTTGAGTTTGGAAAAGATAAAGATAACAACATACTTCTTTCAGACGAAATATCACCGGATACCTGCAGGCTGTGGGATTCGGATACAAACAAAAAATTAGACAAAGACAGATTTCGTTTTGATTTAGGAGAAGTTGAAGAGTCTTACAAGGAAATCCTTAAAAGGATAAGAAGCTAATTTATTTTCGTTTATTTAAAAGTTTTAATTTGACCACATACGGAAAAGATGTAATATTAAGAGTATTATCAATTACTTTGATAATAGATGCTGCAGCATATTTTATAAATATATCCTGGCTTAAAATCTTACTGCTTATTATATCCATACTTTTATTCGGATTCACACTATATTTTTTCAGAGACCCGAACAGAGAAATCCCTCCCAACATCAATGATGACACAGTTCTGTCACCAGCAGACGGAAAGATTGTTCAGATAAATGATATAGAATATTCTAATGATAATTTTTTTTCAAAAGGTGAAAGATTAAAACAAATAAGCATATTCCTCTCCCCTCTTAATGTTCACGTGAACAGGATTCCAATATCGGGAATTATTAATTTTTATAAATATATTCACGGAGAATATATAGTCGCTTTTGACAATAAATCTTCAGACAGAAATGAAAGGACAGAGATAGGAATCGTTTCAAAGAACAATAAGAAAATCTTATTTAAACAAATTGCAGGATTCGTTGCCCGGAGAATTGTGTGTGAACTAAAAGAAAAACAGTCAGTATCAGGCGGTGATAAATTCGGCATGATTAAATTCGGGTCAAGAGTTGATATATTCGTCAAACCGGATTCAAAAATTATTGTAAAAAACGGTGATAAAGTTACAGGCGGTGAATCAATAATCGCAGAATTGTAAAGAATGTTAGTGTCAAAAAAATTTATACCGAGTCTCTTCACGATTTTAAATGCTTTCTGCGGTTTTTTATCAATTGTACACGCATCGAACGGAGAATATGATTCTGCAGCTATGTTTATAATCTATGCAACTCTTTTCGATTTGTTTGATGGATTTGTCGCCCGGCTACTTAAGACTTCAAGCGATTTTGGAGTTGAACTTGATTCCCTTTCTGATGTTATTTCCTTCGGTGCCGCTCCTTCATATCTTTTATATGCAATATTTTTTAAACCGTATGGAGGAATCGGAATAGTGCTTTCATCGCTTGTTATGGTTTTTTCAGCTATCAGGCTTGCAAGATTTAATGTTGAACTTGTCGGGCATGACAAAGATAAATTTCAGGGATTACCAACTCCTATCACTTCAATAGCTTTATGTTCCTATTTACTTTACTATCATAATAAAATTTTCGCAATTGATTTAAGCAACAAATTAATATTTATTCTAGCAATTTCCCTGCCTCTTTTGATGGTCAGCAGGTTTAATTATTTTACACTGCCAAAAATCAACAAAAAATCTTTCAGGAAAAATATTCACATCTTTATCATTTTATTAATTGCGATAATAATAATTGCTGTTACAAAAGGTGAGGCGCTGTTCTTTTTTTCAATATTATATGTTTTATCCGGAATCATATCTACGATTTTAAAGATAATATTCAAAAAAAAACCACCAAAACCCAAAATCAAAGCTGAAACAAGTTTTTCCTGATTTCGCAAATCGAAATTTACGATTAAGTGAAATTAAACAGCAATTTCTTTAAGAGCATTAAAAAATATATCAACTTCATCAATTTTATTATTTCTTCCGAAAGATATTCTGAGAGACGAAAGTGCGGTTTTCTCGTCTTTTCCTAGTTCAAGTAAAACACGTGAAGGTTTCAGTGAGCCTGATGTGCAAGCTGAACCTGCCGAAACTGCAATACCCCGAAGATCAAGCATTATCAGAAGCATTTCAGGATCGAAACTGAATTCTCCCGGTACGAATGAAAAATTAAGAATATTAGGTAATGAGTTTTCATCGGGAGTATTAATGTAAATTAGATTTTTAAAATAGTTTTTTAGTTTATCAACTAAATGAAATTTTAGGTTTATGATACTGTTTAATATCGTTTTCATAATTTTTAATAAGTAATTCCAAAGCTGTTTTTAAACCCGCGATAGCGGGAATATTCTCGGTGCCTGCCCTCATATTCCTTTCCTGCGGTCCACCATGAATGAGATTATCAATTTTAACTATTATCGTTTAAATAAAGTGCACCGATACCCTTAGGTCCGTAAAATTTATGAGCTGATATAGATGCAAAATCAAGGTTCAGTTCCCGGACATTGAAATTTGTTTTACCAATACTTTGTACAGAATCCGAGTGAACAGGGATTCCGTGTGAACGGGCAACAGCTGATATCTGTGCCAGATTATTTATTACACCTGTTTCATTATTAGAATGCATAACTGAAATCAGTATAGTGTCTTCCCTGATTTTTTCTTCAATATCAGATAAACTCAATAAACCTTTATCATCAGGTTTTATAAAACTTATTTCAAATCCCAGATTTTCTTTAAGATAATTTAAGGTTTCAAAAACGGATGAATGTTCAATCGAGGAGCTAATGATATGTTTTTTTCCGTGAATTTATTTTCTTAAATGCCAGTCCTTTAATAGCCATGTTATTCGATTCTGTACCACCGCTTGTAAAGATTATCTCTTTAGGTTTAGCACCAATAAATCCTGCCAGCAAATCACGTGTATCCTCAATTAGTACTTTCGCAGTTTTCCCGAATGAATGAATTGAAGATGCATTTCCGAATTTATTTATCAAATAAGAGTTCATAGAATCAATAACTTCAGGTGCAACCGGAGTTGTAGCAGCATTATCGAAATATATTTTATTAGGAATGCTCATAAATAATGAAGATAATAATTTTTAATTTATAAAAAACAGTCATTTCATAAATAATTAGTTTGCATATATCTAAATTTAATTATATATTTTTGCAGTATTTATATGCTTTTTATGAATAAAGAAATTTTTTTAATACCAAATATATTATCTATCGTCAGATTGATAGCTGTTATTCCCGTAGGATATTTTTTATTTTCCGATATCAGAGAGTTCGAAAATAATAATATTTTCTCTGTTTGTATTTATGCTTATTACGGATTTATCAGATGGATATATTGCCAGAAAATTTAATCAGGTTTCTGAAACAGGTAAAATCATTGACCCGTTGGTAGATAAAATTTCTATCGGGGCTTTAGCTATTATGCTATTAATCAGAGGTTTAATACCGCTGTGGTTTATTATTGTTGTTCTTGGAAGAGATATTTTAATTCTTATATTTGGTATGTATATAAAAAACAGGTATAAAGTTACGTTGATGTCAAATAACCCCGGAAGGCTGGCAGCTCTGTTTATCGGGTTAATTTTATTATTATCAATTATTAATCATGAACTTTTAAATAAACAATTGAGTTTTATATACATAATAACGATAGGTTTAATTTTATATTCGTCAATTTTATATTTAAAAAGATTTATTAAAACTATAGGAGAAACAAAAAATGGCAAACCAGGAACTTCAGAATAAAGGTGAACGGGTGAGAACGCTTACCAGAAAAGATGTTGAAGAAAAAATGGAATTTAAGTTATCCGGTAAAAAAGTAACTAAAAAACTGATAGTTGATTCATTATTTGACTCACTGCGGGAGCTGCTAATGTCAGCTAATCCAATCATTAAGAATCGAAATCAGAGATTTCGGTGTATTCGAAGTGAAAAAGACACGTCCGAAACCGAAAGCCAGAAATCTAAAAACCGGAGAATTTGTATTTGTTCCGGGCAGAAGAAAAATGCATTTCAAACCCGGTAAAATTCTTAAAACTTTTCTTAAGGAAAAAATGGAAGGACAAGATTAAGTCTTTTTCAAAAATTAATTTTTGCCTTTAGGAAAGAAATATATGGCAATAGATTTCGGCTCTCAGAGAGTCGGTATTGCACTGAGTGACGAAAGCAAGAGATTCTCGTTTTCGAGAGAACATATAATTAATGATAAAAATCTTTTTCACAGTATCATAGATTTTATCAAGAGAGAAAATATCGAAAAGATAATTATCGGATATCCCCTCAACCTTAAATCGGAAAAAACTCAACAAACAATTCACACAGAAGAATTTTCGAAAAAACTTTCTGACCATTTAAAAAGCAACTCAATAAAAGCAGAAATTGTTTTCGAAGATGAAAGATTTACAAGTAAAATTGCTCAATATAACATTATATCCTCGGGACTGAGTAAAAAAAAGAGAAAGGATAAAGGAATGACGGATAGTGTTTCTGCACAGATTATTCTGCAGGACTATCTTGACAGAGTTAAACCATAAACAAAAAAAATCATCTCATTAACTTTTCTTAAGCAAAGACTCAAATGTATTTAACTGAACTGAATAAACTGATAGAAGACGGAGAAAACTCACAGACAGAATTCAAGCGAAAATTTTCAACCCCTGAAAAAATAGCTAAAGAAATGGTTGCCTTTGCTAATACAAAAGGAGGATACATTTTATTCGGTATTGATGATGACAGAAAAATAGTCGGAGTTGAAAGTGAGAAAGAAGAACTGGAGCTGATTAACACAGCGGCAAGATTCTATTGCGAGCCGGAAATTGATTACCTGACCGAGATAGTGTATCTTAAGAAAAAAGATGTTGTGGTAATTACAGTAAATGAAAGCAGGAATAAACCGGTAAGACTTATTTCGGAATCTGAAGATGATAAAAAAGTATATATCAGGTATAATGACCAGAGTATCCTGGCTTCCAAAGAAACTATAGGAATACTTAAATATTCCAATCCGGATTCAAAACCCCTTCAAATTACATTAGGTGAGACAGAAAAAATTCTTCTTAAATATCTGAGTGAGCATGAGAAGATTACTGTAAAGGGATTTAAAAAACTGGCTAATATTTCCGAGCGCAGAGCAAGCAGGACTTTGATAAATTTAGTTAAAGCCGAAGTCGTCCGTCATCACAGACAGGATAAAGATGAGTATTTCACACTGGTTTAGCATTTAGTTATTTATGCAATGCATTAATATATTAAAGCTAATTTTGTTCATAAAAAAAACCCCTGATGATTATCACCAGGGGTTTTTCCTCTAATTTTTAACTGTAATTTCTTATTTCTGATTTTTCGTATCCATAAAGTCAATCACCTATTTTTACAACTGAAGGCTGGTAATTAAGTTTTCGCAGAGCCGTCAAATCTTTCTTAGCAGATATTTCGGTATAGTAAAGTCCAACCAGGACTTTATATGCCGTGCTTTGTTTTTTGGAAACAGGATCGTTTGAAAGCATCTCTTCTAAATAAATGGTTTTGTAACCATCTCTTTCAAGTCGTCCGATTAACCTGTCTGCAAGCGATTTATCGATGAAGGTGTTAACTTCTATCATATATCCGTTTACGACCGTTAGTTGATTAGATAAGTCGAAGAATCTGATAAGAGTGTCAATATTATCTATCCTCTTATAAAGATTTGAATTCTCGTTTTCTTCATTAGTTTTTGGGGTTATTATTTTTACTTTAAGATTCCCCGATGTCATTACATTTTTATTGAGCTGGAAATCATTTGTTTCCCCGTCTTCTGAAGTAAACTGCAGAACGACTTTTGAGTCAGCGCTTAGTTGCGTATCCAATAAACTAAAGGTTGCATATTTTGATGAATCCGTATACGAATCATCTACAACATCAAACGGATCAATTCCGCTTCTTAATAATTCAGCTTCTTCTTTCGTGATTTCTTCAATCTTCACCTGAGCCAGACCACCCATTTCAAGTTCTTCTTTGGAGGCTTTTGAAAGGTCGATTATTCTACCTCTTGCAAAAGGTCCCCGGTCATTGATTGTAACAATAACAAATCTGTTATTGCTTAGATTGGTGACTTTCAGAATTGTTCCAAACGGCAGGGTTCTGTGGGCTGCTGTAAATGAATGTGTATCAAATATTTCGCCACTCGCAGTTTTTCTGCCCTGGAATCCCGGTCCATACCAGGATGCTGCTCCGGTTTGGACAAACCGTTCACCCGGATCGTCATTTTCAGGTTTAGCTACTGAAAAATCAAGAATTAAAAATTGTACAGTTAAAAAAAAGATAAACGTCAAGATTTTTGTCTTAACCAATTGAAGTCCTTTCATTTGTTCTAGAAAACCGTCCCTAACATACCCGGTTAAAGTTTCTAATATATCACCTGCCTTGCAGCAAGCCTAAGACTTAGGGACAGCGAGTTAATTTAGTGCTCAAAGCGAACCTCACCTTGAAGCGTTTCTCTTTTTTAATATAAGTTTAACTCTTATATTATTGAAAAGAACATACCTTAATCAAAAGGTGAATAAATATAAAAATTATAAAGCATAAATCAAAGACCTTATTGAAAAAAAATGAGCTTATAAAACAATGATTTATCAATACTTAACGTTTTCAATATAATCTCTTGTTTTTCCATTATTTTATAATTTTTCACTCAATTTCCTGGGTTCAATATTTTAAAAACATTTGATATCAAAATTAATTTCCGGAATTTTTTTTAAATTTTCTCGTCTATAATTAGTGAATTATCGTTCAATAATTAAAAATGCTAAAAACGTTGATTTAATTCAAATTATTGTTTATGCGATATTTAAAATTTGAAATGAAAATTGAATAATATGTCAAATTTATGAAGATATATTACTATTTTAGAATTTAATTTTGATATTTTCTGAGAGCAGTTTAAGATTATTTACTTTTGTAAGTAGATAAATATTAAATATTAAAAATCTAAAGTTGTAAGATTTACATATTTTATAATTCCAAATTTGGTGATTGATATCAATCCGTTGCAGTTGCTATTAGGGCTATAGTCTGCGGAGAACCGGTTGCCGCTGTTATCAAGATAAATCTTACCGGATGTAGGATGTTTACAGGCATTTGAATACACAACCTGGTTGCTCGGATCGGCAGTATAGTTATAAGAGGAATTCGTATTTACATTATATAATGTACCGCTTCCAGTAATATTAAATGTTCCAAATACCGGAAGAGTATTATTAATATTAGCGTTAGGTACTGTTAATGTTAGACTTACTGTTTTTGAATTACCGGTGTTTGTTGAAATAGTGTTTGAAATATTGAATCTTGACTGATATGCACTACCAATGTAATTTTTAGTGGAAATATTTTCAGTTCCGGTTATGGATGCATAATTCACATCCGACGTGATTGTACTATAAACTTTGTAATTATTGAAATTTATAGTTGCCGCCATTGAATCTCCCGTCGAATTGATAAAATAGCTAACAGTATATGAACCAGACCTTTTAATTGAATCACAGATTCAGCCTGAGCCATAATCCACTGTAAACCTACCTGAAGAAGCCATTCACATTACATCAGGACAATCCGGGTATACTTGTGACACCATTTGCAATCAAGACCAGGTAAACATTGACATTACTGCAAATGGATATATATTTCGGAAGTACCTCGCATAAAGGCAGCCTCTACCGTCACATCCTGATCTTCCGGTGTAATTAAATCGTTCAGATTATTACATCCACTGAAATTGACAACATAAGAAAAGACAGATATCAGGAGTACAGGCAATAAAAGAAGCCTGATGAGTTTAACAATATTTAGTCTATCTGTTTTCTTCATAATCGTTGGTTTTTTTTAATAAACTACAAAAGTCTATTTCTTTGCAGACTTTTGTAGTTTTAAATAATGCTAATTCAGAAAAAAAAGAATAAACTACAAAAGTCTAATCATTTCTATGTAGTTTTTATATATTCCTATCATCTTTTTGACAGAACAGAAATTACTTTATTCAGGTTCTTCTTGGCAGACTCTAATATAGCCTCTGCTTCCGTCAGAATATCTTTTTTATATGACTCATCCTGAATCTGCGGGATATTTATTAATACATTTTTATAAGCACCCCAAATACCTGTTTCCAGTGATTTTGCACCGACTTCGAGGTCACTTTTTGATGAAATATTTCCGTATTTAGCCATCTGAATCATCCACTCCCAGCAGCTATCTCCGGTTTTCATTACTTTCATTGGAACATTAATTGCTTTTTTCAAACCTTCCTGCATTTTATCATTTCTGATTTTCTTCTCTCCGTCAGTGTTTTTTGGCAGACGCATCGCGACCATATAATCATTAAATGCATCAGTATCAGCATCAATCATTGAAATAAGTTCTTTCATCGCAAAATGGAGAGGAGGTATAAATTTCCTCATCTTCGAATCAAGATGCTCAAACTTTTTACTTCCATAGCTCATCCAGCCCATCATTGCCCCGAGTCCTGCTCCAAGCGATGCAACAAGTGCTGATACACTTCCGCCTCCCGGTGCTGAAGTCCTTGCTCCAACAAGTTCGACGAAATTTCTAACTGTCATACCTGCAAGAGGTTCATTAGAATCACTCTCTAACATATATTCTATGATTCGTTTTTCAGGTATGAACTGCGAAATAGACGAAAGTCCTAATCTTTCTATTACAAGCCTTATCTTTTGCTTTTCATCGAGTATAAAGAGGTTTTCCTTTTGTATGTAATACTCTGCTGCCATAAGCATAGCTTCCAGTGGAATCAAGTCCCACAAGTTCACTGCCTGCGGCGGCTACATTAATGTTTTTGGCTTCTTTCACACATTCTTCAAAAGCAATATGCGGTGGAGTGATTACATAATTATCAAGATTCATTGAAACCTGAGCCATATTATATTCATCTACATACCACCCTATGCCTTTTACAGCTTTGAGCGTTCCCGGTTCGCTGTCACCTCTGCCCTGCTCACGAACGTTCAGTGCGATTCTGTGTGCCTGTTCCCGTGTACCAAGAATATTAACATTATATGCAATCAGGAAAGAATCTTACTCCTGTAACAGTTGCTCCTGATTTCGGGATAAATTCCTGAGGACCAAAATCCGGTTTCCATTCAGGTTTATAAATTTTATCTTTAATCCCCTCATATTCACCTGAGCGGATTTGTTTTAGCATCTTTCTTTTAGGATTCGTCGAAGCTTCTTCGTACAGGTAAACAGGAACGCCCAGTTCTTCACCAACTCTTTTTGCAAATTTCTTCGAACACTCCACGCATTCTTCGATGGTAACACCTGCAACAGGAATAAAAGGTACAACGTCAACTGCTCCCATTCGGGGATGTTCGCCTTTATGTGTTGACATATCAATCAGTTCATATGCTGTCTTTGCAAAATTAAATGCAGCTTCCACCACTGATTCAGGATCACCTACGAACGTGAACACTGTCCTGTTTGTTGATTTACCCGGGTCTGCATCGAGAAATTTTGCTCCCGGTGTTTTTCGCACTGCTTCAGCACAAGCATTTATAATTTCCTGATTCCTGCCTTCCGAAATGTTCGGGACACATTCAATAATTTTTCTCATAAATTTTAATACATTAACTAATTTTTTGAATTATAAAGTAAATTTAGAAAATCTTCCATTCCCCCTTCGTCATTTGAGTATGGTGATACATAATCTGCACGCTTCTTTAAATCCATAATACCGTTTTTCAATGTTACGTTTATTGCTCCGAACTCAAAAAGTTCAACGTCATTATACCAGTCTCCAATCACAACAATTTCATTTTTTTTTAATCCAAGATGTTTTGCAAGGATTCCCATCGCTTTTTTCTTTGAAACATTTGCCGGATGAATCTCCAGCTTATATAGACTCCTGTGAGACTGGGACCGGAAAAAATCAGCCTTTAAAGAATAATTGTGAAATGGTTTTATACGGGATTTGATTTTTAATATAAATTTCTTTTCATTTCCTGCAAGATAAATTCTTAAAATTCCGTCATAATATTTGTCATTATAAGAATCAATACAAAGATATTCAGCTTCCGGAATCGGGAAGAAATCCCTGAATATAGAATTATGTTCGGTATAAACAATGATATCATTATAAGATAATGCAATTTTCACGAAGTATTTCTCTGCAAGCTGAATGGCTTTTTCGGTATATTTTGGATTAATAATACCTTTATAAAGTATAGTTTCTCCGGATACATCCTGAATCAAAGAGCCATTGAGTGAAATTATAGGAATTTTAATATTCAGTTTTTCTGCAATCGATTTTATAGAAGAATGAACTCTTTGTGATGCAATACTGAATAATACTCCCTTTTCATCCAGCTTTTTAATCAGATTAATTACATTATCGCTTAATGTATAATCCGATGTAACCAAAGTACCATCGATATCAGAAACAACTAACTTAACGTTTTTAAGTTTATTTTTTAATCTCTCCCTGGTGAGCGGCAAATTCTTATATTATTGTTTATTATAAAATAAATAATTTTTCCCAAGATAAATATTCAAAAAAATAAAGAATAAATATTGAAGAAAATTATGGTGAGATTAGTTCAATGTGTAGAATTCACAAATCAAAACATGTCTATTCCTTTAACAGAATAAATCTCTTAATTCAATCCGCACATACCGTTCGCACATCCGCCGCCGGGCTGAGACATTCCGCAGGAACCATCAGCACAGCCTCCAAAATCAGGACTTGAATTACTGCTTTTAGATGAAAAAACCGAAATAAGTTTCTTGTAGTTTGAAGATTTACAATCAGGACACTGAATAACTTCCTGATTATTAGATGACTTATGAAGTATTTCAAATATGCTGTTGCAATCTTCACATTTATATTCAAAAACAGGCATTAATAATAATTTAATTTGTTTTATAATATGTAAAATACAATAAACATTTGAGACTGAAAATGGAAAAATGAATTATAATGATACTTTTAGATTAAACCATTTCAGGGTTTTTATTGTCTAATACTAAAATAATATTTCTAAAATTTTCTGGAGAAAAGAAATGAAAATATTTCAAAAGCTATATATCACTTCCGGTTTTCTTATAATATTTTTGTCGGTAATATTTATAAACGGATGTAATAAGGATAATGTCACAAATGTGATGCTGACAGATGACCAGTACCTTCAGTCAGTTGTGACTAACGGATACAGCGCGAATCAAAACGATGAAGACAATATAATGTCATATGAGTCTTCAGATTTAGATGACGGAGGAGCAATAACAGACATAGATGGCGAACCAATGAATCCGATTGATTCACTTCACAAATGGGGAAGAAAAGTAACTAATGTGAATTTAAACTTTGGGATTACTAATCAAGGTGATACCATTAAAGTTGTCAATATAACCAGAACTATTACAGGTAATTATATAATTATCGGGTATTCGGGTGGAGTACTTCAGACAATAACTAAACCATATACGGAAGTATTTTACAGAAATGTATCTTTCAAAAGGGTTAATTCAACAAATAATCCCAGACTGAACTGGAGAGTATATACGATATCTATGCTTAGCGGAGGAACAACTCAACCCCAGATTGGGAATGAAAAAGTATCTGTAACGAAAGTAGAAGTTTATATAAACGGAGCAGGTACACCCAACTATACATTTACCGGTCCGGATTTTACGCAGAATGTATTTACTACAAGATATTTCGGAGGTAATGGAATACCGGTAGTGAACATAGGCTCAAGCGTAAAAATCAAAGTATATACTATTTCACAGGAATCACCGATTGATTATGTAGCCTGGCACTGGGCAAGAAATACATTCGGATTCCACAGAATACCATTTACACTTGAAAGTCAGACAGGAAACGGACCTTATCAACGGGTATATACGAAGACATTTAATCTTTACCTGCATCACAAACTCGGGGTATTCAATGGATATCTCAGTGCTTCCACACATGAATCATTATTCGATACGGACATATCCAAATTAGCATCATCTGAAATTGGTGTTACTTATTTAGTTTTACAATAAACATTTATAAATAAAAATCCCTTGTTTAAATTAATTTAAACAAGGGGTATTTTTTATTAAATTTTCTTTACATTTTCTTAACAATTATTTAACCGCAACTCGTTTTTAAATCACATATTTTTAATCATTAATAAACTTAAAAATATAATAAAAACGAGATGAAAAAATATATTGTATTACTTTTGCTTTCAGCGTTTCTCTTTTCCTGCGGGAAGAGCGATAATAAAAATACAACAAATCTTCAGTTGAACGGTGCAGGTGCAACGTTCCCCTACCCGATTTATTCAAAATGGTTTGATGAATACTCAAAGATTAATAAAGATGCAAAGATTAACTACCAATCAATCGGAAGCGGAGGCGGAATAAAGCAGGTAACGGAAGGCACAGTTGATTTCGGAGCATCAGATGCACCTATGAAAGATGAAGAAATTAAAAATGCCGAGACAAAAAATAATTCAAAAGTTATGCAGATTCCTACAGTATTAGGAGCTGTTGTAGTATGTTACAATTTACCCGGCGTTGATAAATCGCTCAAACTATCACCCGAAACTCTTGTTGCAATTCTACTCGGAAAAATAACTAAATGGAATGATGCAAAAATATCTGCAGACAATTCTGACGCAAAATTACCGGATAAAAATATCACTGTCATATCGAGAGCAGACGGAAGCGGAACGACATATGGATTCACAGATTACCTCAGCAAAGTCAGCGATGACTGGAAAAACGGTCCCGGAACAGGAAAAGATGTAAAATTCCCGGTTGGACAAAGTGCAAAAGGAAATGAAGGTGTAACAGGAATGATAAAACAAAATGAATATTCAATCGGCTATGTCGAATTAATTTATGCATTACAGAATAAATTGAAATATGCTTCGATAAAAAATGCAAACGGTGAATTTGTAGAAGCAACACTTGAAAGCGTTACAAAAGCCGCTGAAGTATCAGTTGATAAGATGCCTGAAGGGCTTACAATGTCAATCACAAACGCAGCAGGACCCGGTGCATATCCGATTTCAAGCTATACTTATTTAATAGTTTATGAAAACCAAAGAGATGAAGCAAAAGGAAAAATCTTAAAAGCATTCTTAAAATGGATGTTGACAGATGGTGAAAAATTTGCAAAGGACCTTCAATACGCCCCATTACCGGATGTATTAGTAAAGAAAGCACTTGCCAAAGTAGATAAAATCAGCTTCAACGGAAAAGCGTTATAATGAGTAATGAATAATGATTAATGAGTAATTAGTTAAGATTGAAATGAGAGCAATTTGAGATAATAAACTTTCTTCTAGTTCCCCATCCCCCGATGGGGAACTTCCTATTAACAGAAGTAATTTAGATATATACGCTCTCGCTATTTTATCAAAACCATTCGTTTCACGCTTACAAAATCTTCGGACTGAATTCTGTAAAAATATACTCCGCTAGCAAGATTACTGCCATCAAAAGTTACTTCATAACTCCCTGGCTGGAGTGATTCATTCACAAGTGTTTGGATTTCCCGACCGGTGATGTCATAGACAGACAGGAATGTCTGTCCTACTATATTAGCGGGGATATCAAATTTTATTTTTGTTGTTGGATTGAATGGATTTGGATAATTTTGATATAATATAAAATGATTTGGATATTCAGAAGAAACATTTCTTATAAATACATTTCCTCCATTAGTGGTTTTCAAAATATGATTATAAGCACAAGCATATCCGATATTAGTATTCAAAAAAAATACTGAGACATATGGTGTCGCATTTGATAAATATTGAACAGACCAAGTTGCTCCTTTGTTTGTGGACTTCAATATTTTATTAGTTTCACATCCAATAAATATTGTTGAACTGTCAAGAACGAACAATGAATTAAATGGAGTATTTTCTAATATTAAAATATCTTTCCAATTATTTCCACAATTTGTTGTTCGAAAAAGTGCACCATATCCATTATTTGCCCCAAGTAAATAGCCGGTATTAAGATTAATAAATTTAATATCAATATATGCATATTCAACACCTAACGAATCTTTTAAGTAAGTAAATTGCCAGTTCATTCCACCATTAGTCGTTTTATATACATCACTAAAAACATCACTCATAAATCCAGTATTTTCATTAAAAAAGTAAATTCCTATTATTTGTGCTAAAGCTGTGTCTAGTGTAATCCAGTTATTTCCACCGTTTGTTGTTTTAGCCCTGAATCCATACCTACCACCAATAAAGCCTGTATTTTCATTAAAAAATTGTATCGCAGTATACGTTTGATTTCCTAATGAATAATATGGAGCTAAATTATAACTCCAATTATTTCCCCCATCATTAGTTTTAAATATTTTATTGGAATAACCGGTCACATAACCTGTATTTACATCCAAAAAACATAGTGTATATAAATATAAATTCATAAAAGTAGGTAATGGTTTCGTTATCCAATTTATTCCTCCGTTTGTAGTATTATAAAAAAAACCATGTTGTCCACTCCCACTTTTATATCCCAATATATAACCAGTATTTTCATTTAAGAACCTCAATGAAGGTAAATAAGCCGAATCAGCATAGCTTTGAAATATCCAACTAGATTGGGAGAAACTCTCTGAAATAAACAATGAACAACCAAAGCTGGAAATAATGAGTAATGTTAATATTATTTTTTTCATTTAATTAATTATTCCCAATTAAATCCCCAAAATGAGTCTTGGTAAAAATTAGAATATTTTATATTAATAAACAAATAACTTATTTTTGAAACGAATTTATAAGTCTATTAAACTAAGTCCCTCAATAAATTGGGAAGTCAGTGAGATTCTGTTAAAAAACTGAAATTAATATATTATTTAAGAATTGTTTTAATTAAATTTCCGATAAATAAATACCTAATTATGAAATACAGATTAATACTGATTTTTTGTTTTATGTTTCTGGCGGGTTCAATCAATCTTTCATTTTCACAATCAGAGAAATATTATATATGCAAAACCGGAGAAAAAAAACGAATTCTGCTGGAAGACCATTATACCAGAGATAAATATTATAATGATTCGAGTAATGATTCTAATAAAGTATATGACGATGATGTTTCATTCCTGACAAATGCATTGAAAGCTAACGGATTATATTCGGAAGATAAATCAACTTATTTTTTGGAAAGGAAACTAACCGGGTTTGAAAAATTTACGAATATTAACATCGGAGATTATTTTTATTTATCTGCACCGGATAACACATATTATGAAAGAGTAAAGGGTTATGTAATTGATTTTAATGATGTACCGGGCGGAGGAAATATTTTTTATGTTGCTCTTGATAATGATGGTATTGATAATTTACAGGAGTATTCGAATTATTTTATTGCAGTCAATGATAAACATACGGGAAAGCTTGATACAACAGGTGTAACGGATAAAATTATTTTCGATAAATTCAAGAATATCATTTCAGATTTAATTCCGAAAAGCAAAAAAAAGAGCAATGATTTCGATTCCGAGCCAATAATTAAAGTTTTTAAAGGTTCTTATGTGGATGATATGAGGATGCAGGCAAGAAGAATTGACCAATATCTTGTGAGTTATGTTATCAGGACAGATTTTGAAAAGTACACGAGTGCGATTTTCATATATGATGAAGACGGTCGTAAACTGCAGGAGCTGTCAAGCCTTCAGGTTGATAATTTTTATTACTCAATGGTTATAGGGGTTGTTGAGGATAAAAATAATAACAGGTATAAGATACTTACTGAATCGGGTTATTATGAAGGTTCGGGATTGGATTTATTTGAATTTAACGGAACGGAATTTATTAGTATTGCGAACGGGTTTTCGTTCGGGGTTTGAAAATTCTAATTATATGTTCAAAACCCCCCAACCCCCCTTTGTTAAAGGGGGGAAAAAGATTCATCAATCCACTAATTAATATTTGATTTCCATTTTTTTCGGAGTGTGAAAATTCAAATTATTTTCTCAACCCCCCCAACCCCCACCTCCAAGGAGGCTCAGAGACTTTATTAAAGGGGGGAAAAAGATTAATCTAATCACCATTAATTTTTTAATTTCATTTTCTTTCGGAGCGATTATGCCTTTGTCGGTGATAAGACCGGTGACTAATCTTGAAGGAGTGATATCGAAGCCATAGTTTTTAGCGGGACTATTTTCGGGAGCAATCAGCACTTCAATAATTTCATCTTTGAATTTCCCTGAGATATATTTTACTTCATCAGGATTTCTTTCCTCGATTGGAATTTCTTTCAGACCATCTTTCATTTTGAAATCAAATGATGTTAACAGGAAGCGCTGCATAAAACGGAATATTATTATCCTTAGCGGCAAGAGCAGTTTTGTAAGTTCCGATTTTATTGCAAACATCCCCTCTTAGTGTTGTCCTGTCCGAACCGACCAACACTAAATCAACGAGTCCTTTTTGCATCACGTAACCGCCTGCATTATCTGTAATAATGGTATGAGGTATATTATTTTCACCAAGTTCCCATGCTGTGAGATTCGCTCCCTGGTTCCGCGGGCGGGTTTCTTCGACCCAGACGTGAATATCGAGCCCGTGTTTTTTTGCAAGATAAATAGGTGCCGTTGCAGTTCCGTAATCAATACAGGCAAGCCAGCCCGCATTGCAATGAGTAAGAATATTTAAAACTTTATTTTGTTTCTTACTGCTTAAATTTCTTAATTATCTCCAGACCAAACTCCCCTATTTTCTCACAGTATGATATTTCTTTTTCGGCAAGTTCTTCAGCATAAACCCGTGCGGCTTCAATTTTTGCAGATATTGAATTTTCTTTACTAATCCTATCTAATGATTTTTTCACTGCATTAAAAAGATTAACGGCAGTTGGACGGGAAGATTTAATCAATTCAGATTTAGCAATTACATTTTTATCAAACTCTTTAATATCAGATGATTTTGCTGATTCAACACAAGCAAGATATATTCCGTAAGCGGCGGCAACACCAATAAGCGGCGCTCCTCTCAGGAGCATTGATTTAATAGCAGGTAATGACATCATCTGAAGTTCTCAGTTCAGATATTTCGAACTTATGAGGAAGCAAAAGCTGGTTAATTGTTTTCACAACCGGCTCGCCATCATTTTCAAGCCAGATGGTTCTGTAATGTTTTCCGCTGACCAGCATTAAAACTAATTTTTATTATAGAATTTATTAAACTGCTCCGTGATATCCTTCGGAAAAGTCTGCATATTGAATCCATATCTCAACTGTTCTTCCATCCTGCAAGACCAGACAAGCTTTCCGTTCCATACCGTCATATCGGGACATCCGTCGCACATATTCTGCCTGCCGTCATCGAGTACATCGACAGGCTGAATTACCATTGCCGTCTGATAATATAAACGCGTAAAAATTCTAAAAGGATTCTTATAAAATTTCCAGAATGCTTTCCTGACACTTTTATCAAACATACTTAGTAAGAGAAGGGATTTTCCTTTTCTTGCCGCTGAGGGTTCAGAGTATGCTAAATATTTATTATTCCACATATGATAGAAAGCCTGTACAATTTCCATTGCCTTAGCACCCATATAGCCGAAAGATTGCTTTTTGCTTGCAATTCTCCCTGTCAACAGCCATTTGAATGATGACGGGTCCTGAGAACCGTTCAGATAAGCACACGGATTGAAATCCGGCAGTTCTTTCCTGATAAGTTCGATCACTTCATCGGCTATAATATCATCCTGCACATCAGCTTTTTTATTGTAGACAAGTTCATCTACTTTAACTTTTACAGGTCCGATATAATAATCTGCTTTATTGGTAGTAGCAGCCCTGTAAAGAATAAACACAATCACCTGAACAATATCGATATTTTCCTGAGCCCATTTTATGAGAGCGGGGGTGTATTGCAATGTGTCACTATAAACTGTTGAATTAAATGAACACGAGATATTACCTGCATCATGAATCATTTTTGCATACTGATAGCGAAGTTCATTCAATTGAATTTCATTTGCATCTTTCCACCCCGGTCTTCCCTGTTTGCTATCAACGTGTAAAGTGAATCCAAAGACACCTGCTTTTTTAAGTTCAGACAGTAATTCTTTTGTAAGAAGATGACCATTTGTATTTATTATAGGTTTGAGGTCCATTTTTTTT
>CAWDWP010000009.1:0-111671 GCA_963806045.1 uncultured Ignavibacteria bacterium | reverse complement strand
CAAGTAAAAGATTATTTTAAGTATAGGTATGGCAAAGAAATTGGTAAACTTGCACAAGGACTGAAAGTAGTAGTTGTAAAAGATAAAGATTGTTTTTGGGCATCTAGTGATACAGCGCTTGATTCCCTTCCATTGAAAAAATTATATAGAAAACGTCAGATAATTGAAGAATTTTTTAAAATTTTAAAATCTGAGTTAAGACTTGAAGGATTAACCTTTTGAGAAAAATTATTGCTCAGTTTAATCATATTTATTTTGTTTTGTTAGCTTTTTGTCAGCTGGAAGATTTTAGAATAAAGAAAAATATAACTACTATATATAAAGTAAGATTGGTCTTAATTAATTGTATTATTCCAAAAACTTTAAATTGGAAATTAGATGTAAATCCTATTTCTCGTAACTTCAGTTACTAATTACTAATTATTGATTCCTAATTACTAATTTGACAAAAGAAAAAAAACCTTGTATATTCCATGTGCGTTATATTTGAATACTCAGATAAAATTATTTTCATGTTACTTCTGTCTGAACAAGACAGAACAAAAAGAATTTCAATTAACAATTTTTTTAAATTTATAAAATTGAAAATATGAGTAATTCCTACTCTTCGAGGCAAGAAATCCCAATTCAAACTTCCATAGGATTTCCATTATTTTTATTTTAACAACGCAGAAATGGTTTTTCTGAAAAACAAATTTTTTAAATCCAATACTTAATTAAACATATGAATAAAATGAAAAATTTAACTTATTTATTTATTCTGCTTTTGATTTCCGGATTTATTGCCCAGACGGCTTTCTCTCAGGCAATGAAAACAAACAAGGAAATCAATGCAACTACTGTTTCACCGGTTTCTAAGGAAGATATAGAGACCGGAACCAACGATGCTGGTAACAACAATAACACCGAACAGGTATCACCGGGAACAAATTATGTCAACCCTCTTTACAGCAGAGGAGTATTAGTGGCAGGTGTGATACCGGTTGGACCTACCGGAACTTATGCCTCCATTACTCTGGCGCTTACGGACATAGTTAATAACGGACTTTCGGGTCCTGTGTGGCTCGAATTACAGCCGACTTATGTCAGTTTGGTTGAAACTTTTCCATTAACATTCGGAACGACACTTCCGACGACAGTATCAAACTTTATTACAATAAGACCTCAAACAGGTGCAACAGGTTTATCTATAACCAGCGCTTCTGTTACCCAGACAATTTACATGAACGGCGGCAAGTACATTAATTTTGACGGACGCCCCGGAGGTCTTGGTACAACAAGCCAGCTGACAATCGAAAACACTTGCACTCACAGGAACAGCTTTTACATTCATCAATGATGCTCAGTTTAACTCGATTCAATATTGTACCGTTAAAGGTGTTTACAATTCCACCGAATCATACGGTGTAATTCTGTATTTCTACGCAACCGTCGGCAGGTAACAGCAATAATAGCTATAGATAATTGCACAATTCAGGACGGTGCAACTACTCCGCCAAGTTTAATTCTATTCCTTAGGAACAGCGGGTTTTCCGAATATTAATAACAGCTGTTTCAAATTCCAATTTATTAAATTGGTTTTACACGGCTCCAATTTGCTGCGACAGCCGCAATATTGCTTTCATACAGGAAGTTCGGCATGGACGATTTCCGGAAACAGTTTTTATCAAACTGCACCAAGGAATTTTGATGCAGTTACTACTGCAACAACAAAAGCATTCATATATGTTAATAACACAACCAGGATTTAATTATACTATAACTAATAATTACATCGGAGGAACGGCTCCAAATTGCGGCGGTTCTCAAACGATTTTGACTTCAACAGCAACAACAGCCTTACCTACTTTCAGGGGAATATATTTTGCAACAGGAGTAGGTACTGCTTCTACTATTTCAGGAAATACAATCGCAAACATTTCAATGACTTCGGCAACCGCTTCAACTCCCGCTTTATTAATTCATGGGGGCGGCAGTGCTAACATAACCGGAAACACATTCGGTTCTCAGTCAGCCACTGGAAATATCACTTACACTAATTGCGGCACTTCTATAGCTTCAACATTTTATGGGTTGTTACGGCGACGGAGCCATCCTCGAGCAATATTGTTATTTCAGGAAATAATATTGGAGGAATTACTTTTTCTACTTCGAGTACCGGAGCGGTAATTTTTAGAATGGTTTATACACAAGTAGCATCCTGCTGTATATACATACTATAGCAATAATATCATAGGCGGAACAGTTGCAAATAGTGTTGTTCAAAATACTGGCGCTAACATTTACGGATTAATGTCTCTTGCACGTCATTAAACCAGCAAATTAACAACAATACAATAAGGAACATCACCGTTAATAGTACATCAGCGGTTCCATCGTTAAACGGAATGTATCTGCAGGGTCTCTCACACAGGCGGTAGTTTGACAGCTACAGGGAATACTATTCATACTCTTACTTCTAACGTCCTAACGTGCATATTAATAATGTCGCCTCAGTTGTCGGGCTTATTTTAACTGCTTCAATCAATGCCGGCTCTGTTGTATCCGGAAATACAATTTATAATTTGATAAATACTAATTCTACTCGTTGCAGGAGTGCTGTAACAGGTATGTATTTTGCCACTCCTCCTGCTGTAACGGGGCAAACTGTAATTTCAAGAAACTTTATACATAGTTTCTCAACAGTTTCAAATACAGCCTGGCAAATTGGTATCTTCTTCCCGAATACAGGTACAGGTATGATTTATAATAATATGATTCGATTAGGATACGACGCCTCAGGTGCTTCAATAACAACCTCAACATTAATTTTAGGTATCTATAAAGCATCTACAGCTTATACCGGTTTTTATTTTAATTCTATATATATAGGTGGTACAGGTGTCGTAAACAATTCCTTTACGTATGGATTTTACAGAAGTCTCTCAGCTTCAGTTACCGCTCAGGATACATTAATTGATAATATCATTTTTAATGCCCGCTCGAATGCAAGCGGTACAGCATTAAATTATGGAATTGTGTTAGATACTATTGCTAATATTGTTTCTAACTATAATGATATTCTTGCGAACGGAACAGGTGGAATGTTTGGTGAAGCGGGAACAGGGGGAAATGCTACTGATTATTCGTCTTTATCCGTCTGGACCGGAGGAACCGCACTTGATATTAATTCAATTAGCAGCAATCCGAATTTCGTTAATCCAACGGGAAATTCTTCGCGGTTGATTTACACGTCGCTTATCCAACTCCTATAGAAAGCGCCGGGTTTGCTCTCTCTCAGGTTACAGATGATTTTGACGGGCAAACAAGAGCGTCACTATCTCCGACGGATATCGGAGCCGATGCCGGTAATTTCAGTGCCAGTGCTCTTTCGTTTAATCTTACAGCAATGTTATCAGGATATTGCAATGGAACCACTATGAACTTCACTAAAAGCGTTACGGTTGAATTGCATGCTGCAACAACACCATATGCATTAGTTGAATCCAAGGTTGTTACTTTAAGTACATCAGGCACAGCCAATCCTTTATTCACAATAGCAGCGAACGGAACTCCGTATTATATTGTTATCAGGACAGATAACGGACTGGAAACCTGGAGTGCAACACCGCAAACATTCACCGGCTCAACCTTAACTTACGACTTTACAGACTGCGCAACGCAGGCGTTTGGAAGTAATATGCTACTCGTCGGCACAAAATGGTGCATAATCAGCGGAGATGCTGACCAGGACGGAACAGTGATTGACGCACTAGACAGGTCACTATGCTGGAATGACAGGAATCTGGTCGGAGTTTATGCAACAGATTTCAACGGAGATGGCACAGTTGACGCACTTGACAGGTCAATATGCTGGAACAACAGGAACCTTGCGGTAGCGAAACCTGTTCTTGTTTTAAGTCCGGTTAAAGGAAACACAAAAGGAAAATCATTTGATTTGAAGGCTTGACGGTTCAAATGCAAAAAAAGTAACAAAATAATTAATAATTAATAATTAATAATTAATAATTTAAAAAGTTAATAATTAGAGATTCCTCTCCGACGAGGGGAATCTCTATGTTTTTTTCCTAGTTACACATTTCATTCCTCATTCCCCATTCCTCATCCCCTTTCCTGATTGTTCATTGATTCGTTCCCCATTAATCATTATTCATTAATCATTACTCATTGAAAAGTATGCTTCTTACCTTTTACTTTTTTTAAAATTATTAATTATCGCAGCGAAGCGAAGATCCTCCTGGGAGGACTAATTATTAATTATTTCAAATCAGTGAATCTTTTTAGAAATAAATTTGTTAGGAAAAAGGATGTCTGGAAAAAGGATAATTGGATAATAGTAAAAATTCTAATAAAAAAATTACGCAAATAAATCGAATATAAAAAAATGATGTTTTTTACACTTTCGATGACTCATACCCATAAGTAAACACGCGCTTAGTATAACGATAGTTGTTTATATATTTTTGCAGAATCAAGCGTAACTGCAGTTCGTGATCTTCTACGGTTTTTAAGAAAAGTAAAATTTTTTAAAATATAAAAAATATTTATACTAAATAAACAAATCATAAACCAACAAAAAGGAACAAATCATGAAAAAATTATTTTCAATTCTTTTCACTTTTGCGCTTTTTACCATTTTAATGGCAGGCAGTGCAAGTGCACAGCTGACGGGAACAAAAAACATTCCCGGAGACTATGCGGATTTAAATGCCGCTATCACAGACCTTAACACACAAGGGGTCGGTGCAGGCGGTGTAACGTTGAATTTAATTTCAGGTAATCCGCAAACTGCTCCTGCAGGCGGATATGCAATTACAACTTTAACCGGAGCATCCGGAAATCCGATTACCGTACAGGGTAACGGAAATACGATAACTGCATCGGCGGCTCTTACGATAGGTGCACTGAACGATGCAATTTTCAAAATTATCGGAACTGATTACGTTACGATAACAGGTTTCACGATGCTGGAAAATGCGGCTAATACAGTTACCGCAGCCGCAACAAACAATATGACGGAGTTTGGAGTAGCATTATTTTATACTACTACTACGGATGGCTGTCAGAATATTACCATCAGTAATAATACTGTAACTTTAAACCGTACTTATCAAAATACATTTGGCATCTACAGTAACTCAACTCACTCCGCAACCGCTGTAACCACCTCTGCTACTGCAACGGGTGCTTTAGGCGGAAATCATAATTTATCAATCACAGGAAACTCAATTTCGAATGTGAATATGGGTATAGTTGTGGTAGGACCAACTGCAGCAGCGGATATGAATAACGTAGCGACCATCGGAGGTTCATTTCCGAGTGCCAACACTCTCACGGATTTCGGAACTACAGGAACATTTTCTGCTTACGCAAATGTATCCGGAACGGTGAATGGTATTTTAGTCCGTAACACCAACAATTTTAATATATCTTTTAATACTGTTACGAGTTCTGTAGGGGGAACTACAGCAGGTACATTAA
This sequence comes from uncultured Ignavibacteria bacterium, assembly GCA_963806045.1. Classification (GTDB taxonomy): domain Bacteria; phylum Bacteroidota; class Ignavibacteria; order Tepidaquicellales; family Tepidaquicellaceae; genus DATCHW01. Next base: position 106,190 of record CAWDWP010000009.1, on the reverse strand, counting down.
ACGGAATTCAAATTCCGGCATTTAGTGTTACCCCGACAGGAACATTTACCAATAATATCAACAATAATATTATCTCATTACAAAGCGCAGTTGTTGCGGGAGCAATCAACGGAATTAACTACCTTAGCGGCTCTGCATCGACTACATCCGTTATGAATATCAACAATAATAATTTTAATACTTTCGGACATACTGTAGCAGCTTCGGGTACAATTATATTTATTTTTAACGGAAGTACGCATTTGACTCAGAGTATCAGCAGCAACACATTTACGAATATGACCGTAAATACAACAGGAAGTGTTACATTTATTTCAAATAGTGTAACAGTGCCTGCCGGTGGTACTCAGGATATAAATAGTAATTCTATTGTCACTGCATTCAACAAAACAGGAGCCGGCGGTACGGTAACTCTGTTTACGTCGAATGCATCATCTACTACAGGGGTAGTTATCAACAATAACAGCAATAATTTTTCGAATATCACTCTGACGGGCGCAACCACTATGAGCGGCTGGAGCGAAACCGACGGAGGTACACCAACAAAAACAGTAACAGGAAACACTTTTAATAATTGGGCTTGTGGAACAAATGCAGTTACGGGAATGTCTGTTAACTTTAACGGAGGTGTTACTTCAGTTTCAAACAATATAATTACAAATATCACAGGCCAGGGAGCAATTTCGGGATTAGTTATAGGTTCTTCCGGAGCCGCGACCTCGGTAACTATCAGTTCGAATACTATTAATAATCTAATATCGACCGGTACGGGAGGAACCGTCATAGGCTTGAGTTCCGGTTCACCTGCAACAGTCGTCAATATTACCGGAAATATTATTAATACGTTAAGCACAACAGGTTTATCTTCAACTGTTTCAGGGCTCGTTTCAACGGGAGCCACGACAAATATTTTTAAGAATAAAATATATGATTTATCAGGAAATCAGGCAGGTAATTTAATAAATGGAATGAACATTACATCAGGCACTACATTAACTGTTTACAACAATCTTATCGGCGACTTAAGAGCAACAGCCGCAACGGGATTAAATGCAATTAATGGAATTAATGCGACAGGAACAACAACATTTAATATTTATTATAACAGTATATATTTAAATGCAACAAGCAGTTCCGTAACAACCTTCGGGACTTCCTGCATTAATTTTGCAAGCACTTCTACCCTTTTCAATCTTAGAAATAATGTTCTTGTGAATCTTTCGACACCGGCACAGGATGGCTCAAATCTTGCCGCAAATGGTGTTTCTGCTACTTTGAGAAGATCAACAGGCACAACGGCAGTAGTGCCCGCAAATTATGCAACAACATCAAACAATAATGATTTCTGGTGCAACCCAACTGCCGGAACAAATAATCATTTGACTTATGTCGAAGGAACAACTATCAATAACAAATCCATACAATACAGTTGCAGGATTTAAAGGGTTTTTAGTAAATAGAGACCAGGCTTCATTTGGAGAAAATCCGACATTTACTTCCACCGTAGGTTCAAATCTCGGCTTCCTTCATATCAACACTGTGACTCCTACTCAAATCGAAAGTAGTGGTCAGTCAATTTCGGGATTTACTGATGATTATGATGGTGATGTGAGAAATGCGACAACCCCGGACATCGGTGCTGATGAATTTGCAGGTGTAGGGATAGATTTAACCGGGCCTGTAATTTCTTATACTCCTCTTGCTAATACAAATTCATTACTCGGAAGAACATTGTCAACAACGATTACAGATGCAAGTGGTGTTCCGACAGCAGGTATTGGTTTGCCCGTGTTGTATTGGAAAATTAATGCAGGTGCTTACTCAGGCGTACAGGGTGTATTTGTTAGCGGAAATACTTATTCCTTTACATTCGGAGCAGGCGTTGTAGTAAATGATGTTGTAAGTTATTTCGTCGTTGCACAGGATGTGGTCGGCACACCGAATGTAAACGGTTTTCCGGCAGGCGGAACGGGTTATACGGCAAATCCTCCGAATGTAACCACACCTACGTCAACACCAAGTACATATTTAATAGTTGACCAGCCGCTTTCCGGTGATTATACTGTAGGTTCAACTATGTTTAACAAAATAACCGGAAAAAATATAACTTTTGAAAAAGTTACAAAGAAAGTAATGAAAGAAATTCCTGTGTATGAAGAAGAAACAAAAACGAAAGAATTTACTAATAAAATTATAGGAACAAAGCAAATTGAAGTCGATGAAATTAGCTGGGTTCCTACGGAAAATGGAAAGACATATACAGGGGACCTTTATGTTAAAAAATCGGAAAATCCGAATTTTAACTACCCGGAAAATGTAAACGGAATTTATGCGACAATAACAGCCGCAGTAGCAGACCTTAATCTCAGAGGGGTTAGCGGACCGGTCAGATTCTTATTAAATGATGTTGCCGGTTATACTACAGAAACTTTACCTATTACTATAGATATTACAAACGCTAATTTACCAACAGCTTCAAACACTGTTACATTTAAACCGAATACGGGTGTAACTACATTTGTTTCAGGCAGCAGTGCTACATCAGTGTTTAAATTAAACGGTGCAGATTATATTATCTTTGACGGTTCAAATGCTGTAAGCGGAACCTCAAAGGATATGTCTGTTACAAATACTGCAACAACTTCAGGTTCGGCAGTAATGTGGCTTGCATCAAAAGGAATAGGTGCAGGTGCAACTAATAATACAATCAAGAATTGTATTTTAAACGGAGGCGCTAATACATCAGGTATTTATAATGTATTTAGTGGTGGTTCGACAATACCTTCAAATGGTGCCGATAATGACTTTAATACAATTCAAAATAACTCCATAACAAAAGCTTATTATGGAATCAATATTAATGGCTCTTCATCAGCGACTGTTGATAATTTAAATATTAATAATAATTTAATTGGTAGTACAACAGCCGGTAGTGAAATAAAATTTGCAGGTATTTATTTAACAGATGCTGTAAGTTCAAGCTACAGCAATAACACGATTTTTAATATAACGCAAACATCAAGTTTTGATGCTTTTTATGTTGGCACAGGTGTTTCGAATTCAACATTTAATGCAAATTTGATTAAGGACATTATTAATAACGGAACCAATAGAGCTTCAGCATTCCAAATTGTTACCGGAACAGGCTCTAATAATACTTTTAGTAATAATGTAATTCATAGCGTTATAAATAATGGAACCGCCGGAAATACATTCGGATGTTATGGATTTTATATTATTTCAGGAAGCGGTATAAATTTGTACTTCAATTCCATCAATATGTATGGTGACAGAGATGCTGTAACCACTACGAAACCAACGTCGATATCTTCAGCAATTTATATCGGAGGTGGTTCAACATTGAATATAAGAGATAATATATTTGTTAACACTCAAACTGCGGCAACAAATTTTCCAAAGTCATACAGCATATATTCAGGCGTGGCAAACAGTGCTTTCTCACAAATTAATTATAATGATTATTTTGTATCAGGTGCACAGGGAGTTCTTGGTTTTCTTAGTGCAGATCAAACAACACTTGCAGCATGGCAAACGGCAACAGCCCAGGATGTTAACTCGCAATCAGCAAATCCTCCGTTTACTTCCAACACTGATTTACGTTTACAACTTGGCAGCACATTGTTAGGAGCAGGTACTGCAATCGGCGGAATTACGACAGACTACCTTGGAGTTACAAGGGGTACGCCTCCGACTATCGGTGCTTATGAGGTTGGACTTGATGCCGCTCCTCCTGCAATAACTTATACAGCATTTTCGAATACAAGTTCTACTACGGATAGAACTTTGACGGCTACCGTAACAGATTATTCCGGAACCACAACTACAGGTTCATTAGTTCCGAGGATTTATTATAAAAAAGGAATTGGCGGTACCTGGTTTTCAAGGGCAGGCGTTTTACAAACGGGTTCAGGAACAAATGGCACCTGGAACTTTACAATAGTATATTCAGATTTCGGTGGTGTAATTCTTGGTGATTTTGTTTATTACTATGTAATCGCTCAGGATATTGCCGCTCCGATTAACATTGGCTCTGTTCCTTCTGCCGGATTAGTTGCAACTGACGTTAATACTGTTACAACTCCTCCAACAACTCCATATGATTATAAAATTGTCGGTACACCTTTGACAGGAACTTACACTATCGGCTTAAATCTTTTCAATAGAGCTATAGGTAAAAATCTGTATGGAAAAACTTTGACAAGAACTGTAAAAGTTGAAGCACCTGCTATTGTAAATCAGGTTGATGACAAAGTATCTTCAAATAATGAATCGAAAGGTACAAAAGTTGAACAGAATTCTCTTATGACACCAACGAAAAGGATTCATAATAAATATAATGAAGATTCAAAATCAGAAAAGAAAAATTATATAGATATAACCGAAGAATATACTGTATTATATGAAAATGACCATCCGTATACCGGTGAGAATTATATCTCTACAAATGGTAAAGGTGACGCACCGAATGGTATTTATAGTACTATAACCGCAGCTATGGCAGATTTATATGAAAGAGGAACTTCGGGTAACGTTATTTTCACTTTAGTAGATAATGCCTATAATGTCGGAACAGGTGAAACTTTCCCGATTTATGTTATAAATCCGGGTTCATTTAATGTAACCATGAAACCTACTTTACCAAATACTGTAATTAGTTCAAGTACTGTTCCCTCAACGGATGTATTGATGTATCTTGCAGGTAATAATGTTACTATTGATGGTGCTATAAGCGGAACTACACGGGATTTAACTATTTCAAGCACTGGACTTTTTGGCTGGACTGTTTATTTCGGAGCTAATTCTTCAGGCAATACATTAAAGAATTGCAAAGTTAACTGCGGAAGTACTCAATCCAGTACCGGAGTTGTACAAATCGAAGGCGGCACTTCAGGAACCGGCTCTAACAACCATACAGTTGATAATTGTGAAATTTATGATGTCGGAACTTCAAGGCCTGAAAAGGGTGTTATTATTTGGGGTAATACTGTTACAGCAAACGGTAATACGGTTAAAAATAATGACATACACGATTATGGTAATTCGAACGGAGGAAACGGTGTTTATATTACAGCAAATGCCAATAATAATTTAATTCAAAAGAATAATATTTATACAACAACCACGCCGGTAGATGCTTCAAGCTCTACTAATTATGGTATTTATTTAACCGGTGTTAATACGGGAATGATAATTGAACAAAATAATATACACGACCTTGCTAATGCAAACGCTGCCGGTGCAATTAAAGGTATTTATTTGTTCGGAGCTACAGGTGCACGGGATGCAATCGTCAGAAATAACTCAATTAGTCTCGGCTCTGCATTCCCGATGAATGGAGCGACCATTTATGGAATAGATGATTTCGGCTTCTCTTTAAATACATGGTATATATATTATAATTCTGTTAGAATTAACGGAACCGCAACAACAGGAAATTCATATTGTTTCGCCAAGAGGGATGTTACTAATCAGGAATTCTTTAATAATGTCGGTTATAATAACAGGTCAGGTGGAACTGCTAATTATGGTATTTTCGTAAATACATCCGGAACTTCCGGAACAATTAATATGAATTACAATGGTTATTATGCAGATGGAACCGGAGGTTCACTCGGATTTTGGAACGCCACACCTCAGGCAACATTATCCGCATGGCAAACAGCATCAGGTAAGGATGCCAATAGTGTCACCGGAGACCCGTTGTTTATAAGTGCTACCAACTTACATATTCAAACTTCAGGCGTTTCTCCTGTGAGCAATGCAGGTACTTATATAGCAACAGCATTAAACGATATTGACGGTGATGTAAGAAGTTTAACCACACCTGATATAGGTGCAGACGAATACTCTACAGCTCTTTCACTTGGTCTTACAGCGATGTTATCAGGATACTGCAATGGAGCAACAATGAATTATACTAAAGACGTTACAGTTGAATTGCACGCTGCAACAACACCTTATGCATTAGTTGAATCCCAAGTTGTTACTTTAAGTACATCAGGCGTTGGCAATCCTGTTTACACTACAGCAGTAAACGGAACTCCGTATTATATTGTTATCAAATCTAATAACGGACTGGAAACCTGGAGTGCAACACCGCAGACATTTACAGGCTCGACATTAACATACGACTTTACATCAGGGGCAACGCAGGCGTATGGAAGTAATATGCATACTTGTCGGAACAAAATGGTGCATAATCAGCGGTGATGCAGATCAGGATGGCAGTAGTTGACGCACTTGACAGGTCAGCTATGCTGGAATGACAGGAATCTGGTCGGAATTTATGCAACAGATTTTAGACGGAGATGGCAGTGTTGACGCACTTGACAGGTCAATTGCCTGGAACAACAGGAACCTTGCGGTAGCAAAACCTGTTCTTTTATTAATGCCGGAAAAAGGAATCAAACAGGAAAAAGATAATAAGGGTAATACAAAGGGCACGTATGATTTACGACTTGACCGTACAAATTCAAAAAAAGTAACAAAAACAAAATAGATAATGAAAAACCCTTCCCGTTTTGTGCCTTTTGGTACAAGAGGTTAGGGTTGATAAAATAAATTAAAAATTAGAGATTCCTCTCTGACGAGGGGAATCTCTATATTTTTTGTTCTTTCTTCTTGTTACTCTTTTCAGGGAAAGTGTGAAAATTGTCATCCAGCTTTTACGTTGTCGTTTTACTTTTTACGTTTTACAATTCTACCCTTCAACTTTTCAACCCTTCTACTTTTCAGCCCTTCTACTTTTCTTCCTCTTACATTGTACTTTTGCCTTCTCCTTTTGCCTTTATCCTTTCGCCTTTCGCCTTGTAACTCATTCTACTTCCGTTAGTCCGAGAATATTTGGTTTGGGTTTAATGATTTTTGATTTCTTCAATTTCCATTTTCCTTTGCGGAACCAGATAGTTAAAATTATTCCTTTCAGAAATACAGTCGAGCAAATTGCTATCCAGATTCCGTTTAATCCCAGTATGGGTGATAGTAATGCGGCAAGAGGAATTCTCAACAAATTCACAGGCAAGCCGACCAATGCAGGAGGAAGTGTATCACCCGCTCCCGAAAATGCTCCGCTGAATACAACTTCAGCCGCTGAGAAAATTAAAATTACAGCTGTGATTTTATTAAAATCAGACGCTGCACTTATTACATTTACATCATCAGTAAAGAAAGAAGCAATTAATGACGAGAACGAAAAAAGAAGAACAGTATATATCAGTATTACTATTGATGTAATTCCAAAAGTTTTCCAGGCAAGTCTTTCGGCCCTGTCAGCCTTACCGGCACCGATATTTTGTCCGACAAGTATGGTCGCAGCCAGTGAAAACCCCATTGTAATCTGGTAAGCGATGGATTCCGAGCGGTGGCTTATTCCCACAGCCGCAAGACCCGTTGTTCCATAGTCCGCAATGAATCTTGATACAAAGACATATATCATTGAGAATGCAACACCATTCAGAGAAATTGGCAGACCAATTTTTAATGTCTCAAACGAAATATCTTTCTTAAATTTATATTTAAAAATTGAATTTGTAAGGTTACGTTTTATAAGAATAACATAACCGATAATAGCAGCAATCAGGTATGATATCAAAGCCGCATATGCCGCTCCCTGTATTCCTAAACCGGGAATTCCGGTTATTCCAAAAATCAAAAGCGGAGTTATAATCAAATTTACTCCTAATGCAAATAACAAAAGATAAAAGGGTGTTTTGGTATCACCGTAGCCGCGGAAAATCGCCGTTATTGTCGCAAGAAGAGTTACACAGGGAAGTCCGGAAAGAAACGGAACCAGGTAACTGTTTGCAAGCTGTGATTGTTCGGGATTTAAATTTATGATATGATAAAGCAGAGGCAAAAGTGGAATCATCAAAAGTCCGAGTATCAGCGAATGAAAAAAAGTGTTAACGATATTGACAGTTGCAATTTCTTTTGAAAGCTCTTTATTCTGAGCACCTGTCGATTGTGCAATCAGGGAATTTGCTCCGGTGGAAACCATCTCCCCGAGAGCCATTGCTCCCCAGACAAGAAATGTCGCTACTGTCAGCGCTGCAAGCTGAATGCTTCCGAGTTTGCCCACCCAGTAGGCATCGATAATTATAAATGACGACCGCACAAGGGTCTGCAGGACTGCGGGTATCGCCAGAGCTAATATTATTTTGCTGTCAGATCGAATCAATCTTCGTAGAATATATTCAGATGTTTTATGTAATCAAATTATTTTAAAATACCTTTTGCAAAATATTAAGGGATTTATTTTTTACAATAAATCCCTTTTTTAATAAATCGTTATTTTATTTTTAAAAAATAACTAAAAATATTTTACAAAGTTAAACGATTTTCCAATCTCGTTACGCATCTCCTGATGCGTGACGAAACGATTTAACTTTTTATATTATAAAGTATGAATATTAATATTACCGCCCATGGTCGTGCATTTCAATGAATTACCTCCGCCATTCATCTTGCCTTTAACGCTGTGCATTCCTTCGGTTTTCTTTTTATCTTTACTTCCCTCAATTGCGATATCGGATTTAATATCTCCGCTCATTGTTGTTAGTTTGCAGTCAGCCGTAAATCCGGATGGAATTGTTAAATCAATATCTCCACCAAGTGTATTAATTTCAGTTCCTTTGTTTTCACCCGAGTACTTCAATTCAATTTTTCCCCCGGCAGTATTTACTTTTATAATTCCATCAGAGCCATTCAGATTAATATCCCCTCCTGCGGTATTTACTTTTATATCCCCGCTGAAATTCTGAACCGACACATCTCCGCCCGCTGTATTAAGTACACATTTTCCGGAAACTGAACTTACTGAAATATCTCCACCGGCGGTATTAAATTTAACGTCACCCGTGAGGCTGTTTTCTATTTTTATGTCACCACCAGCAGTACTAACGATGGTGTTAAATTTGTCCGGAACAGATACCTCTACGTTCAAAGAAATATTTTTTGCATTGTCTTTATTTTTCGGTTCGGCTTTCACCTCCACATCCCCGGAATTTGAATTGATAGTAAAATCATATTTGTTTTTTGCTTCATCATTTCCTGTGATTTTCACATAAACCTCTTCCTTGCTCCAGGTTGTGATTTTTACATCACCGGCAGGAACACTGACCTTTAAATTTTTTCCGAAATTAGTTTGAACCGTTTGTTCTTTTAATAGTGTTTGTGCGAAAGATGCCGTTACGAATAAAACGGAAATAAGAAGAAACAGTGAATATTTTAATGTTTTCATAATTATAAAAATTAAATTTATAAACCTTTTATTTTTATATACGGATTTCAAATAAAAAAGGTTCATAAAAATAATTTTATGAACCTTAAAACAGGGTCATTATAAACTTTAATTACTCAGCACTTTTTTTGCCTGTTCACAAGCCCAGTCAATTTCGTCCTTTGTTATGATAAGAGGAGGAGCAAATCTGATTACATTTTCGTGGGTTTCTTTACAAAGTAATCCTAGATTTTTGAGGGCTTCGCAATATTTTCTTGCTCCGCCGGCTTCAGGCTTGAGCTCGACCCCAATAAATAATCCTTTGCCTCTTATTTCTTTAATCTTGTCAGTCTTGATAGTGCGTAATTTGTTTCTGAAATATTCACCAAGCTCAGCCGATTTCCGGATTAGGTCTTCCTCGACCAGTACTTTTAGACTTTCTCTGGCAATTGCTGCCCCGAGTGGATTGCCGCCAAATGTGGAACCGTGGTCACCGGGATTGAACACACCGAGAATGGCTTTATCTGAAAGCACTGCTGATACAGGATAACATCCGCCCGACAATGCTTTTCCGATTGTTACCATATCGGGTCTTACTCCGTCATATTCATAAGCAAAAAGTTTACCGCTTCTTCCTAGTCCCGACTGAATTTCATCTGCAATCAAAAGTACATTATTTTTTTTACATATCTCAGATACTTTTTTCATATATCCATCAGGAGGAACGATGACACCGCCTTCACCCTGTATGGGCTCTACAAGGAATGCAACAGTATTTTTAGTTATAGCTTTTTCTAAGGATTCTGCATTTCCGTATTCAACAATTTTATATCCTGGAGTGAATGGTCCGAAGCCATCTTTATATTGAGCTTCAGTTGAAAAACTAATAATGGAAATAGTTCTTCCTGAAAAATTATTTGTACAGGCAATAATTTCGGCAGAATCTTCAGAGACACCCTTTACTTTATATCCCCATTTTCTTGCGGCTTTCAGTGCTGTTTCCACAGCCTCTGCTCCTGAATTCATCGGGAGAACCATAGTATAACCGGTAAGTTCACACAATTCTTTGCATAACAACGGCAGCTGATCATTCCTGAATGCCCGTGATGTCAAAGTAACTTTTTCTGCTTGTTCTTTCATAACTTTGATAATTCGCGGATGACAGTGTCCCTGATTTACCGCAGAATATGCGGCAAGACAGTCGAGATATTTATTTCCATCAACATCCCATACCCAGACACCCTTCGCTTTTTCTATTACAACATCAAGCGGATGATAATTATGAGCTCCATATTGGTCTTCGATTGCTATATAATCTTTTGTATTCATAGTAGTTTAAGGTTAAATTTTCGAATTATTCTGCAATTTACTGAATTTTAAAATGAGAAAGAATGATAAACAGGCAGACATTTTCAACAATTCGGAATTTAAAAATGAGAGGTTTTTACTTTAACTCTTGTACCTTTTAACCTTTATACTTTTTAACCTTTATACCTTTTAACTTTTTTCAGCCTTATTTCGCGTTCTTCTTAGCATCTTCATAAATCCGTTGATGTGCCGGGTCAAGGATTATAAGTCTGTCATAAATACTTTTACTACCATAAGTTAAAAACATATCCGCAATTTCCTGATTTTTCGTTTCATAAAACATATCTATTGCATATGTTTTGGGTTCGTTTTTTTTGATTTTAGAAATTGCTTCCAGCGCATTCAGAATGTGATTATATGCGTTTTTTGTATATGGAAGTGAATCAAGCCCGTCCCATTGGTATTCAAAGATAGCATTTCGAAAATCAACAAATTTCGAATTGAGCAATTCCTGAACTATCTGCAATCTTGATGGCTTCGAACCGCCGCCGGTTTCTGACCATCCGTTTCTGTTCGTCATTGGCTTGTTACAGATATCAAGGGCTTTCTGGAAATATGCAGTACCGCACTTTTGCGGAAAAATTTTAACCGGGAAGAATGAATCTGCATCATACCCAAGCATTATAAAGGCATAGTAATCCAGTAAGCTCAGGAAGGAATCGAATCTTACAGCATTGAAAATGAAGGGTAACGAACGGTTATAGGAAAAAGAGCATCTTTCATCCAGATATCTGAAAAGTGTAGAATACCGGGGATTTAATTTTTTATCTTTTGTATCAATTATTCTTTGACTTGCAATAAAAATCTGTGCGTCATATCCATCAAAACCATCTGAGCCCCTGAAGCTAAACTGAATAGTAGCTTTAATCTTATAAATTTCACCATCGGCAAATTTATTTCTATTGTAATAATCTTCAACCTGTTGTTTTAAATCTTTAAGTTTATCCTTAACATCGTTGGAGAGCGAAGTCATATCCATAACAACAGAAACTTCAAAATCCTGTGCCTTAGTACCTTTCGGAAATACTAATAATAAAAAAATTACCGGAAATATCAAAAATAATTTAAGTTTTTTCACTCTCTTTTAAATAAAATTTATTATAAATTTATATACTTTGTTAAAATAATCAATTCAATATCTCTTTTATACACATTTTAACTTGATTTTAAGACAGTTATATATACTTCTTATATCCTTTTTTCTCATGAATGTTTCAAATGCACAATTTGAGTTTACCGATATTGGAGCACGTGCGGTTGGTATGAATGGTGCTTTTACGTCGATTTCCGATAATTCTCTTGCAATTTTTTACAATCCCTCCGGTTTGGGGCAGATGAAATACAGGGAATTCTCTGCTTTTTACAGTCCTGCTCCATTCGGTCTTAAAGAATTATCCACTTCGGCATTAACTTATGCAGAACCTTTCAAATTCGGAACTCTCGGTATCGGAATCAAAAATTATGGCTTTGACCTTTATCACGAAATAAGTATTAGCTTGTCTTATGGAGGAAACTATAAAAAAAAGATGTTTTACGGACTGAATCTGAACTATTATAATCTGAAAATAAAAGATGACTATAACGCAGGTAATTCAGCATCTTCAATAGCAATCGATGCAGGTTTAATGGCTTACATCACAAAATACCTGAGATGGGGCTTTTTCGGGAAAAATATTTCCGGTTCAACAATAGGTATTTCAAAGGAAAAAATCGCACAGGTTTATAGAACGGGATTTTCATTAGTTCCAAAAGAAAATCTTAACTTTGTATTGGAAGCGGAAAAGGATGTTAGGTATCCGGTATCAGTCAGAGCAGGAATGGAGTATTGCCCGGTTGATTACGTTGATGTGCGTGCAGGGGTCGGCACCGAACCGGCAACATTTACTTTCGGAATAGGTTTTAGTTATAACCTTTTCCAGCTCGATTATGCTCTTTATAACTCTCCTGATCTTGGGCTCACTCATCAGGGAACATTCACGGTAAATTTTGGCGGTATTAAAGGAAAAAAGGAAAACAGGCAATCAATGGGAAAAGCGTTTGAATAGGTTCTGAAGATTTTTGAATTGCAGATATAGAAAGTTTAATTTATACTTATATCCTTATGAAATATATTGTTATTGGCGAACCTTGTGTTGATGTTATTCACAAGGCTAACGGAGAAAAAATACACAGCTATGGAGGAATTTTATATTCCGTTATATCTCTGTCGGTGCTTGCTAGCTCCGGAGATGAAATTTTTCCCGTTATGAACCTTGGTAATGATGAATATGATAATATAACAGATATTTTAAAAAAACATGAAAATATTAATATCGACGGGATATATAAAGTAAGTCACCCCACAAGGAAAGTCAATCTTTACTATAATGTATATAATTCGGGAAAGAGTGCGAGACTTGAATCCTCTACTGATCCGACTTATACACTTGCATACAGAGATTTGGAAAAGTTCCTGCCGGGTGTGGATGGCATTCTTATTAATATGATTTCCGGAGTAGATATTGAGCTGGAGACAATTAAGAATCTGCGAAATGATTTCAGCGGATTGATACATATGGATCTGCATAATCTTGTAATGAAAACAAACCCTGACGGAACAAGGGAACACACTCATCTAGAAAATTATCAGGAATGGTGCACAAGCACCGATACTTTGCAGATGAACGAATTCGAAATTGCATCCCTGTCAAAGGTCAAAAGGCTTGAATATGAAATAGCAGAAGAAATACTGCTGGACAACCGGAGCCGTGTCAGAGGTTTAATTATTACCCGCGGTATTGATGGAGTTTCGGGCTATTCCAAAAAAGAGAAAAAACTTTTCAGCGAAAAATTTCTTGACCTCGATAAACATGACATACGGGCAATTGAAAACCGGCAATTTGCAGATACAACCGGATGCGGGGATGTATTCGCCGCTTCATTTTTTCTGGATTATTTAAAAAATAATGATTTTATTAAAAGTTTATATTTTGCAAACAGAACAGCATCCCGCAAAACATCTATAGAGGGGATACACGAATTGCATAAATTAAAGTAATTAAATGAAAATTCTCATTACAGGAGCGAACGGATTATTAGGTCAGGCAGTTACTAATCTTTTTAAACGAGAGACGGATTATGAAATAATAATTTCATCAGTTGAAGACAAACCCCACTTCTACACTGAAAGCAAATACTATCCTCTTGATATTACTCAGCGGGACGAATTGAAAAAATTCACCCATAATATAATGCCGGATGTAATTATTAATTGTGCGGCATACACCGATGTTGATAAATGCGAGACAGAAAGAGAACTGTGCTGGAAACTTAATGTAGATGCGGTTAAAAACCTTATCATAGCTTCAAGGATAAGTAATGCAAGGGTTATACATTATTCAACCGATTACGTCTTTGACGGGAAAAATGGACCTTATACCGAGGAATCAACCCCAAACCCGGTTTCCTTTTATGGACGGTCAAAGCTTGCAAGTGAAAATGCATTACTGGCAAGTGGAATTGATTTTTCAATTCTCAGGACTGTTGTTTTATTTGGTCTGGGCGTAAAGGTTAAACAGAACTTTGCATTGTGGCTGTTTGATAAATTAAAAATAGGTGAACCTGTAAATATTGTTGATGACCAGATTAGTAACAATACGATGGTTGATGATTTAGCTTATGGAACTTTAAAAATAATCGAGAAGAAAAGAAAAGGAATATATAATATTGCGGGTAAAGATATAATCTCAAGAATTGAATTTGCTTTAATTTTCTGTGATGTATTTAAATTTGACAGGAATAAGGTAAACAGAATAAAGACGAAAGATTTAAATCAGCCTGCACTGAGACCATTAAAGTCAGGATTGATAACCCTTAAAGCTGAAGCAGACCTGGACTTTAAACCAATGAGTACATTTGAGGCGCTCAGCTTATTAAAGATACAATTAGGAATGTGAAAAAATTATTAATAAACAATTATGTTAGATATTAAATTAATCAGAGAAAATCCGGAATTTGTTATAGAAAAATTAAAACTTCGAAATGAAGATACCGGAATCATCGAAAAGATTCAGGAAATTGATTCAAGGCGGCTTGAAATTGTTCAGAAAAGTGAAGCACTTAAAGAGCTGCGAAATAAAGTATCAACCGAAATCGGCGAAATGAAAAAAAACAAACAAAATGCCGATGATAAAATTGCAGAAATGAAAAAAGTATCCGACGATATTAAAGATTTTGATCAAAAACTCAGAGATTTCGAAACCGAAATTGAAAATTATCTCTACTACATTCCTGCTCTTCCCGCAGATGGAATACCGCTTGGAAAATCGGCAGAAGAAAATGTTGAAGTTAAAATCCACGGTGAGAAAAAAACCTTTAGCTTTCCGGTTAAAGACCATATTGAACTTTCCGGAAAACTGGATATACTCGATTTTGAACGCGGGGCAAAGATAACAGGAAGCGGCTTTCCTTTATACAAAGGTAAAGGCGCTACAATTGAACGTGCGCTGATTAATTATATGCTAGACACACATATTTCGAAAGGTTACCGCGAAGTCATGACACCGATTCTTGTTAACAGAGCATCGATGGAAGCCGCAGAGAAAGTACCTAAGTTCGAAGAAGATATGTATCATATTACAATTGATGATTTGTTTGCAATTCCCACTGCCGAAGTACCTATACTTAATATTCATCGTGATGAAATTCTTAAATCCGAAGATCTTCCTTTAAAATATTGCGGATTTACTAATTGTTTCAGGCGTGAAGCAGGCAGCTATGGGAAAGATACAAAAGGTTTCCTTAGAGTTCATCAGTTCAACAAAGTTGAATTAATAAATTTTTGCACACCCGAAACTTCTTATAACGAAATGGAAAAGATGCTTAAGGATGCCTGCGCCATTCTTGAAGGACTGGGAATTTATTACCGCATTATTGAACTTTGCACAGGCGACATAGGATTTTCTGCGAGTAAATGCTATGACATTGAAGTCTGGTCTTATGCTGAAGATAAATGGCTGGAAGCATCATCGGTAAGCAATTGCACTGATTTCCAGAGCCGAAGAGCAAAAATAAGATACAAGAAAAATCTTGAAAACAAAAAAACTAAAACCGAATTAGTCCATATACTCAACGGTTCAGGACTTGCTACATCCCGCCTTATGGTTGCTATGCTTGAAGCAAATCAGACCGCCGAAGGAAGTATTATTGTTCCGGAAGTGTTACGAAAATACACCGGCTTCGATGTGATAAAATAAAATTGATTTAGAAATAATAAAATTTAATGTTGGAAGTATTTTCTGGATCCCCATCCCCCCAACATTTTCCACTTTTCAACCTTTCTACTTTTCTACCTTTCATCTTTTTGACCTTTTAACCTTTCTACTCTTCTACTTTTTCTTTCTTTTCTTCCACAGTTCATCTAATCGTTTCTTAAACTTTGCTTCTGTTCCGAATTCGGTAGGGTCATAATATATTTTATCTTTTAATTGCTCCGGAAGATAATCCTGGTCAACAAAGTGTTTATCAAAGCTATGGGCGTATTTATAATCTTTTCCGTAATTCAATTCTTTCATTAGCTTAGTCGGAGCATTTCTCAGGTAAATAGGAACATCAAAATCAGGTAACGCTTCCACATCAGCAAGAGCTTTGTCTATAGCCATATAAGAGGAATTACTTTTATTACAGCTTGCAAGATAAGTCGCACATTGAGCCAAGACAATTCTTGCTTCAGGCATTCCGATATAATTTACAGCAGTAAAAGTACTTGTTGCAATCGTTAATGCATACGGGTCTGCATTTCCTATATCTTCTGATGCAAGCACAATCATTCTTCTCGCAATGAACTTCGGATCTTCTCCGCCTTTTAACATCCTTGCCATCCAGTAGACAGCAGCATCCGGATCGCTTCCTCTAATACTTTTTATAAATGCCGATATAATATTGTAATGCTCTTCCTGATTTTTGTCGTACTTTATATATTTTGTCTGAAAAGCTTCCTTGAAAATATCGTTTGTCAGAATTATTTTGCCGTCTTTGCCGGGCTTTGATATTTTAACTGCGAGCTCAATTCCGTTAAGCAATCTTCTCCCGTCACCTCCGGATAGCAATATAAGGAAATCTTTGTCCGGTATTTCAATTTTTTGTTCTTTAAGGATAATATCATTCTGCAGTGTATTAGATATTATAAAAAGAAAATCATCCTTTGCTAATTCTTCAAGCACGTAAACGCGGCATCTTGACAGCAGGGGAGAAATAACTTCGAACGATGGATTTTCTGTCGTAGCCCCTATTAAAATTATTTTACCTTTTTCAACACTATGAAGAAGCGAATCCTGCTGACCCTTGTTGAATCTGTGAATTTCATCAATGAATAATATTGTCTTTCTTTTTTTCTCTTTTAAATTGTATGTTGCTTTTTCAATTGCCTCCCTCACATCTTTAACCCCGGATGATACTGCCGAAAGCTGTATAAACTCAGTACTAACCAGCCTGGAAATCAATAACGCAAGTGTTGTTTTCCCAACTCCGGGAGGACCCCATAATATCATAGATGAAATATCATTTTTCTCTATCATTAGTCTTACAGGTTTGCCTTCACCGACAAGATGTTTCTGCCCTACGAACTCGTTCAGTGTTTTAGGCCTCATTCGCTCAGCAAGAGGTATCAAACTTGCATCGATTACAACAGGATTATTATCATCAAATAGTTCCATTAAACTTTTTTTAAGATTCCTCTTTCTATTTCAGTAGAATCATTTTCTTTGTTTCAATAAAATCGCCGGCTTTCAATTTATAAAAATATGTTCCTGATGCAAAATTACTCCCATCAAAAATTACTTCATAAAATCCGGGAGTTTGTTTTTCATTTACTAAGTTAGCAATTTCTTTTCCCATAACATCAAAAACAATTAAATTAACTAGTGAACTTTTTGCTATTTGATATTTGATTTTTGATATAGGATTGAACGGGTTTGGATAATTTTGTTGTAATGAAAATTTTCCAGGTGGATTTATTGAGACTGCCTCAAATAAATCAAAGATTTCATAATTCCCGTTATAATCATATTGTTTTAGTCTGTAATTGTACGAACCCGTTGATAGTATTTCATCCTTAAACGAATAATATTTTGTTTCATGTGTAGTTCCGTTACCCTGAATGAATCCGATTTTACTCCATTCACTTACTGCTTCACCTGATTTTTTTCTTTCAATATCAAATCCGCTGTTATTTATTTCCTGTTGTGTAGCCCATTTTAATGTTACCGAATTCTCATTGATTGCATAATTAAAAAAAGCCAGTAATATGGGAAGCGGCGTGTCGGAAATGGTCCAGCATCCCCTTCCATGTGTTACCGCCATTATAATTCCACCGGATACTGTCATATGATATTTCAGGTCATATATCGTAACATTAGGTAATCCGGTATTATAGCTGACCCAGTTAGCTCCTTCATTAGTTGTATAATACACTCCTGCATCCATTCCTACAATTACAGCTCTCGGTGCAGAGGTTTTTAAAATTATACTATTAGCCGATATATTGGGAAGACCCGAAGAAATATTTGTCCAGCTTACACCTCCGTTTGTAGTCTTTTGTACCTGATTATTGGCGGCACCGCCAAACGTTGCATAGCATATATTATCATTCAAAGTGTCAACTACAAAATCAGTTACATAAGGAAATCCTGTATTGGATGACCAGTTTGTTCCGTTATTTGTAGTTACCATTATTTTGCCGCCGGAAGTTCCTATATAAATTTTATTAATTGAAATCGGGCTTATTCCTATTGCAGATACACTGCCACCGACAGTTGCAGTAGTTGCAATTTGCGTCCATCCGCTTGAGTTTACTGTCTGTGCCGAAGTTGTTTTCCAAACGTCTGCCTGAGCATAAACAATAGTATTGTGGTCACCGGGAGCAATTTCAAATGGGTTATAAAATAATCCACCCGATGAACTAGTTGGTCTGATACTTGAAAAACTTACTCCTGAATTGTTAGAACGATAGAGGGTACCATTAACATACTGGCTATAAATGTAATTTGTATTTACAGGGTCAACGATTGTATATCCTCCGTCTCCGGTAGTTCTTTGTACCCAGTTTATTCCGCCATCTGTCGTTGTTTCTTTGTCATTATCCTGACAGCCCCCGTACATTTTTAAAATATTGGTCGGGTCAAAATCGGCACTTTGATATTGTAATGTTGAGAGTCCCGCATTAAGGTCTGTCCAGTTATTCCCGTCATTTGTGGATTTATATACTCCCCCGTCCGAACAGCAATACAAAACTGTTCCGTTATAAGCTAAATAATGTATATCAGCGTGCGAAAACTGATTAGAGTTTGTCGCAGCCCACCAGCTCTTCTGTGTCAGGGTCGTTCCCCCGTTTGTAGAGATATATATATCAATCCCGCCGACCAAAACCGAATTAGCGTCAGATGGCTTGACGACTATGGCATTGTCATACCAGCCCTGACCACCAAGATAATTGGTAGATGTATTCATAGTTGTCCAACTGTTCCCTGCATCGGTTGTACGTGATAACGCAAGCAAACTGCTGGTCGAACTGCTTGCAATACTTGCATAGATAATTAAATTATTACTTGGCGCCATCGCAAGCTGAGTTCTTCCCTTGCCAGAAGCAGGTAATCCATTCGTAAGTGTAGTCCATGTACTCCCTCCATCCGTTGACTTATTAATGGCACCCGCAGAAGTACCACCAAATGATGTATATATTACCTGTGTATTTACTGGGTCTATTATCACACTCATTACATATGTAAACGCTCCTTGTCTTGTCCAGCTGTTTCCTGCATTTGTTGATTTATATAACCCGTTACTTGTTCCCGCGTATATAATTTGAGTATTTACAGGGTTAATAGCAAGTTGTGAAACATATGAACCAACGGTAGCAGTTGTTGCAATCTTTGTCCAGGTTAATCCCGCATTTGTAGATTTAAATATTCCATCGCCGTATTGACTATCCAGGGAGAAATTTAATTCACCTGTTCCGTAATATAAATTGTTTGGATTCGAAGGATCAACAATAATCGAACCGCTCGCTAATGAAGAAAGGCCTTCTGTCAATGCAGTCCAGGAAATCCCGCCATTAGTAGTTTTCCAAACTCCCCCTTCAGCAGCAGCAATATAAATTGTATTTGGGTTTAAAGGAATAAATGCAATTGAATTTGTTCTTCCCGAGATATAATTAACTCCTGTGCGGTTATAAAGCATTCCATTTGGATTAACACTTACCCAGAAATTCGACATAACATTGTCGTTAAGCTGGCTTGCCGTAATCATATTTCGTTTATGCTCCATAGCATTTGTGTAAGCATTGTCAGGCAATATTTTTCCCGGACCTCCCGCCCGTCTCTCTCGTATAAAAAGGTCCCGTTGAATAATCGTTTCGGGAGTTTCGTTAGATTCTTTTTCCTGCGAGAAATTAATTCCGGGATATAAAAATAAAAACAATAAAAAACACCTTAGATAGTAATTATAATTCATGACATTGGGTTTAATCAACATCAATATAATTAAATAATTATCAATATTTAATTACAATTAAACTATTAAAGAATCTGAAATTAATTTTATTTCAATAATTATTTAACCAATAGCATCTTTTTCGACACTACAAATTCTCCGGCTCTTAATTGGTATAAATATACTCCACTTGCGAAATTGCTTCCATCAAAAGTTACTTCGTAACTCCCCGGATTTAGATATTCATTTACGAGTGTTTTGATTTCACGACCTGTGATGTCATAGATTTTTAACGAAACCAAGACCCCCCCTAACCCCCCCTTATAAAGGTGGGGAAGATCAAATTTTATTTTAGTCGTTGGATTGAACGGGTTTGGATAATTTTGTTCAAGTTTGTAATTGCTTACAATTGAGTTTTGATTTCTTATTCCGGTTGTTTGATAAACCGATATCCGGGAGATAGTTTCTATTTCGGCAAGTCCTGCTAAGGATAAACTCTGAATTGTTCCTGTAAAACTTTTTACAATAACTTTCATTCTGTCAATTGATATTATCGGATTTATCATTAAAGATTTTCCGTTGATACTTAAAATTCCCGTCGAGGGAATATGACCAACCGTAACCGTGTCTTTATAAAGAAAAATTTCACAATCAGTTACAAGATATTTGTTCCTGCTGCAGGATTCGGAAATATGTTATAAAGCTTGATTTCGCGGACATCTATCGGCATAGTCCATTGAAGTTCCACATATTCATTATTGCTTCCCGAAGCAATCCAGTTAATGTTCAGATTTGTATTTCGTGCCTTTCTGTCCACGACGTTCTTTCCACGGTAATTATTTTGCTGGTAACTGCTCTGAGTTACAGAAGCGGATGTAGATAGATTTGTAAATTGTGCTTCCGAGTTATTTATTGGGACAGGAATAAGTGAATGTCCGGCATGGCATCCCACACATTTTGTACCCGAACCATCTATTCCAAAATTCATTCCCGTCACATGGGCTGTATTTCCCTTGCTGTTAACAAGCACTTTCCCGGTTGAATCCGTTGCCTGTTCAAACATCGGAACATTAGCCGGCAGATTCGGCTGTGTTATTTTTCCATCATAATTGACAGTGATTTCTCTGAACGGTATCGGAATATCTAATCCATCCGGATTTTGTCTCTGGAAATTCAGAAAAAATCTGAATCGAGCATTTTTTGATATAGGAGGTGCATCATCAATCGGAGCATCAACAGGAGCATTTGTATAAATGTTCATATTATCGAATCTGAAAAATCCGCCCTGGTAAAAAGTTGAAGGATTATCAGTCGGAGGCACTCCGTTGGTATCGAAAGTCTGTATGTAATCGACGATCGGAGGTTTTGTTCTTGATGTCAATAGTTCTGCATTTAACTCAAGCGTAATTGGAAAATCGAGAACCTGTTCAACTCCTGAACCATTTTGATTGCAGACATAAATTCCATAATCCTGCTGTTCAACTGTATTTGCCATAGAAAATAAGATTCTTCCGTCCGGCAAGGGAAGCGGGTCAACAGCATAAGGCGGATTATATGTACCGTATGAAGGAGGATTGATTACATATAAACTTGTATTTGTATCTACACCGGCAATTTGATTAAATTCGGAAAGACCTTTAGGATAAAACCTTATTCCGTTACTCCCGCCGGTATTTATCATAGGCATATGCGGAACATAAACGCTCAGTAAATCACCATTATTCAAAACTCTCGGGCGATAGGAAAATAAAGTATTTCTTTTTCTCGGGTCACTTGCATAAAGCTTTAGCATATCACCATCGGGATTAATAATATTGGATTGCCATAGATTTCCCTTATCGTTTGAGAGAGCAAGTGAATCTATTCTCGTTATGCCTGATATTGTCTGATTGCTTGGCATATCCACATTCAGCCACCAGCGCGAATAGACAATTCTTCCCGAAACCGGGTCTATTGTCGGTTTTTCCGCTCCATTTCTTTCAGATGTAATTCTAAAAAGATTTTGACCCGTTGAATCAATTATAAAAAGATTTGTTGCCAGAAAAGAACCGGCTTGAGAAATTGTCGGAAAACGCGTAGAAGAAAAAACAATTTTTCCATTTGGTAAATAAACAGGGTCGATGTCATCGTATTTTAAAAATCTAATCGCAGCTGCACCAAACTGAGACAGATTTATATTCCTGTCAGTAAAGGTTATTTTTCTAAATCCTGTTCCGTCTTTTCTGATTTCATATATTCTCCAGGAGTTGTCTCTGCTTTCGATTCCCGAAAATAATATGCGTTCTCCATCCCAGTTTACACAAGGCTGCTGAACGTCGATTAAACTGATACCATTAAAACTCATCGTACTGTCAATCAAAACTCTTATAGTTCCATTTGCTTCTCTTATCATCAGTCTGCCTCCCGGAACAGCAAATCTCGAATGAGGTCCCATTCCGGGCAAAAGCCCCGCAGAAGGAAAAAGTATATTACCCCCTTGCAGGTGATTCCGTGAAACAAAAACCAGGGGATAGTTAAAACTAATTGCACTAAAAACAGAAGAGTTAATTAAGGATAGAATAATTAATAAAAACAAGAAAATTACATAAACTTTTTCGGCACTAATCCGGTTCGAATTCCCCCGAAATTTTTTTAAAATTAATTTTATTTTTTGAATTATCATAGTGTTAAAAAGTGTCCCAGAAACTATTTTATAATTATCCCTGTTATATATGTTAAAATTAAAAATCATTAATTTAAGTTCCAAAAAAATTTATGAAGACAAGAATACTTTTTTTATTGTTACTTTTAGTATTATCTGTAAATCTGTCTTTTTCGCAGGGCTTTAATACTATAGTAAGTCCTGATGGAAACAATGTTTTTGCGGCAGGAAATCAGGGAAAAATTTTCCGATCTGTAAATGGTGGGCAGGCATATTCAAGCTATGTCATTAATAATACAGTAAATTATAATTACGGATTTGCACGTGACAGCCTGGTTTGGTTTGCAGGTTCAGATGGTAAAATTTACAAAACCGCGAAAAATGCGATAAATCTTATCCCTTATAATACAGGGGTAACATCTTCAATTAATTCTGTATTCTTTTTAAATGCAAGCAAAGGATTTGTATGCGGTGATAGCGGCGTGGTTTTAAAAACCAGCAATGGCGGATTAAACTGGACTTCTATTAATTCCGGAATCGTCCATCTCAGATATAATTCTGTTAGTTTCCTCGACAGTCTCAATGGTGTCTTAGCCGGCGATAGCGGAAAATTATATCTTACTACAAATGCAGGGTTAAACTGGGCTCTTCAGCCAAGCTTAACTTCTTATAATTTATTGAAGGCAAAATATTTACCGGATGGAATTGCAGTTGTCGGTGAATATGGAGTTCTTCTAATAAAGCAGGGTGTGGGAAGCTGGGGAAGTGTTAGTACACGGGTGCAAACAGATATCAGAAGCTTAAGCGGAAATAGTATTAATAATATTCACGTTGTTGGCGGCGGTGGTTTTATCAGGAATAATAAAAATAATTCTTCAAAGTTTTTAAACTTCGAAATTAATCCGATGGTTGGGGATTTGAAAGATATTATCTATGTGGATTCATTGACAGGATTCGCAGTCAGCAGCTTGAATCAGGCTATAATTAAAACCACTAACGGTGGTGTCAACTGGCTTTTTACAGCCGGAACAACGGCAAACTATAGCTGGCTGCTAAAGTTATCCGCCTCGGGAGGGATAGGAAATAATCTTTGCAGGCATCCTTATGACAGGAACTCGGTTTTCTGTATGTGGGGCAGCACAGTATATGTCAGCAGGAATAGAGGGGAAACCTGGTCCCAGATAGCTACTACATCCCTTGGTTCGTCAGCTCATAGTTTTTATGTAAGTCCCTTAGATACGAATATATGGCTTTGTGCTATCTTGCGGACCGAAAAGTAATAAGAACAACGAATTACGGCGTTAACTGGAATACAATTCTTTCTATGAATTTCAGCAATTACGGTATGCCGCTTGAAATGGATCAGAATTCTCCATCTGTTTATTATTTTGCACCTGATGGAGGAGGCTTTTACAGGTCCTCAGATAACGGAGCAAGCTTTTCAGAGATAAGCGGAAACTATCCTTTCAGAAGTCCCTGTGACATAATAGTAATGTATGATAGTTCAAATATTATATTTGTTGCTGATGGTGTAACAGGTTCCGGACTTGGATAAATATTTAAGTCAATTAATGGTGGAGTGAACTGGATACAGAGTTCAAACCAATTCATCTTCAAGTGAAATTCCAATGCTTTGCAATTCTGTTTTTGACAGAAGTACTTTGTATGCAACTAACTGGCCTACAGGTACAATATATAAGTCCACAAATTATGGTGATACATGGTTTATTTTGAGAACCAATCCTGCTTCGGGCTGGGCGGCTGATGTTTGCCGCGAAGACCCGACGTACATATTAACGGGAAGTTACGGCGGAACCACATATTTATCTCTGGATGCAGATGCAAATTTCACCTCTATTTCGCTTGGAGGAGGCGCAGGAGCGGGAGAGCTTGCTCTTGAAAGAGGATACGTTCTGGATATGCGCACGGGTGGACTAGAAAAGCTAAATGTCAATTATAATATAATTACATCTGTTCAGGAAAACATTATCACTAATGTACCTAACAAGTTTAACCTGTATCAGAATTATCCGAATCCGTTTAATCCAAGCACTACTATAAAGTTCGATTTGCCCTTAAGCGGGTTTGTGAAATTAAAAATATATGATATGCTCGGAAGGGAAGTAACTACTCTTGCAAATGAATTCAGGAATGCAGGAACATATGAAATAAATTATAATGCGTCATCTCTTTCTTCAGGCATATATTTTTACAAACTTGAATATGAAAATAAATCCGAAGTCAGAAAATTTATGCTGGTAAAATAATACAGATAATGAAAAAAAAGTTACTGCTTTCAGCACTGCTTTTATTATTGGCATTTTTGATATACGAGAGTGTTAAAGCATTTGATGACGGGATTGTTGGTGTCACGAGGAGGGGCGGTGTCACCGAAGGATGCTCCTGTCACGCGCTTACTCCGTTTCCAAATGTTTCAGTTACAATTGTCGGACCATCCAGTGTACCTGCCGGTGATACTGTCGAGTACAGATTAAAAATCACGGGAGGTCCATTAGTCCGCGCAGGATGTGACATTTCAGCTCCGGCAGGACTGGTGATTTTATCCCCCGTAGATACTATGCTTCAAAGGCTTCAGGCAACAACAACTATCTATGAGCTTACACACGTCTGGCCTAAGCTTCCGATTAACGATACAGTCACATTTATTTTCAGATATGTTGCACCTGATGCACCCGGTAAGTATTGATACACTATTTGCAAATGGAAACTCTGTAAACTTTAATGGAATGAATGATAGTGACCAATGGAACTATGCCGATAATAAAATAATACAAATAACAAATCCCGTAGGGATAAGAAATATTAGCAGTATAGCAAAAGGTTTTCACCTTGAACAAAACTATCCAAACCCGTTCAATCCATCAACAAAAATAAAATTTGAAATACCTTCAGACGTAAAAAGTAAAACGTTAAAAGTAAAACTAATAATATATAACATAACCGGTAGCGAAATACAGACACTAATTAATGAAACACTAAACCCCGGGAGTTATGAAGCGATGTTTGACGGTAGCAAACTAAGTTCAGGAGTATATTATTATAAGTTATCGGCCGGAGCATATTCCCAAACCAAAAAAATGCTGATGATAAAATAGCGATAGCTATTTTAGCAGAAGTCCTCTGTGGAGGATTGATGATTAAGTGACGATAGTGACATAATCAGAAATCCCGATCGTGAGCTTATCGGGAATAAATATAAATAAAAAAAATCACACTGAATCCCTTATATCCCGAATTCAGTGTGATAATAATTCCAATCATTCTATCTGAACATCAAACGCAATAAATAAAATTCTTTCTTATTTATCTTAACGATCTCAACAACTTAATAAACTCTACACACTCTATACACTTATTTTGTTACAATCATTTTCTTCACATCAGATTTCGTATCCGTAGTAAGTTTATAAAAATATATTCCGCTTGTTAAATTCGTTGCATTGAAGTTTACGTTATACTCGCCTGCCTTCAGATTTTCATTTACGAGTGTTGCAGCTTCCCTGCCAAGTACATCATACACTTTTAAAATCACATATTCCGAAGAAGGAATATTGAATCTTATAGTCGTATTTGGATTAAACGGATTCGGATAATTTTGTAATAATTCAAATTTATCAGGTACTTTATTGCCAATTGGTGTTATACCAATAGCCGGCAGATTTTCCTGATTAAAATAAATATTTGCAGGTCCGTTTCCCGCATAAGCCAATGCTGAATATTTAATTCCACCTTCTTTGTAAACTGCTACAGCAGGTGCCAATAATCCCGTACCATATTGTGCATTTCTCTTATATAAGTATGTACCCATAGCTCCTAAAACACCTCTTCTTAAGGTTACAGAATCTCCATTGACGTTAACAAAGGCGGCGATGAAATTTCCCGTACCGGCAGTCGTTGAATCGGAATTGCAGGTAGTATAATCGGTTTGCATATTAATAGAACCCAAATAATAATCAATAGTCCAGGTGCTTCCCCCATTAGTTGAGGTATGATACCTTGCCGACCTGATGCCGGCAGTATCTTTTGTCGAAGTTACTAATATTTTTCTCGGGGTTGTAGAATATTCTTGCTGTATAGTAAGGCACGGTTTTTCATATTTTGTGCCCGTAGTTCCCCCCGCTAAGTAATAAGTCGCGAATGCAGTGCCGGGTACTTCAGGAATTGTAAGAATCCTAACCGCAACCTGGTTAGATGCAAATCTTCTCTCAACAGCGATATAAATTGTATCCGAACCAGTATTAATCTCTCTGCTAAATCCGGCACTCGGATAAAAATCATTCCAGGTTGTATTTATTATACTTGAAGTATGAATATATCCCCAGTCAACTGACCGATAGTGACGTAATGCAACATGAACATTTGCATTTGTCACTTCCTGAACAACACAATGCATATATGTTGCAGTACCGTAATACATTCCATCACTGCAGGCAGTTGGAAATTGAAATTTGTTCCCTGAAGCAGGTGCTCCTACAGTCAATGCATACCAGGCACTTCCATCCTTTCTGAAAGAACATAAACCAAGAGTAGCATTATCCATTGTGGGCGATGTACTGGCTGTGAAATATAATAAAATTCTTGTTGAATCATTATTCGTTGCGTGTCTTTTTTCAATAAGCATCGAGACCTGTCCAAAATATGAACCTGCATTCACCGCTCCCTGGACTGTAGACCAGTGAGCTCCACCGTCACCGGATCTATATACCAAAATATATCCCAGATAACCTGCCACATTTCTTCTGTTAACACAAACATAAAGATACCCGTCTTCTCCTAATTTCATGTCAATTTGTCTATATCCGGCAGCATAAGCTACGTCCCCCATATGAACAGGAACATCCCCAATTCCCCAATCACCTTCAAACGGCAGTCCGGTTTTTGTGATTGCCGGCTGAGTAGATAAATCGATTATACCCGGTGCAGGATTCAAATATTTTTCTATTTCTTTTCCAAGTCTTTCTTTCTCTGCTTCATCTCCGGTTCTCTTGGTTTCTAAATATTGTCTCATTAGATCCTGAGGTACGACGGAATTTTCCATTTGGGTATTGCTGTTGATTTTCTCTCCCGGTTGCATACTCCAGTTCCCGGGAACGTTAATTTTTGTATCAGGTCCTACATCCGTTTGAGAATATAGAAATCCCGTGATGACGAAAGATAAAATTACAAAAAAATAAAGTTTTTTCATTTTTCCTCCTGAATTTTAAGTTTAATTAAGAAATTTTTATAACAAATTGATAACATAGTAGAATTCATTAAAACATTAATTTTCTAAATATTTAATTTAAGAAACCGCTATTCTGAATTATTTAATCATGTAAAAACTTTAAACACCTGGAGGCGAATAATACTTAAACATAACCGGATTTGTTTTTGAAAGGCAACAGAGAAAAATCTTTTCTTTCGATTAATAAAAAGTTCTTCTTTAACTGTTGTATCTATGGTTTTAGATTTTTTTCGTAATTTGAAGGTTGCTGAAAAAAACCCGGTTAACCTCTTTTATAGTAAAAAATAGTTATATTTTGTTTAAATTGTCAAGTGATATATTAAGTTTAGTTCCTGATTTTCTTTAACCTAATATATAAAAGTTCCCATTTTAATTTTTAATAACTTTGTCTGTAACACACCTGCAAAAGGGAGACGAATGATTTGACAAGAGCTTTAACCTCTTGATTACTCCGCAGTAATGAAAAATTACTTTTCGTAATTATATTTTATACTTTGCGTTCTTTTGCGAAAATCTTAGCGCCCATTGAGTTTAATTTTTTTCTCTACAAACTCCACTCACTTAAAATATGTCAAACGTAAGACGTCAACCGTAAGACGCTAAACTCACTCTCTTCACTTTAATAATATCATTTTCCTGGTATTAATATAATCCCCGCTTCTCAACTGATAAAAATAAATCCCCGAGGCATAGTTACTACCATCAAAAGTTACTTCATAACTCCCCGGCTGAAGTTCTCCGTTTACTAATGTTAATATTTCTTTTCCAAGTACATCGTAAATTATAATTTTGACTTTTGATTTTTGACTTCTGACGTCTGACGGTATTTGAAATTTTATCTTCGTCACCGGATTAAACGGATTCGGATAGTTCTGAAAAAGCGAATAATTATCCGGTACATAATTCATAATACTTATCGAATCGTAATTTGTAAAGTTATTGAATCTTAATCCCCATCCAAGAAAGGTGCCCGGATAATCAGTATAACCATTCGTTATTGTCAGGATCCAGCTTCCGTTTAATGTCGTGTTACTTAATGTCCCGAGTGGATTCTGAGGCCTCACGCAATTTGTCCACGGTGAAAGAAATACCGAACTTGTGATTAAATTTCCGATTGAATCATTAACGATGGTTAAATAACCGTTTTGGCTGTATCCACCCAGGGCATCGGATAATATGACTTCTGTATTATTCGGAGCTTTCAGTTTTATTTTTAAATCAGATGCAATCTGATTTTGTATGGAAAGAAATACCTGGAGAGAATTTAAATTCCCGGGGATAAAATTAACTTTTAAAGTATCTTTAATAGTAGCACTTACCTGAATTTGCATATTCAAAACCCTGGTAACAAATCCGTTCGGGAATCCTTCACTGCTAAGCACAGTCGGGAATGCTATGAATTGATTATCAGGAACAGGACCTGTTGTTGATTCGTTCAGGTATGCAGAAATATAGCAGTTGTTAATTCCGCCGGTATTAAAAGAACCGTCTAATCCGTATATCGAAGAAAAATTTTTTAAATTCCCGTCAAAATTCCATGCTGCAACCAGATTTTCATTATATAAAATTGAACGGCACGATACAAACATAAAATATTTTATCTCCGGATCAGTTCTGTTTTTCGACCAGAATTTTAATTCATCTATGTATCCGGAAAATTTATTTCCCGCTCCTCCCTGCCAGCCGGCTATTCTGAGTGTTCCGGAGTTCGCAGTCCAGGTGGCTCCTCTTGTTAAATGAGTTCCGCTCTGAACTCCGTTTACATAAAAGGTGACCGTGTAGCTTCCGCCTCCTGAAATCCAGCTCACAGCAATGTGTGTCCATTTATTTGCGGGAATAACTATTCCATCTGTGTTTGTAAATTGTACGCTTCCGATCGTCAGTACCTGTTTGTTTCCCAATCCTTTTCTTATTCCCCAGAAAAATTCAAAACCGCTTGTTCCGATTGATACAATTACATGAGTAGTCGTTTGTGTTAATGGATACACCCACGCTTCCACAGTTCCTGAATTATTTAAATTGAATGCCGGTGAATACGGAACTGTCACGAACGAATTATCAGAACCCTGGCAATAGAGAGCAAAATTATATGGTATCGGGAAACCTGCAGTATAAGGAAAACTATAATATCCCGCTCTCTGTCTCAAATACCCATTTTCCCCGCTGATATCATCCCGTGTATTCAGATTAAAAGTCCAGCTTGAAATTAATCCTGAATAATTCACAGCAGATGTAATTGCATTTTCTTTATTTAACAATGAATAATCACCGAGACCAACAAATCTGTTTTGGGCAATCTGAGTTTGAGTCCTTTCAATATTCCAGATTTTGACCTCGTCAATATATCCTATAAAGTTTTTCGATGATAATGATGCTCCGCTTCCTCCAATCATAAGCGAATCAGAAGATAAGTTAAATGTTCCTGCATTTATTTCGGGCATACCGCTCTCCGCACCGTTTATGAAAAATGATATTTTGAAATTTGATGATTGTCTCGACCAGGTGACCGCAGCGTGTGTCCATTGATTGAGTGGAATATCCGTACCCGAAGAATTTACAGAAGAAAAATTTCCAATTCTAAAACCCAGTTTCTTGCCTGCTGCTGTCAGGTAAAAGCAGAAACCTGTATTAACCGAATCACATTTCGCAACTACCGTCTGTTCGATATTAGCAGTATCAACAGGCATTATCCACGCTTCAATAGTGCCTTTACTGCTAAGGTTATAAAATCCGCTACTATCAGGTACTGCAATATAACCGGAGTTGGTATACTCTGAGCCGAAAAATGCATTGAAATATTTCTCGCCGTATTCGTCAGTATTATTAACACGAACAGGTTTTACAAAGATTGAATTCTTATAGAGGTGGAAATTATTTTTTTGTGAATGTTTATTTATTTCAGATACCTGTCCCATAAACAGGAATAATATAAATGAAGGGATTAATATTTTTAAATATCTTAAATAACTCACGATAAGAATTGAATTTCTTTTAAAAAATTCTAACAATCCTTCACACTCTATACACTCCACTCACTTAAAATATGTCAAACGTAAAACGTCAAACGTAAGACGCTAAACTCACTCTCTTCACTTTAATAATATCATTTTCCTGGTATTAATATAATCCCCGCTTCTCAACTGATAAAAATAAATCCCCGAGGCATAGTTACTACCATCAAAAGTTACTTCATAACTCCCCGGCTGAAGTTCTCCGTTTACTAATGTTAATATTTCTTTTCCAAGTACATCGTAAATTATAATTTTGACTTTTGATTTTTGACTTCTGACGTCTGACGGTATTTGAAATTTTATCTTCGTCACCGGATTAAACGGATTCGGATAGTTCTGCTCAAGCCTGTACGTGCCGGGAATTTCACTGACTAAATTATTCACTCCGATAATAAATCCCGTATCATAAAACTGTCTTGCTAAATCAGCCAATTGTTTCAGCTTCGTCACCGAATTCAAATTGGAAGTTCCCCCCGCAATTAGCTGGGAAATTATTATTGTCTGAGTGTCTCCGGGTGCAACCGTAAGATTTTCGGCTCCGGAACTCATTACCATACATCCATCATCATTTCCGACAGGAATTTGAAGTGCTCCGGTTGTATCCATTCCGCAATTTTGCATTTTCCCGTTGAATGCCGTCCAGCCTGTACTTGTCTCCGGGTCTCCGCTATAAGTATAAAATGTTTTCTTTGCCGGTGTTTGGGAAATATCCATCCATCTTGTAGAATCTTTTTTATAACCTTTCATCATAAGATAGGCACCTGCAGCTTCACCATAAGGTATCTTTTCACACTCCGGATCTCCTGGCATAGGACAGCAAATAAAAGGTCCAAAGCTTGTCATTCCAAGATTATATGGCGTTATATTATTTTTTCTTGCACCTTTTAATAACAGATATCCGACAGCAGGAGGCGCAGTGCCATAAACAGGGTCAGTATTATTTTTTTTATAACCATATCCTAACTTTCTTATTGTATCACACCCGATATAGTCGTGAAGTGCGTACCCAATATCAATGTCCGAGATTATTGAGAAATAAGTGCCTGTCCAGGGTTGAGTATTTTTATTAATTACATCAAATTTAATAAACTGCATATCTGTGTAAGAAGGCTGATTATAAGCCCAGGCAGTCAAATGAACTTCTGCTTTTAACGGCAGAGTTCCACCGCCAAAATCATATGCATTATGGGAGCTGTCAAAACCATCTGTCAAACATGCAAAGATTGTCTGAGCCGCATTTTTTACTCCCGGAGTATCTATATTATATTCGTAAGTTCCGTTATTGTTAACATCGATATAAGGAGCACCGTATGGTACCATATAGCCCCAGTCATGCCAGTCTGGGTTTGTCTGCCAGTTGTCAGTTCTTTTTACACTATATAATTTGAAAGCATCAGTTGTAAAAGGATTGCCGTTTAAAATTGCCCCGGCTTTGTATTCACCGTGATAAAGAGCCATGGCTTCCCTTAACTGGCCGTTTATTTTTCCTGCAATGTTTAATCCCGCAGTAAATATAGCTGTTTTACCGGACCCGTTCGGCCATTCAAAACCTGCAAGATTACCGCTTCGCATTTTCTGGTCAAATACTCCTGAAGGATTGAAATATGAACTTATGCTGTTAACATTTAAAACTCTGTCTGTGTAAGAATATTGAACTGAGCGTTTTAATATTGTTCCTGAATTTCCCACTATGTATCCGTTGCTGTTCACTGAATTTAAATCATATTGATAATTAAGCCAGAATGGTATCCAGGACATTCCGTTGTTCGTGCTTTGAATGATATTCCCTGATGAACCCACAAGAAAATTACCCGCAATTGATTTTAGGTTTATTGTTATTCCGGCACTTTGAGGATACCAGTTTGTTCCTCCGTTTGTTGTTTTCAGCAATAGCCCAAAATCACCGGCTATATATCCTATTTGAGTAGAGTCAGTTCTGAAATAAATGCTATTCAAATTCTGGGATACCCCAATCGGGATTTGATTCCAGGACTCACCAATATCCGTGGATTTAAGTAACGTTCCGTTATTCCCGCATGTCCAGAATGTTGTTCCAATTAAAACTACAAACTTTAAATCCTGAGTTACGGGGCTGTTTACGGTGGACCATGGAGACCAGTTAGTACTATTTAACCAGTGAGATGTTAATATTACACCTCCGGAACCAACCGCAATTCGTTTGAAAGCTATAGGAAGGTTAAAAGAAATCGAACTGACAGAATATAATGTGTTTGAGATTCCGGTTGACTCCTGACTCCAGGTTGCGAAATTATCCGGCGTCATAATTATTGTTCCTCCTGAACCTACAACTGTATAATGCTGCGAAAATGTTGAATATGTGTTTGCTATGCCATAATAGTTAACGTTCGGATATCCTGAAAGAGAAATCCAGTTCGTCCCGTCAAATTTTAAAACCGTTCCGTTGTTTCCTACAATATGATTATTATCCGACGGGTAAATAAAATTTAAATTCTGCGTGACCGGACACGGTACAACTTCCCAGAGATATACCGGCTGCGCAGGACAATTATTAATTAATAATAAGTAATTAATAATTAGAAAGAAAAAAACTAACAATGGCTTTTTCATAATCTTAAAATTTAAAATTATTTTAATAAAACTAATTTTTTCGTCTCCGCATATTCTCCGCTTCTCAACTGATAAAAATAAACTCCTGATGCAAAATTGCTTCCATCAAATGTTACTTCATACGTCCCGGGATTTAATTTTTCTTTAACAAGTGTCTGTATCTCTCTTCCGGTGATATCATATACTTTAACAGTGACCATCTGCCATTCCCCATCTTTACAAGGGGGGGATTAAGAGGCGGTATATCAGAAACTTAATCTTCGTCACCGGATTAAACGGATTCGGATAATTCTGCTCCAAGTCTGAATTTTGTTGGTACTTCACTGCTGATTTTGTTTATTCCAATCACATACCCGCT
Source organism: uncultured Ignavibacteria bacterium (assembly GCA_963806045.1). Lineage (GTDB taxonomy): Bacteria > Bacteroidota > Ignavibacteria > Tepidaquicellales > Tepidaquicellaceae > DATCHW01. The sequence continues at coordinate 72,275 of CAWDWP010000009.1, read as the reverse complement.
GTTATAAAATTCTATTGCAACATCTGCAAGTTGTTTTAATTTTGTAACTGAATTTAAATTACTGTTTCCTCTTGCTATCAGTTGACATATAACAATCGTCTGTGTATCACCCGGCATTACGGTAAGATTTTCTGCTCCCGAATTCATTACCATTCTTCTATCACCGGCGAATGTTAGCAATTATAGGTGTTCCCGATGAATCACTGGGCCAGCAATTGCCAATAGAACCTTTATATTCGGTCCATCCTATATTTGTTTCAGGGTCACCGGGATAAATAAATTTTGTTTTCTTATAATAATTTGGCGGTGTTATTAATTGAAGCGGATCAAGCCAGCAGGAAGAATCTTTTTTAAAACCCTGCATAAAATGATATGCGCCTGTGGGTTCACCAGTGGGATCCGTTTCGCAGAGAGCTGAAAATTGACTACTGGCAAAATAAATGAATGATGTCATATCCAGTTGTTTTGGAGGATTATTATATTTACTATATGCACCTTTCAATAAAAGAAAACCGACAGCAGGCGGAGCTGCTCCGTAAACAGGGTCGTTATTTGATGAGTTATAGCAATATGCCAATTTACGAGTCGTATCACATCCTATATAATCATCATTTGCATTTCCTAAATCAGGGTCAGAAACAAGCGAAAAAAATGTTCTCGTCCAGGGTTGTGTCCCTTTATTTATAATTACGAACTTCAGAAATTGCATATCAGCATATGAAAGCTGTGAATAACACCACGCAGTCAGATGCACTTCACTGCATAAAGGTGCTGTCCCGCCTCCAAAGCCTTCCCCCGGATTATGTGTATCAGGAAATCCATCAGTATAACTAAGAAATATAGTTTGAGAGGCACCTTTCACACCGGGAGTATCTATCTGCGGGTCGTATATCCCGTTATTGTTTACATCTACAAAAGGAGCTCCATAGGGAACCATCAATCCCCAGTTAAGCCAGTCCGTATTTGTTGAGGATCCGTCACCTCGTTTAACCGAATAAAATTTAAAAGTATCATTTGTTTGTGCAACTCCATTATTACAAATGCCCGGAAAATACTCACCTTTATATGATGCCATAGATTCTCTCAGTTGACCTTGATAATGTGCGGCTATTGAAAGACCCGCAGTGAAAATTCCAGTTTTACCGGACCCCTTAGGCCACTCAAATCCGGCTAAATTTCCATTTCTCAAATCCTGGTCAAAAATTCCGGTGTAATAAAAAAATGAGCTTATATTATTTTCTTCAAGTTTCTTGAATATATAAGAACTGTCTGCAGCGCGCTTAAGGATTGTTCCGGAATTTCCAACTATAATTGGTACACTCATTTGACCCGAATTAAGATTGTTCTGAACCGGTGAATTGGAAATTGTCCAGGACGCACCCTTATTCGTGCTTTTAAGAATAACTCCGTTACTGCCGCAAATGAAATAGGTAGGAGCAAAAAGCAAATTTAATTCAGAATTACCCGAAGCGAATGATTTAAGTTCAGCAGTAGTTCCGCTGTTTATTGTAGTCCAGTTATCTCCGCCATTCGTTGTTCTTAGAATTAATCCTCCCGAACCAAGGATTAAACCTATCGATGTATCTATAAAAGTGATACAATTAAGTTTATTTGTCACGCCAATGTTTATTATATTCCAGTTATCACCTCCATTCGTTGTTTTTAATAATGTGCCATTGTTACCTGTAATCCACCCTTTAGGACTTACAGAGCCGGGACCCAGAAATACCGAAAACAAATCCTGTGAAGTAACTGAAGCGACTTGTGACCAGTCACTCCAGCTATTAGGGGGATTCATCGAAGATTTAAGAATAGTACCATTTGAACCGGCTGCAATTCGTCTGTTAGTCGAAGGAGTAACAGAAATTAGCTGACCCGAGACGCTATATAAATCAGCATTAGTTCCGCTCGTCTGTTGAACCCATGCTCCCGGAGGATTACCCTGTGAGAAATAGATTGCACCATTTTGTCCTACAATGGTATTTCCACTTAAACGTGTGCTGCCGTAAAAATTGAGATTAGGTAGTGAGTTTAACTGCTGAAATGTAAAGCCTCCATCAGTAGAATATAACAAAACACCATTATCACCAAAAACTAATTCGCCGGGTGAACTTGAATTTACATATAGAACATTATTCAGATTTGTCTGAACAGATGAAGGAATAATCTGCCAGTAATAATGCGCAGGAAGCTGGGAAAAACAATTATTAATTAATAATGAGTAATTAATAATTAAAAATAAAAAAACAAATATTAACTTTCTCATAAATTTTAAATTTAAAGTTTTAAATTTAATTTATTTCAGCAAAACCATTTTCCTAGTATTAATATATTCTCCTGCATTCAACTGATAAAAATAAACTCCCGATGCCAAATTGCTTCCGTCAAATATTACTTCATATGTTCCGGGATTTAGTTTTTCTTTAACAAGTGTCTGTATCTCTCTTCCCGTAATGTCGTATATAATTAGTTTTACGTCTGACGTTTCACTTTTGACGTTTGACGGTATTTGAAATTTTATCTTCGTCACCGGATTAAACGGATTCGGATAATTCTGTTCGAGTCTGAATCCAGTTGGTACTTCACTGCTGATTTTATTTATTCCAATTGTGAACCCGCTGTTATAAAATTCTCTTGCAACATCTGCAAGTTGTTTTAATTTAGTAACGGAATTTAAATTACTGCTTCCTCTTGCTATCAATTGACAAAGCACAATCGTCTGTGTATCGCCCGGCATCACAGTCAGATTATCCGCACCCGAGCTCATAAGAAGTCTTACATCCCAGGATGGGGTAGGATATACAAATTGTCCGGTTGAATCAAGATTGCAATTATAAACCGTGCCCTTTATTGCAGTCCATCCAAGATTAGATTCAGGGTCACCGGGCCACAGGAATTTTGTCTTTTTGTAAAAATTTGGCGGGTAAACTATTTGTGTGGGGTCAAGCCAGCACGATGAATCTTTTTTATATCCCTGCATATAAAAGAAAGCACCCGCTGGTTCTCCGTATGCCTCACCCTGACAAGGAGGGGGAAGTGGATATCCAAAGTAAGGGGTTATAAACGAAGTGACATTTAATTGTTTTGCAGGATTTGTGTATTTACTAAATGCACCTTTCAGTAAAAGGAAACCCACAGCAGGTGGAGCCGGTCCGTAAACCTGGTCTGTATCACGACCATTATAACAAAATCCGAGTTTTCTAACGGTATCGCACCCGAGTTGATCATCATTTGCATAACCCAAATCAGGGTCACTATATAAAGAAAAATATGTTCTTGTCCAGGAGTAATTAGATTTATTAATTACTTCAAACTTTATAAACTGCATATCCGCATAAGATGGCTGAGTGTATGCCCACGCAGTCAGATGGACTTCAGCATAAAGAGGAGATGTCCCTCCGCCAAATCCTTCTCCTGAAGTATGGCTGGAAGCAAAACCATCAGTCATACAAATGAATATTGTCGAGGCAGCATTCTTTACTCCGGGTGTATCAATTGCAGGTTCATAAGTTCCGTTATTATTTACATCAACAAAAGGCGCTCCGTAAGGAACCATCAATCCCCAATTAAGCCAGTCGGGATTATTATTCTGATTATCACCTCTTGAAACTTTATAAAACTTAAAATTATCATTTGTCACCGGAACTCCGTTATTACAATATCCCGGAGCATATTCTCCCTTGTATGATGCCGCTGCCATTCTTAAAATTCCGTTGACCCTGGCTGCAATCGTTAATCCGGCAGTGAAGATTGCACGTTTATTTGTACCTTTTGGCCATTCGAATCCTGCTAGATTCCCGCTTGTTGTATTCTGGTCAAATATGCCAGTATTTTGAAAATATGCGCTGATGTTATTCGGCTCAAGTTTGACACGCTGAATAACAACCTGTGAAGAACAATTAGTAATTAATAATGAGTAATTAATAATTAAAAATAAAAAGATAAAAAATAAATTCTTCATAAAACTGAAAATATTATTTTAGTAAAACTAATTTTTTTGTTTCAACATAATCACCGACTTTCAGCTGATAAAAATAAACTCCCGATGCATAATTGCTGCCATCAAAAGTCACTTCATAAGTTCCGGGATTTAATTTCTCGTTAACAAGTGTTTGGATTTCCCGACCTGTAATGTCATATACTTTTAGAGTCACATAACCCCCCAGCCCCCCTTTGTAAAAGGGGGGATTATCGTTTGGCGTCTCACTTTTGACGTTTGACGGTATTTGAAATTTTATCTTTGTCACCGGATTAAATGGATTCGGATAGTTCTGCTCAAGATTATACGCTGTAGGCATAGTGCTCTCAATTTTCTTTACAAATACTCCTCCATTAACTGTTTTTAATATACTCCCGTTTCCTCCCGCAGCCCATCCAATATTTTCCGAGAGAAAATATATTGAATATAAATACATACTGGTTCCGGAACTTTGCAAAGTCCAGTTAATTCCTCCGTTTACCGTTTTTAAAATTTTTCCGTTATCCCATAATACCCACCCCGTATTTTCTGAAGTAAAATATACATCCCAGAAAACTCCACCAAGATATCCGCCATTGTTAGATTCAAGAACAGTTGTAAAGTTAATGCCTCCATTCGTTGTCTTTTTTACCCGGCAGGGGATACAATTGCCTGTAACAAACCATCCCGTATTTTCATTTATGAAATGAGACGAATAAGCACAGTTGCTTTGATTTGAAAAAATGGGAATCCAGTTATCTCCCCCATTCGTAGTTTTTAAAAAACCATAATCCCTGCTCATCAATCCTGTATTGGCATCGAAAAATTGAATACATGACAAGAGCAACTGAGTATTACTATTCTGAGGAAACCAGTTTGCTCCGCTGTTGGTAGTCTTAAAGATTATGGATGTCTGGTTCGAATATTCACCGTGTCCCGAAATCCACCCTGTATTCTGATTGATAAAAAATATAGAATGAATAGGTTGAGTTGTTCCTAACGCAACCGAATCCCAGGTGATACCGCCGTTTATTGATTTAAATAATCGTCCATTATCTCCAGAAAACCAGCCTGTGTTGTTGTTAATAAAGAAAATGGAAAATAATCTGGCTGAATTCCAGCCGTGTTGAAAAATCCAATGGTCGCCGCCATCTATTGTCCTTCCTACCGTTCCATCATATCCGACTGTCCATCCGTAAGTTGAGTTAAGAAAAAAGATTTTCAGTAATAAGTTCCTTGCACCTGTTAATACATTATTCCAGTTAAATCCGCTATTTGTGGTCAGAAGCATTTCAGTTCCTGTAGATACAGCGGTAGTAGTTGAAGTCATTTGTATGGATTTTAACTGAACATAACCTGTTGAAGGAACATTATAATTACTCCAGTTAAATCCGCCGTCTGTTGTTTTATATATTGTGTTCCAGTTATTAGTAACGAAACCATTATTCTCATCAAAAAAATTTACGCAGAATAATTGGTCATAAAAATTACCAATTGAAAGCGCTCCCCAGGTGTTTCCCCCGTCAGTTGTTTTAATTATTGTCCCCTGCCCTCCGACTATCCAGCCGGTATATGAATTTACAAAACAAATTGATGTAAGAAGTCCATACCTGTTTTTAAATTCAGTCCAGGTCGTACCTCCGTCAGTTGTCCTGTAAAAAGTGCTGCCAATTACCCAACCTGTATTCGTGTTTATAAAATATATTGCGTTGAGTTGTACGTGTGACGGCATCTCATTTGATATCCAGTTGGTGCCTCCGTTTGTTGTCTTATAAACTGTTGAATCATCAATTACCCATCCGGTATTAGCATTTATAAAAAATACAGAAAACAAATCCGTATTTATTCCGGAATTAATCGGAATCCAGTTTAAGCCTCCGTTTGTTGTCTTTAAAATTGTTCCCGAATTCCCCACCACATATCCTGTATTTTCCGACACAAATCTTACAGAATTTAAATAATACAATGTCGAAATCTGATTCACCCAGTTTTGCCCTCCATTCGTAGATTTAGAAATTACACCTCCATCGCTAACTACCCATCCCGTGTTTGAATTGATAAAATGCATTGATTTCTGAACATTGCCATTTGGTAACGGATTTTGCCATACCCACCGCTCTGCGCAATTAATAATGAATAATTAATAATTAGTAATAAAAAAACCAGTAATAACTTTTTCATAATTCTAAAATTTTAAAATTATTTTTGATTCTCGTGCCAATTCTTCCTTTAAGTTTAACGAACTTAATGAACTCAAAAAACTTAATGAACTCTACACACTCTACTCACTTTCAATAAAACTAATTTTTTCGTCTCCACATAATTCTCCACTTCTCAACTGATAAAAATAAACTCCCGATGCATAATTGCTACCATCAAATGTTACTTCATATGTTCCCGGATTTAATTTTTCTTTAACAAGTGTTTGTATTTCTCTTCCGGTGATGTCATATATTATTAGTTTTACGTCCGACGTTTCACCTTTTACGTCTGACGGTATACGAAATTGAATCTTCGTCACCGGATTAAACGGATTCGGATAATTCTGTTCAAGTCTGAATCTTGTTGGTACTTCACTGCTGATTTTATTTATTCCAATCGTGAACCCGCTGTTATAAAATTCTCTTGCAACATCTGCGAGCTGTTTTAATTTAGTAACTGAATTGAGATTACTTGTACCTCTTGCTATCAGTTGACAGATAACAATTGTCTGTGTATCTCCTGGCATCACGGTAAGATTTTCTGCTCCGGAACTAATAAGGAATTTCTGTCATCCAGACTGGATATTGAATTAGAGGATGTTCCGGATGAATCAGGTCCGCAATTTCTGAACTGTACCTTTATATTGCTGTCCATCCGAATTTGATTCAGGGTCACCTGGCTAAACAAATTTAGTTTTTTTATAAAAATTCGGTGGATAAATAAGTTGTGTCGGGTCAAGCCAGCATGTCGAATCTTTTTTAAATCCCTGCATAAAATGATAAGCTGCAAGTGGCTCATCCGTAGGTTCTGTTTCACAAGGCGGCGATGCAGTATCGTACCGGAGAAAATAACGAATGATGTCATATCAAGCTGTCTTAGGCGGATTAGAATATTTACTATAAGCACCTTTCAGTAAAAGAAAACCAACTGCTGGAGGAGCAATTCCATATAAGGGATCGTTATTTGTACCATTATAACAAAATCCGAGTTTTCTAACGTATCACATCCTATATAATCATCATTTGCATACCCTAAATCAGGGTCAGAGACAAGAGAAATATAAGTTCTTGTCCAGGGTTGTGTTCCTTTATTGATTATTATCAAATTTAAGAAATTGCATATCAGCATATGATGGCTGAGTGTAAGCCCACGCTGTAAGATGAACCTCAGCAAAGAGCGGTGATGTTCCTCCGCCGAAACCTTCGAATCCAAAATGAGAAAAAGTAAAACCATCTGTCATACAAAGAAATAATGTCGAGGCAGCATTCTTGACTCCTGGTGTATCAATTGCAGGTTCATAAGTTCCGTTATTATTTACATCGACAAAAGGCGCACCGTACGGAACCATAAGACCCCAGTTAAGCCAATCTGGATTTGTATTTTGATTGTCACCGCGGGATACTTTATAAATTTTAAAATTACTGTTTGTAAAAGGAACTCCGTTAATGCAATACCCCGGAGCATATTCACCCTTGTATGATGCAGCTGCCATTTTGAGAGAATCGTTTACTTTAGCCGCTATTGTTAATCCGCACTGAGAAGACTGCAAATTTATTTGAACCTTTAGGCCATTCGAATCCCGCCAGATTCCCGCTTGTTGTATTCTGGTCGAATATTCCCGTATTCTGAAAATATGCGCTGATGTTATTTGGCTCAAGTTTAACACGTTGTATGACTACCTGTGGAATGGATATATTAATAACGAGAAGAAAATGTGTGATTACCAGCGATAATAATTTAATGCTTTTATTCATATACACCTCCGTACGAAATTTATTAAGTAATAATAGTTATGTCAATACATAAAAACTTGTTGCGGGACTGCTTTCAAATTACTCTCTCAAAAAAGGAACTCTATTCTTTAGACTTTTTGCTTTTAACTGATTTCGTCAGGAAAAATATCTTTGCACATTTGGAAACAATGTCTATAAGGTCGAATGCATCGGATAGTGATTTTCCCGCTGCAAAGCATCCGTGCTTTTCCCAGATTACAACCCTGTGGTTCCGGGCAGATTCCAATGTAGATTTCGCAATCTCTTCAGTACCCGATGTGATTACAGGCACTAAACCGACACCTTCGGGAATAAACATTTCTACTTCAGGGTGCATTTTCAAAAGCAGTTTGTTCAGTTTCTTTTTCTTTGTGTACTTTTTTAAATGCGTCAAAGCAATTATTTCCGTTGGATGTGAATGCAGCACCGCTTTATTATCCGGGTTTATTTCCCGCAGAAGGTTTTGGTATGCAATGTGTGTCTGGAGTTCTGATGTAGGCTGTAAAACAGGTGTGAGAATTTTTCCGTCACCTGATAAATGAAAATATTGATATTCTTTTCCTGTGTTTGAGATGTGGAGAATAAGACAATATTTTAATGGTTCTTTTGAAATATCCCTCATCCTTGAACCTGCAGGTGAGACGAGAATAAAATTGTTTTTTAAATTATGATATGATTTTTTGAAGCTGTGAACAGGAAGAACGGCTATTCTGTTCAAATCGAACTGGACTTCACCTGTTAAATTAATTGAAAAGTTGCCTGCATTTCTCTCTGCCCAGCCCCGCTCCCACAAATAAAGGGCAGTTTCCGAAATCTCTTTGAAATGGATTTTTAATCTTGCATTGATACCTTTCTCGCTCATATCTCAAGATATTAAAACTGAATATCACAATAAATGAAGAAAACATTATTTGTTGTTATTCAAATTGAAGATGTATAAAATCCGGATTTAGTTTGTATTTACGCAGCCCACGGTTTTAACCGTGGGAATAATAATTTTAATCGATAAACCGTTTAAACGGTTTAATTTTTTAGTGTCTTACCCCCACGACTAAAGTCGTGGGTTGCTATTGCAGATGTAGTAAGAAATTTGTCGGGAAACCTTATTCTCTTTTTGTGTATTCGGAACGTAAATTCTTTTTTGTGTCCTTAGTGTTGAGAAATCTTTTTTAGGTCAGTACCTTCTTCATCAATTTCCTGTAATTCTCTTTTCCAAGAATGTCGGGCCAGTGTTCAAAAGGGGTTCCGCCGTCATACATAGTCACGCCCGCCGTTTCGGAGGAAAGAGCATATTCCTTCATCATCATTTTGGTTTCGTAAAGCTTATCGAAGTATTTCTTTTCACCGATTGAATAATTATTGATGTCGGATTTCTCTGCTTCAACAATTGCGAACCATTTTATTCCGTTAGAAAACAGATTCCCCGGATCGAGCTTTTCAACAAACCTTAATCCTATCGGGGAAAGTAAATTAACTTCACCCCAGCCATTTCTTATGCTCAGAACAGGTTCACCCCTGTTTATAATATCCTGAGAAGACAGGTAGCTGATTTTACTTGCCCTGTCAATCAGTTTTACTATATATAATTCCAATCCGATGTAATAAACATTACCTATAAAATTTTTCAGAACAAGCCCGCAGTCAAAATGATAATGAGGATGATTAAACGAAACGGTATAATGCCCGGAATCGAAAATGTTTTCTATCTCCTCGCGAATGTTTTCCTTTTTATTCAGCCGCGATTTGAACTTGCGGTCAAAATCGCAGGTTTCACAATCGAAATCGTTATCGCAGAGTCTGTACTCAACTGCACCACACTCCATCCACAGGCATTTAAGTTCGTTGAAGTTCTTATATTTTTGATCTTCAGACATTATTTTTTTCGCTTAAAAATTCATTTTCGAAATCTTTTATTAGGTTGCCATCGAGGGATGAAATAACTCCTTCAACAAAATTTCCACCGTCATACATTGTTACGCCAACTGCCTGTGGTGTGAAAGATGCCTGGTTAAGAAAATCCTTAAATTTTCTTAATTCTGTTTTCAGCATATGGGATGCTTCCGAACCAAAAAATAATTTTTCAATCATATTAGGTTCTTTTTCCATGGTCAATCCCCAGTCTTCACCGTATGCATCATTTAATTTCCCGTTGCAGAGATTTTTGTTTATTGATTTGATTACACCGCTGACAGGTGAACGGAAATTAATTTTTTGTCCGTGGACTTCTGCTTCTATTATAGAATCACCCTTCTTAACTTTTTGACCTGCCGGTAATATGCTTTTTACTCTTATATTACCAAGCGCTTTTAAAGCAAAACTATCTATTCCTACTTTTACACCGTCTGCTTCAGGGTGAGCCCAGGTGTGAAATTTTGAGAAATAAAATCCTTCGGGAGCATGCAAGCTGGATTTATTGAATACAGGAACGGCAGCTGAATTAGTGACCGGTTTTCGTGATTTAGAAATTATTATTTCTACTGTTACTGCTATTGCAAGTGTTATTAAAATTAATAAGAATACCATTTTTTTCTCCTTTATACTTTTTAGTTGTTTAAGTTTGCTAATTACTAATACAATCCCCGTGCCAAATTGTATAATTATTGCACACATATAAATCACTAATAATCATATTCTTAAAAACGGTTAGATAGGATTTCAAATAATTCAATATTTAAAAGTGTTTAAATATCGAACGCTAATTTATTGCTAAAGATTAAATCTCTGTAAATTAAGAACTAATAGATGTATTAAAATCGAACACAAAAACGTATTATTTTTATACACTTTTTCACCCCAAATACTACAATAGTTTTCAAAACTATTGTAGTCTATATAACCTCTTTCACACTTCTCAAATCGAAGAATCCCATTTTTTTCGCAGAGTCTCAACTTTTTGGACTCTGAGATGTCATAAATTATTTTCGCATTTTATATATGATTTAATTTTAGAATCTTGAGATGTATTTATTTAATTAAAACTATTAATATACTATGAAATTAGAGCATCTTGGTATAGCAGTAAAATCACTCGAGCAAACCGTTCCTGTGTTTGAAAAAATTTTTGGCGTAAAAGCATCACCTGTTGAATTCGTAGCCGAACAGAAAGTTAATGTCCGGAAAATAAAACTTGCTAACTGTGACCTTGAATTTCTCGAAGGTACAGACCCGGAATCTCCCATCTCGAAACACATAGAAAAAAGAGGAGAAGGGATACAGCATTGCTCGTTCGAAGTTCACGATATAGTTCAGTCTTTGAAAGAACTGAAAGAAGGCGGAGTGAAACTGATTAACGAAGAACCCAGAACCGGTGCGGATAATATGCTCATTGCATTTCTTCATCCGAAATCTACAGCTGGAATCCTTATGGAACTTGCCCAGCCTAAAAAATAATATATGTTTTTTATTTCTTTGCGCCCTCTGCGTTAAGTTCTATATTTTTTTTCTCTGTGCCTCTCTGAGATAATCTCTGCGATTCTCTGTGAAATTTTTTATTTATCTTTGCGTTTAAATTTCTCCTTTATAATTAATAGACTTTATATATTTTAGTATAGATTCTATTTTAATTATAGTATGGACTTAAAAGAGAAATTATCGAATCTGCCTGATTCTCCCGGAGTTTATCAGTTTAAGGATTCTTCCGGAAAAGTTATCTATGTCGGCAAGGCAAAAATACTGAAGAACCGTGTTCGTCAGTATTTTCAGTCAAAACCCGTTTATGGTATAACGGCAGCGATGATTTCGAAGATTGCTGATTTAGAAATTATTAAAACGGACACAGAGGTAGAAGCCCTGATACTTGAACTAAATCTCATTAAAAATCAGAAACCCCGCTATAATGTTAATCTCAAAGATGATAAGTCATATCCCTATATTGTCATTACGAACGAACCATTTCCGAGGGTTTTTCCGACAAGGCAAAAGCGTACCGACGGCTCAAAATATTTTGGTCCTTACACCGATGTGAAAACTATGAGGTATGCACTTAAAACTGTCCGCGATATTTTTATGATTCGCTCCTGCAGTCTGAATCTGACAGAAGAAAATATCAGGAACAAAAAATTCAAGGTTTGCCTCGATTATCACATTCATAAGTGCGAAGGTCCCTGCGAAGGATTTCAGTCAATGAAGGAGTATAGAGAAATGATTGAGCAGGTTGCAAAACTTCTTAACGGGAAAACAACTTCGCTTATTAAAGAAATGACAGTCAGAATGGATGAGCTATCCGGAGATATGATGTTCGAGCAGGCAGGAAAGATGCGGGATAAAATAGAATCTCTGAAAGTTTATGCCTCTAAAGCAAAAAATGGTCGGAGAAGAAATTGTCGACAGGGATATTTTTGCAGTGGATAGGGAAGACAACGACGGCTGCGGTATGATTCTGAAAATCAGGGACGGTAAGGTGATTGGAAAATCCCACTATTATGTAAATAACATCATAGATAAACCCGATGACGAGATTCTGGAAAACCTGATTACGAATTATTATAACAAAACAGAATTTATTCCCGAAGAAATTTTCCTGGAAAAAGAATTAGAGGATTCAGATGTTGTAAAAAACTGGCTCGAGTCAAAAAGAGGGGATAAAGTCGATATTATAGTTCCCAAGATTGGCGATAAGGCAAAGCTTGTTGCAATGGTTAAAGGCAAATGCCAGGCTGATGCTTGAAGAACTAAAACTTGCAAAACTAAAAAGAGAATTCATTGCTCCATCGCTTGACGCGCTTAAACGTGATTTAAAGCTCGATAAGCTTCCTCGAAGAATTGAATGCTACGATATCTCGCATATACAGGGAACTGATACTGTTGCTTCAATGATTTCATTTTATGATGCCAAGCCCAGAAAAAGCGAATACAGAAAATATAAAATCGAGACTGTTTTGAACGAAGCAGGTCATCCGGATGACTTCCTTTCTATGCGAGAAGTTATTTACAGGCGCTTCAAACGGGGTCTGGAGGAAAATCAGGCATTTCCAGATTTGGTCGTTATAGACGGAGGCAAAGGACAGCTCTCTTCTGCAGTGAAAGTGCTTGATGATATTGGAATAAAAATTATTAATAGAAAAAATTTAGTAGAGAATAAAATTAATACCGGCGTAAACATTATAGGGCTTGCTAAAAGACTCGAGGAAATATTTTTTCCTGAAGACCCTGACCCGCATTCTATACCAAAGACATCAAGCGGATTAAAATTATTGCAAAAAGTAAGAGATGAAGCCCATAGATTTGCTATAACATTTCACCGCAGTCTCAGGGATAAAAGGACACTTACCACCGAGCTTCTCGAGGTAAAAGGAATCGGAGAAAAAACTGCGAATAAATTATTAAAAGAATTTGGCTCTGTGGAAACTATCAGGAAAAAGTTAATGGAAGATTACGGTTCAATAGAAAAAACTTCCGGTAAGAAAGCCGCTGAAAAACTGAAAGAGCATTTTTCGGACAAATGATCTATCCGATTTTCTCCAATACTAAAACTATTGATTATGTATCCCAAATGTGCTACATTCGTTAAAAAATATTATGTCAAAAACAGCAATGATAAGAGCCCGTATAAATCCGGGATTAAAAAAAGATGTCGAAGCAATATTCCGCAAACTCGGAATAACTTCGTCTGATGCAATAAACATATATTATTCTCAAGTTAAACTTTTTCGGGGAATACCGTTTGATGTCAAAATCCCGAATAAAGAAACGAGGTTGACTTTTGAAAACACTGATAAAAGAAAAAGAATCAAAGGCTTTTCATCTGCCTCAGAATTATTAAGAGATTTGAAAAAATGATATGAGAATATACAGGACGAGTAGTTTTAAAAAAGATTATAAAAGAATGCAAAAAAGAGGAAAAGTAATTGAAAAACTGGACGAAGTGATAATAAAACTGGCATATGGGAAAAAATTAGAAACCAAATACCATGACCATGTCTTACTTGGATATTATAAAGGAAGAAGGGAATGTCATTTAGAACCGGATTGGTTATTGTTATACAAACTCGAAAAGGATGAAATAATTTTGGAAAGAACCGGAACTCATTCCGATTTATTCGAATAGATAAATTTTTTGTTAAAATTAAAAGTGTTTTAAAAAATGTTATAACAAACCCGCAATAATACCCCCCTTTTGACCAAAGGGGGGATGGGGGGTTAGTTTATGATCTTAAATTTATAACTCTATATGAAATTCATCAGCAATAAACATATTACAGACCCCTCGGTAAATCTCGCACTGGAGGAATATTGCGTTCGCAATCTTGACGTGGAAAACGAATCGTATTTCCTGTTTTATATAAATAAACCTTCCATAATAATCGGTAAGCATCAGAACACCATAGAAGAAATAAATCAGGAATACGTAAAATCAAAAAATATTCAGGTTGTGCGGCGGATTTCCGGAGGTGGTGCAGTATATCACGACCACGGTAATTTGAATTTTAGTTTCATTACAAAGTATGCTAATAACAGCATTAATAATTTTGGAAAATTCACTGGACCAATCAGCGAATGCCTTAAACAAATGGGTGTGAATGCAGAGCTTGGAGGCAGGAATGATATAACAGTTGAAGGACGAAAGATATCAGGTAACGCACAATTCACAAACACCAAATCAATGTTTTCACACGGTACTTTACTTTTTGATTCACATCTCGAGGATGTTGTCAACGCCCTCAATGTGAAAATGGATAAGATAGAAAGCAAAGGGATAAAGTCTATCAGGAGCCGTGTCGCTAATATTACAGAATTCCTGAAAGAAAAAATAACTATTGAAGAATTTCGCGATGTACTTACGGGATATTTATTTGGCGGAAAGGAAAAAGTGGTCGAACAGGTGATAACGGAGAAAGATTGGGAAAAAGTTTACCAGCTTTCAAATTCAAAATACAGAACCTGGGAGTGGAATTACGGCAGGTCGCCTGAATTCAATATTCAAAAAGTAAACAGATTTCCTTTCGGACAAATTGACACCAGAATATTTGTGAAAGAGGGATTGATTGAACATATAAAAATATTCGGAGATTACCTTGGCTATGGCGAGACAGAGGATATTGAAGCCCGCTTACTGGGAAAATTCTACCGCGAAGAAGATATCATAGACGCTTTAAAAGATATTGATATGAAATTTTACTTTGGTGATATTACGTTAGAAGAGTTTGTGAAGTTTTTAGTTTACTAAATTAAATGATTTTTTATATCGCACTCTCGTTTTGATTTAAGCTAATTTCCTTACTTGAACAGGAATTACGAAGTGTGATAAACAATTAAACTTAACGTTTATGAGAACAGAAAGCAGAGCTTTTCTCGGTCAATATCTTAACAATGCATCACCAACCGGTTTTGAAGTATCAGGGCAGAAATTATGGCTTCAATATATTAAACCTTATATTAACGAATACATTACAGATATCTACGGAACTACGGTCGGAGTAATCAACCCTAAAGCTGATTACAAGGTTGTGATTGAAGCACACGCCGATGAGATTTCCTGGTTTGTCAACTTCATCACAAATGACGGATTTATATACCTCAGAAGGAATGGCGGTTCGGATCATCAGATAGCTCCTTCAAAGCGAGTAAATATCCATACCAAAAAAGGAATTGTAAAAGCTGTATTCGGCTGGCCTGCAATTCATATCCGGGATAAAAATAAAGAAGAACAGCCCAAAGTAGAAAATCTGTTTTTAGACTGCGGATGCAGTTCTAAAGCAGAGGTGAACAAACTTGGAGTCGAAGTAGGATGTGTAGTGACCTTTGAAGATGAATTGATAGAACTCAATAAAAAATATTTTGCGGGCCGGGCACTGGATAACAGAATGGGAGGGTTTATCATAGCGGAAGTTTTGAGATTATTAAATGAAAAGAAAAAAAATCTTCCGTTTGGATTATATGTTGTGAATTCCGTTCAGGAGGAAATTGGACTGAGGGGTGCGCAGATGATAGCACGCAGGATTAAACCCGATGTGGCTATTATCACCGATGTTACCCACGATACTCAGGCACCTATGCATAAAAAAGAAACCCTTGGAGACATTTCGCTTGGCAAAGGTCCCGCCCTGACATACGGTTCCGCCGTTCAGAATAACCTTCGGGAAATGATTCTCGAAGTTGCGAAAAAGAAAAAAATTCCCATTCAGAAAGAGGCATCTTCAAGTTCGACCGGAACCGATACAGATGCATTTGCTTATGCCGGGGAAGGCTCTGCTTCAGCACTAATTTCACTTCCATTAAGGTATATGCATACAACCGTCGAAATGGTTAGCAAAACTGATATAGAAAATGTGATAAACCTTATTTATGAATTTTTAATCCAGTTAAAATCCGGACACGATTTCAGATATATGAAATAGTTAAGTTAAAAATTTTCTAATAAAATTAAATATTATGAAAACAAAAATACTTTTAATCTTCATTATCGGATTCTTTTTTTACAATATTCAGACATCTTATTCCGAACCGCGCAGGGTCTTGGTTGAATTAGCTACAGGTACCTGGTGTGGATATTGTCCTTGTGGAGATTCCATAATTGAGCATAATTTATTACCATTATATCCCCAGACTGTCGTAATCGCTTATCACGGTCCTGCAAATGGTACTGACCCGTTCTCGTTTTTCAACGGAAATGAAATTATTACTCAATTGGAATATTGGGGTTTTCCCTTAACAATTTTTGACAGGGCAATGGGAACACCTATGGATTATGATTATAACTGGCCCGATACTTTGATTGCAAGATATACACGCTCACCGAATACGGTAATAAATCTTTCTGTGGTTTCCAAAGATTACAACCCGGCAACAAGGGAACTTTCAGCTACCTTTAACGCAACAGCTCTGCAAAATCTGTATTCTAATTATAAAATTAATTTTGTGATTATCGAAAACAATGTTGTATATGCACAGACAGCTTATACCGGTTGTAATGGCGGTCCGAATTATGTTCATTATTGGATTGTAAGGAACATGGTCAACGGAGCAACGGGTGAAAGTTTAAGTACAGGCGTCTGGACTCAGAATCAAACAAAGATAAAATCATTTACAACCACCTTAAATTCCGGATGGGTTGCGGATAACTGTGAACTTGTTGCTTTTGTATATAGAGATTCAACCACACTTCTGCGTAGTATTGTTGAACAAAGTATAAAAAAATCAGTTACAGCACCATTAGGTATAACCGGAAATTTTGAAACTCCAGCCGGATACAGGTTGGATCAAAATTATCCAAATCCCTTTAATCCGGTTACAAGAATACAATACTCGGTCCCAAAAAAAGAAAATATTTCTTTGAAAATTTATGATGTATTGGGAAATGAAGTACTAAATGTCTATACAGGCATAGCAAAACCGGGAAACTATAATGCTGAAATCAACGGAACATTACTTCCGAGCGGTGTTTATTTTTATACGCTGAAGTCTGATAACTATGTTGAAACAAAGAAAATGCTGCTAATAAAATGACGACATTCATTTTATTAGCAGTCCTCCAATCTTTTTGGGAGGAACTACTGATAAAATGATTTAATCAACATATTTACAAATATTTAAAATCCTTTCTGACTTATCAGAAAGGATTTTTTATACGATTTCCTGGAATTCCTTTAATTTATGATTTTTGAATGAAAAACTTGTAATACTAATTACCTGATTAGAAAACAAAGTTTGCATACTGCTCTATTCTTTTAAAAAACCCTATTATTTTCCTGTTTTTAACGTTTTTTTGCGGCATACCTATTGCTATAACACTAGTCAGGAAAGAAAAACAAATTTTTAAAAGAAAGAAAGAAAGGGAAAAAATGAAAAACGCAACAAATACCAATTCTGTATCAAAAATACTGATAGCAGTATTATTTTCTATTTTAACAATCAATTCTGTCTATTCTCAATGGGTACCGACAAATCAGGGAAAATTAAGTAATTTAGGAACATATCCTGTTATTTCAGTTGTGAATGGTAATGTGATTTTTATAGGCGGTGGCAGCAGTAATAATAAGGCATATATGTACAAATCTACAAATGGAGGTTTAAATTTCTCCTCTAACCTCGTTTCCAGTAAGAATAAAAATTGTTATTCTCTTTATGCAACTGATGCTAATACAATTTATTATGGAGAAGGTGGAAATAATGGTAATGTAACGAAAAATGTAAATGTAAATAAATCAACTGATGGTGGAAATACCTGGACATCAATTTTAACTACCGGTGATGACAAGGGATTAATAAACGGAATAAAATTTTCTAAAATTAATACTCAGGTCGGAATAGTCGTTAGTGACCCTAAAGATTTGAGTAGTTCCTTTAAAGTCTGGAAAACCACTAACGGTGGAACGAATTGGACATTATATAATGTATCACAGCCGGCAAATAATAAAACTCATGGCGCAATATATGGTACTTTTGTCAATAATGCCAATTTCTTTGGTTTCGGAGTATCTGAAGCTCCTCCGAGATATTGTGTAACCACAAACGGCGGTTCCAACTGGTCATATATTACTTTAACCTGTTTACCCCAAACATTTCAATATGTCTCCACGATAGCATTCAGCGATAATAATTTATTCGGACTTGCTGCAACATCTTCAAATAACAATACCGTTGCGAGAACAACCGATGGTGGAAAAACCTGGAAAGCTCAGATAATTCCTGCAACACTAACAAATGCATGGAGTTCAATAAAATGGATTCCCGGAACACCAACAGTATACGCAATATTCTCAACGTCAAATGCAGTTGAAGGTTTTAGAAGTGATGATAACGGTTCGACATGGGTTACAAGCACATTTCCGTCAACAACAAAAGATATTAAGGATTTTGATGCATACTATATGTCCGGAAGTCTTGCACCTTCTAATGCATTCATGTACAGTTCTTCAGTTGATGGTACGACACTAAAATTACAGGATTCACCGATGCCCGTAAAATTACAATCATTCATTTACAGTATCACCGGCAGAAATGTAAATTTAAAATGGATTACTTCATCGGAAGAAAACAATGCAGGTTTTGAAATATATAGAATAGACGCAAGTAAAAATTCCAACGATCCGGACAACTGGACAAATGCAGGATTTGTTAAAGGAAAAGGGAATGCAAACAATACAACAGAATATAATTTTTCCGATACAAAATTATCAGCAGGGAAATATAATTATAAAATCAAGCAAATAGACTACAACGGAAATTTTGAATATTTCGCACTTGAAGGCTCGGTTGAAATCGGAGCTCCTTCAAAATATAATCTTTCACAAAATTATCCGAACCCATTCAATCCTTCAACAAAGATTGACTATGAAATTCCGCAGGATTCAAGAGTATCTTTAAAAATTTATGATATCTCCGGTAAAGAAGTAATGTCACTGGTTAATCAAAATCAAAAAGCAGGATTTTATACTGTAAATGTAAACGCGTCAAATTTATCAAGCGGCAATTATTTCTACAAATTGACTATGACGGTAAATGGTCAGGATTTGGTAATCACTAAAAAAATGAGTTTAGTAAAATAACAAATTATTTCTTTCTTTCTTTCTTTCCAAGGGGTGCTCTTAACAAGCACCCTTTTTTATTTGCAGTAAATAATCAATTTTCGGCTTTTTTACCCTAATTAACTTTCTTGCTTTTCTTACGTATTAAAAATAAATTACTCAAACCAATTATATTATGATTGTAATCTCAAACCTTACGAAGCGTTATAAAGATATTACCGCACTTGATGGAATATCTCTTGAAATCAAAGACAATGAATTCTTTGGGCTACTTGGTCCGAATGGTGCCGGAAAATCAACAACAATGAATCTTATTGCGGGTTACATTTCACCTGATGAAGGCGAAATAAGGATTAACGGAGAATCAGTTTCGAAGGATAATATTAAAGTAAAATACAAAATCGGACTGGCTCCGCAATCACTTGCTATATATGAGGAGATTTCTGCCGAAGATAATCTGAAAATTTTCGGAAGTCTGTATGGTATTCCAAAAAACGAATTAAAAGAAATAATAAAAGAAAAACTGAATTTTGTCGGACTATTCGAAAGAAGAAAAGACCTTGTGAAAAATTATTCCGGCGGCATGAAACGCAGATTGAATATGATAGCAGGTCTTTTGCATTCTCCGGAGGTTTTTTTATGCGATGAACCTACGGTCGGAGTTGACCCGCAATCGAGAAATTCAATTTTCGAATTTCTTCAAAAGCTTAACAGTGAAGGAATGACCATTATTTATACCACGCACTATATGGAAGAAGCAGAAAGAATGTGCCAGAGAATTGCAATTATCGATATCGGAAAAATTATTGCACAGGGGACTTTAGACGAACTTTTAAATTTATTGCCTTTTAAAGAAACAGTTTTTATTGCAAAGAATGAAATAACCGGGAACAAACAAGTTGTATTTGAAAAATTCGGATTACTTAAAACAGAAAATGAAAAAATAGAATTGAAAATGAACCAGGATGTTAAGCTTTCAGAATTCTTTTCTGCAATTGAAGAAAACGGAATAAGTTACAATTTTATAGATTTTCACAAACCGACGCTCGAAGAGCTTTTCCTTAATCTTACAGGAAGGAGGCTAAGAGATTGAAAACGATATTAAGTCTTGTCAAAAAAGATTATTTGCTGTTCTGGAAAGATAAAGTTTCCGTCAGCCTCACATTCGTTGTCCCTATTGTCCTGATTTTTATATTCGGGAAAGTTTTCAGCGGAAGTTCGGGACCGGAGAAAATTGAACTTGGTTTTATTAACAATAGCGATGCCCCGATTGCTAAAAAACTTGAAACTATACTCGATACAACAAAAACATTCAGACTTATTAAAACTTATACTGATGAAAAAGGCAGTATAATAAAATTTGACACGAATACCATTAAGCAATATGTCATTACCGGAAAGTTCTCTTCGGCGCTTGTTATTCCCGAAGATGCCTATAACGATACCTCACTGGGACTAAAGCTTAAATTTTATTACGACCCCAAAAACGATCTGGAAATGCAGGTGGTTCAGGGTGTTCTTCAGCAAACAATAATGCAGTCTGTGCCTGAAATATTTAATCAGAGTATGCAGAGACAGTCGAATAATTTCCTTGGTAAAGAAAAAGGCACTATGTTCAATTCCGAAATGGCAAATGTAATCGGTAAATATTTCAATATAGATACTTCGAGAATATTAGGAAACATTAAGAATCCTCCCGTGCAGACACAAAAAGATACAAGTACAAAATCTTTCAATTTCTTTGATAACATATTGAACCTTGAAAAGCAGCAGCTTGTAGGAAAAGAAATTACAAACCCCTGGGCAACCAGAAGTGTTGGCGGATGGGCAATGATGTTCCTTTTATTTTCAATTACCGGGGCAGCATCCTCGCTGTTCGATGAAAAGAAAAGCGGGGTTGTATTAAGAATTCTCTCGTCACCGGTTACAAGGACACAGATATTGTGGAGTAAATATATTTATAATATGACCCTCGGTATAATACAGTTATATGTAATGTTTATCGCAGGTATGATTTTCTTCAATATAAATATTTTTCCGAATTTCTTTAATCTTTTTCTTGTAATACTGGCTGCATCAACCGCCTGCACAGGATTCGGGATGTTTTTATCATCGATTAGCAAGACATCATCACAGGCAAATGGCTGGGGAACATTGCTGATTTTGACTATGAGCGCCATCGGTGGTGCCTGGTTCCCGGTTTCATTTATGCCGGGCTATATTCAATTCTTCAGTAAACTCACGCTTGTTTACTGGTCAGTCGATGGGTTTCTTACAGTGCTTTGGAGAGGTGCAGGTTTTATCGAAATATTACCGAATTTACTTATCCTTTTCGGAATAGCGATACTAATTAATATAATCAGTATATTGAATTTCAGAAAAGGAAATGTGTTTTAAAGATTTGGAATTTTATTTTTAAAGATTCACTTTTTTGAAAATCTGTCTGTCTTAATGTTTATTTCTTTTATTATTGAATTAATTTCTAATTTTCTTAATTCTTCAACAGGGAATGGTAATCTCAGACACCAGTTTGATTGGCTGATTAATCCCGGTGTGTTTATTCTGTAATTTATTGTGGTATTTTTATTTAAAAATCTTTCATCAAGATATAGATATTCAAAGATTTGCTGAATAGAAAAAATAGATTTCGTTTCACTTATTTTTTCAAGATTCGCCTTTATAAAATTGGTCGTCCAAAACTCGGTGTCAAATTTATTGGTATTAAATAATTTCAAAAACCTTCCCCTTTCCCCGAAACTTTCAATATATAAAAGTACTATCTCGTGTACTTCCTCCCATCTTTTTTCCAGAATATTTAATACATATTCTACGCTTCTGATATCTGCTTTCCAGAAGAGTCTTTCATTATTATTTTTACCGGTATCGAACAGAGTATCAAAAATATATTTATACCTTTCCCCGGAAATACTCAGATTTCCGCATAATCTTTCAAATAACAGTTTGTCTATGCTTCCCGCTTCATATTTCCACCAGACAGGAAAAAATGAAGAGTCGTGAGTTGAAATCGAAGATACAGAATTTAACCTGTATTCATCCGGTGTTGAAAATTCATAATCTTTGCCCCAATGCTTTTTCCATCTCTGAATTTCTATTCCCGGTATTCCATATTCTTCAAGTATTTTATATGATGCGGGTGGAATCGTTCCCAGATCCTCTGCACAGGGCAGCATATTGATGTTTTGGATAAATACATCAAGAATTTTCCTGGCGTTTTCTTCCCATTCATTTTCATTTTCAGGGTCGAATTTTCCAATCAGTCCGTCATTGTCTAAGGGCTCATTTAATAATATCGTCCATAGTCTGAGTAATCCCACAAAATGGTCAATTCTGAACATATGATAAAAATTTGCGGCAAAATTCAACCTGCTTATAATATATTCATAATTATCTTTTTCGATTTCCTGCCAGTTATACGGCGGCATTCCCCACCTTTGACCTTTTGCAAAATACATATCGGGAGGAGCGCCCGATACAAGATTCAGTTTAAAGTAATTCTGATTTGCCCAGACATCAGCACTATCACGGCTTATGAGGAAAGGAATATCACCCATCAGAAAAACATCGCTTTGTTCGGCATATTCTTTTACAATTTTAAATTGTTCAAAAGCCTGCCACTGAACCCAGTAATAAAAATTTATATCTTCGGTATTCTCTTCTTTAGTTGCTTTCAATATTTCCGGGTTTCTGTTCTTGTAAATTTCCTCCCATTCTTCCCAGTTTTTATTTCCGGATTTATCTTTTATTACTTTGTATAATGCATATTCCCTGAGCCAGTTTTCATTTTCATTTTTAAAGTTTTCAAAATATTTATTTTTCGAAAAAGAAGCCGAACTAAATATCTCTTTTAATAATTTTAGCTTTTCTGCTTTTATTGAATAGTTAACATTAGGTTCTAAGAGGGAATATTTATTTTTTAAATCATTTATCTTAGCTTTATACTTTCCCGCTCTGATTCCCTTCAAAGTGCTTAATGTAATGTACATCGGGTCGAGAGCGAATGAACTGACAGCATTATAAGGAGCAAAATCAAATCCTGTATCGTTGAGAGGAAGTAATTGAATTATTGAAAAGCCATTTAATACACACCAGTCAATTATTTTTTTTAAATCCCTGAATTCTCCTATTCCGGTGCTTTTCCGTGAATAAACAGAGAACAGTGGTACTGCAATTCCCGAACGTCTTGTTGTCCCGGTCTTTGACCATTGTGCCGACGTCCGTGTGTTTAATAAAAAATTATAATCCAATAGAGTGTTGATTACTGCTTTGCGAATTCTATCTTATCGCCCTCTTTAACTCCGTATTTATCGCAGAAACCGGCAATCACCTCGACAACATACAATGCCGGCTTATCTGTAGGAAGAGATTTTGTGGATAATTTTTCAGTGTTTTTATAGATTTTAACTATTTCTTTTTTGTCACTAACATAAATTATATCGAGCGAGATATATGTGTTCTTCATCCAGAAGGAATGCATGTCGGGTTTTTCAAAAATAAAAATCATTCCTTTTGTATCTTCCATAGATTTTCTGTACATAAGCCCCATCATTCTGGCACTGTCTACATCTGCTATTTCAATATCAATTTTCCGCAACTCCTTTTTACCGTTTGAAGATAAGAATTTCAGTTCACCCTGCTTCTTGAACTGGGGTTCTGCCGGTTCGGTTTTGGTAGTTGTGTTTGTCGTGTTAACATTTTTATTTAAATCTTTTTTATTATCACCGAGAAAATAAGTAATCAGGAAATATCCGGCTATCAATACTAAAACCGCCATAAATACAAATTTTGGATAATTCGATTCTTTCTTAACTTTGCTATTTTTCACTTGCTTTGCCAATGCTTTACTATTTATTTAATAATCAATAAAATTTACGGATTTTCCGAAAAAATAACTATTCATTTGAATATCTTAGAAATTACCACTTGTTACCCAGTCCCTCCTCCCCAAGCTCCTGCTTGGGGAGGTAAATATGAAGATAAGTTCACCTTGTCTTAATTGATATTTTTTACAAAATTGTTATTGAATTTCTAACTTAACCATCACCTATGAATATTGAAAAATTAAATAAAGCATCTTTTACAGCCCTTAAAGATTATATGGGTTTAAAACCAAATGAGACTCTTCTTATAGTAACAGATGAAACGAAAAAGGAAATAGCCGGAGCACTGCACTCAGCAGGGAAAAAATTATGCAAAGAATCTTTCCTCATCGAAATGAAATCCAGAGACATAAACGGACAGGAACCTCCAAAGCAAATAGCAGCTCTCATGAAATCTGTTGATGTTGTTATCTGTCCGACAGAAAAATCTTTAACCCATACTGATGCAAGAAGGGAAGCATCTGCAAAAGGTGTTCGTGTAGCAACGATGCCGGGGATAAGCATTGAAACTATGTTAAGATGCCTGAATGCCGATGCGGAAAGGATTATTGAACTCACAAAAACGATTGCAGAAAAATTAAGAGTTACTTCCGAAATACGAGTTGTATCAGAAGCCGGAACTGATATCACTATGCCGATGAAAGGAAGGAATATTCTTGAAAGCACGGGAGTTCTTCGAAAAAAAGGCGAAAGCGGAAATCTTCCTTCGGGTGAAGTTTATCTCGCACCCTGGGAAAATAAATCGAACGGTGTAGTTGTTGTTGACGGTTCAATGGCGGGAATAGGAATGCTCATTAATCCTATAAGAATAGAAGTTATCAATGGATATGCTGAAAAAATAGATGGCAGCGAAGAAGCGTTTACCCTAAAAGAAATGCTGGATAAATCCGGTCGTGAAGCAAGAGCCGTAGCGGAATTCGGCTTTGGGACAAATTATAAAGCCCGCTTATGCGGTGAAATACTGGAAGATGAAAAAGTATTCGGAACAATTCATATCGCATTCGGAAACAATATCTCAATGGGCGGGAACATTAAAGTCAGCAGTCACCTCGACGGCTTGATAAAAAATCCCGATGTATATTTTGATAATGTTGCAGTAATGAAAAAAGGAAAACTGGTAAAGTGAGTTAAAAAAGATTCCATCTCTCCAGGAGATGGAATCTTTAATAATTTTTCAGTAGGACAGACATTCCCTTCTGTCTTTATTCCAAATTTATACGTTTTTTCTATTTCCCGAAAAATTCTTTTATGGATTCCATCAGGTAATAATTCTGTTCACGTGTACCAAGCGTAATCCTTGTCTCTGTTCTGAAAGCTTCTTCATTTAAGAATTTAATAAGAAGATTTCTTTCTTTCAGGAATTTGTTCAAGTCTTTTCTTATTGCTTTCGGCATATCAACCAGCATAAAATTAGCGTATGATTTATAAGGTCTGAATCCTTCTAATTTACTGAATTCTTTATAGAAATATTCTTTATCTTCCTGCATCATTTTCGTTACTTTTTCATAGTACTCCGCATCTCCCATCGCAATTTCCGCTAATTTTTCTGAAATCTTGTTGTATCCGAGATATCTCACCGAAAAATTAATAAGCTCTTCAAGGTTTTTTCCGGCAAATGCATATCCGATACGGCATCCTGCCAGAGCATAATATTTTGAGAAAGTTCTTGTAATAACAAGATTCGGAAACTCATCAATAAAAGGTTTTACATAATCATTCTCCGTCGAGCCGAATCCCCAGTATGCCTCATCAATCATAACAAGTGCACCTCTGCAGGCATCGAGAAATCTGTGTAAATCTTCCTTCGGTACTCTGTTCCCTGTGGGATTATTAGGTGAAGCAATTAATACAATTCTCGGTTTTTCCATTTCATAAACCTTAATCATTTTATCTACATCATAATAGTAAGAGTACAATCCTTTTTTCTGGTCAATATACATCGGGTATTCAACATTAAAGCCGCCGACTTCATAAGCAACTTTTTTATAATACCACCAGGCTTCCTTCGGAATAAGGATTTTTTCTTTCCTGTCGAGATAATAATGTATGATTTGTTTCAGCAAATCTTCACTTCCGTATGATAATATCACCTGTCTTTCAGGAATATCAAAATCGTCTGCAATTTTCTTTGATAAACTTGATTTAATTCCCTTTTCGAAATCCCGTGAATAATTTGCAAGTTCGTCAATTGTTACGTGCTTTAGAAACTCATAGCATTTCGGGGACGGTCCGTATTGTGATTCGTTCCTGTCGAGATACTGAAGTTCTTTATATTTCTTTGGATCTGCCATTATAAAAATTTTTATTTAAAAAATATTTTTTAATTTAATTACAATTTCTATTATTTATTAGATATTTATTTATTTTTGTTAAGAAAATTAAACACTCCCTTTTTGCATTCAGGGGTCATTCTCGTTATCGCATTCATTCCCACCGCATATTCGAGAGCTGATTCGAAACTCATAGAAGCTACATTCTTGAACATTTCTTTTGTAAGCATAACGGAGCTGCGCGGTAACGTATTTAGCTCCTCGCAAAGCTTATTTGTGAAGTTTACGAGTTCGTTTTCTTTCACAAGATAATTGATTAAACCCATCCTCATTGCTTCATCACCGCAAACAAATCGTGATGTTATCAAAAGATCTTTTGCATACGTTTCCGATACACGTTTCAGCAAAAACACCATCACTATCGCAGGAATGAAACCTATCTTCACCTCAGTGTATCCGAATTGTGAATTGTCGGAAGCAATTATTATATCACAGGCAGTCGCAATTCCGCATCCGCCGGCAAGAGCATATCCGTTGACCATAGCTATTGTCGGTTTCTTACAATTATATATTGAACAAAGAAGTTCTTTAAACTTTAATGAATCTTCTTTGTTTTGGAGGATATCGAATTGTGAGATTTTATTCAGATATTCGAGATAAAGTCCCGAACAGAAATTTCCGCCCGCCCCGGTTATCACAATTGACTTGGTTCCGTCATCTTCAGAAAGAAGGTCTATAGTATTCCTGAGGTCAATTATCATCTGTTCGTCAAGAGAATTCCTTTTCTCCGGTCTGTTTAAAATCAGTTTTGTGGTCAAGCCGCTTCGCTCAACAAAAATCTTGCTGTCTTTAGTACTCATAATGTTTTGTAATTAATGTGAAACTCGTCTTCCAATTTAACAATTTTTGAATTAATTAGAAAATGTTTTTTCAGTATTTCCTCGGTTATTACTTTTCCGGTTTCACCAAAAGAAATTATCTCACCCCCCTCAAGAAGTAATGTTTTCGAAGTGTATTTAAGAGCAAGGTTAAGGTCGTGTGTGATAATTATAATTGTAAGATTATTATCTTTGTTAAGCTTATTCAGAATTGAAAAAATCTCTAATTGATAATTCACATCCAGATATGTCAGCGGTTCATCTATTATCAGTACCTTTTTTTCAAGGGAAGATGTGATGTCCAGCTGAACAAGCGCCAGTGTTATCAGAATTTTCTGCTTTTCGCCCCCGGAAAGTTTATGGAAAAACATATTCCCGAATTTTTCTGACTTCGTGAACCTGATGCTTTGCTCGACAATTTTTTTATCTTTATCCGAAAAAACAAAATCCCCGAATTTTTTATAAGGATATCTTGCAAGCAAAAGAAGTTCGAAAACGGTCATTTCCTCGCTAATCTGAATTCCGGATTGCGGAAGATAGCTGACCTGCCTTGAAAATTCCTTGTTCTCGATTTCCCGTATATCCTTCCCGGAATAATTGATAGTTCCCCGGTAACCTTTATAAATTCGCGAAATTATTTTCACAAGCGTGGATTTCCCGGAACCGTTTCTTCCGATTATTGAAATAAAATCGTTATTCTCAATCGATAGATTAATATCCCTCAGGAAAAAATTATTTTCTCCGTATGAAAAATTCAGATTTATTATATCTATCAGTTTATTTGACAAAGTCATTTTATGAATTCACCTGTTTTTGGATTGAAGTACCACTCGAATTTCCAGTTATCATTTTTAGAATCGTAATCGATACGGCACACACCGGATTTTTTAAACGAAAATACCGGGATATTTCTCCCGGAAATAGTTTCAACAATCATTCCCATCATTGGTTCGTGTCCGACCAGAGCCATTGACTCAAAAGTGGAATTCTTTTTTACAAGCTTTAATGCATCTCCCGTTGAACTTACTGTTGCAAGTTCGTTTGCCAGTTCAAGTTCACTGTCAAATTTCACCGTATTAACCAGTATTTCAGCAGTCTGCACGGCTCTTATAAGCGGACTTGTAAACACAATTTCTAAATTTGCCAGCTCATCTTTTAATTTTCTGAAAACACTTCTTGAAACTTTTCTTCCTTTTGCGGTCAGAAATCTGTAAGCATCACTGCTTACGCTTCCCGTTTCAAAATCTATTGCTTCCGCGTGTCTTATTAAAAATATTTTCATTGTTCTGTTTTCTAATTTATTTTCAGTTATTAATTATTTCCGCATCAAGCGGTTCCACACCTTTCATCAATGAAGGCATTAAACTTTGCGGAGGATTTTTTAGTAAAACCTCATAAATATTATTTTCTTTCACAGCGTCGGTATTTACTTTAACGCGGATATAATTTGTGGTATAACCTTCTATAAATCCGTTTTCCTTTCTTGATTCAAATAAAACTTTTTGAGTTGTATTCAAGTGTTTGGAATAGAAATCAAATCTCTTGCTTAAAGATAAATATCTTAGTATCCGGCTTCTGTCCTTAATTTTATTAATTTCAACTTTCCCCGGAAGATTAACAGATACTGTGTTTTTCCTTTCTGAATAACTGAATGTGTGCAGATACATTATCGGCAGTTCAGATAAGAAATTTTTCGTGTTAATAAAATACTCGTCTGTTTCACCGGGAAATCCTACAATCACATCAACACCGATTCCGACATCTTTTATTTCTTCCGTCAGTTTTAAAACCAAGTCTTTATAAAATTCATTTTTATATCTCCGTCTCATTGATTTCAGTATTTCGCTGTCTCCGCTTTGCAGAGGTATGTGAAAATGATTGCAAAATTTTGATGATGATTTATATAATGCAATAATGTCATCTGTTATAAGGTTTGGCTCGATAGAGCTAATCCTGATTCTTTCTATTTCCGTCTTTTCCAGTTCATAAAGAATATTAATCAGTTTCCATTCATTAAGATTTTCATCTTTCGCTCGTAATCACCTGTATTCACACCCGTCAGTATAATTTCTTTATAACCTGAATCTATAATTTTTTTCGCATTTTCAATAACTCTTGACGGTTCGAGACTTCTTGAACCGCCTCTTGCAAGAGGAATGGTGCAGAAAGAGCAGTTGTAATCGCATCCGTCCTGAATTTTTAAAAATGCTCTTGTTCTGGAATCCGAATCAGCCGAAAATGCCTCGCCAAAATCACTCACATTTCCGGAAGTGGAGGAAATAATCACATTGCACGATTGCTCTTTTCTTTCGAAATCACGGACATAATCGAATATTCTGAACTTTTCATTTTCACCCAGAATCAAATCCACACCCTCAATTTTTTCAATTTCTTCCGGCTGGAGCTGTGCATAACATCCTGTTATTATAATATATGACGATGGGTTATTTCTGATAACACTTCTTATTATTTGCCGGCATTCTTTATCGGCATTTTCAGTAACAGTGCAAGTATTCAGAACAAAAACATCAGATGAGTCTCCGTATTCTTTCAATTCAAAACCATTATTTTCGAACTGTTTGGCGATAGTCGAGGTCTCACTGTAATTCAGCTTGCATCCTAAAGTATGTAATGAAACGGTTTTCGGCATAAATAAAGTTAATTATTTTCACAAGTATTAATAATGTAAAAAAAGAGTTCAGATAATTTTGAATATTATTGGATTAACGATAAAATCATTTATGTTAAAAGAATAAAACTATAAAAGTTTTACAAACTACAAAAGTTTTTACTAATAATTTGAGCAAAAAATAATGTGAGAATAAGAAATTCCAATTTATATGAAATAATCTGTAAACTTTTGTAGTTTTCGGAACAAGTTCATTTTGAAAGGAGTGAATCCGCTGCTGTGCTTGCCCATTTGCTAACCAAATCCCTGTCTGCATCTGTCAGTTTAGCATCGGAATGGAGTAATAGGTATTTACTTAAAGGCATATTTCCTTTTTTCACCTGCTTGTTGATATGGTCTAAATAATCTATCTGGTCTGTGATATTATAAGTTCCCCATTCTGAAAAATTCATATCAGATCTCGCTT
Organism: uncultured Ignavibacteria bacterium; assembly: GCA_963806045.1. Classification (GTDB taxonomy): domain Bacteria; phylum Bacteroidota; class Ignavibacteria; order Tepidaquicellales; family Tepidaquicellaceae; genus DATCHW01. The sequence continues at coordinate 41,737 of CAWDWP010000009.1, read as the reverse complement.
CATTCACATCGCTTGCAACAAGCCAGGAAGCAGGGGCAATATTGGTGTACCAGGGCCATCTTGTAAGATTGGAATGACAGTCATAGCAGGAACGCTCAAGAATTTGCTTCACATTTACGGGAATATTTAAATAATAACTTACATCCCGGGATTTATCAGATATGGGATTTGTCCGGTTTGGTCTGAAGAATTGAATTCCTATAAAAACTATTATGATAACGATAACAAATATCTTAATAAACTTTTTCATAATGGGAATTTTAATTATATAATTGTTAAAACACAATTAAAAGGATAGAAGTTCGAAATAATTATTACTTTTCTATTTTAAATTTTTCTATTTGAACCGGGTTTTTATGTTTTTAATAAGGATTAAAAAAATCTTTACTATTGATTAAAAAACTTTTTATTCATAAATTTAACCATAATTCAAAACTCTTTTTATTAGTACGTGTAATATTTTTTATAGTTAAAAAATTAGTTGCAAGTCTGATAATCATCCGACCGGTTATTAGTGGTTTATAAATTGTTAGTCTCTTTAACAAGTGTATTTTGATGTTTTCAATATATGAAATAATTCAAATGACTAATTTCCTTAAAACTTAACCTATTTAAACTATGAATAATTTTCACTTTTTTCATCATTTATCGTTTAAAAATGCTTTGGCATTTTTGATTTTATTTTTTGTTTTTATTGCCGTTTCTCTGGCACAAACACCCCAGTATTATAATGCTAATTCCGGGGGAACTTCAAACACTCTTCCATTCAATAATGCAACAGGATATAAAACACAATGGCTTATCGGACCGGGTGAATTTGGCTTACCATCACCTGCACCGGCGGGTACTATCACAAAGTTATATATATACATGTCTTCTACCGGGGGTCCTGCAACCTATTCAAATCTGAAAATTAAAATGGGTCAAACAGCTATAACAACATTTTCCGGTGAATATACAGGACAGCTTGATTCGGTATATGGCAGGGCATCGGCAACCCTTTCTTCAACAATCAATACATATTTGATTTTCACATTGGATGTTCCTTATAGTTATAACCCGGCTCAAAGCTTGATTATAGAAGTTTCGCATTGCGGATTTACCGGTTCAGGTATGAGTTTATGGCAAACAGTTGGTTCCGGTAATATGAGAAGAAATAATATTCCGGGAACGACTTCCTGTGTCTTTACTTATAACTCATCAGATACAAGAATCCTTCAATGCGGAATTGATGTAGCAACACTAACACTCACAAACTCTGCTCTAAAACTTGCAACACCGGGTGTTAACACAACTTATGTCCAGGTTCCGTTTAATACCGGTATGGTAGGATTTGGAAATAACATTACTATTGAGACATGGATAAAACCAGGAGGTACAACGACTGCTGCAACCGTTCTGAATAAAGGCGTAGCTTCGTTTGATTATCAGTTAGGGGTCAGCCTTACAACAATGCTGCCATTTTTCAGGGCCGGCTCAACAATTGCTACATGTCCGTTTGCTGTTCAGGCAAATGTCTGGCAGCACCTGGCTGTTGTATCTAACGGAAGCACAGTAACGTTTTATCTTAATGGTGTGGCAGGAACACCCGTGACATCAGCTTGTGTATTAGGCAGTTCGACTAACGAAATGAGAATTGGCAGGGGCAACAACGATGCCGGTTCGGGAATGCTTGATGAAATTCGGGTCTGGGGTGTTGCAAGAACAGGAGCGGATATTATCTCAAATATGTGCAATAAATGGATTCCGAACAACACATCAGGTCTTAAAGCTATATGGCATTTCGACAGCACTTATGTCGATTCTGTCAGCGGCTGGAATGGTACACCAATGGGCACAGCGGGATTCGATACTTTGACATTCTGTCCCATTATTACGAATATAACCGGTAACGAAGGCCTTATTCCGGAAGTTTATAAACTTGAACAAAATTATCCAAACCCATTCAATCCGACTACAAAAATAATCTTTTCAATTCCTAAGGCTTCATATGTTGAATTGAAAATATATGATATTACCGGAAAAGAAGTTTCGACATTGGTGAGTGATCCATATCAGGCGGGGACATATTTGGTTGATTTTAATGCTTCTAATTTATCGAGCGGTGTTTATTTCTATAAAATTGTGGCAGGGAGTTTTAGTATGGTGAAAAAAATGATAGTGATTAAATAAACCAGAAACATATAGTTTAAAAAAGGGGCGTTGAGCCCCTTTTATATTTCTTTTTAAGTCAAGATTTTTTAATTGATAATTAAATTACTCACCGGATGAATCAAATCGGAGGAGGTTTAGAATTCATCCGGCGAGAAGGAACAATAATAATTTTATCTGCCCGGCATATCAGGTGAAGGCATTTCGGGATTCTCAGGATGATGTCCCTGTCGAAATGGCGGAAACCCTTCCGGTTTTACCATATCTTTCATTATTACTTCAAATTTTTGTTTCTGTGTATCATCTAATATGTTGCGTACTTTCTGAAAATGCCGGAATGTTTCAAGTTCAAGTTCTGACTGTTTAACACCGATTTTATTTGTTATTTCAATAGCTTTAATGCTGTCTTTTGACGGCATCTGTGCAAATAATTCATCTTTTAACTTGTGAATATCTTCGAAAATCGGCCTGACTTTTTTGAAATGTTCATCTCTGAGTTTTTCAATTTCATCCGATTGTGTTTTATTAAGTTTTAATTCATTCATCAAAAACATTTTTCCGTCTTTTTGCATGTGCGGCTGAGACATCGGGGGCGGCCGGTGTCCGTCTTTTATCTTCCATACCCAGAGAGTTCCGATTGAGAGTAAATTTAGAACTATAAGAATCCCGATGATTATATAAAGTATTTTGCTTTTAATTAAGAAATCCATAAGTCGTGTTAGTTTAATTAATAATTATAAGTATATATTGTCAATGAATATTCATTTTTAAATGTATCTTTAATCTCGTCACTGCCTGCAGTTGCTTCGTTCGAACCGTTCGAGAAATAAATAAAAGTGAACAGATTAATCAGCACAAGCAGAGTTATTATCAGTGCATATTTTAATTTAGGATTATATTTAACCCGTTTTCGGGTCTCCATCCTGTTCATTACTTTCTCGTAAAGAAAAGGATTTGCCTTTGCAGGATTAATGCCATCCAGACTTTCAAGGGTCAAATCAATTTCCTTTTCTATGTCTTTATTTCTTTCTTCCATTTGTATTATTAGACGATTAATTATTAAAAAACTTGCTGTCAGTTCAGATTTTTATAGAAATTATTCAATAACTTTTTCAGGTTTTCTTTTGCTCTGTAAATCAATGATTCTACTGATGATACCGAGGTATCCATAATATCCGAGATTTCTTTATAAGTTAGACCCTCAATTTTGTTTAATGTGAAAGCAGTTTTCTGGCTGTCGGGAAGTTTTGATATTGCTGAAAATAAAACCTTTGCACGTTCTTTGTTTTCCATCAGAACACCGGGATGTTCAAAATCCGGAATATCTTCAGCAGCACCTTCTTTGGAAAAAATTGATGTAACAAAAGCAAATCTTTTCTTTGATTTCTTTTTCTTCAGAAAATCCAGTGATTTGTTTATTGTGATTCTGTAAATCCAGGTTGCAAGTTTTGAATCACCTTTGAATTTTCCAATCGAATTAAAAACCTCAATAAATACTTCCTGAGTGACATCTTCGGCATCTTCAGGATTTCTCAAAAATCCTAGCGCTGTATTATAAACTCGGTCAGAGTAAGCACTTACAAGATTCTTAAATGCTTCATTGTCACCGTTCTTTATTCCGTCAAGAATTTCTTTTTCTTCCAATTGATTGATTAGATTTTGAAGACGAAATAAATATACTTATAAATTCAAATATGATATAGTGAGAATTAAAAATATTTGATTTAATATTACATGACTCGTTATTATTAGTCTTTCAAAAAGACTTAATTTTATAAGAATTCTTTTTTAGTTTAAAAGAAAAAAGAATATTATGTTTGAAAAAAGGAATGAAGCGATTGCTTCCCGCGAGGAATTCAGAAACCGGATTATAAAATATTTAATGTTTGGTTTTATCCTTCTAGTTTTTTCTCTGGTAATGGGAATATTGGGATATCATATTTTCGGCGGATTGGGCTGGGTAGATTCTTTTCTGAATGCATCGATGATTTTAGGAGGAATGGGTCCGGTTGATATCCTGACAAATAATTCAGCTAAAATATTTTCGGGTTTCTATGCTCTGTTTAGCGGTATAGCATTCCTCTCTGCTTTTGCACTTTTATCCGCTCCTATTTATCACAGATTTCTTCATAAATTCCACATAGATGAAGAAGATAAAACAGGACAGGATTAATGGGATAAAGAAAGTTCGTTAAGTTCGTTAAGTTTGTTAAGGAAAAATGAGTGAGTGATTATTTAATTTAAATTCTTTTTCCAGAATTTCTTTGAAAGTCATAAATTGATGTCCGGCATTTTCTTCGAGAATTAATTTTCCGATTTTTCCATCAAGATATTCCAGTGTCTCTTTGTAATCGAGAACATCATCATCTTTTGATAGAAGTAAAGTAATATTTCTAAGACGTATATTTTCTGTGAATATTGCATCTGATAACTTCTTCAGCTGAGTAATATATTCTTCTTTCCATTCGAATTCTTCACTGGTGTTATGCCTCTTTAACCATCCTACTTTATTCTTTAAGCCGAGATGAGGTCTTATTGCGGGATTAATTAAAACAGATTTTACATCTAATATGGAAGTAAGATACATTGCATAAAATCCCCCAAGACTGCTTCCCCAAAGTGTTACAGGCTCAGTTGATTCTATTAATAAACTCTCAAGTAATTTCACAGCTTCGAAGGGCTCATCAGGAAAGTCGGGTGTGACCACAGTTTCCCTGCTTGCATAAAAATCTTTTAATATTTTCCCTTTTGTAGCATTTCCGGAACTTGCAAAACCATGTATATAAATGTGCACTTTTAAACCGTTTTTCTGAATACGTTAATTCTTGCAGTCGATTTAAAAATATCAGCGTACTCTTTTTTACTTCTTTCTTTTAGAATTCTTAATTTATTTTCAGCCTTAATTATCAGCTGAACGGTTGTCTTTATCATTTTTTGTAAACTGATCCACGCGATTTAAAAAGTCATTAAATGTCCTGTTCAGATAAAAATATTTTTCTGAGACCGGTTTGAATCCTAATTTCTCTATTTTTCTTATAACGTTATAAGCTTGTCTTTGTATCTTCCGTTCATCGAGAACTATTTTTAACAGTTCAAAATAACATCCTTTTTCAAGAGAGGGCTCAACAAATATTGCAAGTCCGTTCTTTTTTAATACCCGATTACATTCAATCAATGCAGAAATCATCTTCTCTTTTGGTATATGATGAAAACTTGCATAATATATTATAACATCTGCAAAGTTTTTTTCGAAAGGCAGTTTTTCGGATTTACCCGGTTTAAATACTACATTATTGTTTTGAATGGATTTTATTTTTTCTATTACAGCCCTGGTATCAACTCCATATACTTTTGCCCCTTTATCAGCAAGCTGAAGTGATAAATAACCCGAGCCGCAGCCGGAATCAATTATCGTTTTTCCGGATGGATTAAAATAATTCAGAATAACATCTAATTCAGATAATGCTTTTTTATATGTTCCTGAGTCCATTATGTTTATACATTATTTTATAAGTACTGCCCTTTTAATTTCTGTAAAATCTCCGCTTGAAAGTTTGTAAAAATACATTCCACTTGAGAGATAGCTGCCATCAAATGTAATTTCATAACTCCCCGATTGAAGCTGTTCGTTTACGAGAGTTTGGATTTCTTTTCCCAGTATATTATATATTACAAGTTTGACTTTCGACTTTTGACTTTTGACTTTTGTTGGAACATCAAATTTTATTTTAGTTGCAGGATTAAACGGATTCGGGTAGTTTTGATATAGCGCAAATTTTGAAGGAATAGTATTTGATATTGGGGATATTCCGGTCTCGATTATTACTGAATCCTATAAGATTTACTATTATCGTGCTGTCAGAATTTGATATCGTAAGTGTTCCGCTATAGGTCTGGTTTATAGCTGACGGATGAAATTTAACTTTTATGTATCTAAGTTCCGCTTGCGGTACACTTGTCGGAAAACTTTCAACGATAAATTGAGAAATATTCGAAGTAACGGAATTAACAGTAAGACCGGCTGTTCCATAATTCATCAGTGCAACATAATAACTCGAAGTATCATTTGAACGAAGAGTATCATAAGTCACATTAAAGGGTGCCGCTGAAACTTTTGGAGCGGGAGTAGTATTCGCTATAGTAAAAGTGCTTTTTATTCTGTCAATTAATTCCGGGTGGTCTATAAAAGGATTTCTGACGTGTTCCAGCGCAGCAATACGATTGTTCCGGAGATGCTCATTATTATCCACTGTATCAAACACATTCCACTGGCGCAGTACATTTTCCTGAACCAGGTCCATAAATCCTCCGGGGGAAACCGAGTTGTATTTAACAACAAAATAAAACAACGAACGGGCAACATTTCCTTTGTGAACATCACGAGGTTCGAATACAATTGAACCGGATGAATTTTGACCGAGTTTTGAACCGCCATTATTATATGTAATGTTGGAAACGACTATTCCAAAATCATAATTCGCGCGGTAATTATTCGGAGTTGCATCGGTCGGATATAAATGGTATAAGTCGCTTTTCATAGGTTCCGACTCGCTGAAAAAACTTTGGGGATAAGTGTGTTCAGTATTAAAGTTCTGATTTTGTGCTTCAGTGCGATTTACAGCTCTGATTTTTCTTCCGATATAAACACATTCAATAGTATCGTTTGTCAGGTATTTGTCTATTGTTGCAAACATATTATCACGTGCCACATCATACCCAAGCGAAACGTATCCTGTAGAAGTATATGTTCTGATTCCCGTTTTAAGCGCTTCATCATAAAGATTCTGGCTAAAGCTGTATATTGCTTCGGGATATTTTGCAGTTGCAAGGGAATAGTAAACGATAGGATAATTCAGGGTAGTGTTTTCAAAAATTAAAAAATTTCTATAAGTGACATTCTGATTCGTTTTAAAATATACGGTTACCAGAGCACTATCATAAGGATTTATATTAAGAGTATTAATTCCGAAATAAAACTTTTGAGTCAGTGTTCTGATTGCTGTGATATTCAGGATTTTATTCGAAGGATTTTTTATGTAAAAACTCTTTGACGCCTGAGCGTTTGTGACAGTTGTATCCAGGTATATCGTAAACGGAGCCGGTTGAGAATTTGAAACTTTAAGACAGAAAAAAACCGTTACAATTATAAATAGAGATTTTAAAAATAACTTCATATCGATTTAATAATTTTGAACTAATAATCAAGATAATGAAATAAAAAATTTCATAATAACTAATTAATTTACCTTATAAGATTATAATTAAATCGTTAAATTTATGTTTAACAATTATTTCCAAGGAACAGAACTTTTCGGTGTAAATACAAAAACAACTGAGCTATTGACTAAAAGAAAGAAGATACTTTTCATTGGCGGTTCAATGAATCAAACCACAATGATGCATCAGATTGCAAATCATTTAACGGAATATGATAATTATTTCACTCCTTTCTATTCCGATGGAAAAGAATTGATTGCATTAAAACTTGGATTCATTAATAATACAATCTTAGGAGGAGTATTCAGGGAAAGAACAATAGAATATATAGAAAAGCACGACCTACAGCTGGATTACGCAGGAAAAAAAAATGATTATGATCTGGTAGTAACTTCAAGTGATTTGATAATTCAGCATAATATCAAAAGAAAAAAGATTGTTCTTGTTCAGGAGGGAATGACAGATCCCCAGAATTGGATTTATCATCTGGTAAAATTATTACATCTGCCAAGATATTTTGCAAGCACTTCAACAACCGGTTTATCAAATAAATATGATGTTTTTTGTGTCGCCTCGGAAGGATATAAAGATTTTTTTATTAGAAGCGGCTGCGATCCGGATAGGATGGTTGTAACAGGAATTCCGAATTTTGATAATTGTGCGGCTTATTTGAATAACGATTTTCCATTTAAAGATTATGTTCTGGTCTGCACTTCAGATATGCGTGAGACTTTGAAATTTGAAAACAGGAAAAGATTCATTATAGATGCTTTAAATATTGCAAACGGCAAGCAGTTAATTTTTAAACTGCATCCGAATGAGGATCACGACAGAGCGCAAAGAGAAGTTAATAAACATGCACCGGAAGCCCTTGTATATACTGTCGGAAATACGGAAGAGATGATTGCAAACTGCAATACCCTGATTACCGTATATTCATCTGTAGCATATATAGGTTTAGCTCTCGGGAAAATAGTGTATTCAAAATTTAATGTAGATGATTTAAAAAAGATGATACCTGTTCAAAATGCCGGAACATCAGCAAAAAAAATTGCAGATATCTGCAAGAAGTATTTAAATTAATTATGCCGTTAAAAAATTCAACGCGGGAAAAGATAGTAATCATAATACAAGCTCGCCTTGGCTCCACGCGTCTGCCGGGGAAAATTTTATTGCCGATTTTAGGTGAAAAGCTTTTGTTAAGAATGTACGAAAGAGTATCATTCTCTAAAATTGCCGATGAAATAATTATTGCAACTACAAATTCCGAAAAAGATGATGTCTTAGCTGAAATTTGTAAAAATGAAAATATTAAATGCTTCAGGGGAAGCGAGGATGATTTGCTCGATAGGCATTATAAAGCAGGAATTGAATCCGGTGCCGATGTCGTCGTAAAGATTCCTTCAGATTGCCCGCTCATAGATTACAGGGTAATTAATAAAGTTTTAAAATTTTATCTTGAGAATAAAGATAAATATGATTTTGTCAGCAATCTGCATCCGGCCACATATCCCGACGGAAATGATGTTGAAATCATTCCTATGAATATTCTCAAAATTGCATTCAATGAAGCCAAAAGTCAGATGGAAAGGGAGCATACAACTCCATATATCTGGGAAAGACCGGAAAGATTCCGGATTGGAAACTTCGTTTGGGAAAAAGGATTCGATTATTCAATGAAATACAGATTTACTATAGATTATCCCGAAGATTATGATTTTGTAAAAACAGTTTATGACGAATTATATTTCCTGAATCATAAATTTTCACTCAACGATATACTAAAACTTTTGAAGAAAAAGCCGGAAATTAAAAAAATCAATGAAAAATATGCGGGTGTGAACTGGTATAGGGAACATCTTGATGAATTAAAAACAATAAAAAAAGATCAAACAAAAATTATATAATATATGGAAGAAAAAGAATTAGACGAATTAAAAGAAACCGCCTTCAGGGTCAGGAAACATATTATCCGGATGTCCGGTAATGGCGGTTGTTTTATTGGTGCTTCGCTATCCTGCACAGACCTGATTGTATATTTATATAAAAAGTATTTAAATCTTAATAAAAATAATCTTAACTCTCCCGAAAGGGATTATTTATTTTTATCAAAAGGTCACGATGTACCGGCTTTATATGGAACATTTGTGGAAATCGGACTTCTTGAGGAAAGCAGATTGCAAAACCATCTTAAAACTAATGATTTTATTTACTGGCATCCCAACAGAAATATCCCCGGAATTGAATTTCACGCCGGTTCGCTCGGGCATTTATTAAGTGTGGGTATGGGTGTTGCCATAGATTGCAAAATCAGGAAACAAAAAAATAAAGTGATTGTGATCCTGGGCGACGGCGAACTGAATGAAGGTTCGAACTGGGAAACTGCTTTGGTTGCAGGTGCTAAAAAGCTTGGAAACCTTATCGGTGTTGTTGATAGAAATAAATTTCAGGCAAATATGGCAACCGAGGACCTTATTCCAACCGAACCGCTTGAAGATAAATTCGAAGCCTTCGGATGGGAAGTACATCGTGTTAACGGTCACGATTTTGAAAGAATGCATAATGTTTTCTCAAAGTTAAAAACAGATGACAATAGACCTAAAATTGTAATAGCTGATACCATAAGAGGCAAAGGATTACCAAGCATCGAAGCAAGAGCAGACAGATGGTTCGTAAATTTCAGCGAAGAAGAAGTAGGGATGCTGTTGAAAGAATTGGAAGGTGATGAAAATGCAAAAATAACATCTGCTCCGCTGCATATTAGATAAAGTGTATAGAGTGAATAGAGTCTGTAGAGTGTATGGAGTATAAAGAGAAAATAAAAATAAGTAAGAATGCTTAAATAATTGGAAATAATTTATGAGTAAAATTGAGAAATTCGAAGATCTGATTTGCTGGCAAAAAGCCAGATTATTAGTAAAAGATATTTATATAATAACATCTGTCGATATTTTTAAAAAAGATTTTGCATTGAAAGAACAAATAAGAAGGGCATCGATATCAATAGTATTAAATATCGCAGAAGGTTTTGCAAGGAAAAGTCATAAAGAATTCACCAGGTTTTTATTTATGTCTCATGGATCAGTAGCTGAGGTTCAAGCAGCACTTTATCTTTCTTTAGATTTGAATTACGTTTCACAGGAAAAATTCCAGAAAATTTATAATGATTGCACCGAAATATCCAGAATAATTTCCGGATTAATAAAATCTTTAAGCTAATTTATTTATTTTAATATATGATTGACAAAAATATAAACTCTAAACACTCTACAGACTCTACACACTTTATTGACTCCAAACACTCTACAGACTCCACACACTCTATACACTTATCTTACGAATCTCTTTTAAAAGAATTAGTCGAATCCGACGAAAGATTCATGGTTGTTACAGCTGAGAACCGGGCTGCAATCAGAAATCTTCCGAATCAAATTGGTGATAGATTTATCGATACAGGTATAACCGAACAGACAATGGTTGGAATGTGCGCGGGGCTTGCACTCAGAGGCAGAATACCCATCGCTCACGCATTAGCAACATTTCTTACGATGCGGGCGTTCGAATTTATCAGGTCGGATATCGGTCTAGGAAATCTTCCCGTAAAATTGGTCGGCGGCTTTCCGGGGTTTTTATCTGATGGAAATGGTCCAACACATCAAGCAGTAGAAGATGTTTCAATTATGAGAGGTATTCCGAATATGAATGTGTTTTGTCCTGCGGATGAGGAAGATATGCTTATCTGTTTGCCGGAAATTTTAAAATCACCAATGCCATTTTATATCAGGTATAATAATCCGAAACCGGAATATAAGCATGATAGAAATTTTAAAATCGGTAAAGCTGAAATAGTATCTCAAGGTAAAGACGTTACACTGCTGGTTTATGGCATATTATTCAAGCAGGCTTTTGAGGCAAAAGATATTCTTGAAAAAGCAGGTTATTCCGTTGGTTTGATAAATATCAGGACACCAAAACCTATTGATGAAGAGGCAATAATCTCTGCATCGAAAAATTCGAAACTTCTTGTTACAATTGAAGACCATTTTCTAACCGGCGGGTTATTTTCTATAATTGCGGAGATTTTTTTAAAGAATAAAATCACCTGCGATGTTTTACCAATAGCTCTGATGAATAAATGGTTCAAACCCGCATTGCTTCCCGATGTGCTGGAGTTTGAGGGATTCACAGGAAAACAAATTGCGGAAAAAATAAAAGAGAGATTGAAATAAATTAAATATAAATTTTATGCCAAATAAAATTGCTTTTAACGAAAACTATCCTGATATAACGAAATCCCGGGAATTACTAAATAAATCTGAAGGATTAATCCCTGCAAATACACAAACACTCGCAAAGGGTCCGACACAATGGACAAAAGGCATTTCACCTGTTTATCTTGTTAAAGGAAAAAATGCGCACGTATGGGATGCAGATGGAAATGAATACATAGATTATAATATGGGTATCGGTCCCCTCGTTCTGGGATATTGTTATGATAAAGTTGATAATGCAATCCGGAAACAGCTTGAAGATGGTATTACCTTTTCTCTTATGCATCCTTTGGAAGTCGAACTGTCAGAAAAAATCCGCTCTATTGTCCCGAATGCTGAAATGGTGCGTTTTTCAAAAACAGGCTGTGACGTTACAACGGCTGCAGTGCGTGCTGCCCGGGCATTTACTAAAAGAGAAAAAGTATTATGCTGTGGATACCACGGCTGGCACGACTGGTATATCAGCGTTACCGACCGCAATGCCGGAATACCGAAAGCTGTTCAGGAGCTTACTTTCACTTTCAATTATAATGACATAAACTCGCTTATTGATTCGATTGATGATGATACGGCCTGTGTGATTCTTGAACCGTTTGTTTTTGAGGAACCAAGGAATGATTTTTTAAAAAAAGTAAAAGAAGTTTGTGAAAAAAACGGAACTTTATTAATCTTCGATGAAATGTGGACAGGTTTCAGAATTGCATTAGGAGGTGCACAGCAGTATTTTGGCGTGAAAGCTGATTTAGCTGTTTTTTCCAAGGCAATCGCAAATGGAATGCCTATCTCTGTTATAACAGGCAGAAAAGATGTTATGAGTTTGTTTGATAAGGATGTCTTCTTCTTTACAACTTTCGGTGGAGAAGCACTTTCTCTCGCAGCAGCAATGGCTGTAATTGATGAAATAGAAAAGAAAAATGTACCTGCTTACTTATCGGAAAAAGGTAAAATTATTAAAAGACGGATATAATAAAATTGCTTCATAAACTTGGAATGGATTATACTAAATGTATCGGATACGATTGCAGAACATTAATTACATTTGATGCAAAAGCAGGTAATCCGCTTGAAATGAAATCGCTTGTTCAGCAGGAAATGATAAAGCGGGGAGTGTTGTGGGGCGGATGTCATAATATGTGCTTCACTCATACGGATTCTGATATTGAGCACACATTGAAATGTTACGAAGAAGTTCTTCCCATACTTAAAAAAGCAGTTGATGAAAAAAACGTGAAAAAATATATGAAAGGTGAATCTCTTGAACCTGTATTCCGTAAAACAAGTAATTTCAATACAAAACCTAAAAAATAATGGAACAAAACATTAATCGATTATTTGACCTTTCTGAAAAGGTCGCAATAGTAACCGGCGCTCTGGGCTTGATAGGGAAATATCACTGCAAAGCCCTTGCAGAAGCCGGAGCTACGGTCGTCGTGGCAGATTTGGATAAGTTCAAGGCGGAAGAATTCGCATTCGAACTTGGAAATGATTCTATCGGAGGTGAATTGGATATTACAAGTTTTACTTCTGTAAAAGTTGCACATGACCACATCATGAAAAAATACGGGCACATTGATATACTCGTAAATAACGCCGCAATAAATGATATGTTCGAAAATCCGAATACCGAACTGGAACAGTCAATGTTTGAAAATTATCCGCTCGATATGTGGAATAAAATGATTGTAACTAATCTCACGGGGACATTTCTGTGTTCACAGGTTTTCGGAAAAGAAATGGTTAAACAGGGAAAAGGAAGTATAATTAATATCGCATCTACTTATGGAATAGTTGCCCCTGACCAATCATTATATAAAGATGAAAACGGCAATCAGATATTTTATAAATCTCCTGCTTATCCGGTGACAAAAGGCGGTGTCATTGCATTTACAAAGTTCCTCGCTTCATATTGGGGCAGTAAAGGTGTAAGGGTGAATACGCTGTCGCCCGGTGGTGTAGAGAATTCTCAAAAAGATTTTTTTCTAAAAAATTATTCAGACAGAACGCCGCTTGGCAGAATGGCTGCGCCTTATGATTATAAAGGTGCAATCGTCTTTCTTGCAAGCGATGCTTCTGCATACATGACAGGAGCTAATCTTGTCGTTGATGGTGGATGGTCTGTCATTTGATTTTTTTATCATTAATTTAACAATAAGTTATTAGTGTTTTTAATGTTCCTGAAATTTATTAAGTTGGAAAACAGAATAAGAAACATTGATTTAATGTGGACATAATTTGAAATTTTATGCTAAAAAATATTGTTACTATATGTTAACATTACATTTATGGTTTCGTAATGTGAACTTTGTAGTTTATTTGTGCATAAATTAAATTAGAAAGGATTACCAAATGGAACATAAAACAGTAATTAAAGCAGGTGAAAAATCTATAGGTGATGGTGAGAAAGTTTACATTATTGGGGAAATTGGGATTAACCATAATGGCTCTCTGAAAATTGCAAAACAACTTATCCAGGCAGCAAAAAATGCCGGCTGCGACGCAGTAAAATTTCAAAAAAGATCCCCCGAACATTGTGTTCCTAAAGATCAATGGAATATCGAAAGGGAAACTCCATGGGGAAGGATGACTTATATTGAATACAGATATAAAGTTGAACTTTCATTGGAAGACTATAGTGAAATTGACAGATATTGCAAAAAGCTTGGCATCAATTGGTTTGCTTCCTGCTGGGATGAACCTTCCGTTGATTTCATAGAACAATTCAGTCCTGATATTTACAAAGCAGCTTCGGCTGCCCTTACGGATTTTGATTTGCTGAAAAAAAAGCGAGCGACAGGAAAACCTTTAATCATTTCAACGGGAATGTCAACAATGGACGAAATTCAGGAAACGGTTAATTTTTTAGGTCCTGATAATTTATTGATTGCTCACGCTACCTCAGCTTATCCTTGTCCGCTTGAGGAGTTGAATTTAAGGATGATAATAACTTTAAAAGAGATGTATCCGGATATTCCGATTGGTTATTCCGGTCACGAAGTGGGTCTTATTCCGACCGGTGTTGCTGTTGCATTTGGTGCAGCTTTTGTCGAAAGGCATATTACGCTGGACAGGTCAATGTGGGGGTCTGACCAGGCGGCTTCTGTTGAACCGCAGGGTTTACGCAAACTTGTAGAATATATCCGTGATATTGAAAAATCTCTGGGGGACGGAGTTAAAAAAGTGTATGAAAGTGAACTCTCACAAATGAAAAAATTAAGGAAATTTGTTTAATATGTCTCTGCAAACTATTTCATTAATTGTTATAGTTTCTGCTTCAATTCTATACATAATTCTCGAGCGCCTTTTTCCTTATGATAAAAATCACAAAATAATTCGCGAAGGTTTTTTTAATGACCTGGTTTTCTATTCAGGTATTCAAAGTTACATCCTGGGACTTCTCATATTTGGTTTGTTAAATTATATCAAATTTAATACATCCCTGTATAATTACAGTCTGCTTGGAAAGCTTCCGATTTTGATTCAGCTTGCAATACTTCTGGTGTTTCATGATTTTTATATCTATTGGTTTCACCGCTGGATGCATCATAATAAATATCTGTGGCGAATTCACGAAGCTCATCATACTTGTATTGATGTTGACTGGCTTGCGGGAGCGCGGTCACACTCTGTTGAAATACTTATAAATCAAACAATTGAATTTGCTCCAATAATACTTTTAGGCGCCTCACCTGAAATAGCAATATATAAAGGTATGATAAGTGCCATCTGGGGAATGTTCATTCACAGCAATATAGATGTAAGGCTCGGAAAACTTCAATATATTATAAATGGTCCCGAAATGCACCGCTGGCATCACTCTGATGACCCCGGAAAAGAATACCAAAACAACTTTGCAACAAAGCTAGCTATTTGGGATTGGATATTCGGAACCGCTTTTTTACCTGACCCAAAACTCAAAAAACCTGTACATTACGGTCTTAGCGATACTCCCGAATACCCCCTAAAATATTCCGAAAGATTGTTCAAACAATTTAATACGAAAAAACCGGAAGGAATAAAACTGATTTTATTTCTTCCGGTATTATTGATAGGAAGCCTTGGACTGAATGCCTGGCAATATTTATTACAGCACATTGTTCTTTTCCGAAAATTCAAGCCATCAATCAATGAACGTCTTATTAAAAAACGAACATAATTTTTTTTCTTTGCGAACTTTGCGACTATCTTTGCGTTCTTCGCGCCTACCCACCTCAGGTGTGTGTTAAGAAATAAATAACTCTGTAAACTCAAATTTGTTTCCGTCGAATAACCCTCTGTCGCTTAGTTTCAATGCAGGAATAACAAGTAATGCCATAAATGAAAGCGTCATAAAAGGTGCATGAAGTTTACACCCCAATTCTGAAGGCAATTTATTAATTCTTGAATATTTCTCTGCAACCATATATCCGTCTTCATTTGACATTATCCCCGCAACAGGTAATGGAAGAATTTCTATCTTTTCTCCCGTATTTACTGCTATTCCACCTTTTGTTTCTATTAATGCATTCACTGTATCACATATTTCTTTATCGGTTATCCCTACCGCAATGATGTTATGCGAATCGTGTGCTACGCTTGAAGCTATTGCACCTTTTTTTAAACCGAAGCCTTTAATGAAAGCAACCGCAGGTTTTTTGTTTGAATATCTGTTAACGACAGTAATTTTTAATATATCTTTTTCAGTATCGGAAATATAAAAGCCGGCTTCTACTTTCGGTTCCAGTTCAAGCTCTTTTGTTATCAGTTCTCCTTCAATCGCTTCTATTACTTTTATTGTTTTACCTTCCGCTTTCAGTGAAAAATCTGAAACTTGTTTCGGTAATGCATTAAAGTTATTTACAATTTTTGATTTCACACCATCTATCTTTGTTTTGCCATTCTCTGCAACAAGAATTCCGTCGATGTATGTTTGTTTAATTTTCAGATTATCAAAATTATCAATAACGATAAAATCTGCGTAATCTCCTGCTTGCAATAATCCAACTTCAAGATTATAATGCGTCACCGTATTTACAATAGCCGCATTCAATACATCGAACAAATCATGCCCTTTTTTTAAAGCCCTCTTTACAACTTCGTTTATATGTCCCTCCACAAGGTCATCCGGATGTTTATCGTCACTGCATAGCATCACCATCTCATTGTCAGATTTAATAAGCGTATGCAAGGTCTCGAAATTTTTTGCGGCAGAACCTTCCCTTATCAGGATTTTCATTCCAAATGATATTTTATCCAGCGCCTCTTCAATTGAATAGCATTCATGGTCAGTTGAAATTCCCGACAAAACATATTTCTTTGCTTCTTCGCCTTTCAATCCCGGTGCATGCCCGTCTATTGGTTTGCCATAGTCCTTTGCTATCATTAGTTTTTCCATTACCGTTTTATCCCTGAACAGAACTCCCGGGTAATTCATCATTTCGCTCAAATATTTTAAACCGTCTTCTTTAAACAATTCCCTGATATCGTCGGGTGTCAGTTCAGCACCCGAGGTTTCAAAGGGAGTTGCAGGAACACAGGAAGGCGCTCCGAAAAAGAATTTGAAAGGTACCAGGTTTCCGTTTTCCATCATATATCTTACACCCTTGATACCCAAAACATTTGCAATCTCGTGCGGGTCAGAAACTGTTGCCACCGTCCCGTGAACAGATGCTATTCTCGCAAACTCAGAAGGAATCAGCATTGAACTTTCTATGTGTATATGCGCATCAACAAACCCCGGTAAAATATAATCCTCATATTTCTCTTTGGTTTCAGTAATATCAACGATATGTATTCCCTTTATTGTTATTTCTCCGGGGAATATTCTTCTTCTTATTACATCTACGATATTTCCTTTTACCGAAAATTCTTTTTCCATAGTTGATAAAATTAATTTTACTTAAAACATTCTTGAGTTTTCATATTTACTCTTTGAATATATTTTTGGAATCATATCTTTTAAAATCGTAACCCTTAAAATCATTGCTTTAAAATCGTAGCCCACGACTTCAGTCGTGGGTTTAGTAATTACACTATCCTTTAACCGTTTTAACGGTTTGCAAGTTAATTTATTAACTTAAATAACCTAATAAAACCCCCATAGCCCCGTGAATCAATATCAGTGTCGCAATCACTCCTCCAACAGCTCCGCCGAGGTGTGCTTCGTGTCCGATATTCCCGAATTGCTTCTTCACGCCATAGATAGACGCAGCTATATATAATATAGCAAAAAGAAAAGCAGGCATCGGTATGAAAAAAACTCCTATTGTGCTGAAAGGGAAAAATAAAACAAAAGAAAAAACAATTCCCGAAACCGCTCCCGAAGCCCCCACCGCAACATATCCCGGGTCTTTATAATGCCTCACAACAGTAAATATAGAACCGCATAATAAGCTTATCATATAAATCAATAAAAAACAAACTCTGCCGGAAATTTCGCCATTCAACTTGACGAATAATGTTTCAAGAAATGTTCCGAAACTGTAAAGAGTAAAAAGATTGAAAAATAAATGCATCCAGTTCGCATGAAGGAATGCTGACGTGATTATCTGGTAATACTTTTTCTTCCTCACAATCTGATAAGGCCATTCTGCAAAGTTGCTCATAATATCCCTGTTTCCATAATAAGACCATAAGAAAATCGCCGCATTTGCAAACAGAAGTGTAAATGTAACAGGAGCTATCGTCATATATTTTACTTTAATATTTTCTTAACAATATTCAAACCTTCATATATAAAACTTGTGTATATCTGAACAAGTTCAGCACCGGAACTGAGTTTATCTTTATAATCCTGACTACTGAATATCCCCCCGACACCGATAAGACTTATTTTAGTATTTTGATTTTTCAGATTCAACGCATTTAATTTCTTAAGTACCGCATCTGACATTTCTTTAAGCGGCATACCGCTCATTCCACCACCTTCTTTAGTTTCTGCATTCAATCCTTCCCTGGAAATAGTTGTATTCGTAGCAATGATTCCGCTGATGTTATGCTTAGCAACAAGATTGTAAATTTGCTCTATTTCAATATCTGATAAGTCAGGTGCTATTTTTAGAAATATAATTTTAGGAGTTTACATTTTTTGATACTTGCAAGTTCCCTGTTCTTACTTGAAATTTCATTGAGAAGTTCATCGAGGTATTTCTCTCCCTGAAGTTCTCTCAATCCTTCTGTATTTGGTGAAGATATATTTACGGTAAAAAAATCCGCTGTATCGTATAATTTCTCCAGACAGTATTTATAATCCATCGCTGCATTTTCAAGCGGAGTTGTTTTATTTTTTCCGATATTAACCCCAATCACAAAATCCTGTTTTATTTTCTTCTTCGCCTTCTGTATGTTTTTACAAAGTTCATCAGCCCCGTTATTATTAAATCCCATCCTGTTTATTATTGCATTATCCTTAATCAGTCTGAATAATCTTGGTTTAGGATTTCCCGATTGCGGTTTTGGTGTTACTGTGCCTACTTCGATATGGGAAAAACCCGACGCATCCCAGAACCTGATTGCAGTTCCGTTTTTATCCAGTCCTGCCGCAAGACCGAGCGGATTTCTGAATTTAATCCCATTAATTATTACAGGATTATTTCTTGCAGGGAAGTATATTAATCTGATGAGAGGATATATAAATGTAAATCTGGAAATCAGGAACATCACGAAATCATGCACTGTTTCCGGATTAAACATAAACAGGATTGGTCTTATTATATATCTATAAAACATTTATATAAAATAGACAAGTCCGCCTCACCTTTCAATGATTAAAAATTACAGATTATGTCTTTTCACATCAATTTGTAACGCCGCTGTTGGTGTTTGAGCGAAGCGACACCAACAGCTCGTAAAGAGTTAATTATAATTAAAATTAGTGCAAATCAGCTTAATCTGCGTATCTGCGTGCTGTCTTTAATCAATATTTTCATTTAATTTCACATATGAAATAAAATTTGAGAATGCTATATTTGTAGATAATTTCTAAATTTAAAGGAGATAAATTAATGGCAGACAAAAAGGCAGATCTTGCCGGTCCGGGAATCAGTACTTATCCGGAAGTTGATAAAATTCTTCCAAATGATTATAAATCAATCCTCAACCGAAAAGATACTCAAAAAGCTGTTTATGCAATAAAAGATTACATCGAAAAAAATCTGGCTAAGGAATTAAACCTGATGATGGTTCAGGTACCGCTTATCGTAACAAAAGAAAGCGGACTTAACGATAATCTTGACCGCGATGGTTCAAGAACACCGGTTGATTTTCCGTGCGGACTTGGCATAAGTCCAAGATTGAATGCACAGGTTGTACAGGCGGCTACAAAGTGGAAACGTCCTGCCCTGAAACAATATGAATGCAGTGTCGGTGAAGGTATCAATACCGATATGCGGGCAGTTCGTAAAGATTACTTCCTTGACCATGACCATAGTTCTTATGTTGACCAGTGGGATTGGGAAAGAGTTATTACGGCAAAAGACCGTAACCTTGCTTTCTTAAAAGATGTTGTAAGAAAAATATATAAAGTTATAAAAGGTGCAGAAACAATGTCTCAGGAAATGTTTCCTCAGTTGAAAGACCCGAAATTTCCGAATCTTCCTGATGAACTCGAATTCTTCCACGCAGAAGAAATTCTTGAAATGTATCCTGACCTTCCGCGTAAACAGCGCGAAACAGCTATCCTTCAGGAGCATCCTGCAGTATTTATAATCGGAATCGGCTGGGTATTGAAAGACGGATATCCGCACGAAATGCGTGCAGCAGATTATGATGACTGGGTAACGGATACCTCAAAAGAAACCGGAAAAGATACACACGGACTCAATGGCGATATCCTTGTATGGAATCATCTTACAAAGAGGCGCCACGAATTGACTTCAATGGGAATTCGTGTTACAAAAGAAACCCTTGTTCAGCAGCTTGAAATTGCAAAACTTATGGATAATCTTAAACTGCCATATCACCAGAAAATTATGAATGATGAAATTCCTCTAAGCATCGGCGGTGGAATCGGTCAGGGAAGAGTGCAAATGTATTTGCTCCGCAAAGCACACTTTGGCGAAGTAACCGTAACCGTATGGCCCGAAGAACTGAAAAGAATCTGTGCCGCAAAAAACATTCACGTATTAGAATAATATTTATTGAAGAATATAGAAATAAAAAGACCCGCAACAGCGGGTCTTTTTGTTTATAAAATTTTTAGATTCAATCACTTCTATAACTTATCTATCTCCGCCTGCTCTTCCATCATTTTTTCCCTGTGGAATCTTTCTTCAAATACCGTGTACATTGTTGGTACAAATATAAGAGTTAAAAATGTTGATGCAGTAAGTCCGCCGATAACTGCTATCGCGAGCGGTGCCTGAGAAGACTCTCCGCCTATTCCTGCAGCCATTGGTATCAGTCCGAGCACAGTTGCAAGAGTTGTCATAAGTATCGGACGGAGTCTTGTCTTTCCGCCTTTGACAACTGCTTCATGAAGTCCCATTCCTTTTTTCCTGAGTCGGTTCGTATAGTCAACCAGCAATATTCCGTTTGATACAACAATTCCGACCATAACTATTACTCCTTCAAACGATGTAACAGATAACGTCGTATTCGTCAGAAAAAGCATCCATAAAACTCCAACCATTCCAAGTGGAACTGAAAACATAATAATAAATGGGTCAACTAAAGATTGAAATTGCGATGCCATAACCATATAAACTAAAACTATAGCAAGTCCGAATGCGAGGAAAAGCGAAGTGAATGTTTTTCCCTGTTGTTCCACGTTTCCGCTCAATGTAATTTCAAATCCCGGTGGTTTTTCAATCCCGACAAGCTTTGCTTTTATATCTTCGGCAACACTTCCAAGGTCTCTTCCGAATACGTTGGCTGTTATATCTACAAGTCTTTGCTGAAATTTCCTGTCAATCTGAACCGGTGAATTAGTCATTGTTACGGTTACGAAATTCTCAATGGGAATGGTCTGACCTGTATTGGTAACCACGGTCAGTTTTTTCAAATCATCCAGATTCTGTCTGTAATCTTCTGATAATCTTACCAGGATATTATATTGATTTCCTGTTTTCGGGTCGCTGAATTGTGAAGCTACGTTGCCGCTCATAGCGGTTGATACTGTGTTGGCGATTTGTGAAACACTAATTCCGAGCGAGCCTGCTTTGACCCTGTCAACAACTATTCTTGCCTCCGGCAGGTTATCATCCCTGCTTATTCTAACATCAGTAGCACCGGGAACAGATTTTACTATTTCCAGTATTTTTTTTGCAAGAGCATTGGAAGTCTCGAAGTCATATCCAAGTATTGCCACGTCGATAGGTGCCGCAGAACCAAAGTTTAAAAGGAACTTTAGAAATCCGCCTGAGCTCATATATGTTTGTGCTCCCGGAAGTGAAAGGATTTTTGGTCTCAGTTTATTTACAATATCAAAAACTGTTCTGTCCTGCTATCCGCTGCCGGCACAAGCGATACCTGAACAGAAGCGGAGTGGCTTCCTGAATTTGATCCGAATAAGCTGCCGCTTCTGGAGCCCGGAACACCTAAATCCGAGACTATTGTATTGACTTCCGGCACATTATCCTGCACGGTTTTCTCAACCAGTTCTACAAATTTTTCTGTTTGTTCCACTCTCGTTCCGACAGGCATCTTCACAGTAATTGTAGAACTGGCTTTCGTCCGATTCCGGAAAGAATTCAGTGCCAATAAATTTAAATAATATAAATGATAATGCAGAGAAACCAAAAATTCCAAATATAATTGTTTTCTTATGCCGCAGACAAGATTCCAGGGTTTTTTCGTATGAAGAATCAATCATAGCAAAAAAACTTTTGGTTTTTATCTGAAGCCTGTCAATAAATTTTTTAGAATTCGGATCTACTTCCCGCTCGCCGGAAAGTGCCTTATAGCAAAGAAGAGGCGTTACCGTTCTTGATACAAAAAACGATGCAAACAAAGCCACAGAAATTGTTATAACAAGTGGAATGAATAACAATTTTGCAATACCGCTTAAAAACACAACGGGTAAAAATACTATAACCGTAGTAAGCAGTTGAAATAAAAATAGGCGAAGCAACTTCCAGAGCCGCATCGAGGGTTGCCTGTAATTTACTTACTCCCATTTTCTTCATATCGGTATAGTGCCGCGAAATATTTTCGAGCTCTACGATGGAATCATCAACAAGTCTTCCCACACCGAGCGCTAATCCTCCAAGCGTCATAATGTTCAGGGAAGTACCTGAAAATCTGAAAAATATAAATGTTCCAAGTATAGAAAGAGGTATTGCAATAAAGATAATCATTGTACTTCGTGCATTCCTCAAAAAAACTATAATTACAACAACAGCAAGTATGGCACCCAGTCCGCCTTCGCGAAGCAAACCGTCAATGGATTCCCTGATATACTGACTTTGGTCAAAAGAGGTTGAAAGCTTGACCGAAGGAGGAACATCCCTGAGGTTTTTAAGAGATTTATTTATCTGGTCAACAACATCCACCGTGTTTGAACCCGGGGTTTTTTGCACTCTTAATATAACTCCGTGTGCTCCGTTCGTTCTTATGATTTGTGTCTGTTCCTGAAAAGAATCCTCAATTCTTGCAACATCCCTTATTCTTATCGATACACCGTTTTTTGTTGTAACTACAATATCACCCATCGGCTGGACTATGTTAAACTGGCTTTCCGTTTTTAAGGAATAATCATACACACCAGTTTTTATGTCTCCTGAAGGTAAAATCAGATTCGATGCTGCAACTGCCTGAACAACCTGCTGTGTGGATAAATCTGCCGCCTCTATCCTGTTGCGGTCAAGCAGCACATGTATTTCCCTTATTTTTCCGCCGGCAACCTGTGCGAAAGCAACACCCGGAAGGTGCTCAAGCTGAGGTTCAATAATATTATATGCAAGGTCATACAAATCCCGTTCATCCATTGTACTGCTTAAAGCTACTG
The DNA here is from genome assembly GCA_963806045.1 of uncultured Ignavibacteria bacterium. Taxonomy (GTDB): domain Bacteria; phylum Bacteroidota; class Ignavibacteria; order Tepidaquicellales; family Tepidaquicellaceae; genus DATCHW01. Next base: position 18,178 of record CAWDWP010000009.1, on the reverse strand, counting down.
TGATAACAGGAATATTTGTGATATCAAATTTAAGCACGAGTGGTGTCGATACTCCGTCGGGGAGTATATTCAGAACTCTGTTTATTTTTTGAATTACGTCTATAAGTCCGGTTGCAGTATTGGCTTCCCAGTTGAAGTAAATTCTTACCTGTGATACCCCCTCACGTGTTGAAGACTGAATATAATCCACGTCACTCGTTGAACTTACCGCACGCTCTATTGGAACTGTAATGCTCTGCTCCATATCCTTAGGTCCAGCTCCCGTAAAAAATGTGATTACAGAAACGCTGGGTATCTGTATATTTGGAAGCATATCAATTGGAAGCTGGTAAAAAGAAACTATCCCGAGGACGAATATTGCGATTGAAGCCATTAATGTGCTGATGGGATATTTAAGTGCGAGCCGTGTTAGCCACATACTTTATTGAGATATTTTTACTTTAGAATTTTCCTGAATTAACTCCTGACCTACAAATACAACCATATCTGATTCATTAACCCCTGATACTATTTCCATTTTATTATCTGAATTTATTCCGGTCTCCACATATTTTTTTACAGCAGTAGTATCCGGATTAATTGCATAAACAAATTTTCCTTTATTGTCTTTCAGAACACTCTGTTCAGGTACGCTAAGCGAACCATAATGAATATCCATCAGTAACTCAACCTTCGCAAACATTCCCGGTTTCAGTAGTCCGTCCTTGTTTTCTATATCCACCTGAACAGGCATTGTCCTGGTATTTAAATCAACTGCCTGCGACATCTTACGGAATACCGCATGAAATACTTCACCCGGATATGAATCGAGAGTAATATTAACCTCTTTTACATTATCAAGCTGGGGAATATCTTTTTCAAGAACGTTTACCAGGATTTTCAACTTACTGATATCCGATAATATAAAAATTGAGTTTGAAGTTCCCTGTGAAACCAGAGCACCCTGATCCAGAAATCTTTTTGTTATGTAACCGCTGAAAGGGGCAGTAACATTGCAATAGCTCACCTGAAGTGTCGCATTATTGTAATTTGCCTGTGCAGTTGCAACTTGTGCTTCCGATACTTTCACAAGGGTAATTGAATTATCAAGATCCCCCTGAGGTGCAAGACCTTTATCAAATAATATTTGGGTACGGACAAGGTTTACCTTGTTGTTTTCGAGTGTTGCTTTAGCCTGGTTCAGCAAACCTTCTGTTTGCCTTACTGTTTGAAGGAATACGCTCTTATCTATTGAAGCAAGCAGTTTACCCTGCGGAACATAATCTCCGATATCGGCATAAATTTTTTGAATATTACCTGTTACTCTGGAATAAATGTTTGTCTGTTGTATTGGGAGTATGTCGCCCGATATGATAATTTTACTCGCAATGTCTCCCCGTTCCGGCTGTTTAACCTTTACAGATTGAGGAGGCGGGGCAGGTCTTTTTGAAGACTTAATATTTTCATTTATTCTGTAGTAAACAAGTGCTGCTGCGGCTAAGAGAATAACGATACCTGTCAAAATCAGATACTTTTTCTTCTTAATCATTCATTCAAATATTTGTAAAATACAAATTTCATTATTAATATTATATTAAACAATACAAAACATTATAAAATTTAAAGAAATAATATAAATAACCTCCAAAAACACAATACATTGTAATGCAAGATGTCTTTATTATTTTATATATCACATTATTAAAAATGATTAAACTGTGAATGAAAAATATTTGACAATTTGTTTTATTACGGATTATTATTAAGCCTATAAGTATATTTAATTTTCTGAAAACAAAATAATTTAAAATTAAATAATAAAAATATGAGTGAGATATATAATTATGTAACCAAACTCGATATTAAGTTCAAACATCTTGAAACCATTGATGTACCTGAAATAGTAAAAGAATGCAAAGACAAATGGTTTAACCAGACTTTGACAAAGGTAAATGATAGTGTGGTTAGAATCGGCATTGTAGAAGGGGAGTATCACTGGCACAAGCACGATAATGATGATGAATTCTTTTTCGTTCTTGAAGGAAAATTATTTGTTGATCTGGAAGACAGGACAATTGAATTAAATCATTTTCAAGGGGTAACGGTATCAAAAGGAATAGTTCACCGTACAAGAGCACCACAAAAAACCGTTATGCTTATGGTGGAGAATTCTAATATAAAGCCGACAGGAGATTGAGAAAAAACCGCAAAATTAAAGACATTATCGCCGATTCTTTTGCGGTTCTACTGTACTTTTACTATATTTCTTATTTCAAAATCTTACTGAAATTTATAAGATTCCTAATTTCTTTTTATAACCCTCAATCTTCATCAATATATTAGGATCATTTGGATTTCTGTCTGAGAGTATCTTCAGATAGCTGTATGCTTTCTGGTAATCACCTTTATGGTCGTATATATCGACAAGCATTACATAAGGATTGAATGTCGTATAAGATACATTGTTTGGATATTTCTGGATTTCATCTAATGCTGCTTTTTCAACCTCATTGGCATATTCCATGAACTTAGGTTCGTCTTTAATATTTTTATACAGAGTTGCTATGTTATATTTAATTCTGTAATCCATCACGATATATGCTCTCGGCATTGTTGCTTCGAGTTCATCCAGAGTTTGTTTTACCAGTTTATATTTTGTAGAATCTTCTGAATATGAATAAGCAAGCCTTATAAATGCTTGCCTGTATGATTCCATCATTCGCCGGTGTGTTTCATCATAAAAAACTTTGCCGTCGTTCAGATTTCGGAATAGAAATCCGTAATTCGGAGTGGTAACCGGTGCACCGGCAGTTTTGAATAAGCATTTAGAAGTAATATCTTCATTAACGTTCTGTGTGAATCCGCCGCTTGCATTATACGGAACTAACTTCTGAACTAATCCTTCAAGCTTAAGATATTCCGTAAGACCGAGGCAGTACATATCCGCAACCGTGATAGAAAAATAAATGGGTCTTTTCCAGTTATTTGCTTTAATTACATCAAGAGTTATAAGGTCAGCCGCGGTGATTGCCGTTATGTTCTGATTCCCTTGTTTTTGCCTGATGGTAGCCGGAATCTTGATAGTAATTCTATCCGGCTTCACTTTCATTGTATCCGGATAAGCTTCAGGAGGAACACTTATCGAGTAAGGTTTATTTTCATCCCAGAGAGTAGGTTGAAGTTTTTTAAGCTGTTCATTAGAGTATGTAAAAGGAACAGTAAGGGCGCCGTAGGGTTTTTCATTTTTTAATTGAAGTGTGTACCAATCTATGTTTGCAAGTGATAAATTAATAATCCTGATATCTGTTCTTATACCGTAAACCGCCTGGACACACCACAATGGGAATGTATCATTATCACCATTTGTTATCAATATTGCATCTTTTTCGCAGCTTTGCAAAATGTTATATGCGAAATCAAATGGCATATAGTTTCCGCTTCTGTCCTGATAGTGATATGAATTCTTCAGCATATTCAAAGGAACAAATAAAAATGATAATACAAGAATTCCCGAGACAACCGGTTTAAAGGTATTTTGACTTATTTTTTCTTTTATAGTATCAGCGAGAAAGAGAACGCCATGTCCTATCCAGAGAGCGAATACCATATATGCCCCGACATAAAAATAATCCCTTTCTCTGGGCTGTGGATCCTGCTGGTTCTGGTACAGTGCTGTGAATACGCCGAACATTAAAAACATAAAAAGAAAAAGAAAACCTGTTTTTTTATCTTTTCGGAAAAGATAAAATAATCCTACCATTCCAAGCAGAAATGGTATACCATATAATTTTTTAATATCTATTCCGTCACCCTGGTTATATCCTTCTCTTCCAATGAATTGGAACATGACATACCTGTTGAACATTTCATTAATCTGGTATTTGAGCATAAAATCAAAGTCACTTGAATATTTTGCAGGATTCCAGGTCGGCTGATGCTGCGGTTCCATGGAGTACCTTCGTGGCCAGAATACAGGCTGCTCGCCATATTGTTCCCGGCTTAAATATGAAACAAATGCGTCAGTGGTTCTTGGGTTATTCTGATTAACAGATAGATTATCTACAGAAGCCCGCAAGGTTATCGATATAAAAATCGAATAACCTATCACAACAAATATAATAGCTAACAGGACAAAATTTAAAAACTTGAGTTTATTTTTACCTGAATAATAAATACCAAACAAGACCAGAGCAAATAAAAGTACTGCTATTATAGAATTACTTCCGACAAGTTTGGGAAGTTTAATAATTATCAACGGAAATACAGTCAAAAATGCGAGACCTGCGACAACAAATGCGATTACAAGAGTTTTTGGTTTATACTCAAATCTTCCAAAATAGTAAAACAAAACAATTACTATAATTGATTGTGCAACCAGTAGATGCGAGCCGACTCCCAGACCCGTCAAAAAACAACCAAGAAGAATATACTTGTCAATTCCCGTTTCATTCACTCTTTCCCTCCATATGAGAGACAGCAATGTAATTAGTGTTATAAAAAATATTGCTTTTGATTCAGCCTCGGTTTCCAGTGCATTGAACCAATAGGAACCGCAGAAAGCGAGCGCCAGAGCAGAGATAGCTGAAACAGTGCATATTATTATGGAATCAAAATTATCTTTTGGTTTTCCGCGCCAGTAAGTAATCACTTTAACTGAAATAAGATACAAAAATAAAATAGCGAATACACTCGCGATTACAGAATTTAAAGCAATTCTTGCACTCATATCAGATGCCGTGGGTATCATTGAAAAAATTCTGCCAAGCAAAACATTAAATGGGACACCCGGCGGATGAGGGATACCTAAAATGTAAGATACAGAAGTATATTCACCCGGATCCCAGAAAGCAAAAGTAGGCTGCATTGTGATATAATATATCACAAGAGTAAAAACGAATACTATCGCACCTGTAACTCTATTAATAAGTTTAAAATTCATTTGGTTTATTTGAAATTCTTAAATTTATCTGGGCAATTTTCATTAATCCCAGTTTGCAAAATGAATAAAATAACCATAATTTGAAATGATTAAAAAAGTGCAATCGACATTTTTTGCTTAAAATTCTATAATATTTCAGGTAATCTTGCTTCCTGATTCGTAACTTTAAATTTCTTCTGAATGTTATTAAAAAATAAAACTTTATGGCTAAAATTATTGAAAAAAGAATGACGGCAAGAATAAAAGGGGACTTTGTCGTGTTCATTATCGGTTTGAGAATAAATAAACTCTGGAAATTTCACAAATGGATGCCGGTTGCATTAGCCATGCCCAAAATGATTAATGAACTTAGCAAAAACCCCGAAAGCGGATTTTTGGGATTTCAGAATTTCGGGGGTATTCCTCCTGTGATGATTCAGTACTGGAAATCATTTGAACATCTTGCCGCTTATGCTAAAGATAAAGAAGGGAATCATTTTCCTGCATGGAGAGAGTTTAATAAGAAAATAAAACAGAGCGATGTGGGTATCTGGCATGAAACATATATCATTAAAGACGGTATGTATGAAAACATTTATAACAATATGCCGCCTTATGCAATGGGAAAATTAGGAAATCTAATTCCGGCAGAGGGAACTATGTCTTCAGCGTACGGCAGAATGAAAACATAAATAATATATTAGAAAATTTACCGTATTTATCTGTTTACGGTGGACATAGCAGCCTCCGGATATCGCGTTCCTTTCGTATTTCCTATGGGCGCTGCATCGTCCAATTCTTTAACTTCCTTCTCTGTGAGATTAATATCAACAGCTTTAATATTTTCTTCGAGTCTGTCTAGATTGCTTTGTTCCGGGAATAGGAATGATATTTTCGCTTTTCGCCAGCAGCCAGGCTAAAACGAGCTGTGCCGGGGTACAATTTTTTTCTTGTGCAATTTCTTTGACTCTGTTAACAATCTTCAAGTTTTCTTTAAAATTTTCTCCTTGAAATCTCGGTGTAAAAGTACGAAAATCATTTTTTGGTAATTCGTTCGGATTATTTATAGTCCCTGTTAAAAATCCTCTTCCAAGTGGTGAATAAGCTACGAGTGAAGTTCCAAGCTCCGTACAGACAGGTAAGAGTTCAGTTTCAGGTTCTCGTGTCCATAGGCTATATTCTGTTTGAAGCATTGAAATAGGAAAAACTTTCGAGGCTCGCCTCAATGTATTTTCGTTTGCTTCTGAAAGACCTGCGTAACGGATTTTACCCTCTTTAACAAGTTTACCGAGTGTATCGACAGTATCTTCAATCGGAACGTTTGGATCAACCCGTCCGGGATAGTATAAATCTATATAATCAACTTTTAACCTTTGAAGACTGTATGAAAGGAAGTTCCGGATTGCCGCAGGACGAGTATCGAATCCTATGAATGCCCCATCGTGATTTCTTAATCCGCCAAATTTTAAAGAGATAAACACTTTTTCCCTGGGGATTCCTTTTTTAGCTTCGCGAATAAGTTCCTCGTTGTGTCCCATCCCGTAATAATCTCCTGTATCCAGAAAATTTATTCCGTTCTCAATTGCTTTTCGGATTACTTGTACGCTAACTTTATCATTACGCTCGCCTCCATAAAAAGCAGACATACCCATGCATCCTAGACCGATTGCAGACACCTTTTCATCTGAATTTCCAAATTTGCGGTATTTCATACTAATTTATTATTATGATTTTAATATTTGAAATGAATAACAGTATTTTATTATAAATAATTCTGGGACAATTTTCATAGAAAAAGGGTTTTTAAAAACTCTTTTAATACTTATGTATAATACATAAATAAAAAAAGGGCTTTTATAACCCTTTAGTCGGGATGGCTGGATTCGAACCAGCGACCTCCAGTTCCCAAAACTGGCGCGATAACCAACTACGCTACACCCCGTTTCCTAAAACAATCTTTAAAATACTTAATTTTTACTATACTTTAAAGACCTGATTGATTCACTATTGTGGAATTTATACCGGTAAAAAAGGAGTGTGTTATTTGTAATCAAAATCTGACTTTAATTATAAAATCAGAACTCAAATGTAAACTTTTGAATCCTCTGTTTTTTTTTCTTTTATTTCGTTTAAACCGTTTTCCTTAATCTGATGAGTTTTTTCATCTTCTGGTTCCCATACCCTTATCGTCGGCTCAAAATCATATATATTGAATAAAGGATAATTTGCAAATATATTTCTCGACTGATCTTTCAGTTTTTTATTTACAATTTCTTTTTCAATAAATCTTATGCTCATAAGATTATCATTTAAAATTATTTTTATGGAATTAAATTGGTGAATTACTTTTAATATCGCTAATAATATTCGAGCAAAATCTTTTTATAATATTAACATCCTCAATTTAAGGTTTATTATTCTTGTAAACAAGTTTGTTTTGAAAAATCTTTCCGGTACTTAAGAACAAAAAATCATTTTTGTTTCGTGATATGATAGAATATTGAATTTTATATAAAATAAAATGAATTGTAAATATAAAAATTTCATCATCAACATTTTTTTTGTTAAATTGTTTTAAGTCATAAGGTCATTATTTAAAATTTACCTCTGTTTTTACTCCGTTAATAAGAGTCTGATAAACAACGCAGTATCTTTCTGTAAGCTTTTTTAAAGATTCTAATTTATCAGGTGGTGCATCGGTTTCAAGATAAAAAGTTAGATTTATCTTTTGAAATCCTACAGGCACCTCTTTTGATACTCCTAAAGTTCCTCTAAAATCTATCTCTCCTTCGGCAATTATCTTTCCGCTGTATATTTCTATATCCAGAGCAGTTGCGACAGCACTCATTGTTACTCCTGAACATGCAACCAATGCCTGTAAAAGTAAATCCCCTGAACAAATTGCCAAACCGTCGCCGCCTGTGGCAGGATGAAGACCCGCTTTAATCAGTGATTTACCTGTTTCCAAATTGCAGGATATTCCTTCTCCTATTTTTCCCTCAGCTTTTAGAGTGAAAATTGCTGTTTCAGGCTGATTTCTGTATTTTTCTTTTATGGGAGACTGTAAAGATTTTAATTTAACTGAGTTCATAAATAATATATTAATGTAATTATTGAATTATCTTTATTCCTAACAAGCGAGACAGATAAGAAGTTTAATTTAGGGTTAAACGAGGAATGATTTACTTGATCGATGCTCTTGATTTCTTTTTTGCCATGCTTTTATATTTTTTAATTGCTGATATTTTAGTTCTTTATATTCATTAATCGTTTATCATTACTCAACAAAAAAACCTCTTCCATTGTATATGTCTTTACCCCCATTGTTTCATCAAAACAAGAATTAATCATTGCCCGTGCAACAGTTCTTGCGTGAATCGGTCTGAGTTTTTTTAATCCGGGAAGTTTTGAAATTATCTTTGACAAATTTATCATCACTTTTTCACCGGTTCTGTGTTCGTTTCTTTCTCCTTCGAGAATTCCCGGCTTCAAAATTCTAATATTTTGAAAAGGAAGTTTCCGGACATCCCGATCAAGCTCACCTTTCATTTTTGAGTAAAAAATTTTTGACGCCGGGTTGGCACCTGCAGAGGATAATAGTACATAAGTACCGGTATTATTTCTTGCACAGATTTCTGCAATTTTATATTGATATGTGTAATCAATTTTATATTGTGCTTCTTTGCTTCCTGCTTTGCGGATTGTTGTACCAAGAGTTGAGAATAAGACATCTCCTTTCAGAATATCCTGTTCAGTTTCAGGATTATCAAAATCAATCAGGTACTCTTCGAGTTTATTATCTGATATTCCGGTTTTCCTGCGGGTAAAAATTTTTACTTTGGAGAACCTTGCATCTTCAAGAAGAAAATTTACCAGAAATGAACCTGTTAAACCCGTGGCACCTATAACTAATGCAGTCTTCATTTTAATTTAAGTTAATAATAAAAACCCCTACTTCCTTTCATATTTCCAGTTTCTGGATTTACCCTCTGCCATCCATTCAACAGCAGTTTCAAGACGTTTGTTCTTAGTTTCTTCGGTCTTTGCTTCAGTTACCCACTCCACATATTCTTTCTTTTTTGAAGGACTGAAAATTTCAAAAGTCTTTAAAGCTTTCTTGTTTTTGTTTAATGCTTTAGTAAAATAATCGGGAACAATGAGTTCTTTCTGCTGGACAGGTTTCGATTTTGCGGGGAGTTTTATTCCTTCGTCATTCAGTTTTACAGCTTGTTTTATATAATCAATTAAAATTTTGTCCTTCGCTAAATCACCAAGACTTTTTAGCTGTCCAAAACTTCCCATTGCCGTATTTTCATCACGCTTAAAAATTTTATTCGGGTCTTTCATTATTGAATTTTTCCAGAATCCAAATGCACAATGCTGCTTAAATGATGCCATGCTGCACATAGGACCTTTATAATCAAAGGAGGGGAATCCCCATTTTATTGTTTCTACTACATCCGGGCAAGCTTTGTGTACAAGTTCCCGGATATGATTAAGTATCGGTTTTGCATAATCCGCTGATTTATTAATATATAAATCAACTCTTTTATCTTTAGTACCCATAATTTTTTAATATTTGTTTGATAATATTTTTTTAAGTTAATAAAAATTGGTTGAAAAATAAATGAGCTGTTATTTTAAAAAAGAGAAATTGCAGGATAAGAAATATAATATTTTAAGAACTGAACAAAGATTTTATGTCCGAAAATCAAAAGAACCTAATAAATGTTATTAAAAGAAAAACATAGGTTTTATATTTATCAAACAAAAACCTATCATATTTTATTGCTCATTAAATATCCACGCTTTATTCGTTGCAATACCTTGTGTATCATATCCGCCCGTAATTAAAACCCTTCCATCATTTAATAACGTTGCAGTTGAATAATATCGGGCTAAATCCATCTCTCCATTCACATTATTAAAGGAATTTTCTTTGGTATCATAAAGTTCTGATTGCTTATAACCTCCCGAAATTAAGATATTTCCACTTTGAAGAAGAACTACAGAATTTGTAATTTTAAATCTTGCCTCAAGCATATCTCCCGACTTAGAAAATACAGATGTTTGCACATTATATAACTGTATATTTAGAAGATTCCCATTCCAATCTTTTCCGTCTGATCCTCCCATTATCATTACATCACCATTGTTTAATTTAACAGCAGCGTGTTTGTAGACAGAACCGCTCATACTCCCGGTGTTAGTGAATACTTTTGTATCAGGGTTGTAAATTTCAGCTGAAGAAAGGGGATTTTGATATGAACCTCCGCCTGCAATCAGTACTTTTCCATTATCTAATAATGTTGCTGTGTGCATCGTTCTAGCTGAATTCATATTTCCGGTTAATGTGAATAATCCTGTCGATGGATCATAAATCTCTGCACTCAAAAGGGGACCATTTGATTCGCCTTCTCCACCTGTAATCAGAACAGTACCATTACTTAACAATGTTGCTGAAAAATCCCCGCGCTTAAATTTCATGGATTCAATATTTTCAAATAATCCTGTATTAGGGTCGAATAATTCTGCACTCGAAAGAATTCCATCATCGCCGAATCCTCCTAAAATCAAAACTTTCCCATCTTTTAATAAAACAGATACGTGACCCACCCTTTTCCGGTTCAAGTTTTGTGCGGGGGTAAACAAATTAGTTTTCGGAGAAAATATCTCTGCAGAATTAAGAAACACCCTGTTTTTCTCCATTCCACCTGCAATTAATACGTCACCGTTTGGTAATAAGGTAGCAGAATGTCCGGATCTCGGAAATGCCATTTCTGAAGTTCCTTCAAGTTTACCGGAGGAATTTGTTGAACTTATCTTTGAAACGGTATGGTTCGTAGATTTTCCACAGGCAAAAGCGATAATCAGGCTTGTAAAAACAAGCATTAATATCTTATTCATTGCTAATAACTTTAAATATAAAACAATTATGTCTGTTGTAAAGTTCTATGTATTTAAAATTATTCAGGGAAACGAATAAGGTTAATAAAACATTTAATTCAAACAGCTTTGTTCAAATTTTTTAAGTACACTTTTCCAGGCGGTATCAAAATATTTAAACACCGGTTCCCATTTTTTATCTTTAGGCCATCCCAGGTGTCTGATTGAAACTTCAGTTTGTTTAACATTAATCGCCCGGAAATTAACAATCACCGCAGTATAGTGAGATGATTCTCTTACTTCTTTGAATTCCGGAGGGGCATTCCATGTAAAAGAAATCATTTCCTTCGGAGTAAAAGTTAATATTTTACATTCTTCACTTCCTCTTAATCCAACAGGATTTTCCATCAGAAAATAAATTTCAAAACATCCGCCTTCAGTAAGCTCTATTTTATTATCCTTTCCGAAGAAAGTTATCAATCCTTCGTGAGTAGTCCATTTCCACCAGGCAGTATCCAGTGAACAATTTGCTGTAATTTTTTTTAAGATAGTTTTATCGGTAACCTTCATATAAATTACGAATAGTCATTTACTGACTTATTCAGGCTGATAAAATAAATTAATCATATTTCATTGATTCTTTTCCAAGCTGTTTCCGAATAAACCCGATTTGCCCGATATGATAAGCCTCGTGATGAAGTACAAAGTCGATAAAATTTTTCATATTATCATCGCCTATAGGAGTTTGGAAAATTCCTTTTCCTTTTAGTTCATCAGGGGAAAGATTTTTTAAACCGTTGCTTATCACGGGAGCGATTTCATTCCATTTTGATTTTACCTGTTCAAGCGACGGGTAATTAAGTGAGCTGTCGAATCCTTTAACGAATATTTTAAATCTGTCATCATCCGATAAACCGGATAAATTTGCAAACAATAATCTTGTAGAGACTAAATGACCCGCAAGCCATTTGACGTTGTTGGAATTGTTGAACCTGTTATACGATTCTTCTTCTCCAATACCCTGCAATACATTATTAAATAATCTTGTATGCATATCGAATTGCGATGTTATATTTTCATTCATATTTTATTCTTTAAATTTTCTTAAGGACAACAACAAAAATAAATCTTATAAGGTTTATTGGGAATTTATATTAATGGGTGAAATTTTATATAAAGAAAAGTTCAGGAAATTATTTCCCGAGTTATGACTTTATTGTAGGTGAAAAAATATTTACAAAAATCAGATTTCTTCTACCAGTTTAAGAAACCTGTTATAAGGAATCGCAGTCCAGCTTTCGGCTACTGTTGCTCCGTTTGCAAGGCTTATCATTGAAACCTTTGCTGCGGTTTCTTCATCAGGAGCTTCATAAATATCCAGAAAATCATATTTGCCTAATAAAGCATAATGTGATTTAAATTTCACGTCCGGACATTTTTTCTTAACTTCGCTCAGCCAGGCATGTCCTGTTTTCTTTCTTTCCTTGAGTTTGTCGTGTCATATCCGAAGATAGCTTCGTCATTAATATAAATGTCTTCATTTTATAACCCTCCTTTTTTTGAAATTTATTAAGAGGCTTCGAGAATTGCAATATATTTTTTGCAGTTCTGTAATTTCGAAAACTTAACCCCCCTAGCCCCGCTTTGTACATGCGTGAGTGGAAGCATGCGAATTTTTTAAATTCAGTACTAATTTGAATGCTATTAATAAAACAAAAAACACGACAGACGAAAATATTAATATTTATTCAAAGTAAATTCCCCTCCCAATTCCAGGGGAGGGGAAAGGGGTGGGGTGTATAGTGCAAAATAATTTTTATACACCCTGACTTTTATTACAACCTTTTTTACTTTAGCAGGATTATTTATCATTATTCCGGGAATATGAAGTTCACCGGGAAAAAGTATTGCGAACATTCCGGCGTCAAGTTTAACAAATGACGGGTCATCTTTGTAAAGAATAAAATCTTTTTCCGCATCATATTCCTTGAACGGCTTTTGTTCCTTCAAAGGAACATAACCCATTAACTCAGAACCCGAAACAACATATTGCACATCGATAAATTTTCTGTGTGCTTCAAGATTGCAATCATCGGAATTTTTAGTGTCATAATTGTTTATCAATGCATATACGTCATCCACGACAATTTCATACCTGCCCTCATTAATATTCGGCAAATCTTCAGTCTCTAAAAACTTTAAAGCTTTTGTTATCCTTTCGTTTATACCGTAGTATAAATTTGCATTTTCGATTTTATCAATTATCATTAGTTATATAATTATATTATAATTTTAGTTTTTATGATTTACTTCATTCTTCCCATCACTTCGTCGACGGCATTCAGCATTGGTTCAGCAGAAATTTCCATCCCCACGGCGTTCTTCATCCATTGCTGGGGTATTATATTTCCCGATGCACACATTCTCATCATTTCCGGTCCAAGAGATTTATCTTTAAGGTAGTCTTTTATCTGAAATTCAATCAGATGTCCGAAGGCATAATTCGGAAGATAAAGTGCTGCATCTATCATATGTGAATAAATTGCAAATATTACTTCATCTTTGCTTCCGAAAACATCGGCATAATATTTATTCCAGACCTCTTTTGCTATTGATACTACAGCATTTTTCAATTCTGCCGGTGAAGCATCCGGATGCTGATACATCCAGTCCCAAACTTTCATATCCATTAATGACACTCCCATTATCTCATATGCATCCCAGAAATTGTCAAGTATTTCCAAATCTTTGGCTTTGGTATCTTCGTTTTTTATTCCAAGTAATTCAAGGTCGCGTCTCTGGAACAGGAATGCGAATGCTTCTGTAAAACTTGTATTCGGCACCCCTGTCAGTGAGTAATAATCCATCTTATATAATGTCAGTGTTTGCTCAACATTGTGTCCAAGCTCGTGAACAGCAATATTATAACCTTTATAATTCATTCCGTCATTCATTACTCTTGTTCTGAGATGGGATTTGAATTTCCTAATTGTTGTTCCCAGTGCGTGTCCGGAACCTCTCGCAGGGTCTACCGCTATCTTATCTGAAATATATTCAGCGTCAGATTGAGGGAATCCGAGTTTCAGAAGTATGTTAATAATATCTTTTTCAAAGGCTTCCGGTGTCGGATATTTTGCCTTTGTAATTTTATCAAGTTCTTCTTCGTTAATATTCACGCGGCTTTTGAAACCTGTGTACCATATATCAAATGGTTCAAGTTCTCTGCCAAGCCGTTTCTTTATAAAATCAGCGACTTTTTTAACCTGCGGTGATGATAATAGTTCATCAAAAATCTTTTCAGCATCTTTTTCGGCTACTTCCCGTTCAGCTTCAAAACTTCTCAGGACGTGAGTGTTTAAGCTGCGGATAATAAGGATCAACCATTTCCATAATCTTGAAAACATTAAGCAGTTTTGCATAGCGAGTATCAGGTTCCGGAGTAAAACTTATTTCTTTTCCGTTGTCATATATTTTGTTTGTTGCCGGATTCCATTGATACTTATTTGAGTTGATAACACTTCCCGGAATATCCTGATTGATAATTCTTTTCATCACATCGTAAATCATTTTTTGCTTTGGAAGCTCAGAAGCATTTCCATAATGTGCTTTCAGTTCATCCCTCAATCCCCAGTGGCTAATCAGCTTCATATCAGCAGGGAAATAAGTTTTCATATTTTCATCAACCAGGGAACCCATTAAAATATTATATTCGGAAATATAATGGTCTGCATCAATTAATGTTTCTGTAACTTTCTGATTTATATCTGCCGGAATTCTTGTCTGGAAACGGTTTCCAAGTCTTGCATAAGCCCATTCCTTTCTGCTCCAGCCGCTTCCCATATTAACTTTTTCTTCAAGTGTGTATTGAGGAAAATTCAAAACTATACTGAAGGCAAATTTATTTTTGAATAAATCTTCAGTTAAATGCGCCGCCGGTTCGAAGCCGCCCATTTTCAAATCTATCGGTTGAATTTCTCCCCAGTCAAGGTCGAGATATTGCTTCAAACCCATCGTCATTTCATTAAAGTAACCTGAAAGAATCTCATTATAATATTCTGCTCTCTGGAATAAAGCTTCAAGTGCTGTATTATCACCCGCAAAATTTTCTGTGCAATACGATACAAAAACATCTTTGCCGCCATCTTCTTCCCGCCATAAATTAGCAGCCTGCTCTACACCTCGCTCTATCCTGAATTTTACTTTGTCTCCGTATTTATCCAGCAGTGTCTGTTTTACCTTTGTACGTGTATCATTATCAATAAAACCTGCTTTATCCTGAGGATAAACTTTTTGCATAATTAATAAAGTTATAATTGTAAATAATAATGTAATATAAGATTTCATAATATAATTAAAATTTATTTAATAATTGATTTTATCCATTTATCTATTTCTTCGATAAGTTTCCCGTTAAAATTATCCCTGATATATTTTGAATACTGTCCTGATTGCATAAGGTCGG
This sequence comes from uncultured Ignavibacteria bacterium, assembly GCA_963806045.1. GTDB lineage: Bacteria > Bacteroidota > Ignavibacteria > Tepidaquicellales > Tepidaquicellaceae > DATCHW01. The sequence continues at coordinate 2,933 of CAWDWP010000009.1, read as the reverse complement.
CATCTTGTTTGTAGCTATCGACAACTGCAAAAGCGTGGTCTGTTTTCTCCAGCATAATAAAAGTTCCTTTTCCGGGATTGTTCTGATTTACGGTATTAATTATTAATTCGTGATCAAATCTTGAAAATGCTTCAAAATCAAATTCACCCCACATAATCAAAACGTTCGATTTAATGCCTGCCCAGTAATCTGTGAGATTTACATCCTGTATCTGCTGCCAGTAATTGTAATCTCTTGTCCAGATGTGAGTTCCGCCATCATATTCCATATCGGTTTCCATCATTTTTTTATAATCTGGATTTACAGATAGCTCTTGCGGCGTCTTCTTCTCAATTAAATACTTATAAAGCAGAGGTATCAATGCCTGAATGTGTTTTTCGTTATCAATATAACTTATACCATTAAGCGGATTCTGGAAGCGAAACATCTCAAGCAGATATTCATACCAGGTTTTAACTCCCGTACCATAAGCAATCACACCTTTGGGATTGTACTTTTGTGCAATAATGGGAGCCTCTATTCCACCAAGCGAATGTCCCATGATAAAGATATTTTCTTTATCAACAAAATCATATTCAAGCATTTTTTCATATCCCTTTTCAAACACTTCTATTTCTGTTTTAAGGTCAGTTTCAATGCAGTCCGGAGTTCCGTCACAGTCGCCTATACCGGGTTTTTCCACTCGCATAAGTATGTAACCCTTATCAACTAATCCTTTAAACAACTGACCATAGGGGTGACTTCCTAGATTATCCATTGTCATACAGGTATATCCGGGAATAAAAAATATTGCAGGATGTTTTCCTTCTTTTTTCGGTTTTGTGATTATTGTCCTGAGATATCCGCCTTTAAAAGGAGTCTGACCATATATCACATCGGAGTTTTCATACGTCTCATAGGGTCTCGGAGCAACTTTACCGGTTAAAGTAATTTGGTTTTTCTCTCTTATAATGGTAATACTGATATCATCACCTTCCCTGAGATTTTTAAAAACCACGGAGATATTCTTTGCTTCCTTAATTTCCTGCTCTGATATTTTAACTAAGATATCTTTTTCTTTAAGATTAAATATTGCGGCTGTAGAATTCGGAAGAATAGTTTTAATCAGATATCCTTTCGTAGAATTCAATCCGAGTGACGAGGAAATTGAATCATTCATATCAACACCGGTAACTCCAAAAAATCCTTTCCTTCTCAGTTCCTGAGACATACCTGTACTCAAGGTAAAAATAAAAAGAATCAAAAGTAAAAATGTTTTTTTCATAATAAATATTTTTAAATATTATACTTCTATCCCCCTTTTTACAAAGGGGGGAAGGGGGGTTAATTAATTTCCTGAATTTAAACACATAAGAATAATACGTAATCAAATAACAAATTTACATTTCATCGTCTTTTTCTTATTTCTTCACTTCTTCTCTGGTATATTTCCCGTCTGCAATATCGAACAATGTTAGATATGCAAGCTGTGTTATCCTTTGAAACAAATTTTTATTTAATGTTTCAGGTTTATCGCTCATTAAATGCAGATTGTCATAACTGTTTGTCGTTACAAAATAAAGACAGGGAATTCCTTTTTCGTGGAACGGTGAAGCATCAGCGCCTCCGCCTTTCCAGGTTCCTTTTACCATTGTTCTGATATATTCATTGTCATTGTTTTGAGCATAATTATATAATTCCGGTGCACTTTCACCGTTACCAATTCTTATACTGTCGCCATAACCGATACAATCGAGATTAAACATTGCGACTGTTTTATCAAGCGGGTAAATTGGATTATCGGCATAATGCTGTGCCCCTAAGAGTCCCGCTTCTTCGCTTGAGAAAAGTATAAAGAAAATTGACCTTTTCGGTTTTATCCCTGAATTTACAAATGCTTTTGCAATTTCCAATACTGCGGCAGAACCTGAAGCATTATCATTTGCACCGGGGAAATAAATCTCTCCTGCCTGTTCTCCGACGTGGTCAAGGTGTGCACCAATGATTACACATTCATGTTTTAAAATTGTGTCACTTCCTTCGAGCAGACCTACGACATTCATAGTTTCCTTTTCTTTCGTGAATTCAGCATTAATTTCTATTCCGGCAGTAGTCTTTAATTCAATTGAATTAGGTTTCTTTTCAGAATCAATTTTTGTCTGTAATTCTTTTATTGTAAATCCCGAATTTTTAAGAAGTTCATCAGCAATTTTAAGATTTACGTGAATCATTGGAAAATTATCGAGATGCTCTCCAACGCCATCCAGCACGCTGCCGATAGGTTTTTGAGGTTCTTTATCATTTGGTTTTGAAACGAAAATTATTGCTTTTGCTCCATGTTTTGCGGCAGCCAAAGCCTTGATATCTCAGGTTGCCGTTTCCTTTCCAGTCCTGGTTCCAGGAACAATCCTGTTTAAATATCATTACAATTTTTCCGTTTACATCCGTACTATAATAATCATCATAATCTATTTTTTCGTCTGCCATTCCATAACCGCAAAAGACAACAGGGGCTTCAAAATTACCTGAGCCGGAAAAACTTCTGCAAACAAAATCATCACCAAGTTTATAATAGATATAATTGTCCTCGTTGTCCGATTTAGCAAAAAATTTACAGGGAGCTTTTATTTCATTATACTCGACCAGGAATTTCTGAAAATAGGAATTATTGAACGGAGTTATCAGTCCGAGCTTAAAGAAAATATCAGATGCGTAATTTGCAGCCTTGTAATATCCCTCACTACCGGCGAGTCTGCCCTGCAGTTCGGGAGAAGCAAAATATTCCACGGAATTCATCAGTTCATCTGATTTAATCAGTTTTGCCCCGTTTAACTTTAAATCATCATTCTGGGGAAAAATAAAAGCCGGAAGGAATATGGATATTGCTAATAAAAGAAGTATAAATTTTTTCATATATAATAAATTAATTCTTCTGAATTTTAATTACTATTGAG
>CAWDWP010000008.1:0-23120 GCA_963806045.1 uncultured Ignavibacteria bacterium | reverse complement strand
TGTCATTGTATTTATTTCCGTTATCGTTGCCTTTAAATTTATTTCCGTTATCGTTACCCTTGTTTTGCGATTTTGCTTACTTTCCATTCACCATATTTTTTAAAAGATTTTGGCTCGCTTACCGACCATCTTCCATTGTCATGATTTTATATCTCTGAAAACCCGGTGAATAGACATAATATTCCTAGTCAGAATACCTGACTTCTCTGAAATATTCTAACGTGCTGAATATTTACTACATTCAATATTCCTGCCATAAATAGTTTGAAATATGTTTACATCAGGACCTCGGTTAATTATACTGCTATTGACAACTGTTATGCCAGGAATTACGGTAATGTCGCTAACCAAAATCGTGCTTCCGTCATCATAATATACATCTCTATATTTGTATACAGCCGGTTCAAGAAAATAATTTCGATTAACTACGGTGTAATTGTAATTATCGATAACAGGCTGGCTCATAGTACCGTTTGTCAGATAAACCGAAGGCGGTAAAGGTGCCCACGATACATAAGTATCATTTTGTCTCCAGTCAACCCACGCCGGAGACCATACCCTTCCGGGTACCCACATCCACCCTGCAGTCGGTGAATTCACCCATCTGCCGTAGTGGGAAACTATTTCTTCCACCGGAGTTGCAGCCCTAAAATACCAGCCGTCATCGGTATTAACCCATTGTCCATTTGAGTATGGTCTGTACATACAGGAGCTTCTCCCACAATTGTGGTACACCTAAATCTGCCGAAGGTGTCCATACAAAAGCCATTCCTACAATAGCATCTGACCCATAAGCATCTTTAATGCCCAATAGATTTAAAAGTGAAAACTGTTATTACCCGAATTTTTAGATTCATCCGTAATTGCTTTCATACCAATTTCCTCAAGCGATACCTGTATCCATTCACCGTGAGGGGCAAGCTGGTCGTAAAATTCTTTGTAATCGACTGTCGTAAGATCCTTATCGGTCTCCGTGATATCCTTTTCATCTATCAGGAGTGCATCCATACTATTATCCTGTTGTTGTTTCTGCTCTTCACTCAAATTTTCCTGTGCCTTTTTTGAACAGGAATACAATACGAACATAGAAACCATCAGGATAAATAATCCCATCGTTCGTAATATTAATTTCGTTTTCATTGCTTTATTTTTTTGTTTATTTTTTTAAAAAAATGTTTTTCTTTTTAGAAAATCCATTTTTAAAAATTTTTATATTTTGAACTCAGTTTATTAAAATTTAAAATCAACGCCAAGTTCGATTGTATAATAATCATTATTACCGAGATTCAGTCGTACAGCACCCGCAACATTGTTGCTGAAGAAATATCTCATTCCTGCCTGACCCCATAACCAGGCTCCGCTTGTATATGTGATATCGGTTTCATTAATCACGTTGTGGGAGACATCCGTAAAGGTCTGGGTAATGCTGTTATAACCAATTACCAGACCGAGGAAAGGAACAAATTTACCGTCGCCAATCTGATTAAAATTGTAATTCGATTGCACACCGAAAGTTGAAAAACTGTATTTTCTTGAATCGCCGTTATTGTAATCATGTGTCCAGGACCAGTATCTGAAGATACCTCCGAGAGAAATCGTACCTATACCGGCCTGAGTAATCTGATATTCGTAATTAACACCGAATGTTGGTGAACTTTTTGGTGCCCAGAATCCGATTGTTGCTCCCAATAAATTATCGCGCTCCTGTAACTGTCCGAAAGAAGTTGACATAAAACACAATAAAAATATTATTGTATAAATTGTTGTTTTCATTTTTTCTATTATTTATTTTTTATAAAAATGTTTTTCTTTTTAGAAAATCCATTTTTAAATATAAAGCTCTGTTATGTTATTCTTCTGCCTGTCACAAGCCTGTAAATCAGTATGATTACTGCGATAACTAAAAGAATATGAAGAAGTCCGCCCATTGTATATGAGGTGAGCATCCCAAGAGCCCAGAGTATCACGAGAATTAAAATTATTGTCCATAACATGATTTGATTTCCTTATAAATTAATTGATTAAAAAATTAATGTTTATTAAATTTTATCAAACTACTCTTCTGCCCTGTACAAGTTTTACAATTAAGACAATTACTGCTATGACTAAAAGAACATGAATAAATCCGCCGCCCAATGTTGGGAAACCTAAAAATCCGACTAACCATAACACGACTAAGATTGCTACTATTGTCCACATGATATTACTCCTTAAAAATTAATTTTTAAAAAATTGTTTTATTTAATTAGAACTGCAGAGATAATTTCATTGATATCGAATCCGTTATTATAATAAGATCGAAACCTTAATTGTTTGTGATAAAAAGAACCATTATCTCTGCAATCTCTAATTGACGCTTAATGTTGCCCTTAGTACAACGTCATCGGAGGAAAAATAAAGAACTTATTCATTCTTTTTATTTAACAGGTCTCCTATTTAACAGAAGACCTGTTTTCATCATCATTTTATTATCACCCGTATCAATTATAATTTAAAATCTAAACCCATTTGTGCTGTTAAGAAAGTTTGTGAACCGCCTTTTAAAAACATATCGTGAATTTTTACTTTCATAATTAAATCCATAGATTTTCCAAGCGGGATTATTGCTCCCGGACCTACGTTGAGTCCAAAATTCGTAGTTGATACACCCGGAACAAATACACTTGGTGTTGTATTTGTGTTGAAATCTTTTGAAGAGAATATATATAAACCTAATCCGGCTTCTACGAAAATCTGTGCCTTTATAGACGCACTTGTGAAAATATATCTCGGTCCCGCTGTGATTGCTATTACACTTGCATCCGGACCAAAAGTCGCATCTTTTGCCGGCATATTAACATATCCGCCAAACAAAAAGAATGAAGTTTCTCTGTTGACCTTTAAATTTAAGTCAAGACCGGCATTCCAGCTTGTTGAGTATGCATTATTTAAATCCTGGAGTGGAAAATTAACTCCTGCCATAGGACTGATTGAGAATACAGGATATACCTCACCCTTTGTTTTAGTTGGCTGAGCTTGTGTAATGCTTGCTGTAAATAAGTGCAAATATTAAAACAATAAACATTAACCTGAATATTCTTTTAAACAAAATTTGTTTCCTTTCATTTTTTAATAACCTTATTGGTTATTATTTTTAAAAAACTGAAATCTTAATTTTTTATTTCATTGCTTTATGAAACTACTAAAACTTCTTACCAAAGATATGGTAAAGCAATCAATTAAGTAATAGTGCAGAGGGATGAAAAAGGAACTAACCCACATGGATTAGTAAATGAATTATTTATCAGAGATGAGGAATCGTTAGAGATTTGTTAACGCAAATTAGAACTGCAGAGATAAATCCATTAATACAAAAACATTTATAACAAACGAGATAAAAACTATTATCTCTGCAATTACTAATTCGACGCCTAATGTTATCTCTAGTTAACATTAGAATGAAAGGAAAATTTATTAATTATCATATCCGGTATTCTTTATCTGTTAGTGTTTTCAACATTTTTAATAACTAAACTATTTTGATTGCTTCACGATTTTCTTTCTTTGTTGTATGCATTAATTCCGGATGTCAAAGCATCTTTTACCTTGCCTGTTTCATTTACAATTTTTTCCACATTTGAGTTTAAAAAATTGTTGGCACTGTCAAGAGTGCTTTCAGCTTTATCCTTTGCATCATTCCATAATTCAGTTGCTTTTTTTCTTTCCTTCTTTAATAAGTGAATTTGTTTTCTTGCTTATATCACTTCTTAAACGTTTTCCCGATTCAGGTGCATATAATAATGCAATGGCACCTCCGACTGCACTTCCAATCAGGAAGCTTACAAAAATTCCGCTTATTCTATTTGCGAATATCATTTATTTATCGTCCTTTTATTATTTATTTTTTTAAAAAATTTATTTGTTCTTAATTATTTTATTAAAATCATTTTCTTATTCGAAACAAAGGAACCTGCTTCCAGGGTGTAGAAATACACACCGCTCGGAAAAGCTGTTTGCGTTCCATTCTATTTGATAATTTCCCGGATTTTGAGTTTTCGTTTACCAGAGTATTCACTTCTTTTCCAAGTGCATCATAAATAGTTAACTTTACATTTCCGGACCTGGGAATTTGATAACTGATAGACGTTACAGGATTAAACGGATTAGGATAGTTCTGTGAAAGTGCAAACTCAGTTGGATTCACAGTTCCAATATTTCCTATTGCGATGATAATACCCGAAGTATTGAATGCGTTCATATAAATATCAAAATTATTACCGCTGCGATAATCCTGCCAGACGATGATTGCACCAAGATTGCCATTGCTGACTATCGTAGGATTTAACTGGTCATTTGCTATATCACATATTAATAATCCGTTCGCTGACCATGTTATTGCTGCATTTGAAGCTATACGCTGGGCATAGATGTCAGAATTACCAACATTACGATGGTCTTCCCACGTAATATAAGCGCCGTTGTTTCCATCGCTGACAAGCTGGGATTTAATCTGGTCGCCTGATGCTGTGCATATAATAATTCCCGTTGCAGTCCATTGAACTGCGCCTGTAGAATTTACACGCTGTGCATAAATATCAGCCGTGCCTAAACCAACGCCCGTTCTGTAATCAGTCCAGGATAAAATTGCACCACCCATACCATCGCTTACAAGCTTTGGGTCGGTTTGGTCGTATGCAACATTGTTATTCATAACAACACCATCTACTGCCCATACTATTGCTAATGCCGGACCTAGCCTCTGAGCATAAATGTTAAAATCAGTGGTACTTCTGTAGTCAGTCCAGGTAATTATCATACCGCCGGCTCCATCACTGCAAATGTCCGGTTTAATCTGGTCAGTTGCCATAGTGCATGTAGCAACTCCGTTTGTTGTATATACCGGTGCACCTCCCGAACTAATACGCTGAGTATAGATGTCATAATTACCGGCACGATGGTCAGACCAGGTAATAAATGCGCCGCCGCTGTCGTCGTTGATAAGCTTGGGTCCGCGTTGTGCTGATGCCTCATTGCAGACGCTAACTCCATTTGCTGTCCATATCATTGCTCCGTTTGAATTTATGCGTTGTGCATAAATATCAGGAAAACCATTGTTACTTCGATAGTCCTGCCAGGTGAGAATTGCGCCTCCTAAGCCGTCGCTTGTCATTGCAATTGTATCCTGCTCGAATACAACCACACAGACAGAAACACCGTTAAGAGTCCACTGCACTGCACCGCTTGAATTTACTCGCTGTGCAAATATGTCAGTAGTTGTACTTCCGCGATAGGATTCCCAGGCGATAATTGCACCGCCGCTGCCGTCGCTTACAATGCTCGGATTAAAACTGCTATCCTGCGTGCAAATCGGGATACCGTTAAGAGTCCACACTGCATTACCGCTTGAATTCATCCTTTGTGCATAAATTTCAGATTTACCGCTTCGTTTGTCCTGCCATGTTATAATCGAACCACCACTGCCGTCAGTGGTCATCGCAGAATTAACCTGGTCATTTATGGCATTGCTAACCGGTTTACCCTGCTGTGAAAAAGCCGATATAGGTACAATCAATGTTACTGCCAAAAATAATCCTAATAAAATCATCAGTTGACCTATAAATTTTGTTGATTTTGTTTTCATTACATTTCCTATTAAAGGAATTTAAAAATGTGATAAGATTAAAAATCTATATCACTTTTACATCATTTAACAGGTCTCCTATTTAACAGAAGACCTGTTTTTTCATCATTTAAATATCGCCTATATCAATTAAAATTTAAAATTTAAACCCATATTTGCAGCTATGAAAGTTTGTGAACCGCCTGTCGCAAACATATCGTGAAGTTTCACTTTCATTATTAAATCCATAGATGGTCCTAGCGGGATTATAGCTCCCGGACCTACATTGATTCCAAAATACGTTTTTGATTCACTCGCAATTGTTACAATCGGTGGTACAGTCGTGGTGAAATCTTTTGAAGAGAATATATATGCACCCAATCCGGCTTCTACGAAAATCTGAGCCTTTATAGACGCACTTGTGAAAATATATCTCGGTCCTGCTGTGATTGCTATGATACTTGCACTGGGACCGATTAATCCGGATTTGATTGGCATATCAACATATCCTGCATATAAAAAAAATGAAGTTTCTCTGTTGACCTTCAAATTTAAGTCAAGACCGGCATTCCAGCTTGTCGAGTATACATTATTTAAATCCTGAATTGGGAAATTAACTCCTACCAAAGGACTGATTGAGAATACAGGATATACCTCGCCCTTAGTCTTAGTTGTCTGGGCTTGCGTAATGCTTGCTGTAAATAATGCAAACATTAAAACGATAAACATTAATTTGAATATTCTTTTGAACATGATTTTGTTCCTTTCATTTTTAACAACCATTATTGGTCATTATTTAATTTATTGCTAAAATTTGTAATCTTAAATTTTTAAAATTGTTTTGTTAAAATTCAAAATCTTCTTACCAAAGATATGGTAAAGCAATCAATTTTGTAATAGTGCAGAGGGATGAAAAAGGAACTAACCCACATGGATTAGTAAATATTTTTTCCAGGAAATGAAAAAAGCATCAATATATATTAACATACCCGGTCAGTATTCACTTGCTATGTGTTTTCCCCTGTTGCGAATTTTAATAATGCCCAGAAATTCGAAAATAACCATCACACAATAGATGGGGTCAATTTCGTACCATTTAATACCAAAATTTGCACATCGAAGGAAATTTGTGGTGATTGTTATGATAGTTCTCACCCAGCATTAGTACATCCAGTGGAATAAAATTCCTTGAAGAATTATTTAGTTTAAAATGTACTTTTCCGAATTTATGCGCGAACCAGTTAATAATGGCTCCGTGAATGGGACCCATAAAAATATGAATGGGAACCAATGCAAAAAGCCACCAATATGGTGCGAAAAGGATATAAAAACCGGTATATAATAATGCAAACAAAATTCTGTTAGGGATAGACTGTCCCCACTTATCCATAGTGGGCCAGTCAGGAAGATTTTTTGTAAACCGCTCTTCCACCGTCACCCTGTGATCCATAATGTCTGCAAATACAACTTTCGTATGCCACATCATGGCGAATACATTTGAATAGTGCTTAGGGGAATGAGGGTCCTTATCAGTATCAGCGTATGCATGATGAATTCTGTGCAGAGTTCCGTAAGCCCGGGCGCTCATATAGGATGTTCCCTGTGTGATATAAGCAAAGATATAAAAAAAGCGTTCCCAGAACTTATTCATCGTAAAAGTACGATGCGAAGCATATCGGTGCTGTAAAAAGGATTGAGAAAATAGCGAAAGATACCAGTGCGCTATAAAGAATATTATTATTATTTTCATAGCACAAAATTAAGAGAGTAAGTGTGAATTGTCAATAATTCCAAAGGACGGAAAAGGAACTAATCCGAATGGATTAGTAATTAATCATCTAACAGGGATACAGAATCAGCAGTATCTTTATATTCTTCGTTTGTATGGACATATTTTGCAATTTGTACTCTGGTATGCAATGTCATTTTTTCGAGAATGTTATGTACATGACTTTTCACAGTGAAAGGGGAAAGATGAAGGATTTGTCCGATTTCTTTATTGGTTAAACCATCGGCAATTAACTCAATTACCTGCCGTTCCCGTTTTGTCATCCGTACACCGTCCATCAGGTTTGGCCCGTGGGTTCCAACATTAACCGCTCTTTCAACTATCTGTGTAAAAAGTGAATTTGTCATGTGCGGAGGAAGCACTTTCTCGCCTGCAACGACAGAACGGATTGTTTTAAGGAAATCGTGCACCATAGCATTTTTAAGTATGAAGCCGGAGGCACCTGCCTTCACAAAATCCAGAATATCGGATTGAACAGGCATCAGGTCCATTACAATAATTTTCATATCTGCAGATTTTTGCCTTACAGATTTTACTACCTCAAGACTATTTTGAGTGCGCAAACCAAGATCTATTAATACTACATCAGGTTTAAGCTTAAAAATCTTCGATAAGGTATCTTCCCTGTCGTTGATTGCAGCAATTACTTTTAAATCCTTCTGCTCGTTAATCATTGAGACGATACCATTCAGAAGCAGCCGGTTATCTTCTATTACGAATATTTTGATTTTTTTCACCTTTTCCATGTAACTAAATATTTATATTAAATCATTAAAAAACAATACCTATGTTTCGATACTTGAAAATTTTTTAAGTTTGTAACGGTAAACTAATAACAAACTCACTGCCTGCTCCTTCTTCACTAATTACCCATATTTTTCCATTATGCTTATCAACGAACTCTTTGCATAAAAACAAACCCAATCCCGTGCTTGGCTCTTTTTCAGTCCCTTTCCGGTTTGTCCGTTTATCAATTCTGAATAAATCATTTATCAACTCATTGCTCATACCTATTCCTGTATCTTTTACCGAAATTATTAAATTGTTTCCAAATGTATTTGCAGAAATGGTCACCTGTCCACCCTTCTTTGTAAACTTAATTGCATTTGACAAAAGATTCCTGATTATCGTCTCAAGCATTGCTCTATCCGCCGATACGATTATATCCTCTTCTAATTCTTCAATTATCTCAATTTCTTTTTTTCTGGCAGTTTCCAAAAATATTTCGACAATCCCTCTTACGATGTCTTTAACTGATAAGTTATCAGGTATGAAAGTTGTTAATCCTCTCTGCATCGCTGACCATTCCAATAAATTTGTCAATAATCCAAATAGATTATTTGCACTGCTATTCATACGGTTTGCAATATCCTGAAGCTCACTTGCAGACATATTTTGTAAATCTGTTCTCAGCATTTCAGTAAATCCGAGGAATCCTGTAAACGGACCGCTTAAATCGTGTGCAATAATAGAAAAGAATTTATCTTTTTCCGAATTTACTCTTTGCAATTCTTCATTTTGGTGCATTATTATCTCTTCCGTATTCTTCTGTTCAGTGATGTCCCGAATTGCACCAACCATATATACCGGTTGATTTTTCTCATTAAATTTTAGTTCTCCTATACCATGAACCCACCGATCGGCTTTATCGTTCTGCCGGATTATCTTATATTCTTTATCAAACCCGGTTTTGTGTCCAAGTACTTCCTTTAAAATAATAATCATTCATAGCTTCCCGCCAATCAGGATGAATAACTGAAACCCACCCTTTAGTAGATTTGTCAAAAGTATGAATCAATTCCGAATATCTTATCAAGAACATCAGAGCTTGTCCATCTATCGGTTTTTATATCCAGTGACATATGTCCCAAGTTTGCAATAGTCTGAGTTTCACTTAAAAACCTTTTATTCTCCTGCAATGATTCTTCATATTCTTTTTGTTTTGATATATCAACTATTGTAATCAGATTGAATATCAAATCATTTTCTTTCATTGGTAAAATTGCGTCTATATGAGCCCAGAAATAAGAATTGTTGCTTCTTTTAATCCGCAAATCAAATTGCTGATTTAATTTCGATTCAACAAGACGTTTTCTGAAAAGGTAAAATATGTCCTGATCTTCTTTGAATATAAATCTTGTGAAAGCTTTATTTATCATTTCGGATTTAACAACTCCTAACAGGTTGGATGCAGTAAAGTTTGTTTCTATTATTATTCCTTTTTTATTCAACGTAATGTAGCCGACAGGAGCAAAATTGAAGAGGTTAAAATATTTTTCACGGGAAATATCGAGTAAATTCTGTACCACTCTTAACTCTTCATTTTGAATTTCAAGCTCTATTTGATGTACCTGAAGCTCATGCATAATTTTTTTTGCTTCATCCAGACTCAATTCTTTTTGTTTACTGATTCCTTTAAGTAATCTTTTCTCTGCAAGCTGCCTTAAGGCCATGAATTTCCTGTCCGCAACAAAAGAATCATTATCATTTATAACTTTTGTGCTGCTTTTTTTAATGCTGCTTTTCTTTTTCATAACCAATTTAATTAGAATTGTTAAATTACTTCATTTATATTATACCTTAATTGCAGTTACGTTATATTTACTTTTTATCCATTGATATTTGCCTTAATTTCTCTTCTGCTGCTTTTAGTATATCTTTTATTTTCTTTTGTTCGGATATATCCACGAATGTGAGAACCGCTCCTTCGATTACATTTTCCAGAGTTCTGTAAGGTTGAATTCTCATTAAATACCAGTGTCCATCCTTCGTCTGAACTTCAGATTCCTTCGGTATTAAATTCGACAAGACTGTATTAACATCTTCTTCAAAAGTTACATAATTCATAAAACGCATTACTATATCGCTCAATGGACGACCTACATCGGTATTTATCAGGTTAACGATTTGTGTCGCTGCCGGAGTAAACCTTTGGATTATAAGCTGGTGGTCAACAAAAATTGTTCCTATTCCCGTTCCTGCAAGTAAATTATTTAAATCATTGCTTACCCTTGAAAGCTCTTCAATTTTTTTCTGTAATTCAGTATTGACTGTTACTAATTCCTCATTCACCGATTGTAATTCTTCTTTTGAAGTCTCCATTTCTTCATTTGTTGACTGGAGTTCTTCATTTGACTGATTGCAATTCTTCGTTGGTGGATTTAAGCTCTTCGTTTGAAGTTTCCATTTCTTCAACAGTAGATTGCAGATATTCATCCTTCGTTTTTAATTCGTCTTTCCATATCAAGAATTTTCTGGGCAATAATCGTCTTCGGTTCTTTTTCCTTGTTTTACTTTTGAGGCAATATTCTTTACTTCTTCAAATATTACCATTGTCATTCCCTTAAAGAACTCTGATTCCTTTAACCGCTTAATTACAAGGTTTACTAAAATGGTTTCAGCATTATTTTTCACTTTTAATCCATCATATCGTACAAGAGAGTTTCCTGTAATTACTTTTCTTACTCCCGCTGAAAGCTCTCTTTTCATTCCGGTTTTAATCATACGTGAAAGATTTAAACTGGCTTCACCGGCGGCAGGTTCAAAAAACTTACCCGTGCTACCATAAACATATAATACTTCAAAATCAGAATTTATTATTACACAAGGAGGTGCATAGTCTTCAACTAACATTTCGTCGATAAGATTGACGAAGTCCGGTTTAAGTTTATTTTGAATTGCCATCGCTTTTTCAATTGGAATTAATTTTGCAGATAATGATGGTACATAATTCTGAAATGGTACCTGAGATAATGCAACATCTTTTTTTGAATACACTTTCCACTTTTTATCTATTGAATCGAACATCTCGTAAAAGTCTCCGATTGATTCAGAAGTGCCAAGAAAGAGATAACCATTTTGTTTTAATGCATAATGAAAAAGGTTTAATGCTTTTTTCTGAATTACCTGTCCAAAATAAATTAATAAATTCCTGCAGCTCACCAAATCAAGATTTGAAAAAGGAGGGTCTTTAATAATATCCTGTTTTGCAAAAACCACCATATCCCTTATTAATTTATGTACACGGTAATTATTGTTTTCTTTGGTAAAATATTTTGACAGGTGTTCCTTCGTTACATCCATTTGAATATTTTCGGGATAAGTTCCAAACCTTGCTTTCTCTACCGCCTCGGAATCTATATCAGTTGCAAAAATCTGTATTGTAAAAGACTGTTTAAGTTTCTCGATTTGTTCCTGAAATAAAATTGCAAGTGTGTAAGCTTCTTCTCCTGTTGAACAGCCGGGAACCCAAACGCGAATCGATGTCTCCGGATTCCTGCCTTTAAATAGTTTAGGTATAATATTGTTATTTAAAAATTTAAAAGCATCTTTATCCCGGAAGAAATTTGTAACACCAATCAACAGTTCTTTGAAGAGCGTCTCAATTTCAATTGGATTACGCTTGATAAAAGCAAAATATTCTGCAAGAGTATCGATCTGATTCAAAACCATTCTTCTTTCAATTCTGCGGTTTATGGTGTTTTGCTTGTAGTTCGAAAAATCATGTCCGGTTTGATTTCTGAGTAGTATAAAAATCTTTTTCCTTATATCCTCAGTCTCCGGAGCGGCAACAGGCTGCTGTAAATATTTTGCTCTTAAACACTCGGCTTACATAATTTATTAATTGCATCGGCATTTCATCCGGAGGTAATACATAATCAACCTTGCCTGTAGCAATCGCACTTCGCGGCATTCCGTCGTATCCGGCAGACTCAACTGACTGTGCAAAAGCAATTCCGCCTTCGCCTTTAATTGCTTTTAATCCAAGTGTTCCATCAGAGCCGGTTCCTGAAAGTATAATGCAAATTGCTTTTTCGTGCTGGTCTTCAGCAAGCGAGCGGAAAAAATAATCAATCGGCAAGCGTAACCCGTGAGGTGATTCCCTTTCAATTAAATGTAAATTTCCGTTAAGCAATGCCATATCACGGTTAGGCGGAATGACATAGACGCAGTTTGGTTTTACTTTTACACCGTCTTCGACAACATACGCCTTCATTTTTGTGTATAACTTCACAAGGTCGATTAATATGCTTTTATGGTCGGGATCCAAATGCTGAACTATGACAAATGCCATGTTACAAACAATTTCCGCGAGGAATTGCTTTTAGAAAAGATTCAATAGCTGCTAGACCGCCGGCAGAAGCTCCAATGCCGACAACCGGAAATATTTCTTTAGAAAATAGGTTCTCTTCTTTAGGTATAATCTTACTCTTAAGTGTTTTTTTAACAACACTTTTTCCGGACTTAACTTTCTTACTTTTTTTCATACACCTGTATTTAAAAATGCTTCAAAATAATTCATAAATCTTCATAAATTATCATTTTAAATCTTTTTCGGAGAATTTGCACCTAAATCACCGGCTCATTATCTTATATTGTTCGATAGGAATCTCAAAAGAAATCTAAAATAATATAAATTTTTAAATTACTCTTACTTTAAAATAATAATATGCTATTGAACAATCAATAACAGATTTAATTTAAATATATAATTATCGAAGGTATATATATCATTCTTAATATGAAGAGTTTTTGACAGCAACTTTTAATTAACCTTAATTTATTAATCTTGAAACTACTGACTGCAATTGCTAATTTCTGATGTTTAATAATTCTCAATGTCAGAAAAATGAATGTTGTTATAACGAATGACGCGATGGATATTGCGGGAGGTGAGAATCATGCCTTATATGCTGCAAATGGTCTGAGAGATGAAGGTCATAACATTATTCTTTGTCCGATGGAAAATTCAATGCTGTTTCACGAATCTTTTAAGCAGGGCTTTGAAACGATAGCAGTGCCTTATTGCGGCGGCGGAAAACAATTTTTCCGTGCTATCAGTATTATGGTAAAAGAACTAAAGGATAAAAAAATAGATATTATTCATTCCAATACAAATTCTGACAGGACTATCTCCGCTATAGCTGCGAAAAAATTAAAATGTAAAAATATAACTACAGTGCATTCTTGTCAGTCAATTAGACATAATATTGTTCATTGGTACAGAAATAAATATTTAATTCATCATTTTATTGCAGATGGTTATAGCTCAAAAAAGATACTGACTGAAAAGGATAAAATTCCTGAAAATAAAGTTACGGTTATTCATGCAGGCATTCCGGATTCTGCTGCACAATTTTCTGAAGAAAAGCGTAAATCAACCAGAAATATTTTAAATATCAGTTCTGATGATATTGTGATTGGTATAGTTGCCAGATTAGTAGATTTCAAAGGCATAAATATTTTAATAGATTCGTTAAAAATAATTAATGAAAGAGAAAAATTAAATAATGTGAAGCTTTTAATAGTGGGAGACGGAATTTTAAGAGGTGAATTAGAACAGCAAACGGAAAAACTCAATTTGAAAAATAAAATAATTTTTACGGGATTTCGTAATGACCTCGATAATTGCTTGTCTGCTATGGATATATACGCACAGCCGTCATTATTGATGAATGCTGAACTATTTCCACTATCGGCGCTGCTTGCGAAATCTGCAGGTTTGCCTTTAATCGTGAGTGACATCGGAGACATGAAATATCTTGTAAAAGAAAATTCTGACGGATTTGTAATTAATCCCGGTGATGCAGATATACTTGCGGAAAAATTAGTGAGCATTATTAAAAATAAAGAGTTAAGAAAAGAAATGGGGAAAAAATCCCTGGAGAATTACAGACAAAACTTTACTTTAAAAAATATGATTCAAAAAATATTATCCGTTTATAAAAACGTTTAATGGAATTTAAATCTTTCGATGACAGATAAACTGAATTATTAAATTTATTTATGAAAACTTATTTAAGGATATTAAAATACGTTAAGAAATACAGATTACATATCGTCTGGGCGTTTTTTCATGTCCATTTTATTTTCCATATTCAGTGCATTGTCAATTTATCTGACCATTCCTCTGCTAAAAGCACTATTCACGGGAAAACCCGGGGCTCAGCTCGAGTCAAATCCTACACAAGTTTTCAGCGGATTGCTGAATCAAATCCAATATTTTCTTGACAGTTTTATTTATTCCGGGACAATGCTCGAAGCTTTGGTGAAAATATGTATAATGATTTTTATCGCATTTCTGCTCAAGAATATCACGAGTTTTTTGCAATCCATTACAATGCAATATATTGAAAGCGCTGTATTAAGAGACATACGAAATCAAATGTATGATAAAATTAATAACTTATCAATAAGGTATTTTTCTGTTACAAAGACAGGAGATTTGATTTCGAGAATGACAAATGATTTAAATAGTATTCAGCAGGGAATCTCTGCCGTATTTTATAATTTATTAAGAGAACCGCTTTTGATAATAATTTTTGTAATGCTCGCACTGGCAATCAGCTGGCAAATGACAGTGATGGCATTATTAATATTTCCTGTAACTGTGTTTTTTATTTTGAAAATCGGAAATACACTCCGGAGGAGAAGTCAAAGGGTACTGGAAAAAATTGCAGAAGTTGTAAATGCCGTTACGGAATCAATATACGGTGCTAAAATAATAAGGGCATTTGGTGCTGAATCGTACAAGAGTAAAATGTTCAGGGCGTTGTCCGGTGAACATTTCAGATTACAGATAAGAAGCTCAAAAGCATTTCTACTTGTATCCCCGATTACCGAAATGCTCACTATGCTTGCTGCTATAATAATAATTTGGTATGGCGGAAAACAAATATTTGTGGGTGGAACATTGAAGCCGGAGGAATTTTTTGGTTTCTTATTTATTATATTTCAGCTAATGATACCCATAAAAAATCTTGCAACGGTTAACAGCAGAATACAGGAATCTACCGTTTCAGGGCAGAGAATATTCGACATTTTAGATTATCCTTTAGAGATGGAAGACGCTAAAGATGCCATCGGGATAGAATCATTTAATAATGTTATAGAAATAAAAAATGTTTCTTTTTATTATCGGGAAAATAAAATTGTTTTAAACGATATTAGTTTTAATATCAGCAAATCTGAAATTGTAGCATTAGTCGGACCATCCGGAGCAGGTAAATCTACATTGGTGGATTTAATTCCCAGATTTTATGATGTTACAGAAGGAGGGATTTTCATTGACGGAAAGAACATCAAGGATATTAAAATCAGAAGTTTAAGAAACCTTATCGGCATTGTTCCGCAGGAAACAATATTATTCAATGATACTATCAGAAACAATATTTTATTCGGCACTGAAGGTGTAAGTGAAGAAAAATTAATTGAGATTGCAAATTATGCAAATGCTTACGAATTTATTTTGAATACTGAACATGGATTCGATACAATTATCGGCGAGCGTGGACTGAGACTCTCCGGAGGACAAAAACAAAGATTAGCGATTGCAAGAGCTTTGTTAAAAAATCCGCAGATTCTTATACTGGATGAAGCAACCTCATCTCTGGATATGGAATCGGAGCAACTCGTACAGGAGGCTCTTGAGAATTTAATGGTGAACAGAACCTCCATAGTAATAGCCCATAGACTATCAACAATAAAAAATGCCGATAAAATAGTTGTTATAGACGAAAACAGGATACAGCAAATAGGCACACACAACGAATTAATGAATACCGAAGGTGTTTATAAAAGATTATATGAGATACAGTTTCTTCAATGAATATAATTAACGTATAAATAAAAGTAAAATTTTATCCCGTTAAAATAATTTAGCGCAGCATCAACCATGCTACGCTAAATCTTGAGTAAAAAACCTGAAAATTTTTCCGGAAATAATCCTGATAAAATCTATTCCACTATAGTAAATTCTTTTGTTACAGGTGTTGAGTTATCGGCTTCAATCTTTACTGTTACTGTATATTTACCCGGTGGAAATGTCGAAGGTGGTGAATAAGATGAGTTTACAAAACCGCCTGAAGAAGTAACATTCGCTTTTCCAAAACTATCCCCATTGTGCTTCCATTCGAAAGATACCTTCGTATCTGAAGGGGCATTTTTAAGATTTGCAGAACAGTGAATAGTAGGTATATCCGCCGGGAAAGAGGATACATCACCACTGCAATCGCTGCCATTTAAAGAAGTACACAATTTTACATCAGAAAGATTGGCAGTGCTGCAAGATGGAAATATGCTGGTAAAACATACAACACTTAAACCTGCCAGTAAAAGAAACAAAGTTGAAAGACTTAATTTTTTATTCATTTTGTTTTTTATTTATTTGATTAAAAAAAAATTAATTGTAATTAGTTAGTATAACTAAATTTTGAGAGATGAAGTTCCGCAGAAACAATTATTTATTTATATATTTATTACTATTTTCGCGGATGAAAAAGTTATTTAATTTAATCGGACAGTATTGATTTGTAGGTTTTCGGATTGACAGAATTTTTTATTACTTTGAAAATTATTGTATCAATTTTCGTTATAAAAAAAGCCGGAAACAAAATCATCCGGCTTTAAAATTTAGTAATGTTGTTTTCTTTTTATTTAATCAAAACCATTTGCTTTGTTTCGCTAAAACCATTCGCTGTTAATTTATAGAAATAAACCCCGCTAGTATAATTCGAAGCATCGAATGTAGTTTCGTACATTCCGGGAGACAATGACTCATTCACTAGCACAGCGACTTCTTTCCCGAGCATATCATATACTTTCAAAGATACGAAACTATTTTTTGGTATCTGATATGTTATTTTAGTGACCGGATTAAACGGATTGGGATAATTTTGTGCCAGCTTGAACCCTTCAGGGATTTCTGATCCGATATTAATTACCCCTGTTGCAGTACCAATGATGTAACGAATCACGCCCGTTAGTGCGCGGGATGTAAAGAAACTGCCTCCGACAGTAAACGGTGTCGAGCGGCCGTCACCCGTTATCAATGTGAGATTCGTGTCTGAATACACACTATAAGGTGGTGTGCCCGTACCTACATAACGAGGACCGACACCGATGAACCGGATTGCAACTCCTACCGTATCACCGGCAGGAACAGGTATTGGGGGAAGCCCAAAAACGAGCGAGATACCACTGGACGTCGAACCCTGAATGACGGGTACAGTATCAAGCAATGTCCAGCCATCCATCGAACTACCGGGACCCCCCGGTCCGCCCAATGATGTTCCGGAACGGGTAAATACTATCACACTGAAGCTTGCGTTTGCAGCCGCTGTGCTTCCGGTACTCATTTGCATAACAGTGACATCCAGTGGACCTCCAATCAGGTCAAAGAACGCCGCCCAACCTGCAGAACCACCGTTATTTGGTGGACCCGGATTTGCTGGAAGAGTAAGTGTGTCTAATAATGGCGTTGAAAGATTCGTCGTTTTGAAACTGTAACTGCCATTGAACAAAATAAATGAGGCTACCAAAATAATAGCTAAGTATACTTTGAAATGTTTTATATCATCAAACATTTTACCTCCAATTTTAAATTAAACATATTAAAACATAACAATAAATAATAAGAATTACAATAAAATTTACCCCAAAATGTTTTTTTCCTGATTTTTTCAATTTGCATTACGACTGTTTCTGAAAGTCCGCTCAGGCGAAACGTCCCCAACAAGAATATATTAACTAATAATTATAAAAAAAGCCGGAAGTTAAACTTCCGGCTTTTTATTTTTACGTTTACTTTTTCATCTTTCGTTTTACGTCTTACCTTTTACGCCTGCCTTCCCACTCTTTGGCGGGGTTTACTTAATTAATAACATTTTCTTCGTATCGGTGAATCCACTAGTAGTCAAACGGTAAAAATACACTCCGCTTGGATATTGCGAAGCGTTGAATGTTGTTTCGTAAATACCTGCCTGCTGGTTTATATTTACGAGAGTTGTAATTTCTTTACCCAGAATATCAAATACAACTAATCGTACAAATCCGTTCCGTGAAATTTCATAATGTATCTTTGTTGATGGATTAAACGGATTTGGAAAATTTTGAGCAAGTGTATATCCGGTTGGTACATTTCCATTGATTTCTCTTATTCCTACACTGGCAGGATTGAATTTTTTTAATACGTGATAAACTCTGTAAGTAGGTGTAAGATTTGTGAAACTCTGGCTGCCCGGACCTTTTGTCACCTGATATTGTATTGCAAACTGATTAGGAGAATTTCCCGTTTCAGATAAAACCGGATAAAGTTCATCCCAGTCGGAAGTATTTGTCAGATTCACCGGAGTTGCCCAGTTCAATCCTCCGTTATCAGAATATGTAACATAAATATCGTTATATGAATATCCGTCAAGCGTGTCTCCGGGCTGGAATGCAGAGAAAGCAACAACAACCCTTGAGCCATTACCGGAATATGCGATTGTAGGATGCGAAACAGGAGTGACTCCAACCTGAAGTGCCGGTGAATTAAAGAACTGATTCGTATCGGATATAATCGGCATATTGATTTTTCCGGCAACCTGTACAGGTGCACCCCCGTTTATATTAGGGGACTCAAATAATATTTTACATCCTTGCGGGTCGCCTGATGATTGTCCTGTAGCTGTTGGAAATAATGTACTCCATACTGCCGCCCATTGTGACGTTCCCGGTTTGTATGTAGCATCAATTCCGAACCAGGGACTGCAAGTATCTCCATCAACAACCCCGTAAAGTCCGAATCCGGTCTGTAAACTTGCAGTAGAACCCCATGTTGTTCCCCCGTCTGATGATGTTCTGTAACGCATTGCATATGCGGCCGCTGTATTATCATACCACATTGCAAATAAATTATTTCCGCCGTCTGACGCAAGGCGATATCTTACATTTCCGTAAATATTTGTAGGAGATACTGCAAGAGTTACCTTACCGCTCATTGTGTTAGTATTATAATCATATTTCCCGAAAAATAAACTATCAGTATTAGCATCAATCGGAGAACTAAATACTCCTCCGAATTTAGTTCCGCTTATCAAATCACCAAAGAAGTCTCGTCCGGGTTCCGGGACAAATTCGGAAGCAAATACTCCAAGACCAAAAATTGCATCAGTCCAGGCACCGCCTCTTGAATTTGAACCGTTATATTTTCTGCCCGCTAACATCACGCTTACAATGTTGCCTGGTAATATTACTTTTCGCAATTCAGGATAACCACTTCGGTTAGGTAAACTTTGTAAAGGTAACGGAAATTCCCAGCTGAGACCTCCGTTAGTACTTATTACCAAATATCCAACTCTTGTCGATGCCCCTGTCGGGTCAGTTGAATCCACAGCAGGATAACAAAATAAAATTGTATCACCAAAAACCATTAAGCTGTTTAGACTGGAACCATTTGTCTGGTAATCCCAGAAATTTGATGTTCCGGTTATTTCTCCGGGATATGTTGCAGGACTCATTAATACAGGAGGATATATTGTCCGAATGTAATTTTCAATAACATTTAACCCATCCTCTTTGACAGGATTATTAATTTTAGAATACTTGTTCTGGGCAAATGCACCAAAAGCAAATATCAACAGAAATAGTGTAATAAAAGTTTTTTTCATTTTTCTTATTTATTTAAATTTTAAGAATAGTTTTTTTTTATGGATTATAAGAATAATTTTTCTAATTTTCAATTGTTAAATATGAGTTAATAAAAAATTAATATTTAGTTTTTCAAATTACGGATTATATTGGAATATGTTTCAATGGTTAGTGATTGTGTCAACGCTTGTTGGTTTTTAAGGCCGCTCGGGCGGGTATCTCAAACAAGAATATGTTAACTAATAATTATAAAAAAAGCCGGAAGTAAGACTTCCGGCTTTTTAAATTTATTCTTATTTTTACTTTTTCATCTTTCGTTTTACACCTTACTTAATTAACAACATCTTCTTCGTGTCAGTGAATCCACTAGTAGTCAAACGGTAAAAATAAACGCCGCTTGGGAATTGTGATGCGTTGAAAGTTGTCTCGTAAACTCCTGCCTGTTGATTTTCATTTACGAGAGTTGCAATTTCCTTTCCCAGAATATCAAATACAACTAACCGCACAAATCCGTTTCGGGAAATTTCATAATGTATTTTTGTTGCGGGATTAAACGGATTCAGATAATTTTGCAAAAGTGAGAATGCAGAAGGCACTTCATTTGAAATTGTTTGCACCGATATTGGCGCCGTTATCTGCGTCTGGAATGAACCTCTGCCGTGTGTCCCGACAACAAGAGTATTATCCGCAGGACGGAAATCCATATGCACGCATACAACATTACCAATTGATGATACGGCTTCCTGCGTCCAGACTGTGCTTGCTCCGTTTAATACGGATGTATAATAAATCCCTGTCGAAGTTCCAAGAATTATTTGAAGTGTTGAATTTATATAAAATATTTCTGCCCATCTTGAAGAAGGTGCGTTCGCTCCTGAAAGATTTCCTTCCACACTTGTCCACGTCGAACCTCCATTATTAGTGTACCATAAACTTTGTATATTGTAGTTACTGAATACAGCCAAAGCCATATTCGAATTTTGCGGGTCAACCGCTATACAGGAAATATATCCGGCCGGCAGGGTCAATTAAATTTCCGCTTACCGTATATGCTCCGTTTGCATTTGTAATTCTCCTGATATGCCCCTGATCCGAACCGTAATAAACCACATTTGGATTATTTGCTCTTGAAATTCCTATGGCGCTCACCATTGCAGTAGCCGAACCAAAATCCGTCCCAGTTAAATAGGTCCATCCTGCAGTATTATCTGCGTTTTTTATATCGCTATTTCTCCATATACCTGTTGTTGTCGCAGAATTACCTCCTCCGAAATAAAGAAATGAAGAATTATTTTTATCCAGTACTAATGGATTTATAAATTGCGGTCTTGTCGAACCGGTTGGTTTCAGAGGTGCATAATTTGAACCATCTAAATTTGTTCTGCTTAGTTCTCCGTTTTGTGATGACGAATAAAGTCTGTCATCTACTGCCGGCGGCACTACGCAAAATCCACCATCACCGCTGTTTATTGATGCCCAGGGAGCCGCGAGTGCCCCGCTTGTTGTCATTGATGATCCGTTATCCTGGAATCCCCCGACAAGCCTGTTATTGCCGGCTTCCGGAGCCATTGAAATTCCGTAAAATTGTGTAACGTTATAACCATTGTTTAAACTCTGCCAATTAACTGGATTATTTGAACTTATGTTTGTCGTAATATCAGTCGTTCTGGAAATTCCTCCGTCGTGTCCCGAAAAGAATTCTGCAGGATTTCCCGGTCTGAAAAATCCCGAGTGTATATCAGGGTGATGATTCGGATATTGACCGTTTTCACTTGCCGGCTGATATCCGCCAATCCTTCTGGCATTTGTCGCAGTTGCAAATCCGTCTGCCGTAACATACATATTAACAGCATTCACTACCAAAAAATTTTCATTATCCGGTTTCACACTCATAAACATATCATATCCACCCTGACTATCGAATGGTTCATTAAAAGTTCCGTAACTATTTTGTCCCGGCTGTGGTAAATTTGCTCCCCTGTTTTCCCAGATACCGCCTGAGCCTGTACCGTTGCCGCTAACATAAGTATATTTCCATAATTGATGCCGGTTAACTGAATTTGGTTCTCCGGTCGGAACACCCTGAACTAATACATATAATACATTTTGATTTGATGGGGCAAGTGCAAGAACAATTCTTTCATAATCCGGTGGAAAGACTGATGGTGGTGTAATATCAGTCCAGTTAATTCCGTCAGTTGACCGTCTTATTCCATTCATTGGTCCGCCTGCAAGAAAACTTCCTGCCGCATAAACCACTCCACCGGTTGTCACCGTTACATCAGTAGATTGGGACCTGTTAGTTGAGCTTCCTAATACCTGTGTCCAGTTTGCTCCGCCGTTTGCACTTCTATAAATAGAGCCAATCGTTGCCGCATAAACTTCTTCCTCTGTTGTGTTTGATACATCAGTCGCCAGATTCCAAACATACTGCCAGTCAGATGTAAAATTATTCGGAGGTATTCCTGAAGTCGAGGGCAGCAGAGTCCAGCTTAACCCATTATCTACCGATTTATAAACTCCGTTTCCGGTAAAAGCATATCCGCTTCCCGGTTGTCCCGCTGAATTGCCTAACCATTCACCCGTACCAATATACCAGTTCGAAGTATTTCCCGTCTTCTATCCTGGGCAATACAGGATGCGGAATGCAATTGGAATTAGTAGTTGTAATTGTCCAGCTGTTTCCGGAATTTGCAGACCTCCATATTCCTCCGGTAATCCCGCCCGCAATAATAATATTTGGATTACTCACATCTCCCGCTAGTGCCCTTGTTCTGCCGCCGACATTATTAGGTCCTCTTTCGCTCCATACCAATGAAGTCGGATTATCTTTTTCAATATCCTTCGGTAATTTCGATGCAAAATTTTGTTCGAGGTTAAGGATATTTTCAGGAATCCTGTTTGTATTTATATCCCTTAACATTTTGAACTCCTGTTCAATTCTCGCCTGCGGGTCATCTTCATTTCCGATACTGAACTTATTATTTTCAGCAACAACAAATAATCACGGATTTTTTTTCTTAGTCCGAAATAACATTGATGAAGCAATTGCAATCAAAAATATAACTGACAAAGCAATAATTTTAGTTTTTTCATAATTGTTGTTTACATTGGTTTATTTAAATTTTAATATAGAACAATATAATAATCAGATAGTTCCTCACAAAAATTTGTAAAAGAAAGTTATTAATTCTATAGATTAAATTATTTATGGAGTGATATGGATGTTAGTAAACCGTAAAAAAAAGTCATTCCGAAACTGAATAAATAGTATTTAATTTATAATAATCTCTTCATAACTTCAGATAACTATAAATGGAAAAT
>CAWDWP010000007.1:0-289340 GCA_963806045.1 uncultured Ignavibacteria bacterium | reverse complement strand
AAAATTTATTTTTCAAATTTGTATTGTAATACCGGAGTATTGATGAACTCTGTTTTGAATTCTTCTTTTATCTCTTTTAATTCTTTTGCAGTTGATGATTCAAAAAAGAGGTCGAATACACCCCGTTTGCTTTTTTCGCGGACAAGGGTTGGTTCTCCGTTTATACCGGCGATTTTTGCTGCAATCCTGATAGCATCCTGAAAGGTTCCTATGGAATCGATAAGTTTTAAATCTTTTGCCTGCCTGCCCGTGAAAACTCTGCCGTTGGCAATTTCTTTCAAAGATTCTTTGTCAATTTTTCTTTCTTTAGATACTACATCAAGAAATTGATCATAACTATCATCTATTATATCCTGAAAATATACGATATCTTTTTGATTAATATCCCTGAATGGACTTCCGGCGTCTTTTAGCTCACCACTCTTAACTGTTGTATATTTTATTCCGAGTTTATCTGCAAGTTCTTTTATACTCATAAATTGAGCAATCACTCCGATACTTCCCGTTAAAGAACCCGGATTAGATACGATGATGCTTCCTCCGCAAGCAGTATAATAACCACCGCTTGCAGCAATTGAACCGAACGAAACAATTACCGGTTTTCCTGAATCCCTTGTTTTTTTAACTTCTTCGTACATTTCTTGTGAAGCAGCAACTCCACCGCCAGGGGAATTTATTCTGAGTACTATCGCTTTGATGGATTTGTCTTCGCGGAATTTTTTAAACTGCCTCACTATTCCATCAGAAGAAATGATAGTAAAATCCAGGTCTACAATTGCTATTTTTCCATCACCTGAACCCGAAGATTCCAGATAATAATCTTTATCACCAGTTGAAACAATTTTTGAGGCAAAGATAAAAAACGAAATACCCACAAAAATTAATACGATAAGTATCAAGGATATGAAAATACCCCAGAAGAGCCTCCCGGATTTTTTATTTGGGTTATCCATTTTCTTAAAATTTATTTTTGTAAATCTTGTTTCTTTTTAATGATTTCTTCTTTTTTATCCGTTTGTCCCAATGCATCGTAACAGTTAATCATAATCTCATAAGTTGCACTTAATAAATCTTTGTCCTTTAATACGGAAGACAGTGGTTCCAGTGTTTGTAGTGCTTCATTCAAGTAAGGCTTAAAGTCCTTTCCATCTTTTACTGCTTGTTCCGCCAATGCATAATTGCAATATCCTATATTGAATAATGAAGTTTCGTAATATTGATTATCTTTTGGTAAATAGTTAAGAGTTACAATCTTTTTGAAAATTTCCAAAGCACCTGCGTAATTATCAGCTTGTCTTGCTTTAATGCCGGTTTGATACATAAGTTTTGCAATATTAATTGCATCATCTTTACTCTTAGATCTGTCCAGAATCGAAGTATATACTTGTAGTGCACTATCACTCTGACCCAGATATGCATAACTATCTCCCATCATTTGGTACGATGTAATACTATCAGGAATTACTATAGTTGATGCTCTAAAACTGTTTAACGCTTTTCCAAAATTCCTTACCGCACCCAGGCTATCTTTGGTTTTTCTTGAATTTAGTCCTTCATTAAATTGTTTTATTCCATCGTTATATTTTAAAATCCAATAATTGGTCTGTTCTAATCCAAAAGCATTTTTACTTTTTTCGAATGGCATTTTTGCTTCATCGAATTTTCCTAATTCGACTCTTGAAACACCTAACATATACCAAGCTTCCATATCATCTTTATCTGTTTGAACTCCAATAGAAAGTTCTCTTTCAGCTTTTTCGTAATCTTTTTGTTGAAAAGCGAGTTTTCCTGTTGTGGTATCGGGAGAAGATATACATCCTGAAAAATATACTGTCATTGCAATGAGTATTGTATTAAACGTTGCTAAGAAATATTTAAATGATTTCATAATAAGATTTTCTCCTATGCTAAACGCAGAAGTTTTAAATTAATTAAATTATATAGTGCAAATATACTAAAAATAAGGGACTTATACAATAAATATAGGTCAACAAAATTCAATTTAACTTCGGATTTATCGATTTACTAACCAATTTTTATAAGTTTTTTGAATAATTCTTTATTTTCATATTTAGTTATGCCTTTGTTAAAATCTTATAGAATTGCAATATGTGAACTCATAATATGATATAATACAGGTTTTTATTTTAGTATATTTTAAAATAATTATTATGTTTAAGTGTTTAATAAAAATATTTTTTGTAAGTTTTATAGTAATATTTTTAATTCCCCGGAATTATTCTTCGACGATTCTGGCTCAGAATAATGGAAAGAAAATCGATACAATAATTCTAGATGCCGGACACGGTGGGAAAGATCCGGGAACTATTGGACTGTCAGGAGTATTTGAAAAAAATATTGTTCTTTCAATTGTATTAAAGTTGAAAGATTTACTTGAATATGAATATTCAGATTTGAAAGTCATTTTGACCAGAGATACAGATGAATTTATAGAACTAAAGGACCGTGGCAAAATTGCTAATGATAATAATGGAAATCTTTTTTTAAGTATACATGCAAATTATAAGAAAAATGACGAAAATGATAAAAATGGATTTGAAATTTATATCCTCGATTTACCGAAGATTCCTGATGCATTAAAGCTTTTGATGGAACAAAATGATATAATCGAATTTTTAAGGTTAAGAGCAGATACAAGTACAAGCAAATTTATTTTAGCTTCTATGTTAGAAAATGGATTTTTCAGATATAGCCGGCAGTTTGCTTCTATAGTACAATATTCACTGGTAACTGGTGTCAAACTGGAAAGCAGGGGTGTATTCCAGGCAGGATATTATGTCTTATACGGCGCTTCAATGCCTTCTATACTGGTAGAATGCGGTTATTTATCAAATAAAAATGATGAAGAATATCTGAAAAGTGATAAAGGTCAGACAGAAGTTGCAAAATCTATTTATAAAGCCATACGGCTTTTTAAATTTGATTATGATTATGAATCCGAAAATTATTAATTATAATTTCTTATCGAAAATCCTGTACCGCTTATAAATTTTTGAACCTAATTTTTCTGCAGTCTGAACCATTGGAAGGTTATCTTCAAGAACCCAGGATATTTCCGCTTTATTGATTCCTGTAGAAAGACCATTTTTAATTGTATGATAAACAAACACCCCATCAATACCTTTCCTCTGATATTCAGGTATAACACCCATTATGAGAACTCTGATCGTATCAATTTTTTTTCTGTTTGCCAGTAATTTAAAGATTCCGAAAGGAAATATCCTTCCGTTCATTTTTATAAATACCTGATTATAATCCGGTAGTGATAACGAAAAGCCGACAGGTTTACCTTCGACTTCTGCAAAGAATACCAAATCCTCCCGGACAATTGCTTTAAGGTTCTTTGCTATATGGTGAAACTCAGCTTCTGTCATAGGAACAAAACCCCAGTTTTTTTCCCATGCAGAATTATAAACAACACGAACTTTTTGAATTTCTTCATCTAAATTTTTGAGATTTATCTGTCTGATTTTAATATTTTCTTTTTTCTTTATTAATTCACTCATTCTTTCAAGTCTTGAGAAAACATTATCCTTTTTTACCTGTTCCTCATAAATAATATAAGCATATAAATCTTTCGCTTTTTCAAATCCACAATTTTCTATTAAGTGCTGATAATACTGAGGATTATAAGACATCAATATTGCAGGCGGTTTGTCAAATCCTTCTATCAGTAATCCGCATTCATCGTTAGTTGAAGGGTTCACAGGACCCCGTATTATTTCCATTCCATTGACTCTTAAATATTCCGACGCAACATCAAATAATGCAATTGCAACTTCATTATCATCTATACATTCAAAGAAACCAAAAAACCCTACTTTATCATTGTGTAATATATTATGATTGTCGTTTATAATTGCAGCTATTCTGCCGGCAACCCTACCATCTTTTTCAGCAAGCCACATTTCAAGTTTTGAATGCTGGTAAAAAGGATTCTTTTTTGTATCCAGATTATTCCGGACATCGAATTTTAAGGGAGGTACCCAATTAGAGTATCCTTTATATAATTTCCACGGAAATTTTATAAATTTATTTTTCAAAACCTCGTTATCGACCTTCAATATAGAAATTGTATTGCTCAATATATTAACTCCTGGTTTTAAAATTATATTCAGTAGTCAGAATTGATTCCGGCAACTAAATATTAATAATTCAATTTTACAGAGTTGCTTGACCCTGTTCCCAGTTGCAGGGAATAAGTTCACCGGTTTGAAGAGCATACAGTACTCTCCATTTTTTAGTTATCACATTTTCATCAGTTCTGATTGATTTGAATTCTTTACCGGCTTCAACTGAGACAACAGCTTTTTTTTTCATAATAGGAAATTTTTCGCCTAAATTTACCATGTTTTATATTTAGATATTTAAATTTTATTAAAAACTTCTTCTATGTGTCCGCTTACCTTCACTTTATAAAAAATATCTTTTATTAATCCTTTCTCATCAATAATAAAAGTGGTTCTTTCGATTCCCATATATTTTTTTCCATATAAGCTTTTTTCTTTCCAAACATCATATTTTCTTATTACTTCAAGAGATTCATCTGCATAGCAGAGTAAAGGGTAAATCAAATTTTTCTTTAAATTTTAAATGAGATTGAACACTGTCTTTGCTGATACCAATGATTACAGATTTTTTCTTTTCAAACATTTTTATGTGGTCACGAAAATCACAAGCTTCAGCGGTGCATCCGGAGGTATTATCTTTGGGATAGAAATAAAGTATAATTATTTTCCCATCGAAATCTTTAAGAGAAATTTCTTTGCCGTTTTCATTTTTTAATTTGAAATCGGGAGCTTTCATTCCAATTTTCAGCATATTTTTAATGACTTATTTTTGATTTTATAAATTTACCAACAGAAATTGAACTTCCGAACACACCCAGGAAAATTCCTGAAATCAAAAGATAAAGCAAATAATCAAATCCTAAAAATTCAAATTGTAAATCTGTTTGCTTCATTACAGTATTAAAA
Organism: uncultured Ignavibacteria bacterium; assembly: GCA_963806045.1. Lineage (GTDB taxonomy): Bacteria > Bacteroidota > Ignavibacteria > Tepidaquicellales > Tepidaquicellaceae > DATCHW01. Next base: position 284,343 of record CAWDWP010000007.1, on the reverse strand, counting down.
TACAAAAATATAAGGTAAAGAATTCCAATAGAAAACAAACCTCCTAAAAATCCCTGTATAAATCCTTCAATAATAAAAGGTGCTTTTATAAATAATTTGGTCGCGCCAAGTAAGCTAAGTGTTTCTATTATCTTGCTTTTGGAAGATATTACAAGCCGTATAGTATTAGAAACGAGGAATATTGAAGTGATAGTTATCAAAATCAATATAGTAAGATTTATAAAAAGCAATCCTGATGTATTCTTTTCAAGCAATTCCAGATTCTTTTCCGGGAATACAATATCTGAAACATTAGGAAAGGAAGCAATCTGATTTTTTATTTTGTTCATTATTTCAAGAGATTTATATTCCTCATATACATTTATTTTGAAAGAGGCAGGGAGAGGATTGTAATCAAAGATGTCCAGCATATCTTTGCCGAAATCTTTTTCAAATATTTTAGCCGCATCTTCTTTAGAAATATAATTTATAGTTTTTATTCCACCGACGGTTTTTATTTTATCTTTTAAATTATTTAATTCATTCAAGCTTATATTATCTTCCAGAAATACTTCTATTTCTACCTTATCTTTTATTGATTTTAACAGTATACCGGAATTTATAGATAATGTGAGGTAGATTGCAATTAGTATAAGAGATAAAGTGATAGTAAAAACTGACGCAACAGTCGAAAATTTTGCTGAATTGAAACCTCTAAATGCTTCTTTTAAAATATATCTAATTTTCAAAAAATCTTGCAATTAAATTTCGCATAAAAAAATAATTTCTTTTCAGTTTCCTCAAACTTATTAAAATTAGTTATTTATTAAAATACTTAAAAAGAATTAATCTTAATACTCAAATTAAAAATATTATTATTTAATCAAAATGAAATTATATCATAATAATATTATTATATATTATATATAAATTTAGTTCAGATTAAATTATACAATTGCATATAAAGTTTAATAAAATTAAATTTGACTATTATTTTTCTGCAAAATATTTAAATTTTAATATATCTTGATGCGTTTTTACAAAATTCGTTCTTTTAAAAGTATAATTGTCATCATTTCTTTATTCATGCTTTTAGTGAGTCTGACATCATTCGACTTTTTTAATTATTTAATTTCTCCCAAACCATTGGATGATGTTAATAATAAATTCACTAATGTTGGAAATATTTTGATGACAGTTACTAATTACGGCACTATCGGTAAAGGATATTGCGGTACACAGCCGTCCTGTATGTATCCTGCAGGTTCAGGAATCGAAAATTTATGGCTCGGAGGATTATGGGTAGGCGGAGTTAAAAACGGACAGATATTCGTTACAACAGGTGCCATTGATGTTTCGAATCCAAATAAAACGGAAGGGTTTGAATTTACGAATGGACAGGGTTCAATTATCACAGAACGTTCATCTTTAATAACATCTCCTTTCTATGATCCAAAAGCAGTTTCCCATCAGGATTTTGTATGCGAATTTTTTGATACGATAACTACAGGAATGCAGAACCATATGCCGATGGGCATTAAAGTATTGCTTGAATCATACACTTATAACCTTAATTTTGCGAATTCATTTGTAATACTTAATTACAAAGTTGTGAATATAGGTTATAACGGAGATACATCACCAATCGATAGTCTTTATGTCGGTTTATGGAAAGATTGCGTGGTACGAAACATTAATATTACAAACGGATGTAATCCCGGCACATCATTTTATTCAAAAGGAGCAACCGGATATGTTGATTCAATAAGAATGGAATACACGTATGACAATAATGGAGACGTTGGATATACGGATAACTATTGCGGAATAAAATTGCTTGGTGTTTATCCGAAAATCGATACTGAAAAAGTGCACTCAAAATTTACCATATGGCAATTTAAAAATACTTCAGATCCTGTATATTTTTCACCTCAGGATGACGGTCAAAGATACAGTAAACTTAAAGGATTTCTTGCTCCCGGAACAGTAATTGATACAAATAGAATAAATTATTTAAGATTAAATCCTGCAAACAGAGTAACTTTAATTTCTTATGGACCTTATAAAAAAACAAACGGAACACCTTTCACTTTGAGGTATCAACTTGATACTTTGAATACAGTTTTTGCAGTTATATGTGCTAAGAAAAATGGAACTGACCCTGCAAGATTTGATACAGATTTTCAAAGAGAGATTTTATATAAAAATGCAGGATGGGCACAAAGAGCTTTCGATAATGGATATAAACTTCCTGCGCCTCCTGATATTCCGTTAACAAGGGCAGAGATTGGTGAACATAAAGTTACTTTATGGTGGTCTAATAATTCGGAAAACTCTGTTGATCCGATATCCGGAAAAAGAGATTTCGAAGGGTACAGAATTTATAGAACAAATGCCGGAGCAGATTTAACAAACAATCTTGACTTAACAACGGCTCTAAAATTGGTCGGGGATTTTGATTCTTGTTGTAATGCCTATGGAAATAATACAGGGTTCACATTTATTAAATACAATGATACACAGCCCAAAATGTTTTCGGGAGATACAACCAAATATTGGTACAGATTCGAATTTCCTAACCAGCTTAACGGATTTCAGTATATCTATACTGTTACAGCCTACGATAAAGGGGATCCAACCCAGGGGCTGGAATCACTTGAAAGTAGTTTGCTATCAAATATAAAACGCATTATAGTCGGCACTGCAGCTAAAGACGATCCAAATGCAGAAATAGGGGTTTATCCAAATCCTTATTATGGAAGTGCTATCTGGGATGGATCGGGTAATCAAAAGGAAGTATTAAGGAAAATATATTTTTTTAATCTACCTACGAAATGTGATATCAGTGTCTGGACATTATCCGGAGATCTTGTACAAATACTGCACCATGATGGAAATACTTATAACGGAAGTGATATACAATGGTTTAAGACATATACCGATGGAACTCAAAAATTTGCCGGAGGCGAACATGCGTGGGATTTAATTTCAAAAGACAATCAGGCAGTAGCTACCGGATTATATTTATTTACCGTTAAAGATGCGGTTACGGGAAATATTAAAAAAGGGAAATTTCTAATAGTAAAATAAAACACAAATAAATAATATAAACACATTTAATTGAAATAATATGAAAAAATTAAAACATTTACCAATAATATTAGCTATACTGATGTTATCATATATCGTTATAGCTAACGTCATGACCTGGATAACGGTTACGCTTCAACAGGTTGAGACTGTTTCAAATGATTCTTTAACTGTTGGAAAAGACTGGTCACCGATGATTGGTGACTCAGTTCAATTTACATGCAGAGTTGTCGCTCCCCCTCAGGTCTCAATAGGTGGAGTTTATCATTCACTTTTAAGAGGAACGAGCAGCTGGACTTGCTATGCTCAGGATACAGCAAATGGTGTTTATGGAGGAATTGTTATCAGGCAGGGTTACACGCTTTACAAATACATTTTTACAAAATGTTGATACAGGAAATATTATTACGGTTAAAGGTATTGTACAAGAATTTTGGTCTACGGCAGTAACCGGACTTGACAGAAGTAAATCGGGTTATTTAACACAGATTGCCCTTGGATACATCAGCTTCGATTACAATTAATTCTTTAGGTGGTCAAAGACCAACTCCAAAACTTGTGAACATCACTGATTTTTCTATTGGTGACTATCCAAATCCGGGTGGCACGATAAATTATGTTGGTGGAGAAAAATATGAAGGTATGTATGTTGAAATTAGAAATGTTACTGTAGCTCCTGGTTTAGCAAACAGGCAACCCTTTAGTATAGTAGATGCAAATGGAAATAAATTATATGTCAGGGATTTTTCCAATTTCTTTTCAACTGCTCCGTCTCCTCCGGGTGATACTTTAAGACCCTGGGCAACGCCTTCTCAAGGAACAATTGTAAATTATATCAGAGGCGTTATCATAAATTGCAATAACGAAGGTGTACTTGGCAATCAATTACCTTATGTAATCGTACCAATATACCCGAATGATTTAAGTTTAGGCGGTATTCCTCCACAGCTATCAGGACCAAGTAAATCCCCGGGTGTACCTACACCGGCTGATAGTGTACAAGTAACAGTTAACGGTTTCCAGTACCACAACTTTAACGGGTGTTAATGTTCTTTATAGAATAAATGGTGGTGCATTTACAAGTAAAAATATGCCAAATGTTGCAGGAAACATTTTCTCAACAAAAATACCACCAACCTCATTAGGCAATTTAGTAGAATATTTTTTTAAAGCAAGTAATACTGCCGGATTATCAAGATTATTACCTGCCGATACTTTAACCTCAAAATTATTTTATGTAGTCAAAGCGAGTGATTCAATATCAATCCAAGATGTTCAATATTGTCCGAATAACGGAGGACATTCCGGATATGAAAATGCCATAGTGAGGGGAATTGAAGGTATTGTTACTGCGGATACAACAGATTTATACAATTATACATGCACAACATGTCCCGGAGGAGCTGTTACTGCACCGGCAAGAGTTACGATACAAAATGGAACCGGACCTTTTAGCGCAATTTGGATTAGCGGACCTCCGACAGATGGATTATTAAAAGGACAAAAAGTAAGAATCAGAGGAACAGTGACATATAACTTTGGAATGAATACAATTCTGACAGCTTCGCCGTCAGATGTGCAAATATTACGACCGGAAATCCATTACCGGCACCACAAATTTTAACAGCTTCAGTTCTTGCAAACTATAAATTGGGTGGTGATACCACAATAAAAAAATGGGAAAGTGTACTTGTACGACTTAATACTCCTGTTTGGATTACCTGTGTTAATGCTGCCAGAGGCACTGCATGTACTACAGTCGATCCTTTGATTGATACAACTTTCAGAAGAAATTTCGGAGAGTTTCTTGTTGTAGATAATACTAATAATATTGCAAGAGTTATGCTTCCCGGAGCACATACTACATTTACCAATAACTGGGATGGAATTACAGCGGGAAAAACCCTGTTAACAAAGAATGATTCAATTACTTATGTACAGGGTATTTTATATTTTGCATTCAGTAATTATAAAATATGTCCGAGAACAAATGCAGATTTCGGAACTCTAATACCTGTTGGTATTAGAGAAATTACCGGAATTATAAGTTCATATAAACTGAATCAAAATTATCCGAATCCATTTAACCCGGTAACGAAGATTAGTTTCTCATTACCTATGAATTCAAAAGTCACAGTAAAAATATATAATGTTTTAGGAAGAGAAGTTAGCGAAATAGTCAATAATACTATGAATGCCGGAAGTTACCTGATTGATTTTAATGGAGCAGATCTTGCCAGTGGTGTTTATTTCGTAAGATTGACGGCAGCAGGAAGAGACGGCACAAATTTCTCTGATACTAAGAAAATGCTTTTGATTAAATAATGTTTTAATTCTATAGCTCTCTGAAATATCAGAGGGCTATAGATAATTTTTAGCAATTTTTATTTTACAAATATATCATTATAAAATGATAAAATATTTTTACGCTTTTATTTGGTTGCTCATAGGATTTATTTATTTTTCATCATGCAATGATCCTATTATTTCTGAAAAGAATCATATACCACCGCAAACATATTTATCTGTATTCTCAATGCCCGGTGATACATTGGCACCCGGAAGAACCATAAAGAAAATTTCATGGTGGGGTGATAGCCCTAATGGATTTGTAGTGGGATTTAAAATTTCTTTTGATTCTCTAAACTGGGGATTTACTACGAAAAATGACAGTACATTTATTTTTACTTTAGCCGGTCAGGACAGCACATTTCGTATATGGGTCGCAGCAGTTGATGATCAGGGGTTTATAGATCCAAGTCCTGCATCTAATCTTTACCCTGTTGTTAATTCTCCTCCTTTGTTAGTCTTTGATCCATCTTTGAACTTACCGGATACAATTTTTCCGATTGCAACAGTAAAGTGGATTGCTACTGACCCGGATGGAGACAACACCATCGCCAGATACTGGTATTCACTTTATGATTCTTTGCATTTTAAGCCATTACCGGGTAACATTAATATTATGACGTTAACAAAGGATAGCGGCTTAATCGCAGGTAATTCCTGTATCTATATGAAAGCACAAGATAATGCTCAGGCATTCAGTCCGACAGTTCGTATGCCCCAGGATAGTACAAAATTCTTTTTTGTAAAGAATGTAACATCAAAAATATTACTAATAAAAGACGTTCCGACAACCGGTGGGGAATTGAATGATTTAAATAATTATTTAGGGCAGGCGATGGACACTATTCATTATGATGTGCTGGATATCAAATCTAACGGTGGTAATTTAATTCCCAAGATTGTTAACCCAATGTTTATAGAGACCTTGAAGTTATTTAACATAGTTATGTGGATTGCGAACAGGAATGGAGGTGGTAATCCGGATAATGATCCGAACCTGAATTTGGCTCAAAATTCACTTCCTTATTATATTAATGCAGGAGGTAAAGTTTTCTGGTCTTCAGGTTTTCCAAATGTTTCAATTGTTCAGGGAGCTTTATTTAATTTTGCACCGATTGATAGTATTAAAACAACTTGTTTTATTCCTGTTATTCTGCCCAATGATACAACTTTCTTCACTGGTTGATAATTCTTACCCGAAGTTATATATAAATAATAATATACTCATTGCCGGTACAAAAGGCATATATCCTTCAATTGGAACCAAAAAATTATATCAAATTTATCCAAGAAATAATTGTACAAATGATACAATTAGTGTCGGATTCAAAAATCCACCTAGCAATCCTAATTTAATGTTTATGCTTATGCCAATTTATTACTTGAATGGTAATGTAAATGCTTCAAAAACATTTATGAGACAATTATTGATTAATGATTTCCAGTATGGTGCTAAGAGACAGCGATAAATCAATTTTTTTAGCAAAAAAAAGAATAACTAATAAAGATATTTTAATAATAAAGTAATTTATGAAAAGAATTTTACTAATTTTCCTTTTTCTGATTACAACTAATATTTCCTTTTCGCAGACTCAACCGGGAGCAATTTTTGGAGTAGTAAAGGATTCTTCTAATTCGGCACTCGAAGGCGTAACACTTAAAATAAAAGGTTCATATTTAGGTGCTATATCAGATGTTAAAGGTTCATATAAAATTGAAAATGTACCTGAAGGTTCATATACGCTCGAAGTTTCATATATTGGTTTTAAAACCGTTGAATACACGAACGTGAAAGTAGCTGAGGGAGAACAAAAAGAGTGGAATGTAAAGTTAATGATAACATCCTATACTGTTGATCAGGAGATAGTAGTTATCGGAGAAAGGCCTCTGCTTGATATCGAAATGACTTCGAGTAACCATATAATTGGGAGCGATGAGATATTAAAATCGATGGTTACCGATATTAAAGATATTGTAACTCAGCAATCCGGGGTTGTAAAAGAAAATAATGAAATATATATCCGGGGTGGACGTAATTATGAGAATTCTTTTTTACTCGATGGAGTTTCTGTACAGGATCCACTTTCCGGTACAGGATTTGGATTACAACTCTCTGCAAATTCGCTAGAAGAAGTAGAAGTTATCACGGGGGGATATAACGCAGAATTCGGTCAGGCAACAAGCGGAGTCATTAACGCAAGAACAAAAGAAGGAAGATACAGCGAATATAATTTCTATCTTTCTTACTTAAGGGATAATCTCGGAAACAATAAAAATGTTGGGTCAAGTTTTAATACCGATATACTTGAAGTGAATTTAGGAGGTCCCGAACCTATTACGAAATATCTATTCAAAGCATTAAAGATTAAACCACCGGGGGAAATTACATTCTTTGCTAACTTTTTTATGGGTCTATCTGATGGATTCTATATTAACAGACTTAAATCAGAAGGGAGATTTACAGCGAATTCCGGAATAGCAAATCAGCTTAATTCATCAACTTTCGGAGGAACAAGATTCGCTCCACGTCAGGATAATAACTGGTACTGGCTCGGTAAAATTACCTGGAAGTTTACTCCTCAAATGAAATTATCGTATTCGTTTAACCAATCGGTTGCAATAAATCAAAATTCTACATCTTTACAAAATAACCTGCAATTTGTTGAACCTTCTCCCGGGTATCAATACAACTACCAGGATATACTGGATAACGCTAATACTTATACTTCACAATCTATATTTCATACACTCACTTGGACGCATACCACAAGTCCTAAAACTTATTATGAAATTAAACTGAGTAGATTTTATACTAATTTACGGGCTGATGCAAATGGATTAAACTGGGATCAATATAAAGAACCCATTGACATTGTAAAACCGCCTTTTCAGTATTACTACATAGATTCATTACACACAGGAATAATTCCAGGTAATGGATTTTATGATATAGGAAATCCATTTACATGGCATGATCATTTTGTTATTGAGTACTCAGCAAAGTTAGATTATGTTCATAACTATACATCAAAAAGCAAATTGAAAGCAGGTTTAGAGACAAGTTTTCAGGAGATGCAGTTAATAGATATATACCAGCCATGGATTAAACCAATGGGATTGAATAACGATGTATATAGAGTATATCCTGCATTCGGTGCTGTATTTGCACAGCATTCTCTGCAATATAAAGGAATGATTCTAAATTATGGTTTGAGATTCGATTACTGGTTTCCTGGAAAATTTGTTGACGATGCAATTAATAATCCCGCAGTTGTAACTATTCCGGATGCAACACGACAAAAATATGAAAAAGATACATATGATTTCTTCGGAAGGAGATGGAAAGGAAGATTATCACCAAGACTTGGAATATCTCATCCGATTACAAATAACCAGACTTTATTTTTTTCGTATGGTCACTTCAATAAAAGACCGAAACCACAGTTTGTTTATGCAAAGTTGAATCCGCAAAGTGCACAGTCAACATTTCAGAAGTTTGGTAATCCCGACTTGAATCCTGAAACAACAGTATCTTACGAAGTAGGAATAAGAAATCAATTCACAAGTAATGATGTACTTACTATAACAGCATATTATAAGAATATTTATGATTATGTTTCTACAAGAAGTATAATAATTAACAGCGGCAGATATTTAGGAAAATCATTCATAAGTTATTTTAATCAGGATTATGCAAGAACAAGAGGAATTGAAATTGAATACAATAAAAGAATTGGTGGATGGTTCAACGGAAAATTTAATTTTACATATTCTGTTGCAACAGGAAAAAGTTCTACATCTGATCAGGGATTTCTTATTGCTACACAAGGTGGGCAGGAAAGTATATCAGAGAATTTCTTAAGCTGGGATAAACCTTTTACAGCAAGTGCGAATATGTTTTTCTCGATTGAAAAAGGTAAAGGGTTATTCGGTTTCGGGAAAAACATTCTTGATAATATCAATTTCAAAACCAGGATATTTTTTCAGTCTGGAAAACGCTACACTCCTCAGATCATAACGGGTATTCTTGAAAATGGAAGAACTGAATATACATCGGACTTTAACAACATTAACGGGAGTATCGCTGAAAATTGGTTCTGGATTGATATAGATTTGGATAAACAGATTAATATTCTTAATTTGGATTTGGTTTTTAAAATACAAATTCAGAATCTTTTAAACAGAAAAAATGCGGCAATCATCGATCCCGTAACTGGACGGGCGTATGAATACGGGGATCCGACACCAAACTCATGGAACGACCCTTTATATCCTGATTTGCAAGCACCGATAAGTCCTTTTCCGTTCGACCCTGCCAGGTATCTGACACCAAGAACGATTAAATTCGGTGTACAAGTAAAATTTTAATATTGAAAGTTAAAATAAGTTTATAATGATATTTAAATTGAAAAAACAAAGTAATTTAAAGTTGATTGCAGTCATGCTTGTTACTCTAATTGTCACTGCAAATACAACTTTTGCTCAATTATTTCCTAACTTAGGAGGACAAAGAACCGGAACATCTGCACTACAGTTTTTAAAAATTGGGACTAGTGCAAGAGCTACAGGAATGGGAGAAACATTCGTTGCAGTAGTTGATGATATTTCAGGTTTGCAATACAACCCTGCCGGATTGGTGCTAAGTAAGGAAAACAGTTTATCATTTTCACACACTCAATGGTTTGTGGATACCAGACTGGAAAACTTTGGAGGTGTATATCATTTTGGAAGCAATGCAGTTGGAATTGGCATTACTTCATTAAGGACAGAAGACATGAAAGTAACTACGGAATTCCAGCCGGAAGGTACGGGGAGTTATTTCCGTTTTTCCGACATTGCGATAGGCTTGAGCTTTGCCAGACAAATGACAAGCCAGTTTTCTTTCGGTGTCACTGTTAAGTATGTTGAAGAAACATTAGGAGTATTAAAATTAAGAACAGTTCTCGGAGATCTTGCTACTTACTATAAAACAGGGCTTGGAACATCAAGATTCGCTGTTATGATATCGAATTTTGGAGGACAAGTTACCCCAACAGGTTCAGTTCAACTAATTGAGGGAAGAACTGCAAACAATTTTCAAAGTTTTCCTCCACCGACTTTATTTAAAATTGGATTTGCTTTCGAACCACTTTTAAATGAAACAAACAGAATCACAGCAAGCATACAACTGAACAGTCCGAATGATAATAAAGAAAATGTAAATGTTGGTGCAGAATATGCATATAAAGATTTTGCATTTGTGAGAGCCGGATTTAAATTTAATGTGGATGCTGAAAATTTTTCAGTTGGCGCAGGTTTGAAATTTCCGTTATCGTTTGCAAAAGCAAACCTGGATTATTCGATTGCTAATTATAAAGAACTCGGATTTACTCATAGATTTTCTATGAATTTAATGTTCCCGCATAAATAAAGAATTTAATTTTGATAATGAAAAAAAATATTTTAATATACCGGATATTCTTAATAACAAGCTCTTTCGCAATATTCTTACTAAACGGATGTGGTGATAAGCTTGATTTGAGTCTCTTTCCGGTAACTAACAATGGAACTATAAACATTAGTGATACCGTTTATGTGTTACAAACTCCAATATGGACAGGATTCAGTTCACCTGAAGATATTATTGTCGGAAACGATCAGCTATTATATGTTTGCGATACAAAAAATAACAGAATTGTTCAGCTGGACTTTGCCGGAAATGTTGTTAGTTCAAGAACTTTTGATGTAAATTTATATCCCAGAAAGGTTTCACAGGATTATAATTTTGATCTTCTTGTTCTAAGTGATTCAACAACAGCAATTGACACTATAACTGTGTTACATAGATTAAAATTGGTTGAAAATGGGGGATTAGTTGAAAATGCGAGGATTATAACACTTTTAACAAGCTTATATCCGACTCCGAATACCAGTAAGTACAGAAAATATACGGGTGTTTCAATGTATCCTGATAACACTTATATAATTACAAGAATCGGACCTGGTGACCCGATTGGGATTGATCCTGGTAATGCAATTTTGAAAGTCAGAGGTATTGAAACGGTTACAAATGTAGAGAAACTAACAGGTTTCCAAACATCAGGTAATAGTTTTTATTCAATTGAAAATGTATCGAGTATCTATGTTGTAAAAAATAGTTCTACGGATTTTATTTTAACAAGAAATACTTCTGATACAGTATCCTTGAATAAAGTTATTTGGTTTACATATAATTACACTAATGGCTCATATGATCCGAAATTTACATCTCCTATTCAGGATTTAGTGAGTACAAAATTCGGAACACCTTATGCATCTGCTCAAGATGTAAATTCAAATATTTATGTTGTAGATGCATTAAGAAATCATTTATACAAATTCAACAGTTCCGGAAAACTTATGACTGAATCATTTGGAATTTTTGGAAGCGGAGACAAACAATTGAACTCACCAAAAGGCGTTACTCATTATAACCAAATATTATATATTGCAGATACTAAAAATGACCGGATTGTAAGATATAAGCTCTCTACTGATTTAAATTAACAGCGATTCAAATTGGTTAAAAAAACTTCAAAGTTCATTAAAAAATCTTTTGATGATGAAAAGAATAATATCAGAAGAATTTTTGATTATGCTTTAATTGCTGCTTTCCTCCTTTTTCTAATAACGATAACATCAATTAAAATATTTGGAGATGATGATGTATTCTGGCACCTGGCAACCGGAAGATTTATTGTCGAAAAAGGAAGCATCCCATCCCAGGAAATTTTCGGTTATATTACCGCAGGCATCAAATGGATTCCATTTGAATGGGGTTGGGAAGTCCTGACATTCCTGATTTATAAGTCCGGTGGGTATTTTGCATTATCTGCTGTCAGGACTTTAATCATAATAATAATCTTTATATTATTTATAGTTTATCTCCGAAGATCCGGCATCAGTGTCGCATTCATTATAACAATCGCTTCTATTATAGCTTTAACAATTCTTCCAAGATTTTCAATAAGGCCGCAGATAATTTATTATTTTTTTCTATCGGCATTAATAATTATGCTTCTGTACCTGAAAAATCAAAATAAACATAAAAGGTATATATATTTTTTAATTCCAATAATGATATTGATATGGGCTAACATGCATATGGGAGTAATTTTAGGAATGGCTTTATTTTTTGTTTTCATAATTTCAGAAATAACAAATTATTACCGAAATGCTAATAACGCTAATAGTAAGATTCTGAAAAAAGAATTACTATATTTAATATATACCTTTTCAATTTCGTCTTTATTATTACTTATAAACCCATTTTTCATTGATACATATATTTATACTTATGATTATATGAAGTTAGATATGCTTCATTCTATTAATGAATGGAAATCTCCTTTTGACTCATCGATTCCGGGAAGCTATAATAACAAATTGTATATCTTTTTTATTTTATCAGGATTGATAATTATTTATTATTCATTTAAGAAAAAAGATTATTTCCCGGCACTTTCCTATATCGGAATTTCTTTATATTCTTTACAGTCAGTAAGATATATTGCTGAATTTTTCATTGTGATTTTTATTTTTTGGATAGTTTCTCTGGATTTTATTCTAAACAAATTTTCTAAAACAATAGTACTTAATTTTATAAACAAAAGCTTGATTTTTAAGTCGATAATTATCATTTTCTTGTTTTTTTTTACTATTAATGCATATACTAATAAACTTTATAAAGATTACTTCGGAAATTATTTCAGAGAAACAGGCATTGGAATAAATGATAAATTTTTTCCGGTGCAAATGTTTGATTTCATCAAACGTGAAAACATTAATATTATCGGGGAAAAACCTTTTAATAATCTTAAAATTGGTGGTTACTTTATTTGGGAATTTCCTGAAAGTAAAAACTTTATTGATTCAAGAGACTTAAGTGATAGTGTGTATATGCTTTATAAGAGTATTGATTTAAAGCAAACAGGGTTTGAAAAAAAAATTGAATTAATTGGGATTGACTATGTGATGTACTGCGTTCCATATTTAACAATTAATGCCACTGAAATTGAAAGAAATATTGTTTCGTATTTGTCCAGAAATAATGATAAATGGAAACTTGTATTTTGGGATGATAAGTCATTTCTCTTTGTTAAAAATGTGCCTAAATTTAATAATATTATTGATAAGTACGAGTTTAAATATGTTTCACCATACAATTTAATATTTAACAGAAACTTATTAGCAGAAGGATATAAGAACAACAGAGAAATTGTTAAGAATGAGGCAAAAAGAAAAATTTCAGAAGAACCATCCGGGAATATAATTAATGAAATTGCAAAATATTTAAATACATTGAATTAGAAATGGCAAAAGCAAAAAAAATAAAAAAAGAAGAAGCAATCATTCCAAAGGAGAACAAAAATATAAATTATATGATCGTTCTCGCTTTTTTTATTTTTTTAGCATTTTTTACTACTTTTAAAATTACAGGTGACGATGACGTGTTTTGGCATATGGCAACCGGAAGATATGTATTACAGACCGGGCACGTTCCTTCAACTGACATATTCGGGTATATCACTCAGGGACAAACCTGGATGCCTTTTGAGTGGGGATGGGATGTTCTTACATACTCAGTATACTCTTTATTCGGGTATAATGGTTTATCAATTTTAAGAACTCTATTACTTTTTGTGGTTTTCGGTGTATTTCTTCTGATATTAAGAAAATTCAAAGTAAGCTATGTTTTATCAATACTTTTTTTGTTCGTTCTTGCTTTTGCTATTATGGATAGGTTAACTCCAAGACCTCATTTGATGTCTTATGTCTTTTTTTCATTAGTATTACTGATAATAATGCAATATCGATATTTCAAAAGAGATAATTATAAAATATTGTATTTCCTTCCGTTGATTTTTCTTGTATGGGCTAATATGCATATGGGGATTATAGCTGGGATGTTAATATTTGGAATATATATCATATCTGAAATAATAAGTTTTTATATACCTGCGAAATTTTCAACGAAGGATTTAAGATCCTTAAATAAAGCCGAGATTGTAAGGCTTGTATTAATTTTCATTGCTTGTTTGTTAATAATGTTAATTAATCCAAATGGTTTTGAAACATACGTTTATGCTTACCAACACACAAAGATGAAGATGCTTGAAACAGTTAATGAGTGGATGTCTCCTTTCAGTGAAAGATATACCGATAACTTTGTCTCTTATATTTATAAAGGGTTTTTATTCTCAGGTGTTTTGATTCTTTATTACTCCGCAAAACGAAAAGATTTATTTTCTGGATTATTATATGTTGTATTTGCAGTTTATTCGGTGCGAGCAATGAGATTCACTGTAGATTATGTCTTAATTATGTTCTGTTTTACGATAATAATATTCGATTATCTGCTTAATAAAGTTAAATTCATAAATTTTAAAAATATCTTAAATTATAATCCTGTTTTAAAATACATTTTATCTATATCGTTATTATTACTTGTAATCCCTGTGACTAATAATAATCTGTATTTGAGTTTTCTCAAATATTACAGGGTTACAGGTTTTGGCATTAATTCTGATTTCATCCCGACCCAAATGTTCGATTTTATTGAAAAAAATAAGATTACAGAAATTGGAGAACGCCCATTTAATCACTTTGGAACAGGTGGGTTTTTAATATGGAACTTTCCAAATACTAAAAATTTTATTGACAGCAGAAATTTAAATGATTCGATTTTTTTTGAATATAATACACTAATTGGAAAAAGACTAGGTTTTGAAAAAAAATTAAAAGATTACAATTTTGACTACATTATATACCTGGCTCCAGATTTAGTAAGAATGCCTCAGGAAATGGAACAAACAATAATATCATATTTGTCCAGAAACTCGAACGATTGGAAACTTATTTATTGGGATGATAAGTCCTTTCTATACGTAAAGAATTTACCTAAATTTCAGGATGTTATAAAGCGGTTCGAATACAAATATATTAATCAGTATAATTTTTATTATTTAAATAACAATATCCAAAAAGGTTTGACTGAAGATAAAGAACAAGTTAAAATTGAAATTAACAGAGCATTAACTGAAAACCCCCAAGGAATAATAATAAACGGGATAAAAAACAAGTTTAAATTATTTTAATTAAATTAAAATCGAAAATGAAAAAAATATTATTAATTGTTTTACTTTTTATAACAAATTATGCAATCTCTCAGGTTATAACTCTTGATTCATTAAGAAAACAAGACGCAAATGGAGTACCTCTGCTATTAGGTCAAACGGTAACTGTGCAAGGTGTTGTAACAACTCAAGGCGAACTTGGACCTCCATTAGTATATTTGCAAAGCTCTACAGCCGGTACTGCAGCATATGATGCAACATTTGGTGCAGGAGTTGTCAGAGGCGATAGTGTTCAGGTTACAGGGTTGGTTACTCATTATAATGGCTTGACTGAACTTCAACCTGTAAGTGCTTTTAATATAATTTCAACAGGAAAAACTACAACTCCAGTTGTCTTGACTCCGACTCAAGCAAGAGAAAATGGTGAACTTTACGAAGCCAGGTTAATAAAAATAGTTGGAATAACTGCCGTGAAAACTACAGGCGGGGTTATCGCAACAACATGGGCAACATCAGCTTCAGGAACAAATTATAGAATATTTGTAGGTACAGACTCAGTGGATATTAGAATTTATACTTCAACAAATATTGCAAATACTATTATTCCTCCATATCCGTTCACTGTGACAGCGCTTGAAAGTCAATTTGATAGCAGTACGCCATATTTAAGCGGTTATCAAATAATTCCAAGAAATTTAGATGACATAGTGACTCAATCAGTTGGTCCAATAATTTCAACTGTTCCTTTAGAGTCAGCAATTAATCCTACGAGCATAACTTTAACTTTTAATACTTTATCGGCGGGGGATACCAAAATAAAGTATTTTGTATCGGATTCGATAGGTCAACCGATAGTTTATACGGATTCATTATATAACGCCGCATTAACAACAACACATACTGCAACATTAACAAATTTGAGACCAGGAAAAATTTATTACGCACAGGTCTCATCGACGAATGGAACCGGTACAAGTACTTTTTCACCGAAATATTTTTCAACTGCATCTCATAGTGGGTCAACAGGAAAGATGGAAGCATATTTTAATTATCCGGTTGATACAACTGTTGCACTACCTGACAATCGAGCACACGGAAGTGCTGACTATCAAACAAGATTGATTCAAAGAATCGATTCAGCCAATTATTCGATAGATTTAGCAATCTACTCTTTTAATGATTTAACAAATATCAGGCAGGCTCTTATAAATGCAATGATTAGAGGTGTAAAAATCCGGATTGTTTATGATTCAAGAACAATTCAGTCGCTGATGCAGGATTTAATAGATGCCGGTATTAGAGTTCAACAACGAAATTTCAATACATCTGCTCTTATGCATAATAAGTTTTTTGTCTTTGATGGAAGAGATACAAATGCATCAGCGTACTCACATAAATGGATTTGGACAGGTTCAGCCAACATAACTTATCAGCAATTTTATCAGGACATCGAGAATACAATATTCATTCAGGACGAAGCCCTTAGTCATACATATACAAGAGAATTTGAGGAAATGTGGGGTTCTCATAATGATTTTAATAATCCGGCGAATGCAAAGTTTGGAACTGCAAAGCTTGATAACACACCGCATTTATTTAATATTAACGGGACGAGATTAGATTGTTACTTTTCCCCTTCTGATGATATCGCAACAAAGATTGAAAATATGATAACAAACGAGACTCAACATTCAATCAACTTCTGTATATTTTCGTTTACAAAATTTTCAATTGAGAATAAAATGCATGCAAAGTATAATCCTCCAACTGTCATGGTACGAGGTGTTTTTGACAGAAGCACTAACGGAAATATTACAAACGGCCCTGTTTACTTTGAAATGGCCGGGTTAGGGGGAACTATATGGAATCCGACAGCAAAAGTATTTCTTGATAATTATAACTTATCGTATTTGTTCCACGATAAATATATCTTAATAGATGGAGAAACTCCTTCAAGCAATCCTGTTATTGAAACGGGTTCATATAATTTTTCTAATGCTGCATCTTACGATAATGATGAAAATGTAGTTATAATTTATGATTCATTAATAGCAAATCAGTATTATCAGGATTTTGCGAAGCGATTAACAGATGCCGGAGGATCTCTTGGAATCCAGCAGATTTCTAATAAAATTCCAACAAAATTTGAGCTATTACAGAATTATCCGAATCCATTTAATCCTTCTACAACAATAAAATTTAATATACCTGCAAATAGTAAAGTAAATCTTAATATATTCAATATTCTAGGACAAAAAATTGAATCTTTAATAAACAAAGAGTTGCAAGCTGGATATTACCAGATTAACTGGAAAGCCGAAAATTTGAGCACAGGGGTATATTACTATGTATTGCAGACCGAAAACTCTGTAGACGCAAAAAAAATGCTTTTTATAAAATAAATATTTGAATATCTTTATATTAACCAATTATTAAAATAAATGGCAAATATATTAGTTGTTGATGATGAGTTAACTTCTATTGCTATTTTGAAAAAAGTACTTGTCGATGCCGGACACAATGTAACAACAGTTTCTGAACCTCAAAGTGCTTTGGAAAAAACCATGCAATATAAGTATGACATTATGTTGACTGATTTCAATATGCCTAACATGAATGGTATTGAATTGACTCAGGAAGTTCTTAAAATTGAACCCGATTTGATTGTCATACTAATAACTGCCTTTGCAACAATAAGATCAGCAGTTGAAGCTATTAGAATTGGAGCTTTTGATTACCTGACAAAACCGATTGATAAAGAAGAACTGATACTTGCTTTAAACAGAGGTTTGGAAAGAATTTCTTTATTAAAAGAGAATCTGGTTCTAAAGCATAAACTTGAAAAATTTGACTCTTCTGAATATGGTGATGAAGATTACGGAACCAGCAGTCCGGTTGTAAAGACAATTTTATCTGAAGCAAAAAAAGTTGCAAAATCTGACTCAACGATACTTATCACAGGTTCAAATGGAACTGGAAAAGAAGTTTTAGCCAAATATATCCATAAGAATAGCACCCGGGGTTTTCAACAATTCGTGGTTGTAAATTGTGCAGCAATTCCGGGTCAGTTGCTCGAGTCTGAACTTTTTGGACATTTAAAAGGTTCTTTTACAGGAGCTATTAAAGATCATAAAGGCTATTTCGAAATTGCGGATAATGGAACAATTTTTCTTGATGAAATAGGAGAAATTGACACATTATTACAAGTTAAACTGTTAAGAGTATTACAGGAAAAACAGTTTTCAAAAGTTGGCGATACACGGATTCAGTCAACGAATGTAAGAATTATTGCAGCTACTAATCAGGACTTAAAAAAAATGATAGAAGAAGGAAAATTCAGGGAAGATTTATATTACAGGTTAAATGTATTTGAGTTTTATCTCCCCAGTCTGAAAGATCGCCCTGAAGATATTCAATATTACTTTAATAAATTTCTTTCGGAATACTCTGAATTTAATAAGAAAAATTTACCGAAAGTAGATCCAAAAGTAATTTCTGTATTAATGAAATATGACTGGCCTGGAAATATAAGAGAATTAAAGAATGTTGTTGAAAGAATTTCGATTTTGTGCGAAGGAAATACTGTTACAGTTGACCTTCTTTCTTCTAATATTCTGGGTGAAAGGAAAGATAAACTATCGTCTCATGATTATACTGAGAATAAAGATGCGATAATTAAAGAGTTTGAAATAAATTTTTTGAAAAAATATTTAAAATTAAATAAGGGTAATGTAGCTGCTACCGCAAAGATTATCAACTTTCATCCTGTTAGTCTTCGTCAAAAAATAGCAAAACTTGGAATAGATCCAAGAGATTATAAAATTACATAACTCCTTATTTTAACATAGTCATATGCAAAATCAGGATATTAAAAAAAGCCAGGACTTTTTACCTTTAAAAAGAATTGATTATATAGAGTTTTATGTAGGGAACGCTAAACAATCCGCTTTTTATTATCAAAAAGCATTAGGTTTTAATTTAACAGGTTATTCCGGATTAGAAACCAATAATAAAGATAAATGTTCTTATTTACTTGAACAGGGAAAAATAAGAATATTATTAACGACTCCCTTAACAAATCATGGCTTTATTTCAGAACACATCAAAAAACATGGTGATGGTGTACGGGATATTGCTTTTGAAGTAAATGATTCTGAAAAATCCTTTATAGAAACAACTTCGAGAGGTGCTAGACCAGTCTTAACCCCAACCGAGATAAAAGATGAAAATGGAGTCATAGTAATATCATCAATAGCAACTTATGGCGATACCGTTCATAGCTTTATTGAACGGAAGAATTTTAATGGATTATTTTTTCCTGGCTTTATTCCTCCCGGAAAAAGAGCTGTCCCGGACATTAAAAATACCGGTCTCCGATCGGTTGATCACATAGTTGGGAATGTTGAACTCGGTCATATGAACTATTGGGTTAGATTCTATGAAAGAATAATGGGGTTCTCTCAATTGATATCTTTCGATGATAAAGATATCTCAACTGAATATACTGCACTCATGAGTAAAGTTGTTCAGAATGGAACAGGGAAAATCAAGTTTCCATTGAATGAGCCTGCTAAAGGAAAAAAGCGATCTCAGATTGATGAATATCTGGATTTCTATTATTCAGCAGGAGCACAGCATATTGCTCTTTCCACCGCAAATATTGTTGAAACTATTACTATTTTAAAACATAACGGTGTTGAATTTCTAAATGTTCCGTCAACTTATTACGAAATATTAGAAGATAGAGTCGGGAAAATTGATGAGGATATATCAGAATTGAAGAATCATGGAATATTAGTCGATAAAGATGACGACGGATATTTATTGCAATTATTCTCAAAACCAATAGAAGATAAACCTACTTTATTTTTGGAAGTAATTCAAAGAAAAGGAGCTAAAAGCTTTGGAAAGGGAAATTTTAAAGCATTATTCGAATCCATTGAGAGGGAACAGGCATTAAGAGGAACACTATAAAGTTTCAATCTGAATAATTAATGTTATGTTATATTGAACGATGATATTGTAAATACTGATAATGAAAATTATGATTCAACCTTAAGAGATTTATTTTCAAGGGAATTTAGTAATATAATTGACGTTATCCAAAATTTAGTAAATCTGGGAATTAATTTAACTAAATCTGATTTCGGAATATTTTGTAATCGAAATGCGAATAATCTAAATATACTTTTAGCAACCCGAAATCCCATATTTCAAACAGGCGATAATTGTGATATTGATTTTTTTTACAGTCATAATATATTATTAAATAACTCAAAAACAATCGCGTCTGAAGCTCATCACCTTGAAAATTTTAATTCCCAAATTCTATCAGAACTTGATATCAAACATTTTTATGTTTCATCTCCAATAATTCTTTTCAATAAATTGTTCGGTTATACAGTCTTTTTTAAAAATAATATTAATTATTTTCCGAATGAAGTAAGACTTGTAGATAATTACTGTTCATATATTGTCATACAAATTGAAAAACTTATCAAAAAGCAGAGAAATATTCCCATTGAACCTGAACGAGAAGGTACTATCAGGAACGATAATATCGTTGGCGAACCAATCTATTATTTTTACAATATAAAGAATAATAATTACTATTTTCCGGATAAAAATCTTTTTTATGATTTAGGATATTTGGATTATACACCTGAATTCAATTTTCAGAATATAATAAATCCGGAGGATTTATTAAATTTTAATTCAAGATTAAAAATACCCGGAACCTTGACCACGAAAGACCTATATGAGTTCAATTTTCGAGTTAAGGATTCTACCGGCAAATGGAGATTATTTTGTCAAAGAGATATTGTATATTCTAGTGATTACTCAGGGAATCCTTTAGAAATACTAAGTATTATCAACGAATTAATTTATGAAAATACTGAAATTGCACCAAATGAATTCAAAAGTTTTATTAAAGACATGTCAAATTTTAAAAACCACTTAGATATGGATTCAGAAATGACAGAAATTTTAGATATGAATATCATTCAAAATTTGAAAGATTTAGGAGGTGAAAATGATAGTTCATTTCTTAAGGAAGTGATAGATTTATATCTTGATCAGGCACCGGGTTTATTAAATGATATTAAGACTGCAGCAAGGGACAAAAATCCTTTGAAAATGTCACAATCCGCACACGCCCTGAAAGGAGCCAGTTTGAATATAGGAGCAAAAATGTTTTCTGAAGTATGTAAAACTTTAGAATTTAAAGGAAAAAATAATGATTTAGAGAACGTAAATAGTTTACTGACAGAAATGGATGAGTCTTATTTAATTACTTCAGATGTCCTGCGAAAACTTGTTAACTAATAGTATATAATTTATTTAAAACCGGATGAGTAAGAATTTATTAGAAAAGCAAATAAAAGAAATATTCGCTGTAGAAAGCGAATATGAACTTGAAAGTATACTCAACTGGTTCAAGCAATTAAAAGATTTTATAAAAATTCCTAAAGAAATTTCTGATTTCACTATCCTTTTCCCAAAATTCCTGGAAATTATTAAAAGAACTTATATTGATTACGAGTCTAAAATAAAAACCTGGGAGCAAAAAGAAGCAGAACTTATCAAGACTAAGGATGCAGCAGAAGAAGCAACAAAAGTAAAATCCCAGTTTCTTGCTATGATGAGTCATGAAATACGAACACCAATGAATGCAGTAATAGGCATGACAAGTTTAATGCTGGAATCTGATTTATCTCCTGAGCAGCGTGAATATGTTGAAACTATACGAATTAGCGGAGATACATTATTAACGTTGATTAATGATATACTTGATTTTTCAAAAATTGAATCCGGAAAGATGGATTTTGAGGAACAGCCTTTTGATTTAAAAGAATGTATTGAAGATGCTTTTGATTTACTAGCTTCCAAAGCAGTCAAGAAGAAATTGGATTTACTACACCTTATCGATAAAGATGTACCGGAATATATTATAGGAGACGTTACCCGATTTAGGCAAATATTTGTAAACCTTATTAGCAATTCTATTAAATTTACAGAAGTAGGCGAAGTTTTTGTCACTGCCAAAAAAATTAGTCAGACAGGAGAGACTTTAGTATTACAATTTTCGGTGAAGGATACTGGCATTGGTATTCCTGAAAATAAGTATGATAAAATATTCAAACCTTTCTCACAGGTTGATTCATCCACCACACGAAAATTCGGAGGAACAGGATTAGGATTAGTGATATGTGAAAGACTTGTAAAATTAATGGGTGGAAATATTTGGTTTGAATCCAAACAAGGGATCGGGACAACATTTCATTTCACCGTAAAAACAAGAATTGCACGAAACATTCCGGCAAGACTGTATGGTGTATCCGCTCCGGTTTTTAGAAATAAAAGAGTATTAATTGTTGATGATAATGAAACCAACCGTCAGATTCTTACCTTACAATGTAGAAACTGGGGAATGCTAACTCGAGCTGCTTCAAACGGTAAAGAAGCTCTTAACTGGATTAAAGCATTAGATCCATTCGATCTTGCAGTACTTGATATGCAAATGCCTGAGATGGATGGTTTGGAACTTTCGAAACGAATAAGAGCATACAGAACTAAAGAGGAATTGCCAATTATTATGTTAACTTCTGTTGGAAGACAAGAAATAAATGAAAAAGATTTAGACAATATATTTTCATTTTTTGTCTCGAAACCAATAAAACAATCGAGTTTATATAATATGATACTGTCAATATTTTCTAATGAAGAAAAAATTGAAAGTATTTTTAAACCAAGACAACAAACTGCAAGAATTGCAGAAGAAATCCCTCTAAAAATACTTGTTGCAGAAGATAATATTATTAACCAGAAGCTGATTGTTAAAATTCTTTCCCAGATGGGTTATGTCGCCGATGTTGTTTCGAACGGACTTGAGGTTATTGAAGCTCTAAAAAGACAGAGATATGATTTAATTTTTATGGATGTTCAAATGCCCGAAATGGATGGTCTTGAAACAACCAGAAATATTCTAAAGAACTGGAAACCTAATGATAGACCTATAATTATAGCAATGACTGCAAATGTAATGCACGGTGACAGGGAAATGTGTATAGATGCGGGAATGGATGATTATATCGGAAAACCTATTTTAATTGATAAGCTAAGTGAAAAAATCCGTAAATGGGCAAATTTCAGGGAAGTGAAGCAGATTGATGATAAACAGAAAATCAGGTCATCATTAATGCTTGATTCCGAAATAATCTATGACCTTAATACTACGGATTTAAACCAAACAAAAGATATTAAAGAGATTATCAAAATATATTTTGAGATAGCACCGATATTAATGAATGAAATATGGAATTCGTACGATAAAAACAATACCGATAAGCTTAAAAAAGCTGCTCATAATCTAAGACGTGCGAGTTCTAATTTAGGAGCTAACAGACTCGCAGAAATGTGTCTCAAACTTGAATCAATAAACGGCACAGAAAAAAGTGATTTAAAAAAGATTATTGAAAGATTGGAAAACATCTATAAACTAACGAGCATAGAGCTAAAGCAACTCGATCGATAGTGACTTCAATTATCAAAACTAATTAAAACAATGAATTTTAAAAAGAGAACGCACACTTGCGGTGAATTGAATTTGGATTTTTTAGGCCAATCAGTTACACTTAACGGATGGGTAGCTAAGAAAAGAGATTTAGGAGGATTAATTTTTGTCGATATCCGAGATAGATATGGAATAACTCAAATAAAATTTGACCCGGTTAATAGTAACATTTATAAAATTGCGGAAAAACTTGGTAATGAATATGTAATTTCAGTAACCGGAAAAGTTATAAAAAGAGAAAGTATAAATAATAATATCCCTACGGGTGAAATAGAAATAGAGGTTGTAGATCTGGAAGTACTAAATGAGTCTGAAACTCCACCGTTTGTAATAGAAGAAGATATCAAAGCATCGGAAGAACTTCGCCTTACTTACAGGTATCTTGATTTGAGAAGAAAATCAATGACTGATAATTTTATTATTCGTAATAAATTGTATCATATTGTTCATAAATATTATGAAAAGTTAGGGTTTTTAGAAATAGAAACTCCAGTCTTAATGAAATCTACTCCTGAAGGTGCAAGAGATTACCTTGTCCCATCAAGAGTTCATAAAGGAAAATTTTATGCTCTTCCACAATCTCCGCAAACTTATAAACAAGTATTAATGGTCTCGGGTTTCGACAAGTATGTTCAGATATGCAAATGTTTCAGGGATGAGGATTTACGTGCAGACAGACAGCCAGAATTTACTCAAATTGATGTTGAAATGAGTTTCATAGACCAGGAAGATATTTTCAGAATTTCAGAAGGGCTTTATAAAGAAATCTGGAATAATATCTTAAACATTGAAATAAATGTTCCATTCAATCGGATGACTTACGATGAAGCAATATCAAATTATGGAATTGATAAACCTGATTTAAGAATAATAGGGGATCTGATGATAAAGGAAATTTCCGGAGAACTGAAAGGAACAGAATTCAGAATATTCAAAGAAGCTCTCGACAATGGTGGCATAATTGCCGGTATAAAACTAAAATCTGTTGTCAGTTTTAATAATAAAAAAAATGAAGTTACGAGAAAAGTTCTGGATTCTTTAAATGATTATGTTAAAACACTTGGATTCGGAGGATTAGGACATTTAAAAATTAATGAAGATGGAACTTTTTCATCTCCGCTTACAAAATTCATTAGTGATGAAATATTAAATTCTGTTAAAACTAAATTTAATGCTGAATCCGGGGATGTGATTTTTATGTTATCCGGTGATAGAAAAAAAAGTATTGACATCACTCGGTTTGCTTCGCTTGAAAATTGCTAATGATTTCAATTTAGTCGATGAATCAAAGTTCGAATTTGTCTGGATTACAGATTTTCCGCTTTTCAGATATGAAGAAGAAGATAATAGATTTTATGGTGAACATCATGTATTTACGATGCCAAAGCAGGAATTTATGCACCTGCTAGATAGTAAAGATAAGGAAGAGATTGAAAGTATTAGAGCTGATTGTTATGATCTTGTTTTAAACGGGAATGAAATAGGAAGTGGAAGTATCAGAATTCATAATGCAGAAATACAGCAGAAAGTGTTCAATATTATTGGATTATCCGAGGAAGAGTCTAATGAAAGATTTGGGTTTATTCTCAAAGCATTCAAGTATGGCGCACCGCCTCACGGAGGAATAGCATTCGGATTTGACAGGATAACGGCTGTTCTCTGCGGACTTAACTCAATCAGAGATGTTATTGCATTTCCAAAAACGGTCAGGGCATCTTCTTTAATGGATGATACACCCAGCATAGTAACAGAAAAGCAGCTTAACGAACTCGGAATTTCTATCAATTCTGGATTTAATAATAAAACTAATTAATGTATATTGCACAAATTTAAAAATAAACGGAGACAAAACAATTAATGGCAAAATTTAAAGTAAAAGATCTCAAATTAGCGGAACAGGGTATCATGAAAATTCAATGGGCTGAATCCAGAATGCCCGTTCTTGCTGCGTTGCGGGAAAAATATAAGAAAACAAAACCTTTTAAAGGATATAGACTTGCAGGATGCCTGCATGTAACAAAAGAGACAGCCGTCTTAATAAGGACTTTCATTGATGCAGGTGCCGAAGTTTCATGGAGCGGATGTAATCCGTTATCCACTCAAGATGATGTAGCGGCTGCGCTTGCAAAAGAAGGCGTATCTATTTTTGCATGGCATGGTATGAATACCAAGGATTTTTACTGGTGCATTGACAGGACACTGGATTTCAAACCTCAACTTACTTTAGATGATGGTGCAGATCTGATATTTACTGTTCATAAAAAATATGTTAATCTCATTCCTACAATTATTGGAGGAACAGAAGAAACTACAACAGGAGTTCATCGCTTACGAAAAATGGCTGAGAAAGGTGCATTAAAATATCCCGTATTTGCAGTTAATGATATGATTACTAAATGGGATTTTGATAATGTATATGGAACAGGTCAATCCACACTTGATGGTATTTTACGAGCGACATCCGTATTAATTGCCGGGAAAAATTTTGTAGTTGCGGGATATGGTCATTGTGGAAGTGGTGTTGCTAATAGAGCAAAAGGATTAGGAGCCGATACTATCATTACTGAAGTGAAACCAACTGCAGCTTTAAAAGGAACTCTTGAAGGTCATAAAGTAATGAAAATGGACGAAGCTGCAAAAATTGGCGATATATTTGTAACTGCTACAGGAGTTAAAGATGTAATCGTCGGTAAGCATTTCTTATCTATGAAAGAAGGCGCTATTATTTGCAACACAGGACATTATGACTGCGAAATTAATCTGGTAGATCTTGAAAAAATTGCAAAATCAAAAAGAACTATAAGAGCAAACTGCGAAGAATATACTTTAAAAAATGGCAAAAAAATATTTGTTCTTGCAAAAGGCAGACTGGTTAATTTATCAGCTGCTGAAGGACATCCGTCAGAAGTAATGGATATGAGTTTTGCAAATCAGTTCAATGCTCAGTTAGCACTTGTCAATAATGCATAAACAAGGAAAGAAATATTCAATTGATGTCCATAAATTACCGGATAGTATGGATCAGGAAATTGGTGGAGTAAAATTAAATACGATGGGAATACATATTGATAAATTGACAAAAGACCAGATTATGTATAACGATGACTTTTCAGCAGGAACCTGATTCAATTAAGAATTTAGAATTATAAATTAAGAATAATTATTATTAAATTTCAAAGAGTTTTATGAAAGAAAATAATGTTATTCTTGATAAAACTTTTAAATTTGCGATAAGAATAGTTAAACTTTATAAGTTCTTAAATGAAGATAAGAAAGAATATATCCTTTCTAAACAGGTTCTAAGATCCGGAACTTCAATTGGAGCAAATGTTGAGGAGGCAATTGGAGGTAGGACAAGGAAAGATTTTATCAATGTTCTTACAATTGCTTACAAAGAAGCACGAGAAACTAAATATTGGCTTAAATTACTTTTTGAATGTGACTATATTGAACAAAATCATTTTAATTCAATTTATTACGACTGTGATGAGATTTCCAGAATTTTGAGTAGTATTATAATGACAAGTAAAAAGAATATCTAAAAGCAATTTATTTTTAATTCTTAATTTATAATTTTTAATTGATAAGCTAGCGTAGCTCAGTTGGTAGAGCAGCGCATTCGTAATGCGCAGGTCAGGGGTTCGACTCCCCTCGCTAGCTCAAAAATTTAGGGTATCATTTACTCTAATTACAAAATTAGATATCTAATTCTATTCTTCCCATTCTTTTAAAAATAACTTAAACTTGAAGCTGACAAATTAAGTTAAAAAATATTTAAAGAATATAAACTTTTCATTAATATAATTAATGGTTAAATATAAGAACTACTACAATTAAAAATTTGTTAATTTGTACAAGTAAAGAAAATGGTATAAACATTTTACCGAAAATCTCTAAATAATTGTTGTATGATAAAATTGGCAATAATATTTTAAAAAAAATATGAATACAATTACAGAAAAAAGTTCAATTTGGTGCACGCTTAAAGATGCAATTCGAGGCACAGAGGCTGATTATACACAAATTCGACTAAATAGAGCAATTTTTCTGTTAGCAGTACCTATGATTTTAGAACTATTTATGGAATCTACTTTTGCTATAGTTGATATTTTTTTTATCAGTAAACTGGGTCCTTCGGCTGTAGCAACGGTGGGATTGACGGAGACTTTTTTATTCCTTTTATATTCCGTAGCAATGGGACTTGCAATGGCAGTAACTGCAATAATTGCGCGAAGAGTAGGTGAAAAAAATTTTGAAGAAGCCGGGTTATCAGCCGTTCAGGCAATATTTCTTGGTATAATGCTCTCGATTCCTTTTTCTATAGCCGGAATTTTTTATGCTAAAGATTTCCTCATATTAATGGGAGGTGATGAATGGAGTATCAGTTATGGCTATCGATTTACACAGTGGATGCTCGGAGGTAATGTCATCATCATACTTCTTTTTGTTATTAACGCTATATTCAGAGGAGCAGGAGATGCTGCTATAGCTATGCGTGTTCTTTGGATTGCAAATGCGTTAAATATTGTACTTGGACCGCTTTTAATATTCGGATTGGGTCCTTTCCCGGAACTTGGAATACAAGGTGCTGCCATTGCAACCAACTGCGGTAGGGGAATCGGAGTACTCATACAAATCTGGACACTTTTTAAAGGAGGAAAACATATACGTATAAAATTATCACAGTTATATTTTGATATGAAAATATTTTTAAATATTGTTAGAACTTCAATTGGGGGAATAGGGCAAATGATCGTGGCGATGACTTCGTGGATTTTTCTGATGCGTATTCTTTCCGGTATTGGCAGTGAAGCGGTCGCAGGAGCAACGATAGCCGTACGTATTATGATGTTTATGATGATGCCTGCCTGGGGACTTTCAAATGCAGCAACAACCCTTGTAGGACAAAATCTTGGTGCATTAAATCCGGAACGCGCTGAATCTTCAGTTTGGAAAATCGGATTCTATAACATGATATTTTTAGTATGTGTATCAGTTATATTTTTTTTCTTTAATGAGACATTAATGAATATCTTTACTCCCGATAAAATAGTGAGTAATATTGGAGCAGAATGGCTTCGCATACTTTCCTATTCTTTCTTTGTTTATGGATGGTGGATGGTATCAATATCAGCTTTCAATGGTTCCGGTGATACAAAAACACCGACAAAGATTAACCTGGTTTTTTTCTGGCTTATACAAATACCTTTATCATACATCTTAGCTATTCCTCTTAACTGGAAGTATTCAGGAGTATTCTGGGGTGTCTTCATATCGGAAACCGCAGTTGGCTTGTTTACACTTTGGCTCTTTTCACGCGGGAAATGGAAAACAATCAAAGTTTGATTAAATAACCAAATTATATTTTCATATTGAGCAATGCATTTTTCGATTTGTGCTCAAAATAGGGTACGTGAAATTGTAAAATAATTCAATGAAACTTTGAGTTAAGAGGATTTGTTAAATCTGATAATATGATATTTATAAATTTTCTAAAACTATAAAAATTAACTAAAAGGAGTCAAATAAGATGAATAAATTTAATCCGGTGGTACATTTCGAAATGCCTTATGAAAATAATGAAAGGCTGATAAAATTTTACAATGATGCTTTCGGATGGCAAATGCAGAAGATGGGACCTGAAATGGGTGATTATATTATAGCAGTAACTTCAGAACTCGATGAAAATAAAATGCCTAAAACTCCCGGGGCTATTAACGGAGGTTTCTACCCTAAAAGTCCTCAACAGTCACAATATCCTTCTTTTGTTATATCTGTGGAAAATATTAATGATTCCATAAAGAATGTAAAAGATTCGGGTGGTAAAGTTATTGGAGAACCGATGATGATACCAGGAGTTGGACAATTTGTAGCATTTACAGATTCAGAAGGAAACAGAGTAAGCATTTTACAGCCGGAAATGAAGAAATAATTATGCCAAAAATCACAACTCATTTATGGTATGACAATGAGGCTGTCGAAGCTGCAGAATTTTACGTTTCGGTTTTTGGAAAAGATTCGAAAATAAATAATATAACTAAGCTTGAAAATACTCCTTCCGGTTCAGTTGACATAGTTACCTTTATACTTTTGGGTAGAGAATTTCAAGCAATAAGTGCAGGACCATTTTTTAAGTTCAATCCGGCAATATCATTTCTCATTATTTGTAAATCAAAATCTGAAGTTGATTTTATTTGGGAAAAATTTTATATAAATGGAAAAGTTCTTATGGAACTCGGAGAATATCCATTCAGCGAAAGATTCGGCTGGATTGAGGATAAATATGGACTATCTTGGCAAATAGTTCATTTTAAAGATGAAGATATTACACAGAAAATTAATCCCTTTATAATGTTTACAGGTGGAATGTGCGGAAAAGCGGAAGCGGCAATTAATTTTTGGACTTCGATGTTTTCAGGATCCGATATATTTAATATTATTCGATATAACAATAATGAGGAACCTGATAAAGAAGGAACTATTAAATTTGCAGAATTTGCACTTCTTGGCAATGAGTTCGGTGCTATGGATAGTGCTTATGAGCATTCTTTTTCTTTTAACGAAGCTATCTCTTTCATTGTTAATTGTGATACACAAGAAGAAATTGACTTTTACTGGGATAAACTTTCAGCTGATCCGAAAGCAGAACAATGCGGATGGCTCAAGGATAAATATGGGATTTCATGGCAGATTGTTCCGAATGCAATGAGCAAAATGATGAAGGAAAATGATAAAGATAAGTTAGCTAGAGTTACGGAAGCATTTCTCAAAATGAAAAAATTTGATATTGCAAAACTTGAAGAAGCATATAAAGGAGAATAAATTTGAGAAAACAATTTTACTCTCTTTTATATCGCTTGACGGTGTTTTAACAGGCTCCTGGAGGACTTGATGAGGATCCTGACTAGTGAGTTTAAATATGGCGGTTGTGACATTCGATTACTTCGATGACTTTATAGGTAATTTAAACGCTTAAGGAAGTAAAGACTGGTTCTTTTGTATTGGACACCGACAATGGGAGCTGGATCTGCTCGGGTAAAATTAAAATAAAAAATGCTTTTTCGAATTTCATCCGGAATTAATAGAAATTATTTATTATCATCTAATTATATCGTAAAATATAGAGCTAATTTGTAGTTTTGTGTTTACTTAAAAAACCAATAATTAGAAATCAATGTAATAGGTATTACTCCATGGAAGAATTGGAAAGATTAATACTTAAGCCCGATCGTGCGAGAAATATATGTAAAGTATGAAGGGGCGAATCCACCGGAAGCATGAAAGACCGGATGGCTCTCTCGATGATTGAAGGAGCTGAAAGGAGAGGTGAGCTTAAACCCGGCGGAACCGATGGTTGAATACACCGGCGGAAGTACGGGAAGTTCCCTTGCAATGGTGTGTGCAATCAAAGGCTACCATGCACACTTCGTCTCCTCAGATGCTTTTGCGGAAGAAAAACTTCAGACAATGCGGGCATTTGGAGCCGATCTCGAAAATAATTCCAAGTGATAATGGTTTAATTACGGCAAAACTTATTGACTCTTTGGTTGAGAGAGCGAAAGAACTAGCAAAAGAACCAAATACTTTCTGGACTGACCAGTTTAACAATGTTGACAACAGGAATGCATATCATGACATGGCAAGAGAGATCATCGATGTTCTTGGAAATAACATTGATGAATTTATAACAGGAGTTGGGACCGGTGGATGTTTTTCCGGAAATTCGGAAGTGTTTAAAAATGAAATACCAAATATTCGATGCATTCCTATCGAACCGTTGAATGTTCGTTCTCTTTCAGGTGGTGATATCTCCGGAACTCACAAATTAGAAGGGATTGGAGCAGGATTCGTGCCGTCGTATCTGCAGATTGGACCTGGCAGATGAAATAATGGCCGTATCGGATGAAGATGCCTATGAAACTGCAAGAAAACTGGCAAGATTGGAAGGAATATTTGGAGGAACCACATCCGGAGCAAATGTGTGGGCGGCAATTCAAAGAGCAAGAATTATCGGACCCGGGAAAGAAAATCGTTACAGTTATTTGTGATTCAGGATTAAAGTATCTCAATGGAGATTTGTATAGATATTAAACAACCGGATGCTAAAAAAAATAATCTTCCATTCCTAATCGAGTTTCGTCAGTTTTTGCAAGTAAATGGTATAATTATCTGACTTCATTTAAACTCATAAATAATCAATTTGCTAAAAATCTTCATTTTTTTTGTTTAAAATAAAACCTATTTTTATATAATTAAATGAGGTTTGATATTTAAATTATTGATTATTTACTACTCGAAAATTAATTCTTACCTGATATGAATTCATTTGATAATTTCTTTTATCCAAAATCAATTGCAATTATCGGAGCTTCTTCTAAACCGGGTAATTTAAGCTACGAATTAATAGGAAATTTACTCAAGTTTAATTACAATGGAGCGATATTTCCAATAAATCCTAAAGCAGATATAGTAAATACACTAAAAGCTTATAAATCACGTATTAGATGTAAATAGTGAAATAGACCTTGCAATAATAATGGTTCCTAAAGCTTTGGTATTAACTGCTATAGATGACTGTTATAAAAAAAATATTAATTCCGTTATTCTGATTACAGCCGGTTTTAAAGAGACCGGGTCAGAAGGTGAGAAATTAGAAAATGAACTTTTAGATAAAATACAAAAATATAATATCAGACTTGTAGGTCCGAACTGTATGGGAATTATTAATTCAAAGCCGGGTGTCAGCTTGAATGGGACATTTGTAATGGTCGAGCCTCACAATGGAGGGATAGGATTCTGCTCACAAAGCGGCGCTCTTGGAGCTGCAGTTCTAAAAACAGTTCAGCAGAATGATATCGGAATGGGGCAGTTTATAAGTATAGGAAATAAAGCTGATGTTACAGAAAATGATATTCTTGAATACTGGAAAAACAACGATGATATAAAAGTTATAACACTTTATCTTGAATCGTTTTCAAATCCGATTCAGTTTACACAAATTGTAAAGCAAATAACAAAATCAAAACCTGTAATTATCATAAAAGCAGCCCGAACGAGCGCTGGAATGAAAGCTGCAAGTTCTCATACCGGAGCACTTGCAAGCGGAGATGCAATTGCAAATGCTTTAATCGAGCAATCAGGTGCAATTAGAGTTTATACTGTGGGACAAATGTTTAGTTTAGCGAAAGCATTTGATAAGGCAAATAACCCCAAGGGGAAACGTGTTGGAGTACTTACAAATGCGGGAGGTCCGGCGATATTATGTGTAGATGAATGTGCACAAAACGGTCTGGAGGTGCCCGAAATGTCAGATGAAGCTAAGAAGAAAATAATGGAATTTGCCGCTCCTGAAGCATCTTTGCATAACCCTGTTGACTTATTACCGCCTGCTTCAGCAGATATGTGGGCTAAAGCTGCTAAATATATGATTGAAGATGATAACTTTGACTCTTTAATTGTTATAATGGGACCACCACTGATGCATGATACGGTTGAGATAATGGCTGAAGTCAATAAAGCAATTTCAAGTTCTGACAAAGCAGTATTGTTTGTGATAATGTCACAGGATGAAAATATTCCGAAGTTACAAAAGCTTGCTCCGGTTCATCCTCCAATATACAAATACCCGGAATCGGCAGCAAGGGCTTTGGGAGAGATGATAAAATATAATGAATATAAAATTAGAGAACGTGTTAAAAAAGCAGAATTCTCGGTAAATAAAAAAGAAGTTGAAAAAATATTTAGCACTATTTCAAAAAGAGGTGACTTCTATCTCGATTTTGAATTAGTTTATAAAATATTAAAAGCTTATAATTTACCAATAATAGATACATATACATTGGGAGATATTACTTCGACAATTGAATGTGCAAATAAAATTGGATATCCGGTAGTTTTAAAATCGGTAGGGAAGGAACTGATTCATAAAACTGACATAGGAGGTGTCAAGCTTGATTTAAAAAACCAGAAAGAGTTAGAGAATGCAATTGATGAGATTAGTGAAAGTTTAAAATCGAAAAATTTATTCGATAAATTAGAAAGTTATTTAATTCAACCATATTTCAAAGGAGGTACAGAAACTATTCTCGGAGTTGTAAAAGATCCAAGCGCCGGACATCTTATTATGTTTGGTTTGGGAGGAATTATGGTAGAATTGTTAAAGGATGTAAAATTCAGATTAAAGGGTCTTGATGAGACTGACGCAATGGAAATGATAAAATCTCTGAAGGGTTATAAAGTATTAGAAGGTATGAGGGGAAATAAGGGAGCAGATATTAATTATATCGTAGAATGTATTGTAAAATTATCAAAATTAGTTGAGGATTTTCCGGTTTTTGAGGAAATTGACTTAAATCCATTCGTTGTATCCGGCGAACGTAAAAGAAGCAAAATATTGGATGCGAGAATGCGAGTTAATTTATAAATTGATATTCAATATATTAAATTAAATAAAGATATTTACATATATATTTATTATTTTTGCATAAATTTAAAAGGAGAGATACATGTTTAATTTTGTTTCTCTAAGCGTAAAATGTCCATTATGCGGTGAGTCATTTATGGACGAAGATAACCTCGTCGATAACGAGCCAAGTATAAAGCTTAAAATTGAAATTGGCAATAAAGCCGGATTAATAAATCTCAGTTCAATATACGGCAGTTATAATTATAGTTGCGATATTGATATCCAAAATGATGATGTTGCAAAATTTATTTGTCCAAAATGTAATAAGGATATTAACAGTGATGTTGAATGCAGAGTTTGCAAAGCACCAATGTTCGATTTTAATCTGGATATGGGAGGGAAAGTATCGGTTTGCTCCAGAAAAGGGTGTAAAAATCACCTTATTGAATTTGAAGATTTGTCCAATGCTTTGAGGAAATTTTATCAGGAATACGGGTACATTTCCAAAGCGCACCATATTGAACCTCATGATTATCCACTTGAATCTATACTAGTAGAAAAAACTCCTGAGGAAGAAGATCAGGAAATTATTGAAACTGGGGCATTCCTTCAGGCATATTGTCCGTATTGCAAAAGAACACTTATAGAAACCGATGTTTTAAAACTAAAAATCATTAATGATAAAGATGAAGTCGGATTATGTAATGCTAAGTCCTTATCTAAACGTTTTTTCATCGAAATCTACAGTTTTCTTAGCTGAAGATAAACAAGTAAAAGACTTAAAATGTTTTCATTGTGATCACAGTTTGATGGTAAAAGAAAAAGGCTGCGAGAAATGCGGTTCACCAACAGCCCTGATATCGATTGGTGCAAGGTTGAGGCTTATAGATTTTTATATCTGTTCCAAAAAAGGATGCAGATGGCACGGATTAAGTGAAGACGATATTAACGAAATAAAACTTGAAGATAGTAACGATTGGTAAATGAATATTCTTAATTAATTTAAATATACAATGTTTCAAATTACCCGCAAACAGGAAATGGCGAAGGGATCTATTATCAGATTTGATGTTAGTGCTCCAAAAATCGCAGCAAAAGCGAAAGCAGGACAATTCGTAATTGTAAGGGTGAATGAAACCGGAGAAAGAATTCCGCTGACAATTGCCGATAAAGATGAATTTGCCGGAATAATAACATTAATATTTCAAGTAGTTGGTAAAACAACCGCTTTAATGAGGTCTCTAAAATCCGGAGATTTTCTAAAAGATGTTGTAGGTCCATTAGGGAGACCCGCTGTAGTTGAAAAGCTTGGAACAGTTGTTATGGTTGGAGGAGGTACAGGTGTTGCGATATTACATCATATAACTAAAGCTTTTAAAGAAGCAGGAAATTATGTAATTGGTATAATAGGCTCAAAAGAAAAAGACTTGTTAATACTTGAAAATGAGATGACTGCTATGTGTGATGAAATTGTTGTTTGTACAGATGATGGAAGCTGGGGAGAGAGAGGTTTTGTAACTCAACCTCTGGCAAAATACCTCGATGAAAGATATGATATTAAACTAGTGTATGCAATAGGTCCGATTCCTATGATGAAAAATATATGTAAACTCACGAAGAAGTATAATATGAAAACAATGGTAAGCCTGAATCCTGTGATGATAGATGGTACCGGAATGTGCGGTGGATGTAGAGTTACTGTTAATAATAAAACACAATTTTGCTGTGTTGATGGTCCTGATTTTGACGGACATGAAGTCGATTTTGATGAATTAGATAAAAGAAATTCTATGTATTTAAAAGATGAAAAAGACTCATTACTATTCTCAATCCGATAATAAATATAAATAATAGATATAGATAATGATTGAGCACGATATAAAATATCTTAAGTTTAAAACTTACTTAAATACTTATTGTCCTCATTGCAGAAATACATTCAATTACGAAAGAAAAGATGTAAAATATTTAGCATTCAAAGGAAAATATAAAGAACAGGAAATTGATTTAAAACTTAGTCCTTATCTTGATGTATTTGATATCGAGTCTACCATTCCTATCGAATCCGGTGATGTCATTGATGACTTGATTTGTCCAAGATGTAAAAAAAGCTTGGTAGTTTCCGAAATTAAATGTGGTGAATGCGGTTCTCAGGTTTCGGAGATGATTATTACAGCATTTTCAAAATTGATCCCGTATTATTTTTGCATGAAAAATGGCTGTGAATGGCACGGATTAACAAAAGCAGATGAAAACAAGATAAAACTTAAAATTCCCAGGCAGGAAATGCCCGAACAAGATCAGAAATTACGAACTGCAAATTATAATGAAGTACCTTATGGATATACATCTGAACTGGCACAACTGGAAGCCGGCAGATGTTTACAATGTAAAAATCCTAAATGTGTAACGGGATGTCCGGTTAATATAGATATTCCCAATTTTATCAGGTTAATTGCTGAAGAAAAATTTGATGATGCTGCTAAGAAGATAAAAGAAACAAATGTATTACCTGCGATATGCGGAAGAGTATGTCCTCAGGAAAGTCAGTGTGAAGCAGTATGCATTTTGGGAACAAGAGATAGACCTGTTGCAATAGGGAATCTTGAAAGGTATATTGCTGACTATGAAAGAAAAATGGGACTTGTGAAGATTCCTGTTATAAAAACAAAATTGAACAAAAAAATTGCAGTTGTAGGTTCAGGACCTGCCGGTCTGACCGTCGCAGCCGACTTGCAACAGCGTGGATATTCGGTTACGATATTTGAAGCTCTGCATGAACCAGGTGGGGTATTGGTTTACGGAATTCCTGAATTCAGACTTCCAAAATCTATAGTGTCATTTGAAATTGATTATTTAAGAGAATTAGGTTGCCGGATAGAAATGAATCATATTATCGGAAAAACTATCACTGTTGATGAGCTATTAGAGCATTTTGATTCTGTTTTCATCGGAGTTGGTGCGGGATTGCCTGTGTTTATGAATATTGAAGGTGAAAATCTCGGAAATGTTTTTTCATCAAATGAATATCTGACAAGAATGAATCTGATGAAAGCTTATAAATTTCCGGAATATGATACACCAAAGCCAAGAGGAAATAAAGTTGTTGTCATCGGAGGTGGTAATGTTGCCATGGATTCTGCAAGAACAGCAATAAGAACAGGTTCTACCGAAGTAACGATTGTTTACCGAAGATCCCGACAGGAATTACCAGCAAGACATGAAGAAGTTAGACATGCGGAAGAAGAAGGAATAAGATTTATGCTTTTGACTAACCCGGTAAAATTTTTAGGAACCGACCAGAATATGGTTAAAGGAATGGAATGCATAAGAATGCAATTGGGTGAACCTGATTCATCGGGTAGAAGAAGACCTATACCGATAGAAGGATCAAATTTTATAATTGATTGTGATTTAATAGTTGTAGCAGTTGGAACTTCTTCGAATCCTATATTATTCCAGACAACTCCGGATATTAAAAGAAATAAATGGGGCTATGTTGAAGTGAATCCTGAGACAAATGAGACATCGAAACCTTATGTTTATGCCGGAGGAGATATCGTAACAGGTTCTGCAACAGTTATACAAGCCATGGGTGCGGGAAGAATAGCGGCAAATGCAATATACAAGAAACTATCAACAATTTAAATTAATGTGTTAACTTTTTTTATAGTATATACAGATTTTAACAATTCAGTTTTATTTATAAGATTTAGAGTTATAATTAATAGTCTAATTCTATCTTTTATTCATTTCTATAATTTTGAAATCAAAACTAAAAAATATTTATTCTTATGAGAATAGCCAGAATACATCCTAAAGAAGAGAAAAAAAAGATTATGAACTCAGATGTTAATCTGGATTTGTTGAATCCTTTAATTAAGAAATACAAGAACAAAAAAGGAAATTTAATTCCTTTACTTCAGGGAGCACAAAATTTATATGGTTATATACCTACTGAAGCATTTGAAAAACTTGCAAATGAAACGAGTTTAAAGATAAATGATATGTATGGAG
Organism: uncultured Ignavibacteria bacterium; assembly: GCA_963806045.1. GTDB lineage: Bacteria > Bacteroidota > Ignavibacteria > Tepidaquicellales > Tepidaquicellaceae > DATCHW01. Next base: position 245,834 of record CAWDWP010000007.1, on the reverse strand, counting down.
TAGCAACTTTCTATGCTCAATTCAGACTTAAACCGGTTGGAAAACACATAGTCAGGGTTTGTCATGGAACAGCTTGTCATGTTCAGAATGCGACAAAGGTCACAGAGGATTTGATAACCTTTTTAAACGTCAAAGATGGGGAAACCACTGAAGATAGAATTTTTACACTGGAAACTGTAGCATGTCTTGGATGCTGCTCATTAGCACCCGTGATGATGATTGGAAATGAAACATACGGAAAATTAAATGGAAAAAAAGCCGTTGATGTAGTAAAAGAAATTAATAGAAAAGAAAAGATGGAAAATAAAAATAAACCACAAATAAATTTTTCAAATAATTAAGTTATTAATAATTAGAATTCGGCAAATAAAATTTTAATAGATGGAAAAAACGAAAGTCATAGTAGGATTGGGAAGCTGTGGATTAGCAGCAGGTGCGGGTAAGGTATATGATGAATTATTGCGTATAAAGGAAACAGATAACTTGGACATCGAACTTAAGAAAACCAGTTGTATCGGAATGTGTTTCAGAGAACCGTTGGTAGAAATTATTGATGAAAGTGGTTCATATTTATATGGGAATGTTGATATAAAAAAAGCAGATGAAATAGTAGAAAAGCATATTTTAAATTTTGCTCCTATAAAAGAATATGTCGTAAAATCTGATTTATTTGAAACTCCTGACAAAAACTATTTCGAAGGTCAGGTGAAAATTGCATTAAGGAATTGCGGGTATATTGACCCTGAATCTATTGAGGATTACATTAAAAGAGAAGGATACAAAGGAATAAAAAAGATAGCTGATGAAAAAATAAGTAGTCAGGATGTCATTAAAATTATTCTCGATTCAGGCTTGAGAGGAAGAGGAGGCGGGGGATTCCCAACGGGTTTAAAATGGAAATTTGCAAATAATAGCCGTTCAGATGACAAATATATCATTTGCAATGCAGACGAAGGTGATCCCGGAGCATTTATGGATCGCTCGGTTCTTGAAGGAGACCCGCATTCAGTCTTAGAAGGCATGATTATCGGAGCGTATGCGACGGGTGCATCAAACGGTGTAATTTATTGCAGAGCGGAGTATCCTTTGGCTGTAAAGAGATTAAATATCGCAATAGAACAAGCCCGGGAAAGTGGATTTCTTGGAGAAGATATTTTAGGCATCGAAGGATTCAGTTTTGATATATATGTTAAAGAAGGTGCAGGAGCCTTTGTGTGTGGTGAAGAAACTGCTTTGATTGCTTCTGTAGAAGGAGAACGAGGTATGCCTCGTAAACGACCTCCATTTCCTGCGGTATCAGGATTATGGAAAAAACCTACTAACATTAATAATGTTGAAACGTTTGCAAATATATCCTGGATAATCATTAATGGAGCTTCAGAATATGCAAAATATGGAACGGAGAAAAGTAAAGGCACTAAGGTTTTCGCATTAACAGGAAAAATAAAAAATGGGGGATTGGTTGAAGTTCCCATGGGAATGACAATAAAAGATATTATTTACAAGCTAGGCGGCGGAATAATTGATGATAAAAAATTCAAAGCCGTCCAGTTAGGAGGTCCCTCAGGAGGTTGTATTCCTGAATATTTATCACATACGATCGTTGATTATGATTCTGTAAATGCTACGGGGGCAATTATGGGCTCCGGGGGTATGGTTGTAATGGATGAAACAACTTGCATGGTGGATATTGCCAGATATTTTCTTGACTTTACAAGGAAGGAATCATGTGGGAAATGCACTTTTTGCAGAGTTGGAACTATGAGGATGCTTGAAATACTAACCAGAATCACTGAGGGTGAAGGTAAACAAGGTGATATTGAATTGTTAGAAGAGCTATCTGTAAATATAAAAGATGGTTCATTATGCGGCCTCGGTCAGACAGCTCCTAATCCTGTCTTGACGACAATCAAATATTTCCGTGATGAATACGAAGCACATATTAGAGATAAAAAGTGCCCGGCATTAAATTGTAAGAAGCTGCTTACATATGAAGTAATCGAAGAAAAATGTGTCGGATGTGTGGTTTGTAAAAGAGGATGCCCTGTAAATGCAATAGAAGGTGACAAGAAAGTTGTTCACTTTATCAAACAGGAAATTTGCACTAAATGCGGTGAATGCTATTCAAAATGTAAATTTGATGCAATAAAAATTTATTAATTAAAAAGAAAGAAAGACTCTTATTATATTATATGGATAAATTAAATATCATATTAAACGGTAAAATAGTTGACGGAAAAAGAAGTGAGACGATATTACAACTTGCTAAACGTAATAAGATAGAAATTCCTACATTGTGTAATGATGAAAGGCTTGAACCTTTCTCATCTTGCTATATTTGTGTTGTGGAAGTGGAAGGTATGAGGGGACTTCAACCTGCTTGCTCAACTAAAATTGCAGATGGTATGAAAATCACAACCGATAATGAAAAAATACGCAAATCCAGAAAATCGGCACTTGAACTTTTATTGAGTAACCACTATGCAGATTGTACAGCTCCTTGTAAACAAACATGCCCGGCAGGAGTAGATGTACAGGGTTATATTTCTTTAATAAATAAAGGGTTATATTCGGACGCTGTTGGATTAATTAAACAAACAAATCCGCTTCCTGCAATATGCGGAAGAGTATGTGTAAGGCCCTGCGAAACGGCTTGCAGAAGAAATCTTGTCGAAGGAGTCGGCGTAGGAATTGATTATTTGAAAAGATATGCAACTGATAAAGACTTCGCTTCGGATCAAAAATTTATAAAAGAGAAAAATCCCGATACAGGGAAAAAGGTTGCTGTGATTGGTGCAGGTCCAGGTGGTCTTTCTGCGGGATATTATCTTACATTACAAGGACACAGCGTAGAAATTTTTGAATCCAGTCCAAACCCGGGTGGCATGCTGCGTTATGGAATTCCATCTTATCGGCTTCCAAATGATATTATTGACACTGAAGTTGAAACAATGAAAGAAATGGGAGTCAATATCAATTATGGAATAAGATTAGGTGATAATTTAAGTTTTAAAGATCTTAAAACCAATTATGATTCAATAATACTTGCAGTTGGTTCTCAGAAAGGTACAAATATTGGTTGTGAAAATGATAGTGCTGAAAATGTTCTATCAGGAATTGATTTTTTACGATCAATGGAAATGACCGGCAAAATATATAATTTTAAAGGAAAAAAAGTTGCCGTGATTGGTGGCGGAAATACAGCAATGGATTGCTGCCGGACTGCTTTACGCTGTGGTGCTGAAAAAGTATTTATAATTTACAGACGTACTGAAAAAGAAATGCCAGCAAATCCGATTGAGATTCACGAATCTAAATTGGAAGGGGTTGAGTATTTATTCTTAACCGCACCTGCTAAAATCAATGTTGATGACAAGGGTAAATTAATATCACTGACTTGTTTCAAAATGCAATTGGGAGAACCGGATTCTTCAGGAAGAAGAAGACCGGTTAAGGTTGATGATTCAGAATTTGATATTGAACTGAATTATATTTTAGCTGCGATAGGTCAAAAAACCGATGTTAATTTTATTGATGATATAAACAAATATTCTGATAATAAGTTAGTGATAAATAAATGGGGAGATATTGATGCCGATAAAAAAACATTACAAACATCTGTCAAAAATATATTTGCAGCTGGTGATGCAGTAACGGGTCCAGCTACACTCATTGAAGCAATTGCTCAGGGTAAAAAAGCAGCTATCAGTTGTCACCAGTTTTTATCGGAAAATGCTATCATTGGCGAGAAATTTGAATTTATAAGTAAAAAAGACAATTTCGAGAAACAAACAACGAATGATTATAATGGAAAATATGTAGAGCAAATTCGTGAAGAAATGCCAACATTGGATCCAACAAAACGTAGAAACTTTGATGAAGTGGAATTAGGATATTCTGACAAAGCTGCCTATGATGAAACTTTAAGATGTCTCGAGTGTGGTTGTTCTGAATACTATTCCTGCGATCTCAAAAAATATTCTACGGAATATAATGTTGAACAAAAGAAATTTAAAGGAGAATTTAAAAAGTATGAAGTAAATTTTGAACACCCATATATTGAAATTGATAATAACAAATGTATTCTTTGTTCAAGATGTATAAGAATATGTAAAGAAGTTGTAAATGCAAATGCTTTGGGTCTTGTTAACAGGGGATTCGAGACTTTTGTTGCACCTAGTATGGATAAACGTTTACAAGATACTGACTGCGAATCATGCGGTTTGTGCATTTCAACTTGTCCTACCGGAGCGATAACAGAGAATTATAAATTTAAAAACGGTCCTGTTGAGCTCGATAATGTTGATACAATTTGCAACTATTGCTCCATTGGTTGTGAAATATCATTAAAACATAAGAGTGGTTATTTTATGAAAGTAGAAGGTAAGAATGGAATTATAAACTCTGATACAAATATCTGCAGATTTGCAAAATTCGGATACAGTTACCTGAATGATAAAACCAGATTATTGAAACCGCTACTGAAAATAAACGGGAAATTTGAAGAAATCACATTTGAAAAAGCATATAAACTAATATGTGAAAAAATTAAGTCATCAAATGCTGATGAAAACTCTTTTTTTGCAGGTTCAAGATTATCTAATGAAGAGTTATATCTGATTCAAAAATTTGCAAGAGCAGCAGTTAAAACAAATAACGTATCTAGTTTTCATTACGAAAACAGAGGTGACTTTTACAGAGAGAATTATAAAAATAATGTACCATTTGAAGATATTACGGGAGCAAAGAAGATTTATTTATTAGGTTCCGAAATAAATTATGAAAATCCTGTTTTAGGTTATATGGTGAATAAAGCGAAATCTATAAACGACGCAAAAATAGAACTTATTTCCGATAACGAAAATTCATCACTTATTAATCGGGCAGACAAAGTTATTTTATTGAAATCTTATTACTATTTTATTAAAGCAGTGAATTTTTATATCTTATCAAATAACCTCGAAAATAAAATATTTCTTGATGATCATGTAACCGGATTTGATGAATATAAAAAAGCTTTGTTATCAGAAGATTTTAATGAACTTATTAAGAAATCCGGAGTATTTTTCGAGAAAAGACTAATAGAATTTGCGGATGAATTTAATACTGAAATGAATGCAGTTCTTATTTATGCAGAGAAAAATTTATCTTCTAATGCTTGCCGGGAAATATTCAATCTGGCTTTAATTACAGGAAAGTTGGGAAAAAAATCAAGCGGGCTTATATCGCTTAAGGAAAAAAATAATTCACAAGGATTATTCGATATGGGAATCTCGCCTGGATTTGCGATTGGAAATGTTGATATTACTCAAAATGACATTATTGAAAGATTGAAAAAAACATGGCATGTTGATTCATTATCTCAAAATGTAAATGAAAATCTTTATCATTTACTTGAAAATGGAAAGACTAAAAATTTATTTATTTTCGGCGAAGATCCAATAGGTTGCTCAATCGATAAAAAAACTTCGGTCAACCTTGTTTCAAAGGCATCATTCAAGGTTGTATCTGATTATTTTTTAACTGAAACAGCCGAAATGGCAGATTTAATATTGCCCGCATCATTCCCATTCGAAACCGGAGGTTCATATTCAAACACGCAAAAATATGTTATACCTTTTGAAATGCAATACGATACAAAGTTAGCTAAAAAAACATATGAACAACTAATAGATTTGATGAATAAATTTGGAATAAAAAACAGAGTTGATTTGACAAATAATATTTCAATAGAAATATCATCTTTGTTATTTAATAATTTGGATAATAATGAATATTTTTCTTTAAAACATACCATTAAAGAGGATGATAATAAAATGTTTAACTATGGTTGCGATAATTTAAACAAGAAATTCGAAGAAAATTTTGCTAGATCGTTTGAAAATTAATATTTTATAAAATAAATTATTTAAATACTATGGATATTTTTAATTCTGTTGATGATATTCTTGATTTTGCAATAAAAGCGGAACAGGAAGCGGTTGATTTTTATACCGATTTATCAAAAAGCATGGCGCACCTTGAAATGCAATCCGTATTTATTGAATTTGCACAAGAAGAAGTTAAGCACAAAGCAAAACTTATAAAAGTTAAAGAAGAAAATATTTTTGTATTATCAAATGAAAAAATTGCTGATCTAAAAATAGCAGATTACACGGTAATAGTTAAACCTAATCGCGATATGAGCTATCAGGATGCATTAATCCTGGCAATGAACAGAGAAAAAGCCGCTTTCAAACTATACACTAAATTATCTACCAAAACAGAAAACCCTGATATAAAATCATTATTTCTATCATTAGCAATAGAAGAATCGAAGCATAAATTGAGATTTGAACTTGAATATGATGAATTCATTTTGAAAGAGAATTAAAATCCATCCATAAAATATTTTAATCCCGAATATATTAATATATTCGGGATTTATTAAATAAGCATTCCTTTTTCCGAAATCTCACTCCCTTGTAAGTATATTAATGTGAATTCCGGTTTTGTACATTATTATATGCTAAACAGCGCTAATTAGTATTTTATGAGATTTAATTTGAAATTAAAGCAAATTCAATCAGAGCAGATTATTCCGCAATGATTTTCTAAATGATTTAAATAATTTAAAAAATTTTCAAATATGGTTGATCTACAAATTGGACTGGTGACGAAATTGATCAAATATTTATAGAAAACGGGCTTTGGAAATTATTGTGGTTGGGGAATGGGATGTGTAAAACAGATATTAGCAAAAAATAATCTATAAGTTAGTGGTTTAAATACTTAATTTAGACTACAAATTCTTATCAGATTTAAAACAATTCAAAAGATTAATCATATTTACCTAAAAACAAATTGGAATTTTAAATTATTGCTTGATTACTTAATTTACATTGATTTTATAAATGTATTTGTTGAGTTTATTTAGATGATCTTAAAATCCTATTCGACAACATCACAAAAAATAATAGCTCTTTGGGCTTTTACTGAAGCATTCCTTGGTGGCATTCTCCATGCAGTAAAAATTCCTTTTACGGGATTAATTATAGGAAGTTTTGCCTTATTGTATATTTCACTTTTGGTATTTTTCAAAAACAAGAAAGGGCAAATAATTCAGGCATCAATTGTCGTAATTTTGGTAAAAATGATTATTAGTCCGTATACACCTGCTTTAGCCTATTTCGCTGTTTTTTATCAAGCCATACTTGGAGAACTATTTTATTTCAGTGGTAAATATAATCCGATTAAATGTTTAATACTCGGGTTTTTATTTTCTTTGTTATCTTCTTTGCAAAAGATTCTGTCATTGACTTTAATGTTTGGAATGACCCTTTGGGAATCTATCGATTCATTTATAAATTATATATTTAAAGAATTTTCTGTTAATACTTTTTCAGATGTTAAATATTCTTATATTATTATCGGATTATATTTTTTAGTTCATATATTTATCGGTGTTATTTCAAGTATTTTTATAATCAGGTTCATAAACAATCTATCCACAAATCTAAATAATCAGGAGTATTATCTGGATATTCAGTTTAACAAAAATAAAGGTATATCTGCTGTATTTCAAAAAAGGAGAAGTAAAAAATTTAAATTAACTAAATTTATTTTTTATATTTTTCTGATCACTCTGCTTATATTAACCTATATTTCTCCGGAAAAAATAGAACTTAATTATAATTCAGTCCTTTTAATGCTTATTAGAGGTATTTTAGTGTTTATTATCTGGTTTAAAATAATATCCCCGATATTAATTAAAGCTTTGAGAAAGATCTATAATAAAAAAGATTCAAAATATGCCCGCGATTTGCAATTTGCACTCGGATTACAGCCATTATTAAAATATATTGCTATTGAATCGTGGCATAAATCTTCAAATCTCAAAGGAATTAAAAAGATCAGCTATTTTATTAAGGTTAATATAATTAATTTGATATTGTACTCACCTGACAAATCCGAATATATTCTTGATGATAAACAATAATGGAAAAGAATATCATGATTCTTTTGTTTGAAATTATCTATATTTTATAAACTTAAATACAAATTTATAAAATTAACTGATTTCATATTATAATATAATCAGAATGTTTTTATAATTGAAGAAGGTTGAGTATTTAGGTATTTTGATTACATAATATGGTTACGATTCAATCATTTATATTAGAATTAATTGTTATTTCAGTATTTATACTGATTAATGCACTGTTTGTTGCAATAGAGTATGCATTAGTACGTGTGAGAATGACTGAAGTTGAGACCTTAATAAAGGGTGGTAATCAAAAGGCAAAAATTGTTAAAAATCTTAAAGAAAACATCGACAAATATATTTCCGCTTCTCAACTAGGAATAACTTCAATAAATCTGTTACTTGGCTGGCTCGGGGAAGGTGTATTCACAGGGTTATTTTCAAAAATACTGATCAAATTTAATATTTATTCGCCCTTAGGCAATACAGTTGCAATTCTTTTAGGAATAATATTTATCACTTATGTGACTATTACCATTGGTGAAATTGCACCAAAAACGATTGCTGTTCGATTTCCAACAAGAATAGCATTGTATCTATCACTCCCACTGAAAATATTTTATAATATTTTCAAACCATTTATCTGGTTACTGAATTCTTCTGCCAATACTATTTTGAGAATATTAGGTATTCAATCAGTTCCTAACAGTGAATTGATTCACTCGGAAGAAGAAATTAAACTAGTTATAGAAGAGGGGAGAAAATCGGGGATAATTGATTCCACAGAACACCAGTTGATAGAAAAAATTTTTGACTTTAATGACAAATGCGCAAAAGATATTATGATTCCTCGTGATAGTATTGTTGCATTAAATGCTGATGACACCAGAGACAAAATAATTCAAACAGTAATTGATGAAGGATATTCCAGAATTCCAGTATTCAGAGAATCAATTGATAATATTATTGGGATTATTTATTCGAAAGATTTGATAAGTGCATCTGAACATCGTGATATCATAGTTCTTCAGGATATTTTAAGACCGGTTTATTTTATTCCCGAAACAAAGCATATCGGAGAATTGCTTAAAGAATTTCAAAAAAAACATTTACACTCCGGAATTGTTGTTAATGAACATGGTGGTGTCGAAGGACTTATTACTCTGGAGGATATCATTGAAGAGATAGTTGGTGAAATTGAAGACGAATATGATGTTGAATCAAAAAATATTGAAAAAGATAAATTAGGAATATATTTAGTTAATCCAATTATTAATATCGAAGATTTTAATAAAAAATTTAATTCTGATATTCCTGTGAACAATGAAGAATATCAGACATTAAGTGGGTTTTTACAACAAGTTACGGGACATATTCCTGAGATATACGAAAGAATAGATTATAAAGGGATTGTATTTACAGTTTCCAAAAAAATGGGGAACAGATTATTACAGGTTAAAATTCAAAGAATGTAAATTTATCTATTTTGATTACATTATTATTGCTAAGAAAATTTAAAGTCTTCCTGATAGAATTAGGTCAGTATGCCGCTTTATTTTTGGGAATTACAAAATTTTTACCAAGAATATATAAGGACAGGAAATTGATTGTTGATCAAATGGTTCATATTGGTGTCAACTCACTGGTATTAGTAGGAATTATTGGTCTTTTTACAGGAGCAGTTTCAAGCTGGCAAGTCGCATATCAAATAAAAGGCATGATTTCTTATAGTTATCTTGGAACTGCGACTCCAAAAGCTATAATTATTGAATTAGGACCCGTTTTAACAGCAATTGTATTAGCAGGTAGGGTAGGAGCATCTATATCAGCGGAATTAGGAACGATGAAAGTAACAGAACAAATTGATGCCTTAGAATCAATGGGAATAAGTCCGATAAGGTATCTCGCGATGCCAAAGGTTGTAGCAACTATAACAATGATGCCTATATTAGTCATTTATGCGAGTGCTGTTGCAATATTTGGTTCTTACTTTGTTGCAGCAGTTTTTCTTGATGTACCCGGGGCGGTTTATTTAAATGGTTTTCGAAAGACATTTGAAATGAAAGATGTATTCGCTGCTATTATTAAAGCTCTTTTTTTTGGTGCATCAATTTCTTCTATAGGTTGTTTTGTTGGATTCCAAACCAAAGGTGGAGCTGAAGGTGTAGGTTTATCTACAATAAAATCTTTTGTTATTTGTGCAGCAATGATATTAATACTTGATGCAGTTCTTTGGAATTTTCTGATTGCAGCATAAAAATGGGCAATTGGCACAGTTGGTTAGCGCGTCCCGTTCACATCGGGAAGGTCACTGGTTCGAGTCCAGTATTGCCCACAAATCATTTATACATATGCTGTCGAACTTATAGATTATTTCTTTTTGAATTTATTATTTAAAAACATACATATCATTTCACCATCAGATAAATTAAACTTAAGGACAGATTTACTGATTCAAAGTGGATATATTAGTTTCATAGGACAATTAAATAATATCCCAGATAACACTGATGTCGTTGCCTCAAATTCTCTAACATGTATTCCCGGTTTATTCGATATGCATGTCCATTTCAGAGACCCTGGACAAGAAAATAAAGAAGATTTATATACTGGTGCATTAGCTGCTGCAAATGGCGGTTTTACAGGTGTTTTGACTATGCCGAATACATTGCCACCAGTCGATAATGAGAAGACAATTAAATATATTGTAGAAAAATCATCGGATTACTTAACGGATATTTATCCTTCTGCATGCGCTACAAAAAATCGACTTGGAAAAGAAATTTCAGAAATAAAAAATTTGATCGATTCCGGGGCAATTGCTTTTACGGATGATGGAAACGGGGTTCAGGATACGGAAGTGATGAAGAATGTTTTTGAAAAGACCTCTGAATACGATATAGTGTTTGCTCAGCATTGTGAGGATATTCAACTTGTTTCAAATGGTTATATTAATGAAGGATATTTGACAAAAAAATTGAACATTAAAGGTATTCCTTGCAAAAGTGAGACTGCCATGATTACCAGAGATCTGTTTTTAATGCAATATTTCAAGAATTCAAAATATCATATCCAGCATATTTCTTGTGGAGATAGCATTGATATTATTAAAAAAGCAAAGGCAAAAAACATTAAAATCACTGCGGAAGTCTGTCCTCACCATTTTATTTTAACAGATTCAGAATGTGAAGGAATGAATACGAATTTCAAAATGAATCCACCCTTAAGATCTACGGAAGATATTACGAAAATACTCCAAGCTTTAAAGGAAGAGACTATAGATGTGATATGTTCTGATCACGCTCCCCACACTAACGAAGAAAAATCATTGAATTTTGATAAGGCACCTTTTGGAATTATTGGACTGGAAACAACTGTCGGTTTAGCATATACATTTTTAGTGAAAACCGGAGTAATATCGTTTGAAAATATGGTTAGAAAAATGTCAATAAATCCGAGAAAGATTTTAAAATTAAAAGAGATAAAAATTCAAACCGGAGAACCAGCAAATTTGACAATTTTGAGTTTAAACGATAAATGGAAAATAGATAAGAACAAATTCAAAAGTAAAGGAAGGAATACACCTTTTAATAGTTTTGAAATATATTGTAAACCATTTGCTGTTGTAAATAAAAATAAAATATTTTATTCTGATTTATAAAAAAATTTTAATGACTAAAATAAGGATACACGAAACAGAAAAATATATCAAGGTTAATAATGTATACTGTGTTGGAAGAAATTATGTTGATCATATCAAAGAAATGAATGGTTCTAATATTTCTGAACTTCCAGTTATATTTATAAAACCCAATTCATCGATAATAAATGATGGGGGAGTAGTCGAAATTCCCAAATATTCTGATAAATACATTTCAGAAAATTTGCATTATGAAGTAGAACTCGTTATAGTTATATCCCGGAATGGTCGAAATATTCCCGAAAATGAATCAGAAAAATATATTTTAGGATATGCAGTTGGTTTAGACATGACTTTAAGAGATATTCAGGATAATTCAAAGAAAAACGGAACTCCGTGGGCGATTTCAAAAGGATTCATATCCTCAGCACCAGTTTCCGATATTCTTTTAAAAAGCCCTACAATAAGTCCGATGAAATTTGAATTAAATTTGCTCCAAAACAATATTAAAAAACAACATACGAATACGAGCTTAATGATACATAATATATATAAGTTAGTATCATATATCTCAAGTATTTTCTCGATTCAAAAATATGATTTAATTTTTACCGGAACACCACGTGGGGTTGGAAAAGCTTTCTCAGGTGATAAAATTGTTGCGACTTTAGATAATAAACTTAAATTGTCTGTAAAGGTACTATAATGGGTAAAGTAATTTCGATTTGTATTCCTAAAGGAGGCGTAGGTAAAACTACAACAGCAGTAAATTTAGCTGCATCTCTTGCTGTTATGGAAAAAAAGACATTACTTATAGACGTTGATCCGTTTGGGTCAGCAGGCATCGCATTAGGCTTTAACCCGGATAATATTAAAGCAGGAATTTCAGATATTTTCAGTCTAACAAAATCAATTGAATTTGCAATTCATAAAACGGATTTATCAAACTTTTTCTTCATTCCTTCTAATATTAATTCTATACAGCTGGATGAAAAATTTTCTAAGTCATCTGAAAATCGTGTAATTTTACGTAACTCCATATCGAAAATTAAGGATAATTATGATTTTATAATAATTGATTGTCCACCTTTTTTAAGAGGCATCACAACAAATGCATTGACTGCTACTGATTCGGTTTTAATCCCAATTAAATGCGGACAGCTTTCACTTGAGGCAATTGATAAATTGTTTCAGTATATAACTTTGATGAGAGATATATCTAATCCGGAAATTCGTATTGAAGGAATAATTATGACAATGTATGAAAAAAATTTAAAAGTAACAGAAATATCTGAACGAGAATTAAAATTGAAATATAAAGAACATATGTTACAGACTAATATTCCTGCATCAAGTTTACTGAACGAAGCAACTTTTTATGGAAAACCATTATGTTTATATAAAATAAACTCATTAGGTGCAACAGCATATTTAGAATTAGCCGTTGAAATAATTCAAAAAAATCAAAATAATCTATAGTTGAATGTCAATATCAAATAAGTACGAATCCGCCATCATAGAAGAAAAATGGAGAAATAATTGGGAATCAAATGGAGTCTATAAATCGGTAGTTCAAAAAGATAAAAAGAAATTTTCTGTTGTTATACCTCCTCCTAATGTGACAGGAATGTTACATATCGGGCACGTTTTAAACCTCACAATACAGGATATTTATTGCAGATGGAAAAGGATGTCAGGTTATGAAGTTTGCTGGGTTCCGGGAATGGATCACGCAGGGATTGCAACTCAGATAAAAGTAGAACAAGAATTAAAAAAAGAAGGAATAACAAAGCATAAACTTGGAAGAGAAGAATTTGTTAAAAAAGTATGGGAATGGAAAGAAAAATACGGTGGTATTATATTTAAGCAGTTAAAGACGCTAGGTTATTCTGTTGACTGGTCAAGAGAGCGATTCACACTTGATGAAGGACTATCGAAGGCAGTAAAGGAAGTCTTTGTTGATTTATACAAGAAAGGATACATCTACAAAGGAAAACGAATTGTGAATTGGGATAATATATCTCAGACTGCACTTAGTGATGATGAAATAAGTTACATTGAAAAAAAAGATAAACTTTATTACTTAAGATATCCGGTATCCGGAGAAAACAATGTGGTAATTATAGCTACTACACGGCCTGAGACAATGCTAGGAGATACAGCAGTTGCAGTTAATCCTTCTGATGAAAGATATAAATATTTAAAAGGAAAAAAAGTAATACTGCCGATAGTTAACAAAGAAATACCGGTAATTTTCGACAGCTATGTGGATATTGAATTTGGAACCGGAGCGTTAAAAATTACACCTGCCCATGATATAAATGATTTCGAAGTAGGGAAAAGACACAACTTAGAATCGATTAACATCTTTACTCAAGAAGGTAAAATAAATGAAAATGGTCTGGAATTTAAAGGACAAACAATAAATGATGCAAGGAAAAATATTTTAATTCAATTAAAAGAAAAAGGCTTTTTCAGTAAAGAGGAAGATTACATTCATAATATTTCTATATCCGAACGTTCGGGTGCAACAATTGAACCTTTCCTTTCTGATCAATGGTTTGTTTCAATGAAAAAATTATCAAAGCCTGCAATCGAAGTTGTTAAAGATGGGAAAATCAAATTTCACCCTGACAGATGGACAAAAACGTATTTTCACTGGTTAGATGATGTAAGAGACTGGTGCATATCAAGACAACTATGGTGGGGACATCAAATTCCTATATGGTATCATAAAGAAACCGGAGAAATCTATTGTGAAACGATTCCTCCCGAAGATATTGAAAACTGGAAACAAGATGAAGATGTACTCGATACCTGGTTTTCTTCCTGGTTATGGCCATTTAGTGTCTTTGGATGGGATAATAGTAAAAAAGATGATAATAATTTAGATTTAAAATACTATTACCCAACAGATTTTCTTTCCACGGCTCCGGAAATAATATTTTTATGGGTTGCAAGAATGATAATTGCAGGATTGGAATATATGAAAGATATTCCTTTTAAAGATGTTTACTTCCACTCAACTGTCCGTGATGGAAAAGGCAGGAAAATGTCAAAATCCCTGGGAAATTCACCTGATCCACTCCAGATGATAGAAAAATACGGGACAGATGCATTAAGATTTACAATTGTTTATCTTGCTCCCTTGGGAAGTGATGTTTTGTTTGATGAAAAGAATACCGAAATTGGTAGAAATTTTGTTACAAAACTTTGGAATGCCGGAAGATTTCTTTTGATGAGTCAGGCAAAAGTAAATTCCTCTGATGAGTTTGGAAGCGATGAGCCGGAAATTCAGTTCATTGAAAAATGGATTGATAGCAGATATAATAATACAATTAAGGAGATTGAATATTATTTAGACTCTTACCGGTTAAACGATTATACAAAATCTTTATACAACTTTGTCTGGAGTGATTTTTGTGATTGGTATATTGAACTTACGAAAGTTAGAATTTCTGCTTATCCTAATTCAGCTAAAACAATTGTAAAAAGGGCGATGAATATATTTGAAGAAGTTCTGAAACTACTTCACCCGGTTATTCCATTTGTTACGGAAGAATTATGGCATATGGTAAATAGCAATAAAGAATTGGAGTCAATATCAAAGGTAGATTTCCCTCAATTAAATAACATCAAAATTAATTCCGAAACAGAGAAACTATTTGATATATTCAAAGATTTAGTTACAACTTCAAGAAATGAACGTGCAAATTATATTGAAATTAACAAATATGAATATGATATCATTATCAGACCTTTGAATTCATCTTTAGATGAAAACGTCGAATTTTTAATCAACCCATTAAAATTATTATTGAACAATTCCGGGGATGTGATTATTCAACACAAGGAATCAGATTCCCGGGGAACAAATGGTGAATATTTTTCAGTAAAATTCGAGTTTAAAAATGAAAAACCAAAACTGAAAAATGAGTTCGATTCTGTGAAATATAATAAGGAAATCGTAAGTTTGGAAAATTTTATTTTCGGGTTGAAAAAGAGATTAGAGAATAAAAATTTTCTTGAAAAAGCATCCCTGGAAGTCATAGATAAAGAAAATCAAAAACTTAAAGAAGCAGAAGAAAAATACTCGAAGTTAAAAAAAATGATGTAAAGTAAATAATTTATTAATATAAAAAAGGCTGATTGTTTAAATCAGCCTTTTTTATTTGATTCCAGAATATTCTATTTCTTTTTTTTAAACATTTTCGAAATAATATCATATAGGTCCGGTTTACCAATTTCCTGTAAATTATATACAACACGGGGAGCCGGTTTCTTAATCTTTACCAATCTTCTTAAATCGATTGGTGTACCAATTAAAACTGCATCACAAGGAACCCTGTTTATAGTAGTCTCTAAATCCTTGATTTGTTGAGGTCCGTAACCCATCGCCGGGAGTAATGTACCTATATTCGGATATTTTATATAAGTTTCATCGATTGATTTAACTGCATATTTTCTTGGGTCGACAATTTCTTTCGCACCATATTTTTGTGCGGCAATTATTCCAGCACCAAATTTCATTTCACCGTGAGTTAATGTTGGACCATCTTCTACTACTAATACTCTTTTTCCTTTAATATATTTCATATCTTCCGGATTATCGAGTGAAATTGGTGAAGCGGCTTCAATAATTGTTGCTGTAGGGTTAAATTTCATTATATTTTTTCGTACGATTTCGATATTCTCAGGAGCAGCTGAATCTATCTTATTTAATACAACGACATTTGCAAGTATTAAATTTGTTAATCCCGGATAGTAAGTTAATTCATGTCCCGGCCGATGAGGATCAGTAACAGTTATTATTAAATCAGATTTATAGAACGGTAAATCATTATTTCCACCATCCCATACCACAACATCCGCTTCCTTCTCTGCTTGTCTTAATATAGCTTCATAATCAACTCCAGCATAAATTATATTTCCTCTGGAAACATGAGGTTCATATTCTTCCATTTCTTCAATGGTGCATTTATGTTTTTTAAGATCGGCAATTGTTGCAAATCTTTGAACTTTTTGCTTTACTAAATCTCCATACGGCATTGGGTGTCTGACAGCAACAGCTTTTTTACCTAAAGACATTAAAATTTCTATTACTTTTCTTGATGTCTGACTTTTTCCTGAACCTGTTCTGTTTGCTACAACGGCAATAACAGGTTTTGAAGATTTAACCATAGTTTCTTCGCCACCGAGCATTTTAAATGCAGCACCTGCAGCATTTACTTCTGCACCTTTGGTCATGACATAGTTGAACGGGCAATCCGAATAAGAGAAAACAACTTCATTAATTTTATGTTTTTTAATTAAATGTAATAGTTCTGATTCCGGGAAAATTGGAATTCCTTTTGGATATAATTTTCCGCAAAGTGCAGCGGGATATTTACGATCGTCTATATAAGGAATTTGTGTTGCAGTAAAAGCAACTATATCGTACAGGGGGTTATTCCTGTAAACGACGTTGAAATTATGGAAATCTCTGCCTGCGGCACCCATTATAATAACTTTGATTTTGTTCATACCTGAATTGAATTTATTTTAATAAAACTTATTAATATAACTCTTTTAAAATTAATATTTAATGGTATACTTAGTATCTTTATATGAATATATCATTTACATTTATTTTACTATTTTAATATAAAATTATATTATGGACATAAAGGAATTTAATCATAAAACATCAATCAGGGTTAGAACGTTCGATATAGATTCGCAAAGCATAGTTCATAATGCTGTGTATCTTGAATATTTAGAAGTCGGAAGAATTGAATACAGGAGAAACTTTGGTTATAGGTTACTAAAGAATGGAATGTTTGATGACGGATTAAAAGCAGTAGTTGTTCATAATTCATTGGATTATAAATCATTTGCATTTGTTGATGATACTTTAACAATTTATACCAGAATTTCATGGATTAAAAGATCAAGTTTTGAATTTTTGCAGATGATTGTAAATGAAAATACAAAAGAGGTGATTTGTGAGGGTAGGGGAGTGTGCGTCAATTTAAATCCGAAAACAAATCAATCTGAACCTCTTCCGGAAAAATTTATTGAAGAAATTAAAGCCTTTGAAATTAATTTGAATATAATTCGTTAAATAATTTTAATTGCTGCAATAAAAAGAGCCTTTTGATAAATTCATCAAAAGGCTCTTTTCCAAATCATAATATTTCTATTTCGCTAAAATCATTTTTCTCACTTCAGTTTTTTCGGCTGTTTTTATTCTATAAAAATAAATACCACTAGGGAGATTCGATGCATTAAATTCAACTGAATATGTACCCTGTTGTTTATTTTCATCTACAAGCACTTTAACTTCTCTCCCAATCCTGTCATATACGGTTAGTTTTATATATCCTGAGTTAGGCAAAGAATAGCTGATTGTTGTTGATGGATTAAATGGATTTGGATAATTCTTAGCGTCAAAATAAGACTTTTTATCTTTTTCTGTGGTTAAATCCTGTTTACTAATAAAATTTTCTTTATTAAATATTTCCGATATTAAAGCTAATCCGGATTCAAATTTAGATTCTTTAAAATTTTTGCCCGCTTCAATTTCAAACATTACACCTATTGCTTCGGATTCAGCAACCGAGAAATTATCATTAAATTTTGAAATGATTTTAAAGTTTTCTTCGTCGAGTTTTATTTTCACCTGTTTCCAGTCATCAAAATTCAAAGATATCGGTTTTGATTCAAGAAGTATATCTTTATCATCATTATATGTTCCATTGTTATCAATATCATACATTATCGCAAATTTTACATTTACATCATTATTAATACCCTTCAACATTAGATTAATATAGTTTCCTACACCAAATAATACTGATTTATATTTGATAAGTTTACCTATGAAATTTCCGGGTTTGATTATTGTTTTAGTATATAATACACCATACCCATTCTCTGCATTATCTTCCGAATGGGAATATTTAATTTCTAATGATCCACCTGATATCCATCCGCTTAAATCTTTTTTAGTGAAATCATCAAAAATAACGGGTTTATCATCTTGCGCCAGGGATAAAGTGGAATTAATCAGAAAAATAAAAGTGGATACAACTAAAATAATATGATTCTTTATCATTTATTTTTTTAATTAATTTAAAAATTGTGAAGCAGGTAAAACTACTATCACCTAATGAGAGTCATTCTTTTTACAGATGTAAAATCATTTATCTGGAGTTTATACAGATAAACACCTGTAGAAAGATCGCCGGCATCGAATTCTAATTCGTATGTACCGGGTTTCTGGTATTCGTTCACCATAACTCTGATGACCTGACCTACTAAATTGTAGATTTTGAGAGTAACAAAACCTTCCTGATTTATTTGATAACTCAATTTTGTTACAGGATTGAAAGGATTTGGATAATTCTGAAAAAGTTTATAATCATCGCTTGGACCATTGACTTTCCCGTTACCATCACCTTGAATTTTATGAAGAGGTTTATTATTGCCGGCATATATATTCAAGCCAACAAAAAGAAACATCAAAATAAACACTATATTTAGTAATATTTTAGTCATCAAGATTAATTTAATACATTTAAATCAATATATCAAGCAATAAATTCATCTTCCCGGTATGTTACCGGGAAGATGAATTTTTGGATTAATCAAACTTCAATAGCAATTAATCGGATATCTTTGTTCTGAAGTATAACTTTCAAAACAATAATATCACCTTTAGATTTTTTATTCACAATATCTGACAATTGTTCAATATTGTCTATAGATGCTTTATCTGCTTCAAGAATAATCATTCCAGGACGTAAACCCCTGTTGAAAGCCTCAGAATAATTATTTACGTTTGTCACATAAACTCCTTTATCGATATCGAGTTCTTTTTTAGCCGTTCCAGGAAGACTACTAACAGAAAATCCAAGGTTTTCAAAAGATTTGGTTTTAGTATCTTTTGAGCCTTCTTTTGGTGGTTCTTGATTTTCGCTCAAATTGTTAGATTCCGATCTGGGTTTTAAGACTACTTTCTGATTAAATGATTTACCATCACGGAAAACAGAAAGCGATACTTCTTCACCCGGTTTTTTTGAACCTATTACAGTTTGCAGCTGATTTGCAGCATCAACTTCTTTTCCATCGACAGAAAGAATAACATCCCCGGTTTTCAATCCCGCGTCATCTCCGGCACCACCTTTTAATACATTTTGAACAAGGACTCCTTTTGCTTTATCAAGGCCTAAACCTTTTGCTTCCTTGCTATCAATATCTTTTATTGATACTCCTATATATCCTCTTTCGATTTTTCCGCTCTTTATAAGTTCAGATGCTACATCTTTTGCCATATTAATAGGGATTGCAAATCCATACCCCTGATAATATCCGTTTGTTGTTTTTATTGCTGCATTTATTCCAATTACAGATCCGTTCATATCAACTAATGCTCCGCCGCTATTCCCGGGATTAATAACAGCATCAGTTTGTATGAAGTTATTTATTGAATAACTGTCACCTGAAACGGGAATGTTTCTTCCTATTGCTGATACAATTCCCGAGGTAACTGTGTTGTTTAATCCTAAAGGATTTCCTATCGCCAGAACCCATTCTCCTACCTGAACCTGATCAGAATTTCCAAGTGATGCAACTGTAAGATTATCTGCATCGATTTTTATTACTGCAATATCAGAAACTGGATCTTTACCAATTAATTTTGCAGTAAATTCTCGTTTATCAGTGAGAACTACTTTAATTCCTTTATCTGATGCTTCAGCTACAACGTGATTATTTGTCATTATATATCCATCATTACTTATGATTACTCCAGAACCCATTCCATGAATTGGCTGGTCTTCCATTTTAAAATCAGGGCCAAAGAAAAACTGAAAATCTTTCGATTTGTCATCCTGTTTCTTAACTTCACCATATACATCAATATAAACTATAGAAGGTGTTACAGCTTTTGAAACTTCTATAAATCCATCATTAAGTTCCTTTATACTGTTTTTTGGTGTTTGTATGGGTGGATTGGATTTAAATTCAATTTGCGTATTTGCAGATAATACTTTTAGTCCGCTGAAATTTGCAATTAAAAGTCCTCCAACTACAAGAGCAAATACAATCAGAATAGCACCCGCAAATATTGGTTTTTTCGACATCTTTTTTTATCTCCTTTTAGTTTTTTAAGCTTAAAAAAAAGTAAGATATTTATTCATCAAATTCTATTAAGTTTTTGAAAAATATGTTTTGTTTTGAAAAAGTACTTTGAATCGATGTTTTGATGCAAATAATCATCAAGTGAATTGATGATACTAACAGATTCGTTTTTATTAAATTTATAATTCTCAATGTTTTCTTGTTCTTTTCCAAGAATATTTATCAACTTATCGTCAAAAATCCTTTCATATCTATTTAATGTCATTTTGTCAGAAAAAGTTTCATTTTTTTTCTCAGTTTGGAAATTTATTGCAGGATGAGATTTCAATCCTATACCTGAAATTTCTGCGAAATTTAACTGAAAAAACATATAAACATTATGACTTTCATATAAATCAGTATTTAAAAAATAAAAAACATTTTTCAATAGTCCAAATAATTTTGAACTGCTATCAAAATCATATGTAAGATTATTCATTATCTCAAGAATTCTATAGGCATATTCAAGTTTATCGAGATTAATTTTTATCATATTAAATACGTTAATATTTTCAGATTTATTTATAACCTGTAAACTATTATTGGTTCTATTATTAAAAAAAATTCTAATATGATTCATATCGTCGAAAACGCCGCATTGGTTGGACTTCATACTTCTGACACCTTTAGCTAAAAAATTCACTTTACCGAAATCTTCGGTAAAAAGAGACAGAATTTTGCTGGATTCATTATATTTCATTCCTTTTAGCACAATAGCTTCACAATCTTTAAAATTCATACGAAACCTTTTAATTTAAGTTTCATTAAATGCTTTTAACTTCAAAATTAATCAGGTTTTTAAATTCATATACTCTTTCCATAATTTTATCCTTGGTTAAATTCCTTATACCTTCAAGGGAAAATTCTTCAACGGCAAGAGAAGCCATAGCACTACCGTAGATTACTGCGGTTTTAAGATTTTCATCAGAAATATTCTCCGTTTTTGTTATCCAACCCATGAAACCACCCGCGAAAGTATCACCGGCTCCCGTTGGGTCAAAAACTTTTTCAAGAGGAAATGAAGGAGCAATGAACATTGTATTCGGTGTAATAAGCAGCGCGCCATGTTCACCTTTCTTGATAATCAGTATCTTTGGACCCGTTTTCAAAATCTTTTTAGCTGCAACAAATAAATTTTGTTCACCTGAAAGTAATCTTGCTTCAGAATCATTGATCATTAATAAATCGACCAGTTTCAAAGTTTCAGTTAGATGGACAGGCTTTCCTTCAATCCAGAAATTCATTGTATCTGCCATAACAAGTTTAGGATTAATAATTTGCTTTATTACTTTTTTCTGAATTATCGGGTCAACATTACCAATGCAAATATATTCACTTTTTCTGAACTTTTCTGTTATAACGGGATCGAATGTCTCGAAAGCATTAAGCTCGGTTGTAATAGACTCACGGGTATTTAAATCTGTATTATATACTCCATGCCAGTGAAATGTTTTCTTATCTTTAGAAATTTCTAATCCGGAAATGTCTATATTTCTTGATTTTAGAAATTCAATTTCTTTTTTTGGAAAATCATAGCCGACTATCCCAACTAACCGGACTTTATCAGTGAAATAACTTGCGGAAGTAGAAATAAATGTAGCAGAGCCTCCTAAAGTATATTCCTTTTTTCCGAAAGGAGTTTCAATTGTATCAAGAGCTAACGATCCTATAACTAATAAACTCATTAATGTTTTATTATTAATTTTGCTAAATTAGAAAATTCAACTTGGTTTATCAATGTTATTATTTAGATTCCCGTTCCTAAGGCAACATCTTTATAAAATGCCGTAATCTATAAAGGGGACAAATCAGATTCATTTTTTTTGCGTAATATTTTAGGTAAATTTCTTTTTTAAACAAAGCAAAAGATAATGGCAGAACAGAATCCGAATCAACAACAACAAATAAATATCGAATTAGGAGAGAAAGAAGCTGAAGGAGCATATTCAAATCTGGCAATAATATCACATTCTCCTGCAGAATTCATATTAGATTTTACAAGAGTACTTCCCGGTGTGCCTAAAGCACGTGTTCATTCGAGAATTATAATGACACCCCAGCATGTAAAGATGTTTCTGGGTGCATTGAAAGAAAATATTGAAAGGTTTGAAAATCAGTTTGGTGAAATTAAAATTGCAAATCAAATGACAGAAAATCCTTTCGGATTTCAACTACCACAAAATAAAGGCGAAAAAATTAATTAAGTTTTCGATATTATTAATATGGTTGAATGATAGGGAAGAGGTTGTTATCGATTTATTCGAAGAAAGTTTACGACTGATATTATAAAGAAGAGAATATTTGCAAGCCAGGCTGTTAAAACAGGGTTTACATCTCCATTATAACCAAAAATCTGGGAGATTTTCACAAATCCAAGATAGATAAAACTTACAAGAATACTTATACCGAATTGTAAAGCTGCACCACCCTTCCTGCGATTCGAAGACACAGAAACGCCGAATATAATTGTTACCAGACTTGCGAAAGGGAAGGAAATTATTGAGTAATAGTCAACTTCCGCTCTTGCTATATCCTGTCCGCTGCCTCTAAGATTATCTATGAATTCTCTAAATTCAGTCAAGTTAAGTTCTTCAGGTTTAAGTTGTTTCTTGAGAATTAAATCTGGGTCAATGTTGATCCTTTTAATTTCGCTAATATTGGAAATATAAGATTCGGATGAATAAACTAATTCTTCTGTTTCTGGTGTTAAAAATTTTCTATGGAAGAGATCTATTAATTTCCAGTCTTTTGCTGTTGAATCCCACAGCATGACTTTGGCATCAAAACGGTCGGTCATTACATTCAGCGAGTCTTTTTTAAAAATCTGAATAGAAACTTGCTGACAAGATTTTGTTGTTTTATCATAAATTCCAATATTTATAAACCTATTTTTATTATCCTGAATATATATATTGGGGATAGTAGAAATTATTTGGTTTTTTCCTAAATATTCTCGTTCCATAGCAAATTTTAATCTATTGGTTTTTGGAACCACCCATCCATTAAAATAAATAGAAAATAGTGTAATAATAAATCCGAAAATTAGAATAGGAGAGAGATAACGGTAAATTCCTATACCAGCAGATTTCATTGCTGTTAGTTCCGAATAATTAATAAATCTTGAAATTGTAAATAGTGAAGCTAAAAGCATTCCAACAGGTAGAATTAACTTTAAGATTTCCGGTATAAAATATATATAATAAATAAAGATAAGAGATATATTTAAACGTTTATCTATAAACTTATCAAGATTCTCAAATAGGTCTATTAATATAAAAATAATCAAAAAGCATAATATGCCGAAAAACAAATTTTGTACAAAATGCTTTAAAATATACCTGTCAATTAATTTCAAATCAGATTAAATTTGGTTTTTAATTTTTATTACTTAAATATGAATTTAGTTATAATTAAAGATATTATAAACAGAATAAACAATGAAGATTTATTGTTGTGTTTTTTTGTGTCCTGTATAACATCTTATAAGATCAACTATTTACGAGTAATTACAGAAATTATGAAAGGGAGAGGTGTAAAAAGCTCCAAAATCTATGAAACAATACTTCAGTCATACCTTTTTTGCGGTTTCCCGGTAACAATTGAATCAATGAAAATATTTAATAAAGTTTATATTGGTTTTAGAAATCCGAAACATGATTTTAATCTGCCAAAATACAGGATATCAGGAGTTAAAAATTGTCAAAAGATTTATAAATCAAACTTTAATAAACTAATGGATAATTTTGCTGGATTAAGCAATGAACTTAAAGAATGGATGATCATAGAAGGGTATGGAAAAGTGATGGGACGTGATGGATTAAGTTTGAAAACAAGGGAACTAATTAATACAGCGATGTTGACAACAAAATATTTTGAACATCAATTATTTTCCCATATCAAAGGGAGTATAAATACTGGAAGTACATATAAAGAGATTTTAAATGTTATTAAAGTGACCGAATTTTTCGGAGGTAAAAGGAATATGAATAAAAGCCTGATGTTATTGGAAAAGATAAAGTCAGTTAGTTAAGTTAATTTATAAATGTTAATAAAAATGTTATATAATATATATTATGTAAAGTCAATTGTATATTAATTGTGAATTCTCTTTGTATCTTGCATGATAGATTTAATTTTAATCCCCTTCCAACAAAAATATTTAGTTAGTAAATATTTTTTAATATATATTAATTGGTGTATTTTCTATTGATTCAGTTTCACTTAACGGGAAAAATATATTTTAATTGTGTATAGAAATGTTTATTTTTCTCAAATATGATTGAATTATACTATTATTTAATTTTAAGCGCACTATTATTCTCTATAGGAGTAATTGGTGTTTTAATTAGAAGAAATGCTATCGTAATTTTCATGTGTATTGAATTAATGTTAAATTCAATAAATTTATCATTAGTGTCATTTTCTGCATTCCTTGGAAATTCTAACGGGCAAATATTCGTGTTCTTTGTTATGACAGTGGCAGCAGCTGAAGCTGCTGTAGGACTTGCAATTGTTATATCTTTGTTTAGAAACAAAGAATCTATAAATATTGATGATATTAATATTTTAAAATGGTAAAATAGATTTCTATGCAAAAATATTTTTATTTAGTTACTTTATTACCTCTGATTGGGTTCATAGTTAATTTATTTTTTGGAAAGAAAATAAAATCAGAAAAAATATCCGGATGGTTCTCTACATTAATGGTCTTTATCCCCTTTTTAATAGCCGTATTAACTTTTTTTAATTTTCTTGGTTTACAAAATGCGGAAAAATCTATATCCATAAAATACTTTTCATGGCTAATTTCAGGAAATATAAATATAAATTTTGCATATCTTATTGACCCTTTGTCGATTGTAATGGTTTTGATTATTACCGGCGTAGGATTTCTTATACACATATATTCGATAGGATATATGCACAGTGATCCTGAATTTCATAAATTCTTTTCATATCTGAATCTGTTTATTTTTGCAATGCTCAATCTTGTTCTCGCAGATAATTTTCTACTGGTATTTCTGGGGTGGGAAGGTGTCGGTTTATGTTCTTATTTGTTAATCGGTTTCTGGTATGAAAAAAAATTCACGGGTGAAGCTGCGAAAAAAGCTTTTGTAATGAACAGGATTGGTGATTTTGGTTTTTTAATCGCAATGTTTTTAATATTTACAACATTTGGAACTCTTGAGATTTCGGGATTTTTAAGCCACTTAAGCAGTTATCCTTTAGATTCGGGAATTTTAGTAGCAATATCTCTTCTTTTCTTTCTTGGAGCGACTGGAAAATCGGCTCAAATTCCATTATTTGTATGGCTTCCGGATGCTATGGCAGGACCGACTCCTGTTTCAGCATTAATTCATGCTGCAACTATGGTGACCGCCGGAGTGTATCTAATCGCAAGATGTTCTCTTCTTTATGCAATGTCCCCTATCACATCAAATATTATTTTGATCGTTGGATTACTAACTGCTTTTATTGCCGGAACTATAGCAATAAAACAAAATGATATAAAGAAAATACTGGCTTATTCTACGGTATCGCAATTAGGATTTATGTTTATTGCATTAGGGACATTTTCATACGGAGTGGCAATCTTCCATCTGACTACTCATGCATTTTTCAAAGCTCTGCTTTTTCTTGGAAGTGGCTCTGTGATACATGGTATGCATGAAGAGCAAGATATCACAAAGATGGGTGGACTTAAATCCAAAATGAAAATTACATATATTACTTTTTTTATTGGTTCATTAGCGATTTCCGGTATTCCGCCATTATCAGGATTTTTTAGTAAAGATGAAATATTATATAAAACATTCACTAATTCCGGAGTTTTATTTTATGCTATTGGTCTTTTCGTTGCTGCGCTGACTGCAATTTATATGTTCAGGCTGGTTGCTTTAACTTTTTATGGAAAGCCAAGGTATAATGAAACTAAGACACATCCACATGAATCTCCTTACACAATGACAATTCCATTAATAATATTAGCGATATTATCTGCAATCGGTGGATTCATTGGTTTACCGCATTTCTTAGGTGTTTCAAACGCATTGGAACGCTGGCTGGACCCTGTATTTGAGAAAACAAACGTGGTTGTATCAGGAATTCTTCCAAACACTGAACACTCTATTTCTGTAGAATTGATTTTATTGGTATTGTCGGTTGCCGTGGCCATTATTGCTATTTTATATTCATTCAAGAAATATTCGAAAGCCTGAATTAGTCGAAAAGGAAAACATTATCGGAAATGTTCTGAAAAACAAATATTACGTTGATGAAATATATGATAAAGTAGTAGTGGAACCTATTAAGACAATTTCAGATAAAGTTTTATGGGGAATTTTTGATATAAAGATTATTGACAATTTTATTAACGGAGCAGCCAACTACGTGGACAAGCTTAGTATTGACTGGAGAAAGCTGCAAACAGGTGTTATACAAGATTATGCAACTATTGCAATAGCCGGAATCGTTGTAATAATATTTTATTTATTACTTATCTAATTTTATCTGATTTAAAATCAGTTCCTAATTGAACCCACATTTAAGAGTATAAGTTATTAATTAATCAATTATTTATTTTTTAACTTTGCTAATAATATAGGCGGTAACATCTGCTATATCCTGCGTAGAGATTTTGTCGTAACTAAAAAAGGGCATAAAATTTTTCCCGGATCTAACCATAAAAGCAACACCTTTTGCATCTCCATCGAATTCCTCAAAAAGTTTAGGCACTTTTTTAATTTTTGAAATATCTGCATGACAAAAAGCACACGCTTTATTAAATACATCTTCGCCTTTTTTAATATCTCCTGAAAGTTTAATCACGTTCGACTGTTCTTCTCTTAACTTTGCTTTATCAGGTTCGGGGAGAGCGATATTATCGTATTTCATTTCAGTGGGTTCATTTCCTTTTGATACGAACTCATAATAAGCGTTTAATATTGCTATTTCATCAGTCGTTAAGGGTGATTTACTCTTTAAAAATTTTTCATAACAGAATGTAGCACCGGCTCCATTTTTATTTACATCTTCACCTTTGTATTTTCCCGAATATGTTGATAATCTTTTATTCGCCCCTTTTATATCGGGAAATATTTTTGTTAAAGGGTTGTTATCATTCGTGCCGTCACTATGACAGTCTGCACATTTCAGATTATTTGCGGCAGCTTCTGTATAAAAGAAATCCCTGCCTTTTTTCTGAATATCAGTGGCATTTTTGGTGACAGTCTGGTCCGTTTTAACTTCAGTTTTTGTTTTGGTATCATCTTTTTTTCCGCATGAAGATAATGTTATTATAAATGCCAGAACAACAAATAAGAAAATTGATTTTTTCATAATTTAAAAAATTTATTTAATAAAATATTATCTTATAAATGGTTGCTTTCTATTCTCGAAGTCAGGAATATAGTATTCTTTAGAATCAAAATCCTGTATAAAACCATTTTCAAGACCTAATTTCTCCATCCAGTCTAATACTTTGTAATATTCTCTGCTGGTAATTGTTCTTGATAAAAGGTCATATCTTTTAGATTTATGCACAGGATTAAATTGAGACATAACTGAAATCGTGATATTTTTATCAAGTTCAGAAATAAATTTTAAAATTTCATAGCTCCCGGCTAAGTCATTTGGTAGAACAAGATGCCGAATGATTAATCCCCTTTTCAATACTCCATTTTCAATTATTAATCCACTTCCAACCTGAGCATACATCTCTCTTATGTTGTCTTTCGCATTTTCAAAGTAATCGTCAGCATTCGAATATTGCTTAGCGTGTTTATTATTTGAGTATTTAATATCCGGTAAATAGATGTCAACAATTCCATTTAATAAACTGATAATCTTAACAGAATCATAAGAGTTCGTATTATAAATTAGAGGCAAAAATAGTCCTTTGTTTATTGCAATTTCCAAAGCGCTAATAATTTGCGGAATAAAATGTGTAGGTGAAACTAATCCTATACTGTTTACTTTCTTATTTTGAAGTTCAATCATAATATCCGATAGCTTTTCAATGTTAATCTCGTATTTGTCTTCATAACTGTAATTTTGAGATATTTGATGATTCTGACAATAAATACACCTCAAATTACAGTTCCCAAAGAAGATATTACCGACTCCATTTTCACTATTTAATTTCTCGTCACCAACTAAAACCGGTTCTTCCCCATAATGTACACAGTAAGATGACACAATAGGATTCATTCTTGAATGACATTTTCCATAGGAAATTCTGCGATCAATATTACATCGATTAGGACATAAATTACAAGAAACCAAAATCTCATTTAAATTCTGCCTTAATTTCTTAAAAGCATTATCTCGAAAAATATTTAAGTATGATGCTTTAATTACTTATAAAATATATTAGTTAATAGAATTATTTTAATTTTAAATTATCTATTTCTTTTTGGGTGTTGTTTGCGCAAAATTAGGATAAAAATTAACAGCAATATATATTGTTCCCCAATCAATGTCTTTTTTATTTGCATTATATTGTCTTGCGAACCCATCATAGAGATAATTAGGTAATTTTGAATAATAAACTCCACCATCGTCATTTAAATTACCATTATTTGCACCCCATTCATAAACATCAGCAAGATTCCCATTACTAGATGATTTTAACAATAAATTTCCTAAATCATATTTAACTCCAATTGCTAAGCCAAATTGTGGAGTAAATTTCGCTTCAATACCGGCATTAAGATTTAAACCAATACGAAATCCAGTTGCAGAAAATCCAACAGTATCCCTGTTATTTTTTGTTCTCGATAGCGAGGCAGACATAACATTAAAACATAAGTTTGCTCCAAAATAAGGAGAGAAAACATTCGTAAAAGATGTTGGAGCTACTTCTATACCAAATCCGAACCCAAAATTACTAAATGTAT
Source organism: uncultured Ignavibacteria bacterium (assembly GCA_963806045.1). Classification (GTDB taxonomy): domain Bacteria; phylum Bacteroidota; class Ignavibacteria; order Tepidaquicellales; family Tepidaquicellaceae; genus DATCHW01. The sequence goes on along the minus strand of CAWDWP010000007.1, from coordinate 216,172 downwards.
AACTATAATCCATTGGAATTGGCGCATAAAATATATTATTATTTGTGTCAATAAAAGCATCCACCTGATTTCCAAACTTTGAACCTTGAAAAGTATTAAAATTTGTATAACTCAAGAAAGCTGTTCCTCTTAATATATCATATTTATCAAAATTAATTTTACCTGTTCCAAAAATCGTAAAACCAGTTTTGGCTCCATAATTTGTTTTTAACAGATTTGGATCAATTATTGTGACTGGAATATTTTGGTATGATGTATTAATTGTATACTGATCACCTTTTAATTGAGCAAATGGCTCGGACAACCCTATTCCGATTTGAAAAGAAGGTTTATCTAATTGTGCGAATAACATATTCGCAGAAAATAAAAAAATACTAAGTAATATTAATTTTTTCATCGTATTGTATAATTTTAATTAGTTAATTTTATTAAGTATATCAAAAACCGAAATAATAGCGGCAGTTTCAGCTCTCAATTTTCTTTCGCCCAGCGAAAAAACATTCCAGTTTTGATTTGTTAAAGTTTCTATTTCTAATTTACTGAAACCTCCTTCAGGTCCTATCAATAATAAACAATTATTTTTCAAATTTCTATTCTCAATTTTATTTTTAGAATCTGCAAATTCGTACATCAATATTTTTGATTCATAATTTTCTGATATTGAAATCAATTCAGAGAAATTTACTGAATTGTGAACAATCGGCAAATAGCATCTCTGTGACTGTTTCATTGCAGATAATGAGATGGAGTTTAATCTCTTAATCTTAGTATCTGATAACCCTTTTTTATTAATTGTGTATTCAGTTATAACAGGATAGATTTCCGAAACGCCTAATTCAACTGCCTTTTCTATTGCAAATTCGAACCTATCGAGATTTTTCAATAAACTTAAAGCTAAAGTAATTTTTATCTCAGGTTCATTTATGTTATACCGGGTATTTAAAATCCCGCATTCAATTTTATCTTCGGATATTGTTTTAATAATACAATCATAAACATTTCGATTACCATCTGTTATAACAATATTATCATTAATGTTTTTCTTAAGGACTTTGATTAGATGACGGAATTCATTTTTCCTGATAAACAAATGTGATTCGTTTATATTTATTTCATCTGAAGGTGTGTAATAATACTCCATATTTAAAATGAATTATTTAAATTAATATTAATTTGGGGTATTAATTTATTGTCAAAAAACCTATATGCAAGTTCGATTCTGCTCACGAAAGAAAATGGCATAATGATATTTAGTCCGGTACCAATACTCTGATAGAATCTGGTCTTAAATAAGTTATCATTTTTATTCCAAACCCCTCCAATATCATGAAAAAGGGTCCAGTAAAGTCCATACTTATAGCTGAAACGATTGAGATAAGAAATGCCTTTTATGACCGGGATATTCTTCCCCGGAACATATGCAGGTTTGATAACCGGAAATCTTAATTCATTTATCATCATTAGTTTGTTATCTCCTTCTGCAATGAAATTTTTCCAACCTCTTAAGTAGTCATACGAGCCAATAATCTCTTTTAAATATGAAGGCATTTTATTACCAAATGAAAAAGTTGAAAATAATCTTGTTCCTAAAGTGAATTCATAGAGATTAAAAGGATTTATTAAAAGATATGTCCGAAGGTCGGATCTGATTTTATTGAAATCAAAATACTCAGAAAATACTCCATATCTAATATAATCTACTTTTAGATAAGAGCCATAAGTAGTATATTCATATAAATTTCGATTATCATAGCTAAACTCGAATATTAGAGAAAGAAATTTATCAATTCCTCCGGGATTTAATGTTGTATTCTGTAAAATTTGAGACGGTTTAACGTAATTAAAACCTATTCCAAACGAAGATGATAATTTAGAAGTAAAATATTTTCCAATTGAAGAACTAGCCGAAATATTTTCTATATCAAATTCATTAACTTTTCCTTCTTCGAATAAATTAAGATTTGAATTGGTATCCAGAGAACTATTATTTTTAGAAATTCCATATCTTAGATTGCCTGACAAAAAAAGATGCGAATTCTTACCAACCCAGGGATTGAAATATGACATTGAAATGAATGGTTCGTAACCAAGTGCAAATCCTAAACCTAATGTTTCATTCATTCCACGAAAATTTCGATACCTGAAATCAATTCCTGCCCAGAATTTCTTAATATCACCTCCCCTGAATCCCCCTATCGGTATTGGAAGTATATAATACATTTCTTCTACGGTAATCAGAAGACTCATAGAATTACCTCCTGACGGCAAAGGCATAAATTCCACTTTTGTAAATAAACCGAGGTTATAAATCCGTGTCTGTTCTTCTTCCAATTCATTTATGCTGAATAACATACCTTCTTTAATATGCATTTCCCTTAAAATCACTTCATTCTCAGTATGTTTATTTCCCTGAATCAGAATTTTTTCCAATACGAATTTCTTTGAAGAAATATTAGCCAATGTATCAGGTTTAAGTGAATCGGCTATTGATTGAGAATTAATTGTTGTAGTGAATATTATTATTAATATTGGGCATATTAGAACGACCTTTATTAAACAGGTAATCAAATCTATAATTTTTGATTTGCTTTTAATTCAGCTATTTTCTTTAGCAGATTCCTTGCATCCGGTCTTTGAGTATCAATTTCCACAGCCTTTTTTAATAGTTCTTCTGCTTTTGTGAATCTTGAGAAATTCATTAGATAATTTGCACGATATAAGTAAGCGTCATAATAAGCTTTCATTATAAAGGCATAGTAATAATCATCACTTTTTATTATTTCAAATTTAAAATCGGGGTCGATATAAGTAGAATCAAACGTTTTTTCTTTCGTATATCTTAAGAGGAGACCTTCCGGTATTCTTAAATATTCCTTCCCAAACTTTTCCTGAGTATTCTGTTCAATTTCCGTAGTCGTATAAATATATTTGTCATTATAGTTTTTATCAACCAGACTATTCAACAGATTAATAAATGCATTATTTATTTTAACCAAATCCTGTTTGTCAAGTTCATTCTGCGGTTTTAAATATCTTGGAGTTTCATTTTCGAACTTCAACAATTCATTTAAATATATTTCGAATTCACTGCTGCTGCGATTATAAATTTCGGGATAATGAACCCTGATATGCCTGATATACCAGCTTCTTCTCAGTAATTCCTTATCTATTATATTAATATCACTTCTCATCCCTTTTATAAACTGGAAATACCAGGCGGATGCCAGCCAAAAATCCCATTGTGTTGAAATAATTAAAGAATTTTGTCTTGCAGATTTGAATACATTCATAGTGTAATCATGCGGTATAAAATTTTTACTTTCATCACATTGTTTGTAATTTTGAGAAAGCATTATTACAGGAACTACAAGGAACAAAGCAGATGCAATTAACTTATTTGATTTAAATTTACTGATAATATAAAAAATTCCAAATCCGCTCCAGATGGCTGTCGTTATATAGGTTAAAACAAAATAGGATTCTATATCATGAATATCATAATTCGAAGCATAAAAAACATTAAATACAAAAAGTATTAATGTAAAATAGAAGAATTTTTTATGAAAATTGTAAATCGAAATTAATCCAGGAATAGAAAGAAGTAATGGTATATAAAAGAAATCTTTCGGGTAAAAATCCATAAATCTTTTAATCTGTTTTGCCATCACATCGGTAGATGTAAACATCCAGACACTAAATTGTTTTCCGGAAATATGCCGGTACATGTTAGTTAAATTTACAGGATAACCCCAGCTGACAATCGCTTCATTTGCACGAAGAGGAAAGTAGACATATACAGAAAGTCCCAGAAAGAAAGGAACTGATAATATTAAAATCCTTTTAAATGACAGTTTATTAAATCCATTAACAGCGAAATAGAAAAATATTGAAGAAGGTGCTAAAAAGATAGTTGTCATATGATTAGAAAAACTGAGCCCTAATACGAATGCAAATAGTATCCAATATCTTTCTTTGAAAGGATTATTGTTTATAGTGTAATAACAAGCTTTCAAGAAAGCAAAATTGACTGTAACAAGAAATAATATGTGCAAAGCATAAACTTCGATTCCATTTGAAATATTCCAGAATGTTATGGAATATGCTAAAATTAAAGAAGATGCTAAGGAAATAAAATATACATTTAAGTTTCGGAAGTCTTTGCTTATAGTATTGTCTTTGAATTTCTTAATTATATCCTTTGGCAAAATAAAATCACTTAATAAAAATACCATCAGAAAAAAGAATTCACAAACTGCAATAGCCCCGAGAAGAGCGGAAAATAAATTTAGATTGTAGATTCCATCTCCTATCGGGATAAAAGAAAAAACATGTCCGATAATTGTGAAAAGCGGATATCCCGTAGGATGCGAGATACCGAGCGTAAGACAGGAAACGGCTAATTCTCCGGTATCAATAAATCCTACAGTTGGTGCTAAAGTTAAAACATAGATTATAAATGCAAACAGAAATGATAAAAATCCAAAAAAATATTTCAGATGATTTTCCTTCAGATTCATTTAATAATTTTACCCCCCCTAGCCCCCCCTTGTAAAGGGTGGGAGTGTAAGAGTGATATTTCGAATTTACATACTTTTTTGAACGTTACCATTTTTATAATTTAACCCCCCGCCCCACCTCCACAGCCCCCCTTTGTAAAAGGGGGGAAAGAAAAAGTAATATTTTAATAAAACTAATTGATTAAACACTTTCATATTCGGCAATTGGAGCACAACTGCAGACCAAGTTCCTATCACCATAGGCATTATTGATCCTACCTACAGCAGGCCAGAATTTACTCAGTTTCAAACTATGAATCGGATAAGCAGCTTTTTCACGTGAATATTTATGATTCCAGTTGTCATCAGAAACGGCTAAAGCAGTATGAGGAGCATTCTTTAGTACATTATCCTGGGGGTCAGCTGTAGCCGGTTTCGACTTCTCCAATCTCCTCTCTGATTGCTATCATTGCTTCACAAAATCTATCAAGTTCTGCTTTTGATTCGCTTTCTGTTGGTTCCACCATAAAAGTGCCATGAACCGGAAATGAGACAGTTGGTGCGTGAAAACCATAATCCATTAGTCTTTTTGATAAATCTTCAGCTTCAATATTGAGTTCGTGTTTAAAATTGTTAAGGTCAAAAATTAATTCATGGGCAACGGTATTATTTGAACCGGAAAATAAAACTTTATAATATTTTTCCAATTTCGACTTTATGTAATTTGCATTCAAAATCGCAGTTTCAGTTGCCTTTTTCAGTCCTTCAGTTCCCATCATTTTAATATAAGAATATGAAATGGATAGTACACCGGCACTTCCCCATGGTGCAGATGATACGGCTCCGATAGAATCCTTAGTACCAATATTCACGATAGAATGTCCGGGTAAAAAAGGAACCAAATGTTTCGCAACAGCAATTGGTCCGACCCCAGGTCCTCCGCCACCGTGGGGAATACAAAAAGTTTTATGCAGATTGAGATGGCATACATCTGCTCCTATCATTGCAGGGCTTGTATAACCGACCTGAGCATTCATATTAGCACCATCCATATATACCTGCCCGCCGTATTTATGAACTACTTCGCATATCTCTTTTATGTTTTCTTCAAATACGCCATGAGTAGATGGATAAGTAACCATTAAAGCAGAAAGATTCTCTTTATTCAACTCAGCCTTTTTTTCCAAATCCAACGAATCTATATTACCGTTATCATCACAATTAACTACAACAACTTTCATACCTGCCATTACTCCGCTTGCAGGATTTGTTCCGTGTGCAGATTCAGGTATAAGGACAACATTTCTATTTTTATTTCCATTTTTAATGTGAAATGCCCTTATAACCATCAGACCGGTGTATTCTCCCTGTGCTCCGGAATTAGGCTGTAAAGAAATTCCTGCGAATCCTGTTATTTCACATAAATCTTTTTCCAATTCTTTAATGATTTCGATATATCCAGCGGCTTGTTCTAACGGAGCAAAAGGATGAATATTTAAAAATTCAGGCATTGAAATTCCGAGCATTTCAGTTGTAGCATTTAGTTTCATTGTACATGAACCGAGTGGAATCATAGAACCGGTTAATGAAAGGTCTTTATTTTCCAATGATTTAATATACCGCAATAACTCTGTTTCAGAATGATATTTATTAAACACATCATGCTGAAGAAATCTCGTTTTACGAAGCATTTCTTCTAGGAAATTCTGAATCGGTTTCATCAAATGTATTTTTAAGAAATTCTTTCTTATTTTTTATTTTTTTATCGGTATCAAATATTTCCAATAAATCATTTATATCATCAAAATTATTAGTTTCATTCAAAGAAATGAAAATAAATTCATTTTCATATCTGAGGTTGATTTGTTTTGCTTCGGCTGATTTTTTAATAATCTTTTGTAAGTCTTTTGAACAAGAGATTTTTAATGTATCAAAATAAGTATTATTAATTTGATTATAACCCAGGTTTGATAAACCTTTATCGAGTATTCTTGAAAGTTTAATTATTTTAGATACGATTTCCTTCATTCCTTCTTCACCGTGGTAGACTGCATACATACCTGCCATAATAGCGAGTAATACCTGAGAAGTACAGATATTACTGGTAGCTTTTTCTCTTCTGATGTGCTGTTCTCTTGTCTGTAAAGCCATACGATAAGCAGGATTACCATTTGAATCTATTGAAATACCGATTATTCTTCCGGGGATATGACGTTTGAATTCATCTTTAGTAGCGAAATACGCAGCATGTGGTCCTCCGAATGCCATTGGTACACCCAGTCTCTGAGTGGAACCTACGGAGATATCTGCCCCCTGTTCAGCCGGGGTTTTAAAATAAATTAAGCTTAAAATATCAGATGCAATTATTGTAAAGATTTGTTTTTCTTTTGCATTTTTGAAAAACTCCGTATAATCAAACATTTCACCGCTTGAAGTTGGGTTTTGGACAATTACTGCGAAAATGTCATCAGAAAATTCAAAAGATTTATGATCACCCACAATTACATTTATTCCCTGAGGTACTGCACGGGTTTTAATAACATCAATTGTCTGTGGAAAACATTCTTCAGATACAAATACAGTAGTTGCATTTTGCTTTTTACCTTTTTTGATATTGTGGCACATTATAATAGCTTCCGCTGCTGCTGTTCCCTCGTCAAGAAGAGATGCATTAGCGATTTCGTGACCGGTTAAATCAGTTATTACAGTCTGAAAATTCAACAGTGCTTCGAGCCTTCCTTGCGAGATTTCGGCTTGATATGGTGTATATTGAGTGTACCAACCCGGATTTTCAAGAATATTCCTCTGAATTACAGCAGGTGTTATAGTCGGATAATAACCAAGACCTATATAATTTTTATAGATTTTATTTTTAGAAGCAATTTTTCTAAGTTTATTGATATATTCATATTCGCTGATTGGTTCATCTAATTTAAGTTCTCTCTTCAGTTTTATTGATTTCGGAATAGTTTTATCCATAAGGTCATTAATATCACTGAATCCCATTTCGTTCAGCATTTCATTTCTTTCGGATTCATTTGGACCTAAATGTCTATTTTCAAATTTTTCGTATAATTGGAAGTCGTTCATAGATATAATTTTAATTTTTTGATTTTTTATCTCTTAATATAAAATTTATTTAATCTAAACTAAATTCAAAAACGTAAGACAGGATTAACGTTATAAACTGGAATAGATTAACAGGATGAAGATAGTTCATTAAGTTTGTTGAATTAGTTAAGATCATTATTGAAAAAAATTCACTGATAAATGTGTTTCAAATGATAAGAATTATTCAGAATGCAAGTTAGGGTTAATACGATTAAATAAAGGATTAACCAGGTTTACGTTCCCAAGCGGGAGATTGTGGAACGAGATTTTGTAAATCATATTTTAGAAATGTCCTTTAACAAATGTAATAAATCAGTTATTTTAATGTTTTACAGAATTTTAAATACCAAAAATTGATTCAAAGACCTAGAGGGACATTAGACATATTACCCGAAAATGCGATTAAAAGAGTGTTTGTGGAAAACAAAATCAGGGAAATATTTACAAACTTCAATTATCAGGAAATCAGGACACCGTCTTTTGAAATGACTTCCCTTTTTAAACGCAGTATAGGTGAAGAGACTGATATAGTATCGAAGGAAATGTATTCATTTAATAATGATAAATACACATTGAAACCTGAAATGACTGCACCTGTAATAAGGGCATATATTGAAAATAGTTTGTATTCACAATCCCCTATTAACAAGCTTTTTTATATCGCAAAAATGTACAGGCATGAAAATCCCCAGGCAGGAAGATACAGAGAATTTACACAATTTGGTGCTGAAGCTATTGGAAGCTCCGATTATGCAATTGATGCCGAAATGATTTCATTAAGTGTAAGAATATTAAATGAATTTGGTATTAAAGATATTGTAACAAAGATAAACACAATTGGCACTATTGAAGAACGAAAAGATTATATTACAAAATTAAAAGACTATTTGAATAAGTATTACAAAGAATTATCTAATGACAGTAAAAGAAGGCTTGAAACTAATCCACTGAGGATACTGGATTCAAAACTGGAATTCGAAATTGATATTTTGAAAGGTGCACCGGTTTTATTTGATTTCCTGAATGAAACATCGAAAGAACATTTTAATAATGTACTCGAATCTTTAACCGGATTCGGAATAAAATATGAAGTTGATTACAAATTAGTGAGAGGATTTGATTATTATACTTCGACAACATTTGAGGTTATCTCAAATGATTTAGGAGCACAGAATGCAGTATTAGGAGGCGGCAGGTATGATACACTGGTGGAGCAGCTCGGAGGAAACCCTACACCGGCTATTGGGTTTGCAAGCGGGGTAGAGAGATTGATGATGCTATTAGAAAAATTAGATTTTAAATTTCCCGAACCAGTTAAATTAAAATTATATTTAGTAACTATCGGAGAAGAAGCGAAGAGATTTGCGGCAAGTAAGATATTTGAGTTACGCAAGAAAAACATAAAATGTGATATGGATTATTTAAACCGCAGTGTTAAAGCTCAAATGCGGGAAGCGAATAAACTTAATTCAGAGTTTACTCTGGTGTTAGGTGAAAATGAAATAAAGAGCGGAGAAGCTCAGTTAAAAAAAATGAGTGACGGAGAAATTATTAATGCCAAGCTTAATAATTTTGAAAATTTAATAGTTGAAATAATATGAGAACTAAACAGGTAAGACCGGAAAAAACAGAATATGAATTTGAGTTATCCATAACAAGGAACAGGGATGAAATGAATAAAAAGGATTATCTGCTATTTGATTTCAAAACTGTTAAAATCTTTGAAAATTTTAAATACAGAATTAATATTGAACCCAAAATAAATCCTGCAAAAAAAGAGATTGAGTTTAATATAGAAGGGCTATCCGCACCATTGATATCGCTATCATCAACAGGTTCTGCAGGGTATCAATACAAATTTTATGATTTCACTAACACAGAATATTTTTTAAAGCTTATCAAACAACGAAAAGTAAAATATCCTTTTAGTTTAAAAGTAACAAACAAAGGTATTAAAGTAACCAAAAAATCCTCCAAAAAATTTGTTAATGTATTAACTTAAAAATAATAAATGTACCCTAAATTATTTGAGATTGGTCCCCTTAGTGTTTACAGTTATGGTTTAATGCTTGGAATTGCATTTATAGTCGGAAGCTGGTTATTCGGAAAAGAGCTTAAAAGAAATAAATATGATGAGAACATTGGTGTTGCGTTAACATTTTTATCATTAATCGGAGGTATAATTGGTGCAAAGTTATTTTTTATAATCGAAGAATGGAATTTTGGGAAAGGGAGTTCGTTTTCAAATTTATTTTCGTCTGATGTCTTATTTTCAGCATCCGGATTAACCTTTTACGGAGGATTAATAATTGCAATAGCTTTAGTATATATTTATTGCAAAATGAAAAAGTTATCGATGCTAAGAATGTATGATTTAATGGCACCATCTGCAATGTTAAGTTACGGAATTGCCCGTATAGGATGCCATTTATCAGGCGATGGTGATTATGGGACACAAGTGAATGGAACATTCTGGCAATTTTTAGGATATAGTTATGAGAAAGGTACAGTCCCTACTGCACCGGGAGTTCTTGTTCACCCCGCACCTTTATATGAAACAGCGGCTGCTATATTGATATTTATATTTCTTTGGCGTTACAGGAAAAAAGTAAATTTCATTGGGCAATTGTTCGCTTATTATTTGATTTTGAGTGGAATTGAAAGGTTATTGATTGAATTTATTCGAATTAATCCCAGAATAATATTCGGGCTATCTCAGGCTCAGATAGTTGCAGTTTTTATGATAATTGCGGGGTTTATTATACTTGCTTTGAAGAATAGGCTTCAGAAAGTTGAATGATAACAACATTTTAATATAACCCCCCAAGCCCCCCTTTGTAAAAGGGGGGAATATATAGGTTATATTTTGATTTTTGACATTTTTAAAGTTTCCATATCGAAAATTTCATTCAATTTTCCTTGTAAATATTGATTAAATGAGTTAATTTACTGTTTTTAATTTAATTTTTCACAAATGAAAAGGACTTACCAGCCAAGTAATACGAAACGGAAAAATAAACATGGATTTCGTGAAAGAATGGCTACAAAGAATGGAAGAAAAGTTCTTGCGAGAAGAAGAGCTAAAGGACGGAAGAAATTGACTGTAAGCGATGAGTACACAAGAACATAATTAATTTTTAACTTCTTCTTGAATTAAATGAACAAACTAAATTCATCAGGTTTAAGAAAAAGCGAAATACTAAGAGGATATGAATCATTTGACAGGATATTCAGAAATTCAAGACAATTTAAAACTAAACTTCTTACCGGATATTTAAGAACTGAAAAAATAGAGTTAAACAAAAATGATAGCCCACTGACCAGTAGCAATTTTAAGGTGGGCTTTATTATATCAAAAAAAAAGCTAAAGAAAGCAAATAAAAGGATAAGGATTAAAAGATTATTAAGAGAAACATTCAGATTAAACCGTAAAAATTGTTTAAGATTTATTCCCAATCCCGAAAAAGAATCTATGTTAATAATCGGACTGAATCATGATGCTGAAATTATAAATAATATGGATAAGAAATTAATCAGTTATAAAGATTTAAATGAAAATATGATGATACTACTTGATAAAATTAATACATATTTAGTTACAAACAGTTAAAAAATGAAATATTTAGCGATATATCTAATTAAATTATATCAAATTTTAATTTCCCCGTTGCTTCCTGATTCATGCAGGTTTTACCCTACTTGTTCATCATATTTTATTGAGGCATTAAAAGAGAGGGGCTTTTTCACGGGAACATATTTAGGTATAAAACGAATTTTAAAATGTAATCCATTTTTTGAAGGCGGATATGACCCGGTACCTCAAAAAAGAGTTAAACAACTTGGAAAGGTTTAAATAAATTATTTTATGGATAAAAGATCTGTATTAGGTTTTGTATTAATCGGTGCAATATTAATAGGGTGGCTGGTTTATTCAAATTATTTACAAAAGCAAAATCCTGTAGTTAAACAACAAACTCAGCAAGTTCAGGATACCGCAAAGAATCTAACGAAAAATATTCCTGACTCAACTCAGAAGAAATCGAATAATCAAAAGGACATACAAAAAGATACTACTGCAGAAAATAATAAGTTATCAAATTCTCTCGGTTTATACTTTCTCGAAAATTCAATTTATTATGATACTGCCGTAAATAAAGTAATTGGCCAGAAAATTATAACTGTAGAGAATAAGAAAGTAATTATCGAATTTACGAATCAGGGCGGATGTTTAAGATCATACACAATGAAAGATTATAAGACCTGGAATAAACTTCCCTTGCAGCTTGTTGACTGGAAAAAGGGAAAGGAATTACATTTACTGTTCACTTCAAAAGACGGTAGAACGATAAATACTAAAGATTTAGTTTTTCAATCGACATATTTACCCAACGAAAAAATTGATATAGAAAAAACCCCTGATTTCAAGCTTAGATATTATCTCTATGTTTCCAATGACAGCACTCAACAGATAATTAAAACATATTCATTTAAAAGTGATTCGTACGAATTTGATGTTGACTATGAGTTAGTGAATTCGGATAAATTCATTCCGGACTCAAAATATCAGATTGTCTGGGAAACACCGCTAAATCTGACTGAATATAGAAGTGATGAGGAATCAGGTTTTGCAGAGGCATTTGCATATATGGGGGGAGAATTAAAGGCAAAAGATGGTTCAGATTTTACACAAGATTCCAAACCGGACGACATGAATGGTGTTACAGATTTTGTCTGCTCGAGAATTAAATATTTTGGTGTCTACATAATCCCGGATAATAAAAATAAAGGGGACGGAGCTTACCTCTCAGGATATAAGGAAAAACTTCCCGATGAAGGGTTAAAGAAATCATATTCTATTGGTCTGAAGATGAATATAAAGAATGATAAACTTGATAAAGCAAAGATGAAAATATTATTAGTACCGATGGATTACAAAATTATTAAATCGTATGATTTATCGCTTGAAAATACAATGAAATTCCCATTGGATTTTATTGTAAGACCAATTGCTCAGTATTTTATTATACCATTTTTTACATTTTTACATTCTTTTATTCCAAACTATGGTGTTGTGATTATTGTATTCGCATTAGCTTTAAAAATTCTCTTGAATCCTCTAACGAAAAAGCAAACCGATTCGATGAGGAAAATGTCGGGATTAAATCCCAAAATGACAGCAATAAGGGAAAAATATAAAGATGATTCCGCTAAAGCTAATCAGCAAATAATGAAATTGTATAAAGAAGAAGGCATTAATCCGGCGGCAGGCTGTCTTCCTATGATTTTGCAGTTACCTATTCTTTATGCATTATTCGGAGTATTCCGCTCAACTATTGAACTAAGGCAGGTACCATTTATATGGTGGATTGATGACCTTGCAGCTCCGGACGTAATATTGAATCTTCCATTTAAAATTCCATTATTCGGAATAAGCCAGGTAGCAGGTCTTGCTACCCTTATGGGAATAACAATGATAATACAGCAAAAGATGACGACAACAGACCCGAAACAGAAGATGATGGTTTACCTGATGCCAATAATGTTCACATTTATATTTTACAGCTTCCCATCAGGTTTGAATTTATATTATTTCATGTTTAATTTGTTCTCGATTGCTCAGCAAATTTATAACACAAAATTCAAACCACCTCCTCCTCCGGAAGAGACGAAGAAGAAAACGAAGAAATCATTTTTTCAGAAAATGGAAGAGTTCGCAAAGAATAAAAACGTAAGATTTAAAAAATAATAATTGAATTCCGGATTAGATTATTCGGCAAAATATAATATTCTTGTCATACAGATAGGAAGAATTGGTGATATGATATTAACCACTCCCCTATTTTCTGAACTGAAAAAACTATTTCCGAATTCTAAACTAACTGTTCTTGCAAATCCCAAAAACTGCGATGTTATAAAATATGAGACTACAATAGACAGAATACTGATATATAAGAAGGATGTCATTAATATTGTCAAGATTATAACAAAGCTCAAAAAGGGACGCTTCGATATCTGGATTGACCCGAAATATGGTTATTCTAAGACTTCTGAATTTCTATTGAAAATATGTAAGCCAAAACAATCTTACGGTTATAATTTTAATAAAGTTGTATTCAGTAAGGCTGTCCAGGTTTTTGATAAACCTGAACATTATATAAATCTTTGCCTGAACGTCTTGAAATGTTTTAATATTGATTCAGCAGATTATGAAAACCAAAAACCTATAATTCAAATTCCAGAAGCTAATCAGAAAAAATATGCCGCTTCACGTAATCCCAGGATAATTGCGATCAATATTTCTGCCGGAAGTATTACAAGAATCTGGCAAAAAGAAAATTGGTTAAAATTAGTCAATGAAATAAACCAACTGCATCCTGAATTTGAATTTATTATAATATATATGGATCGCGAAAAAGCAATCGTAAAATATATTATCGATAATTACAAAGACAAAAATCTAAAATATTTCAGCAGTAATGATATTCTTGAAATATCTGATTTAATTTCCAATGTAAACTTAGTTATTACTCCGGATACATCTTTAGTTCATATAGCTTCGGCTTTTAATATTCCTATTATTGCATTGTATCCAAATGTTAAATGGAATTATGAAAGATTCTCACCTAAATCAGATATAAAGGAAATAATTATTTCAGATAACGCGAAAGATATATTCGGTATTAAGACTGAAGAAGTCTTGAATAAATTTACTAATATTATCCGGCGAATATAAAAGACAGGATTTAACCTGTTTTGGGATAGATTTATTATTTGTGGAAATGCCGAGAGTCGAACTCGGGTCCAAAAAGAAGACCATTGAAACATCTACATATTTAGTTCATTTAGTTTCTCATAAAGCATTAAAAATGAACAAATTCCTGCTTTACCAGTCTAATGTAGTTTTGCTTAAAAAACTTAGACATATCTTTTAAACTATCTCATCTGTCTGCGCTTGATGCTATCCAATGAGAAGAGACGTTGCAGCAAGCGGGTTGCCTTTAATTAGGCAGCCATAGCATAGTTATATGCTGTGTTGTTGTTTGCGTTTATTTTTGTACAGCCTTTTTAAAGTGATAGCTGTGAGCACCATATGCAGTCTCAACCATCTATCAGTCTGTCGAAACCGTTGCATTCCCAAAGAACAAAATTAATTAGTTTTTACATTAGAAGAAGCATTGAGATTTCCCTTTGTTATCTTCTACCGGTTGAGTCGTTGAATCCTCTGCTTTCTTAAACATATTAACCTTGTATAATATTCCAATCGGAATAAATACACAATATCCTAAAACCAACAATATCGGTGCGATAACAGTCGGACCAAATCCATCTACAGATTTCTCGGACATAAAGATATAACCAATAATTATCAGCAAAATTCCGGCACCGATTATGGCATAATTGACTTTCGTCAATGCCAGGTTAAAATAATCAGTCTGAACTTTTTTAGATTTCGAAGATTTGCTTACAGCTTTTGCCATATATTAATTTTTTATTTTTGATAACTCGTTATAATAATAAGCGATACTTAAAATTCCCCTGTGAAAATTATTTAAATTTAAATTTTCATTTGGTGAATGAGCATTTTCATTTGGGAGACCGAAACCAAGTAATATTGTATCGGCTCCAAGTAATTCTTTAAATGTATTAACTATCGGGATAGAACCACCTTCTCTCATAAATACGGGTTCTTTTCCATAACCCAATTTAAGAGCTTTTACGGCGGCTTTAATTGCATCGGTATCAATCGGAGTTACTGAACCCTTTGCACTATGCAGAGAAGTTATTTTAACTGTAACAGATTTTGGTGCAATCTTATTTACATATTCAAAAAATAATTTTTCGATTTTTTCCGGATCCTGATTAGGAACAAGCCGCATTGATATTTTAGCACCTGCTTTTGAAGGTAATACGGTTTTTGCACCGGCTCCCTGGTATCCTCCCCAAATTCCATTGCAATCAAGAGTAGGTCTGGCGGTTTTTCTTTCCTCGGTGGTATATCCTTCTTCTCCGAACAGTTCCTCAACATGAAGTTCATCCATAAAAGCTTTTTCATCAAACGGGAGACGCTTGAATTCTTCACGCTCTTTTTCAGTTAAATTGATAACATCATCATAGAATCTGTCAATCAGTATTTTACCTTTATCATTTTTAAGTTTAGAAATAATATGAGCCAATGCATTTATTGGATTGTCAACAGCACCTCCGAATGAACCGGAATGTAAATCTTTATTCGGACCAGTTACTTCTATTTCCATGTAAGCGAGACCCCTTAATCCATAGCAAATAGAAGGAAGTTCATCAGTATACATCGAAGTATCTGAGATAACTACATAGTCACAACTTAACAAATCTTTTTTGCTAATTAAAAATTCATCAAGACTTGGGCTTCCTATCTCTTCTTCCCCTTCGATAATTACTTTTATGTTAACGGGTAAAGAACCTTTAGTTTTTATAAAATGCTTCAATACTTTTAAAATGTATAAACAGCTGACCTTTATCATCTGTTGTACCTCTTGCGTAAATAACATCATCTTTAATCACCGGCTCGAATGGCGGACTTGTCCATAATTCCAAAGGGTCCACAGGCTGCACATCATAATGGCCATAAACTAAAATTGTAGGTTTATCAGTACCTGCTTTTAACCAGTCTCCATAAACGACAGGATGTCCTCTGGTTTCAAATATTTGTATATTTTCGAGACCAGATTTAGCCATACTTTCACTCACCCACTTTGCGCAAGTGACCATATCCTGCTTGTTTTCAGAATTATTGCTTATTGAAGGAATTTTCAGAAAACTTATCAATTCTTCAACAAAGTTTTTCTTATTCGAATTTATATAATTTACTACTTTATCCATTTAAATGTTTTATTTTTGTAATGATTTTAAATCTCTTTGTGCTTCTTCATTTGTTGGATCCAATTCAAGGCATTTATTATATGCTGCAATTGCTTCTTCGTTTTTCTGCAGTCCAACATAAGATTTTCCTAACCAAAGATACGTAAACGGAAAGGTATTATCAATTTTAATAGATTCCTGTAAAGCAATAACAGCTTCATCAAATTTTTTCAGATAAAAATAACTAATTCCTTTATACAAATATGCAGGAAATTGTTTAAAACCTTTTTGAATAGCTAGATCCATAGTAGGAATAGATGTTTCATATTCTTCGTGATCGAATCGAGCAATTCCGTATTGATAATATGTGTTTGCGTTGGTGCTATCTAACTTAATTGATTTATCAAAATTTTTATATGCCTCATCAAAATTTTTAAGTTTTGCATATATAATACCCATCTGTGAATAATCATCAGCTTCGAGATCCTTTTCGTTCATTTTTTTATAATAATCGATGGCTTTTGTATAATCTTTCTTATCAACATAAGACAGAGCGGCATATCGGTTAGCATTAATAGCGTTGGGATAGGTTTTTAATACCTCATCGAACAATGCAATTGCTTCATCATATTTCTTTTGTTTATACAGTGTTCTGCCAAAATATAGATCGCCTTCAGGAGAACCCGGAACTAATTTTGAATATTTCTGAAATACATCTGCTGCTGCCGGATAATCACCGTTAAAATATAACAGTTTTCCAAATTCTAAATATGTATCGGAATAATTTGGATCTGAATCGATTGCTGATTTATAAGCTTTTATTGCATCATCATATTTAGCCTGAGTAAAGTATATCTGCCCTAAACCAAAATATGCATGTGCGTTTCTTTTATCCAGTTTTATTGCATCATTGTAATATTTAATTGCAACATCATAAGCACCTCTGATATTATAGGCATCGCCTAAACCAACATATACCTCAGGATTTTCTTTGCTATAAGTTGTTGCTAATGTCAATATTCTTATTGCATCATCAATTTTTCCATTAAGCGAATAGTTCTTTGCTTGTGATATCATCACAGGAATATTTTCGGGGTCAACACTCAGTGCTTTTTTAAATTGAGTATTTGCTTCAATATATTTTTTCTGTGTGCTATATAATTCCCCTAACCCTTGTAATGCTAAAATCCCTTCATCATCATCTTTTAATGCTATTTTGAAAAAGGTTTCAGCTTCCGGATAAGAACCGGTTTTATACAGAGCTAAAGCATAAAAATAATTCGGTTCGTATTTATCATTATTCTTTACAACATCTTTCATAATATCTCTTCCTGCAACATAATCACCTTGTTGAATCAATCTTTTTGCTTTTTCAAAATTATCCTGAGCTATATGCATTTATTGATAATGCAAAGATAAAAAATAGACCTAAAATTGAATATTTTCTTAATTTGTTAATCATTTATTTTCATTATTTAATTTAATTGTATTAGTCTTACAGGTTGCGTTAAAGGGACTAACCCATTTTCAAGTATTATTGACTGACCTTTAGTTTTTATTAAATAGCTTATGAAAGCGGAATTAATCCGGGAGATTAAATCAGTACAAAATAAATTAACAAATCTTAAATAAGGATATGTTTTTTGATAAACCAACCCCTGATGTAATTGTCTGAAGTCATCTCTTCTTCCATTTGAATATATTCTGGAAATCCTTAAAGGTTTAACAGTTGCATCTAAACTATCCTGATTTCCTTTAGATAACCAGCTTAAATTGGAAATACCAATTGCATTTTTATTTTGACGGACCATTTCAAGCATCTGAACACTTGTTGAGCATATTTGTGCAGTTTTTGAATAATCAAGACCGGCTAATATTGAATCTTTTACGAAAGAATATGTTCCGGAATTTTGTCTCTGAATGAATAATTTTATTTTATTATCGTTTCCTTTCATATTTTGTTGCACATCTTTATTCTGTTCATCAGGATCTTTACCACTCTCAAGTTTAACTTTAACTTCAGTCCATTCTTTATACTCCCCTGAAAAGATTTTTATCAAATCTTCAGACGTAACCCGTGATACAGGATTACCTGGATTAACAATGAAGCCGATTGCATCAGTCGCAATGACATATTTCCGGATGTCAAGATTGTTTTGTTTTATGAAATCGTTTTCTTCAGTATTTAATTCTCTTGTAACTATACACAGGCCGGCTTTTCCATTTACAAGATCAGCTATGCAATTCTTTGTTGGTTCATAATATGTAAATATTTTTCTTTCGGGCTGAAGGTGTTCATACTCATCGGAAATAATTTTCATTAGCGGCTGTAAATTTTCATCACTTGCGAGTGTATCTGTTGGTGGTTTAACAGAGGAATCATTTTTTTTTGAATCACATCCCGTAATTAAAAAAGCGAATAGGAACAGAGAACTGAATAAAAATATTAATAACCGGTATTTGGGATTAATTATTTTCATTTTTATTTTTCTGACTTTTTATGTTTCGAATAAGTTCCTCTTGTGCTATTTTCATTTTTTCTATTTTCTGTTCCTGTTTAATTAGTTTCTGTTTGCTGATAACATTCATAAAGCGATAAATACCATAAGCTATCAATATTATTCCAAAAACAATTGAAACTGTCGAATGCTGGTTGACGGGCATAAATAATATAAATACACCTGCAACTAATACAACAACAGCTGTAAAAACATTAATAATTATGACTGTCTTCAAAGAATTAAAGTAATAAACTATTAAGGAGTTTCTTGCTTCTTTTCCCCTTCGTCTTTGTTTTCCGCGTCTTTTTTGAATTTCCCTGTTAAAGTAAAGCTAAAAGGAACTGTAACCCAGCAACTTACTGCTTTTCCATTCTGGAGAGCAGGTGTAAACTGAAGAGCCATTACTTTATCTTTAACTTCATCGTAAAATACATCAGGTCCGCTTACACCACCAACCCTTTCAACGCTTCCTTCGGGACCAACAAGAACTTTTACGGTAACTTTTCCTTCAATTCCTGAAGATTTAGCAATTTCAGGGTATCTCATCGAACCTCTGACCTGAGAAAGATTAACAGCAACGGGAGCTTTTTCAACTTCGAAAGTCTGATATACTTTTTTCACGACTTCTTTATCTTTCTTTACTTCAGATTCAATTTTTTCTTTATCGGTGGATTTAAGTTCACCTGTAAATTCTTTGTTGGGATCGGCATTAATATCACCTTGTGATGATACTACAGTTTTTATTTTATCTAATTCAGCCTGAGTTTTAAATTTAGTGGTATCGGCTCTTTCTTTGGCAACTGGCTCAGGTACAAGTGCTGCGTCGTCTTTCAAAGCTGCAACTTTTTCGGTTTGAACTTCAGGAGGTGTATTTTGTTCGTCTTCTTTGTCCGTATTTTGCTGCATTAATTCAACGGTCGTTAAACCACCGGTTTTAATCGTTTTGTTTTTATCAACTATAATTATAGATACACCATAACCTGCTAAACCGCTTGTAAATAGAGCAAAAGTAAGTAGCAGAGATATGGTTAGAAATTTCTTATACGACTTTAGTAATTCAGGAGCCCCGTATTGCATCTTTTGCAGGAAAGGTTCTTCGTATGTTTCAATATTTTGATTTTCAGTTGACATTGCAACCTCCTTGTTTTATAGTTTATATTTCTATTATTTTAAACTTTTTTTATTCTAAAATGTTCCTTTTTTCGTTTTCAATATATCAAATATTATCGAGAGTTTATATGAAAATTAAATTCATAAATATTTAATATTAGCATATATTATTTGTTTTCAGGTGGAAAATATGGTAAAACACCTATCGGATTATTAAAGAACTTTTTCACTAACTCATCTTTGGGCATTGTAAGATTAATATCAATATTACTGGAATTTGAATTTTCAGATTTATCTTTATCCGAAACCATAATTTCATTCCCGGATTCAGTTTCTAAACCTTTTTTCACATCTACTTCAAAATGATAATTCAAGTTTTTATAATTTAATTTATCTGACCGTAAAGCGAATTTATAAGTTCCTTTTGGTAATAGTTGTTTTTGTGGAATTTGCTTGTCATAAGCAATATAAACGCCGGATCTGGGAATTATTTCAGGGTTAATGACAAAGTATTTTCGTTCGTTTACATAATATTTACCTTCGAGAATATTGTAAAGATTAGCAGCAAGTAATGTTTTATAATCTTCTTTTGAATATTCCTGCTCATTTTTATATCCTTCAGGAGCGAATCCAACATATCTGGAAGAATGACCTTTATGAGCAAGAACCAATGTTCCTATTGGACATTCGTTAAATAATTTTTGAGCATCCTGATGTCTCATCCTTATGCATCCATGTGATGACGGAGTTTTTCCTAAGTTACCATAATATCCTGTACCATTTAGAGAATGAAAACCTATACCCTGATTAAAAGGCATAAAATGATACATATCTGCATTATTATACTGAGAAGACTCATGGTGAGCTTCTTTCACAAAAATTGCAAACAATCCAGGTCTGGATTCTACACTTCTGGCAAGATACTTATTACCGGAAGATATTGGATAAGTTACTACTTTTCCATTTCGGAAATGCTGATATAACATTTGTTGATTGATGCGAAGCTCAAGCCAGCAATCTAAAGTTGTATAAACCGTATCTTTTATACCTTTTGAAAGATCTTCCTGGGAAAGAATATTGAATTTACTTTGAGATTTCATGTTTTTAACATTACCTGACTCATAAAAGCCTGACATATCTGAATCTTCATAATAATTAATCGCTTTCCTTTCTAATAGTCCCATTCCCATATAAATCAAAACCAGCAATGGAAGTATAAAGATAAATATTTTTCTTTTTTCCGAATTTGAGGATATTAAGCCATTTTTATTCTCAATAGAGAAAGCGGTTGAATTTGCAATTATTTCAGAATTTTGAGTCTCTTCTTTTGAATTCTCTTCGTTATTTAAATTATTATCCTGATCCAATTTTTATATTAATTTAATATCAATAAAGATATTAAAATTAAGCGTAAAACTCTATGAAAAATGTACTACCTATTAACCAAATTTCCCTGTTATATACTGTTCGGTGAGTTTTTCTTTGGGGTTAGTAAATATATTTGATGTGGACGAA
Organism: uncultured Ignavibacteria bacterium; assembly: GCA_963806045.1. Taxonomy (GTDB): domain Bacteria; phylum Bacteroidota; class Ignavibacteria; order Tepidaquicellales; family Tepidaquicellaceae; genus DATCHW01. The sequence goes on along the minus strand of CAWDWP010000007.1, from coordinate 194,601 downwards.
TATTCAATAAGTTTTCCAAGATAGAGAAAAGCAGTATGATCGCTTATTCTGGCTGCTTGTTGCATGTTATGAGTTACGATAAGAATAGTATAGTTTTTTCTCAAGTTATGCATTAATTCTTCTATTATTCCTGTAGATTTTGGGTCTAATGCGCTTGTGGGTTCATCCATGAGTATTATATCAGGGTTTACGGCTAAAGTTCTTGCTATACATAGTCTCTGCTGTTGTCCTCCTGATATGCTCATTGCAGAGTCTTTAAGCCTGTCTTTTACTTCAACCCACAATCCGGCATTAATCAGCGATTTTTCAACAATTTCATCGTACTGAATTCTTTTTAATCTTTTATGCTTTCCGAGAATTAATCCTGATACAACATTTTCATAGATTGACATCGTAGGAAAAGGATTAGGTTTTTGAAAAACCATACCGACTTTACTTCTAAGATAAACTGCATCAAAATTTGATATTTTCTCTCCGAAAATTTCAATTTCACCTAAAACTTTCGCTTTTGGAGTCAGTTCATGCATGAAATTCAATGCCCTGAGTAAAGTCGATTTTCCGCAACCCGAAGGACCAATTATCGAAGATATACTTTTATCTTTTACAGAAAGTGAAACATTTTCTAAAGCAAGATTTTTATCGAAATAGACCGATAAATTTTTCACCGTTAATGAATATTCCTTATGTGATTTTTCTAATGACATAATTATATCTTCCCGGAATATTTATTTCGAGAAATAATCCTCGTAATTAAACTAAAAACAAAAACTAAAAAAATGAGAACGAAAGCGCCAGCCCAGGCTTTTTTATGCCAATCTTCATACGGAGAAATTGCATATGAAAAAATCTGAACAGGTAAAGATGCCATAGGTGCATCCAAATTTGTTTGCCAGAATGCATTGCCAAAAGAAGTAAATAGAAGAGGGGCAGTTTCTCCGGCAGCTCTTGCAAGTGCCAGGAGAATCCCCGTAATAATGCCGGGAAGAGCTGTTCTCAGTACAATTCTTATAGTCGTAATCCATTTAGTCACCCCTAATGCGAGCGATGCTTCCCGAAGATTGTATGGAACCAATTTAAGCATTTCCTCTGTAGTACGAGTGATGATTGGTATCATCAGTATACCAAGCGCAAAACCACCGGCTATAGCCGAAAATCTCTGCATAGGAAGAACGACAATTCCATATGCGAATATTCCTATTACAATAGATGGAATACCACTTAATACATCAGTTACAAATTTCACGATGTTTGCCAATATAGATTTGGAATACTCGGATACATAAATTCCTGCGAGTATGCCAACCGGAATACCAAAAGATGCTCCGAGTCCCACAAGAATTACTGTACCGACAATAGCATTAGCCATGCCACTTCCCTCTTCTCCCACTGGTTTTGGAAGCTGTGTGAAAAAATCAAGATTCAAGGATGAAATACCTTTCGATGTTGTGTATACAAATATATAAATCAACGGGATAATTGCCACCAAAGCCGCAGAAACGCAAAAAGATTGCATAACTACATTTGTAATTTTTCTTCTTTTAGATTTTCGACGATGCTTTAAATCAGATACATTCATATTTATTTTCTATCCGACTTTCCGGTTGCTGAATAAATCAATAATCTTGCAATTGAATTAATTATAAAAGTTACACCAAATAACAAAAGTCCTATTTCAATCAAGGCAGATACATGAAGCTTACCCGAAGCTTCAGCAAATTCATTTGCAATTACTGATGCCATAGTATAAGCCGGTTCAAACAAAGAGGCTTTTATTTGTGCCCTGTTCCCTATCACCATCGTAACTGCCATTGTTTCCCCTAAGGCCCGACCCAGTCCTAAAACACTTGCCCCGAATATTCCACTTTTAGCATTTAGTAAAGCCATCTTTATTGCTTCCCATCTTGTAGAACCTAATGCATAAGCTGCTTCACGCTGTGCCTGAGGAATTGCTTTAAGTACATCTCTGGAAATAGATGAAATTATTGGAGTAATCATTATTGCGAGTATAATCGATGCAGTCATCAGACCTAATCCTGAAGTACTTTCACTGAATATATTCAGGAAACCAAATGTGCTGTTAAAAAAAGTCTGAATGGTATTTTTCATAAAAGGTGCCAGCACAAATATTCCCCAAAAACCATAAATTATACTTGGAATCGCGGCCAATATTTCAATCAGGAAGCTTAAAGAATTCTTAATAACAGGCGGAGCCAGTTCGGAAAGAAATATTGCAACTCCAAGGCTGATTGGTAATGCTATTATCAAAGCGATTAATGATGAAACAACAGTCCCATAAATAAACGGCAGCGCACCAAAGATTTCTTTATTGGGTTCCCAATTATTATCAAAGATAAATCCCCATCCAAATGCATTTCTGGACGCTTCGGAATCCTTATACATTTCAAATATTATTTGAAACACGATGGCTATAATAAGCAAAGCAAATATTAATGTAATATTTTCAAATATTATATCAGATAATTTCTTACGGCTTTTTATAGCACTCAAGGATTAATTATATTATTTCCTGCAAAATAGAAAAAATAATGGATTCTTTGCGTTAAGAAATTGTAAAGAAATTAACTAACGAACAACAATAATCCTTTCAGGTATTGAGTTTCGCTCATGAAAGGTAATACGGGATGATCAGGGGAGCAATTTATTTGCTCAATAATTTTGATATTTTTTTTAGATTCTGCAGCGCTTTTTGTAATGATGCTTCCGAAAGTTTTTTCATCTATGTGATGGGAGCAGGAAAAAGTGAATAGAAATGAATCCTTCTTCATATTTCTCAGAATAGATTTATTAAGATCAATATAACCTCTGATAGCCGTATCGATATTTTTTTTTGATTTAGTAAATGAAGGAGGGTCACAAATAATAAAGTCCGATTTCTCGATAATTGATTTATTGTTTTTCAAATAATCAAATACGTCATTTTCTATAAATTCAATTTTATCGAATCCGTTTATGTGAGAGTTCTTTAACCCTGTGTTTATCGCATTTTTTGATGAATCTACAGAGACAATTTTGTTTGCACCTGCAAAAGCGGCATTTAAAGAGAATCCGCCTTCATTGCAAAATAAATCCAGAATTTGGGATTTGGAGTTAATATATTTTCTTATCAGAAACCTGCTATTTACCTGGTCCAGATAAAATCCTGTTTTTTGCCCTGCAGTTAAATCAATTGAATATTTAATTCCGTCAAGTTCAGTTATGAATGTCGCCGTAGAATTTTCATCTTTCTGAAATAATATTTTTTCATATCTTTCCAGTCCTTCTAAATTTCTCATTTCAAAATCATTTTTAGCAATTATTAATTCAGGGTGGAATAAATCTGTTAATACGGAAACTATTTCAGGTAAACAATTTTCAATGCCGATGCTGAATGCTTGGAGAGAAAATTTATTTTCAAATTTGTCAATTATTAATCCCGGAAGATAATCACTTTCACCATTAATTAAGCGATAAGAAGTTTTGTTTCTTAAATATGAGTCCCTTAACTTAAACGCTCTGGATATATTCTTTTTAAAGAAGTCAAAATCAATTTCTTCATCAGGATCTTTGGTCAGTACTCTTAATGAAATCAGGGAATTTTTGTTGTAAAAAGCTTTGCACAAAAAATTGTCATTATTAGTATAAACGTTTACAACAACTCCATTTTCTAAAGTCTTATCAATTTTTTCTATCTCATTACTAAAAACCCACATATGGCCGAGTTTTATTCTCCGCTCTTCATTTTTCTTTAAATTTATCTTAGGATTCATCTATCTTTAAATTATTTTTTATCACAGAAATTAATTTTGAATTACTGATGTCTAACATACATTTGAAATGCTTTTTGGGGCAATTATTTCTGCCCAATATGAGAACAGGGGCGGCATTTAAGTGAATTATTTTCGAATACTACCGATGATTTTAACTGCGGATAAAATCCGAATTCTTTAACAGTGCTTCCAAATATACATATTACTTTTTTTCCAAGTGCCTCAGCAAGATGTAATATTCCGCTGTCGTTGCAGATAATCAATTCAGAATGGTAAATGACATTCGATAGGTTCTCATAATTTAATTTACCGCTGTAATTAAGTATGTTGTTTGATATTTCTGACAACTGTTTGCACAAATTTATTTCGCTGTCAACATTGTCGGAAACAAGAACTATTTTATAATCAGGAAGAGATTTTATGATTTGTTCAAATCTCTCGAAAGGATATGTCTTCGTAAAATGTCTTGAACAAGGAGCTATAATAAAGTATTTATCTTTTACAGGCCGGTCGTTCAAAAAATGCAGTTTTGATGTTCGAAAGCTGTTATCATTAAGTTGAAGAAATTGTTTACAACTATTAATATATTTTAAAAAAACAGGAATTACATTCTTTTAATAAATTAATTTTAAATTTTACTAATAAAAATTTTTTCAGATTATTTTTTTTTATCCGAAGAATCTTAGTACCGGTAAATAACGTGCAATAATAAGTTAATGTGTTTTTGTGAAGATCTATTATTACATCATACTTTCCTTTAACTATATATTCCCTTAGCTCTTTTCTTATTTCGCCAGCGGAATATAATATCAAATCAATATTATCATTTAATTGTAATAATGGATGATATTTTTCCCGCGTAAGAAAATGAAGTACTGCTTCCGGATAATTAGTTTTGATGATTGAAATGAGAGGAAAAGAGAGAACAATATCACCAAACGAAGAGAATCTTATTATTAAAATCTTTTTAATGAGTTTGTTCAAATCCTTGCTTAAAATGGTCTTTATTATTTGGTAGATTCTGTGTTGAGCTGTTGAAAATTGAGTTCAATCAATTGATGCTCAAAAGAATAAATATCTATTTTTGATTCAAGATAATCAAGTAGTTTGAATCCATACTTATTTGTAAAATAAATAACATTATAAAATCTTTCCTGCAATGCTCCATTCGGAAGGACAAGATCTATAATTGACTTTAACTTGTTTACTGCAGCTTCGTTTTGTTTTACCTGGGATTCGAGAAATTTAATTTTTATAATATCGATAGTTTCAGAGAATTTATCAGTTTTATTTCTGAAGTTATTTACAAGATTTTTATCAATTTGGTTTAACTGCTTTTCGAATGAGTAAACCAAACTTCCGAATTCATCTTTAAATTTTCCAAAAAGATTTTCTATATTAATGATATCCAGCTTTTCCATCAATTTGAAATGTATATTTTTATAATCCAATATATCATCAAATTTGAGTTGATATTTTTCTAAAAAACCCGATACTTTATTTTCTATAATAGTGATGGAAGTTCTTGGAAAAATTATTGGCATTGTCAAATTATAATAATCATACACACCCTTTAATTGTGCAAAATATGCAATTTCAGATGGTCCCCCGATATAAGCGATAGTTGGCAATAAATAATCCTGGCAAATAGGTCTTAGAATGACATTTCCGCTGAAATATTCAGGGTTAGAATCAATCATGTCAAATAATTCGGTTTTTTCAATTTTTTTTCTTGAATTCTTTAAACCAAATTGATTTTCAGGACCCGGTTCAATTAAATACCGGTTTGAATTATTATTAAGAAATAAATTAATCGGTTTCGGTTTAACCTGAGGTTCATAATTCAGCTCTAGTTTTGCTGATATATTAATAACTATTTCACAAGCATCAGGATAGTTATTTAATTCTTTCAGAAATACAGGAGTTAAAAGCTTTTTAAATTCTTTATCTGTGGGATCACAAAAGATTAATCCTTTATCCTTAAATAAATAATTGATAAATCGGGCAAATGAAGTAACGTAATTTATTCCGGATTTATATGAGCGGTCGATATAATCAAAAAGATCTTCGGTAAATTCTGTTTCAGATAGATTTTTACGTAATTCATTAATAAACTGAGTTATATAATCATCGAGAATTATTTCATATACCGGCTTAAGATATTTTTCCTGCTCAATATTACCCGGAAAGTATTTTAAATTTACCGGAAGATTTTCCTTGTTAAGAATATTCAGATTGTTCACTTCAAGAAAATCATGATCATCTGCTTCAAGCCAGAAAATGGGGATAAAATTATATTCGGGATATTTAATATTCAGGTCTAACGAAAGCTGAATCGTGTTAATTGCCTTTATGATTGTATAAAAATTTCCGGACATTATCCCGGTCTGCTGACCGGTTACGACAGCGAAAGTATTAGATTTCCGTAGCAGTTCAATGTTGTCAAAAGTTTTTTGAGTCCCGTTAAAAAATTTATTCTGGTCTCTTAAAATATCCGCAATTTTATTTCTATCGAAGGGTTTATTGTTTAGATACGAATTCCCATTCAGTTCAATGATATTTCTGAACGAAGATTCCTTTCGGAAATCACCATTGTAAAATGAACTAAGTTTTTCAAAATTACTTATATAGTCGAGAAATATATCATTGAAGTAAGGGATTTTATTAAATTCCATTTTTCTAAATTTTGTATTTCCTTTTTTGACTTAAAATAAAAATATATATTGGAAACTAATTAATTAATTGAAATTAGCTAATAATTTAGAAATATAAAATTTAATAATAAAATGAAGAAATTTACAATATCTGTGCTAATGATTGTATCGCTTTTTATTTATAATATTTCGAGATCAAATTATTCGACTCCAGGAACTGGAAGAAACTGGACTTTGGATAGTCTTATAGCATTTTCATCTGGCGCTGTTGTAGATTCTTTGGGTTTTATTTTAATTAAGGATAATATTACAATTTCTCAAAGTGATACATTAAAAATATTAAACAACAGAACTATAAAAGTTGGGAGTTCCTTTTTAATATACATAACGGGAGTCTTAAAAATAAATCCGCCTGATTCGGTAAAAATGACTGCTATTGATACTTCATTTAAATATTTCGGTATAAAACTGGATTCTCTGAGCGATGTATCAGTTTTGAAAAAACTTATCTTTGAATATGGTAACGCAATAAGCTTGTTGGATTGCGATATGTCTATAGATAGTTGTACAATAAGAAATAACCCTTACATTTCAGGTCAAAGACGTGGTGCAATATATTTATTCAGGTCTAATCCTGTAATTTCACATTGTAAAATTTATAGAAATGGAAATGCGGCAATTCAATCCGGTGCAAACATTGCATCTTCGCCCACTATCATTGACAATTTGATTTACGAAAATGATGTTGAAAACGGAAATTACCCGCAAATTAATTTAGGAGCTGCCGGAAATTCCCCTGTTATCATAAGAAATAATATTATAAGAGGATTATATCCTATGTCCGGTGGCATTTCTTTTCTTCCCGCAGGTAGTGTTCCTTTAGTTATTATTGAGAACAATATAATTAAAAAAAACAGGTACGGTATTGCAATGCAGGGTTCAAATATTAATGCTTATATTAATAATAATATAATTGACAGCAATAATATTCAGGGACTTCCATTGCTGGGAGGAAGCGGAATTAATTTTATCGGGGGTGCAACTAATGTAGCAATTGTTACTAGAAATACTATAAGGTGGAATTTATGGGGGATAACTATTCAGACAAATGCAAGACCGGATATTGGAAATATCTATAATTCCGATACATCAGATAATGGTTTTAATAAAATTTATTATAATTCTCATAATGACACGACATTTGACCTTTACAATAATACGCCTGATTCTATTAAAGCACAAAACAATTATTGGGGAACAATTAATCCGGATACCGTCGCATCTCATATTTTCGGACATCATAATAATCCGGCGCTGGGAGTTGTGGATTACTTGCCTATCTGGACATTAACTTCGATAAATAACAATTACGAATTTATTAAAGATTTTAGATTATTTGAAGCATATCCAAATCCATTTAATCCTGTTACTAATATAAAATTTCAGATACCCGCGAATGAGTTTGTGAAATTAGAAGTATATGATATTTCAGGTAAAATAGTTGATGTTCTTATAAATGGTAATCTGAATGCAGGTATATATGAAGCAAAATGGAATGCCGAAAACTTTTCTTCAGGAATTTATTTTTATAGATTATCATCAAAAAATTATTCAGATACAAAGAAAATAATATTACTAAAATAGTAAGATGCTGAAAAACAGAAATACTGCAGCTATTATCATAATATCTGCCTTAGGGTATTTTGTAGATATATACGATTTAATTTTATTCAGTATTGTAAGAATCCCCTCTTTAAAAGGATTAGGAGTTCTGGAAGATTCCGCCATAATGAACAAAGGTGTTTTACTGTTGAACATGCAGATGATGGGAATGCTTATAGGTGGAATAATCTGGGGAATTCTGGGTGATAAAAAAGGCAGAATATCGGTTTTATTTGGCTCTATATTTTTATATTCGGTAGCAAATATATTGAATGGATTCGTAACTGATGTTAATGTTTATGCGGTATTGAGATTCATAGCAGGAATAGGTCTTGCGGGGGAACTTGGTGCAGGAATTACACTGGTAAGCGAAGTTATGCCAAAGGAAACAAGAGGTTACGGTACGATGATAGTAGCAACTGTGGGGATATTAGGGGCAGTCGTAGCTTCTTTTATCGGTGACGAATTTCAATGGCGAACAGCATATTTTATAGGTGGTGGTATGGGTTTTCTTTTACTGATTTTAAGAATCGGAGTATATGAATCAGGTATGTTTAAATCTATAAAAGACAGTAATGTCAGCCGAGGAAATTTTTTAAAATTATTTTCTAACAAAAAATTATTTTTTAAATACCTGTACTGTATCTCTATCGGAGTTCCAATCTGGTTTATTGTCGGAGTTCTTATAACTTTTTCACCTGAATTCGCAAAGGAATTTAAATTTACAGAACCTGTATTTGCGGGCAAAGCAATTATGTTCTGCTATATTGGTTTAGCTTTCGGAGACTTTGCAAGCGGTTCTCTAAGCCAGATATTTAAAACACGAAAAAAAGTCATTGAAAGTTTCATCATACTTTCTGCTTTTTTTATTGTTGTATATCTGTTCGCTAATAAATTTGGTGTTGTATATTTCTATGCAATATGTCTCCTTCTTGGAATTGCAGGAGGATATTGGGCAGTATTCGTAACAAATGCATCAGAGCAGTTCGGGATTAACATAAGGGCTACTGTTACAACAACAGTTCCAAATTTTGTAAGGGGAGCTGTAGTACCTGCGACCTTATTATTTCAGACTCTTATTCCATTAACCGGCATCATATACAGCGCTCTTATCGTAGGATTTCTGACAATTCTCATAGCATATATATCTGTGAGGAAACTCGAAGAAACTTTCGGAAAAGATTTAAATTTCCTGGAAGTATCCTGAACAATCTCACATCGGTTACTAATCAAATAAGGGTGATTTATTGAAGTTGACTTATTTATTTATAAACCATATATTATTATGGTTAATAAATAATTATGGCATTTCAGGTATTTGAACAGGTAGAAGTAATAGGATATTTCCATAACCTTAAATTTGAAATAAAAAGGTTTAAATGGAGAAATGGAATTTATAATGTTTCAAAAATAAATTCAAACTGGAAAACTCCAAAGGGAAACAGCTTTATATACCATTATTCCGTTATTTGCGAAAAGCAAAGTGTGATATGCGAATTGTCATTTAACCTTAATGACTTAAAGTGGGAATTGACACAATATGATAATATTTAGAACGCGTAAATTATTCAAGCATTACTGCACAAGCAATAACGGTTGTCCACAACCCGTTTTTATCACCCTCAGCCGACTGAGTCATATTGAATGTTTTAAATATTTTACCGCTTTGTCTGTAAACATTTTCACGTTCATTCCAGGCAGTCTCAGGGTCAAATTCAACCCCTAAAGTTGTTGCGAGCATCGTAGCGGCAAGATCTTCTGCATATTCACCTGATAATTTTTCAGTCTGTCCGTATGGATGATGTTCGGATATATAACCGTAATGGCTGTCATCAGAAGGTAAAGCAACTCCTATTGAAGAAGCTATAAGGCGGTTGGGTTCATTTGTAAAGTTTCTTGCCATAACGCAGAAAGTAATTTGTCCTGCCTCAAGCATTGCAATCCCCTGCTCTTTCGTAAGCCGTTTACATCCCGCAGGATATATGCTGGAAACAGTAACAATATTACATTTTTCGATTCCTGCTTGTCTTAATGCAAGCTCAAATGACTGAAGATAATCTTTATGTCTTCCTACTCCTTTGGTAAAGAATATTTTCGACGGTTTAAACATTTGACCCTCCTTTCGAAATAACTTTTAAACAAATTTTAACCATTAATTATGTATAGGTATAACTTTTAAGAATTTTCTTTTCCCGGCTTTTAATAATAAATTCTTCATCTAGAGTTTATTTCATAGTTCTCATCGGTAATTTTTATACCGTTAATCGAAATCCCGCCTTGCTTAATCAATCTTCTTGCTTCACCATTTGATTCAGTCAGTCCGGTTTGTGTTAAAAGTTTTATTAATTTAATATTTTTTTCCGTTAATTCGTATTCAATTATATCGTCCGGGATTTCTTTTTTAATAAATATTTTATCGAACTCTTCAATTGCTTTTCCGGCTTCTTCCTCATTGTAATATAACTTAACTAATTCAAATCCCAACCTGCGTTTATAATTCCTCGGGTTATTATCAGGATTTTCGAGTCCCGATTTTATTTCAGTCAATTCAGATGGTCGCAATCTGGTTGTAAGAACAAAATATTTATAAATTAATGTATCAGGTATCCGCATTGACTTACCGAAAATATCTTTAGGCGAATCGGTTATACCTATGGCGTTGTCAAGGGATTTGCTCATTTTTTCATTTCCGTCTATTCCTTCGAGTAATGGCATTAACATAACAACCTGTGGTTCTTTATTGAAGCGTTTCTGCATAATTCTTCCGACAAGATTATTAAATCTCTGGTCGGTGCCTCCGAGTTCAACATCAGCATTTATTGCTAACGAGTCGTACCCCTGCATTATCGGGTATAAAATTTCGTGAAGAGATATTTCCTGCTGATCCTTTAACCTGTTAGTAAAATCATCTCTTTCCAATATTCTCTGGACTGTAAACTTACTCATAATTTCGATAAGGTCTTTAAGCATTAATTCTTTTAACCATTCAGAATTGTAAAATATTTTTGTTTTTTCCTTATCTAAAATTCTAGTAGCCTGATTATAATAAGTAATTCCATTTTCTCTTGTTTCTTCGAAAGTAAGCTGAGGACGCGTAACTTTTTTTCCGCTCGGGTCACCAATCATTCCGGTATAATCTCCTACGATAAGAATTGCAGTATGTCCCAAATCCTGAAATTCCCTCAATTTATTCAGGACAACTGAATGTCCTATGTGCAAATCAGGCCTTGAGGGGTCGCATCCCAATTTAACATTTAATGGTTTTTTTTCTTTAATTGATTTTTCAATTTTTCTGACTAATTCATCTTCGGGAATAATTTCTACTGTCCCCTTTCGAAGGATGTCCATTTGTTCATTTAATGATAACTGCATATTATTATAACCTTTTTAACTTTCTGTCTGTATCACGTTTTTTAATTGATTCCCTTTTGTCATATAATTTTTTTCCTTTTGCTAAAGCCATTTCTATTTTTATGCGGGAACCTTTAAAATATATTTTAGTAGGTATCAGTGTTAATCCTTTTTCTTCAAGCTGGCTCTTAATTTTTTTAAGCTCCCTCTTTGACAATAATAATTTCCTATTCCTCAGAGGGTCATGATTATTAATATTTCCATATTTATATTCGCTGATATGACAATTGGTAAGCCATAGTTCATCCTTCAAAAATTTAGCAAAACTTTCCTGAAGATTTACTTTAGATTCTCTAAGCGATTTAACTTCCGTACCTAAAAGAACTAAACCGGCTTCATATCTGTTTAAAATTTCGTACTGGAAATTAGCTTTACGATTAGAACCGATTATTTTAATTTTATCTAAGTCATTCATTTTAATAAGTGTTTAAAATATTTAAACTAATTAGTAAAATCAATTTATATATCAGTGGAAATCAATAGTTTCGTATTAAATCCTTTTCAAATGAATTGTTACCTATATTGGGATGAAAAATCACTTGAAGGAATGCTGATTGACCCGGGAGCATATAACACAGATGAAGAGAATGCCATAAATAATTTCGTTAAATCCGGAAATATTAATATCAGGTATATAATAAACACACACGGCCATATTGATCATATATTAGGAAATGCTTTTGCTAAATCGGCATTCGCAGCACCATTATATATCCATCGGGATGATGAATTTCTGGTTAAAAAAGCTATGATTCAGTCTGAGCTATTTGGATTGGATATCGTTCCACCACCGCCATTTGATGACTATCTAATGGATACCCAGCAGCTTCGCCTGGGAAATAACAAAATTACAGTCATACATACACCCGGTCACTCACCGGGGAGTGTCTCATTAGTAGATGAATCAAAAAAAATTATTATAACCGGAGATGTTTTATTTAAAAACACAATTGGCAGAACTGACCTTGAAGGCGGAGACTATAATATATTAATCGATAGTATTAAAATAAAAATATTCGGACTTTGCGATGATGATTTTACAGTTTATCCGGGACATGATGAATCAACCACTATTGGAAATGAAAAAAAATATAATTCTTTTCTAAGGTAAGAATTATTCAGAAGGATATTTAAAGGATTCCGCAATTGACTTAATTTCACTCTCAATTGATGAATTAAATTCAGAAGCAGGACTTATAAACCGTAAAACATAAGCGTAATTATCCGATAAAATCTCATTTTTTGTTCTGAAGTAATAAAGGGTTTCTGCGGATTCCGTGTTTTTATAAACCGCACTTCGTCCGTCATAAGCTCCGAAATCATAATCAGAATATTCAGAAGTTCTTTTCGGGATGTTCAGGCTTAAATCTTTCTCTATTGTGTATATTAAATCAGCTAAGTTTTTAATTGTTGTAAGCTTAAAGGCGAGAACCATCACGAACATTTTCCCGTCACTGGTTTTGAATGAATACGAAATGGCGTCTTTTTTATCCGTTTCTTCAATTTTTGTCTTCACCAGTTTTGAAGGAAGAGAAATTTTAAATTTATAATTACTGTCTTTTATTTCATTTTGTTGAGAAAAAGAGCAATTTGCAAAAAATAATAATACGATGACCGATATAAATCTGATTTTCATTTTCATATTAATTTATGGTAACTTTGATTTGATTTCATTATACTTTTCAATATTTAATCCTCTGGTTGGATCAGTATTGGTTTTAAGCTGAGCAATCTGGGCATTTACATTATCAATTCTATCCTGAGGTAAAGGATGTGTAGCTAATAGCCTGTCAAGTCCTCCCGGAGTGGTTCCCTCACGGTGCTGTTTTTCGACTATTTTATCAAAAAAGTATTTTATAGCGCCCGGATAATAGTCCGTTGTAGAAAGATATTTGATAGAATATTCATCCGCTTCTCTTTCATCTGACCTACTATTTGCGAGAAAACCGAGTCCAACGAACAGATTTGCTGCAATCTCTGAAATTTGACTTGGATTATTCCCAAGTACTACAGATAACACGAAACTAACTCCATAATAAGAAGTCAATCTCTGAGTCATATGCCTTCTCTCAGCATGTGCTATTTCATGTCCGACAATCCCAACCAGAGTAGCTTCATTATCAATAAATTTCATTAAACCTGTGTAAACATAAATGTAACCGCCCGGTGTACAAAATGCATTAACAATCGTGTCATTTATAACCTGAAAAGTATATGGAAAAACATTTTTATATTCTATTTTTGGAGAATTACTAATTATGTAATTACCGATACCTGATACATACGTTTTAATATCATCATGACCCTGAAGCATCGGATATTCCCTTGGATTCGATTTTATTTCTCCATCAAGTTGTTTTCCAAGCGAAATATCATCTTGGGTAGAGAATAAATTTGCACCGCAGCTATATAACAATGATAAAGTAAAAATAATCAGAGACAATAATAAAGCTGTAAACTTTGGCTTATTGCTTATTAATTGTTTATTTATATATTTCTTCATTTTAAATGCATTTTTAAAAAATTTATGCATTTTTTATATTTTATACAACATATATAAATTAATGTTCCTTTTAGAAAATATTAATAATAGGATTGATGATATTTTTAATAAATAGTAAATTATATGATTAAAATTTTCAAAAGTGGATACCAAAAAAGAATTATTAGTAATTGCTCTGGGTGGAAATGCGTTATTAAGTCCGAAAAGTAAAGGCACAATAGAAGAAAAAGAGGCTGCGACTGACCTTACTGCAAAACAGATGTTTCCCGTTATTAAATCCGACTGTAATCTTGTAATTACTCACGGGAACGGGCCTCAGGTCGGGAACATTTTAATCCAGAATGATATGGCATCTTCAAAAATTTCCCCTATGCCGCTTGATGTTTGTGTTGCAGAAACACAGGGTGAAATAGGATATATTTTGCAAAAATCGATTCAAAATATTATAACTGAAAATGATTTTACTAGAAGTGTTGTAACTTTATTAACTCAGGTTGCAGTTGATAAAAATGATCTGGCATTTGAAGAGCCTTCTAAGCCGGTTGGACCATATTACTCAGTTGAACAAACGAAAGAAATATTGAAATTAAAGGACTGGAAGTTTAAAGAAGACCCGGGTGGAAGAGGATATAGAAGAGTAGTTGCGTCTCCAAAACCCATAAAAGTTCTTGAAACAAAAATGATTTCCGATTTATTAAAAGATGATATAATTGTAATTGCGGTTGGAGGAGGAGGAATTCCGGTTTTTATAGATGAAAAGGAAAAAATACATGGGGTTGAAGCAGTAATTGATAAAGATTTTGCTTCAGCTCAGCTAGCTATTGACTTAAAAGCAGATAAATTAATAATTCTGACAAATATTGAGTATTGCAGTCTGAATTATAAAAAAGATAACGAAATCGTAATTAAGGATATGAATCTTGATGAAGCTATGACTTATATGGAGCAGGGACATTTTTCTTCAGGAAGCATGGGACCAAAAGTCGCCGCCGCAGTTGAATTTGTAATAAGCACCGGCAAGAATGCAATTATATCTAATCTTGAAAATCTTGAAAATGCGGTTAAGGGATTATCAGGAACAATTATACATCAATAACTAAAAACCAATTTAAATAATATGAAAAAACTAACAGGAAAAGATTTAATATCTTTAAATCTGCTTACATCTGAAGAGATACAATTAATTTTAGATGAAACTGAGAAATTAAAAAAAGGACCAAGGAATACTGAATATCTTAAAGGAAAAACCCTCGCAATGATTTTTGAAAAATCATCAACCAGAACCAGGGTCTCATTTGAAACAGGGATTTATCAACTGGGAGGAATGGGAATGTTCTTTTCTCCGAAAGATCTTCAGATGGGAAGAGGTGAAACTATTCACGATACAGCAATGGTTTTATCCAGATATGTTGATGGAATTATGGCTAGAACATTTTCATATCAAACCATACTGGATTTAGCCAAATATTCCTCAGTTCCTGTTATTAACGGTTTAACGGACTATGACCATCCTTGTCAGATTCTTGCAGATTTGTTTACAATATACGAAAAAAGAGGAAAGTTGAAAGGATTAACTCTCACTTATATAGGAGATGGAAATAATGTTCTCCATTCTCTCATACAAGGTTGTGTAAAGGTCGGAATGAATATTTATTATGCGTCACCTGAAGGATATAAACCATTACAGTCTGTGATAGATGAATCACTCGAAGTAGCAAAGATAACCGGTTCACAGATTAGACAGTTCAATAATGCTGCAGATGCAGTGAAAGAAACTGATGTTATCTATACTGATGTATGGGTTAGTATGGGTCAGGAGAGTGATGAAGCTAAAAAGTTAAAAGACCTTAAGGATTTCCAGTTGAATGGAGAATTAATGAATAAAGCAAAATCTGATGTTCTGGTTATGCATTGCTTACCCGCACACAGAGGTCAGGAAATAACGGATGAAGTCTTAGATGGTCCGAATTCAATTGTATTCGATGAAGCTGAGAACAGGCTTCATGCTCAAAAAGCTGTAATGAAATTATTAATGAGTTAATCATATGACAAAAATAAAAAAAGGTGAAGACCTTAAAAAACTTAGCTGGATTGATTTTTACAAAACACCGCTTGATAACAAGCTGAAATATTTCGAAAAAGACGGAAGGATTTTTGATTGTCTGTTTTCACAGCAATTTCACAGAAATTTGTTGGATAATTTGTTCACACTCGCCAGTAAAATAAGAACAATTGCAAAGAAAAAGGATGGACTGGACTGGCTGCAAACATTGCTTTCTCACAAAAGAACTATGCTTTATTTTGTTCAGCCTTCAACAAGGACATTCGTATCTTTTCAAAGCGCCTGCTATATACTGGGGATGAAAGTAAGTGAAATACGCTCTACTTCAACATCTTCAGAGTTAAAAGGCGAATCTGCAGAAGACACGATAAGGACATTTAGTTCTTATGCTGATATGATTATCATGAGGCATTTTGAAGAAGGTATGGCTGAGAAAGCTTCCTGGATGCTCAATAAAACAAATCGTCCAATCCGTGTAATTAATGGAGGTTCAGGAAAAGACCAGCATCCTACACAAGCTCTTCTAGACTTATACACGTTAAATTGGGCATTCAATGATAAAGGCGGGATAGACAATAAAACAATTCTGATGGCAGGTGATCTAAGAAGAGGAAGAACAGTACGTTCTCTAACATACCTGTTGAAAAACTATAAAAATGTCAAATTCATATATGTATCACCTGAATATCTTCGAATTACGGATGATATCAGAAAGTTTTTGAAAAAACATAAAATTTCATTTAAAGAAACTGATAATTTAAATCTGTCTTTAAAAAGCGCAGATGCCGTTTATATGACGCGGATTCAGGATGAATATGACATCAATAATGAATCTAAAAATATTGACTATTCAAATTTCCATTTGAAAAAAGAACATCTGAAACTGATGAAAAAGCATGCAATAATCATGCATCCATTACCAAGAAGAGCGGAAGTATCCGTAGAAGTTGATACAGACCCGAGAGCAATGTACTGGCGGCAGGAACGAAACGGAATGTGGATTAGAGCGGCATTAATAGCTTATATGTTTGGAGTAGAAAAAAATATTTTAGATTTTGAAGTGGAAAAATGAATTTTCTGAGATTTCAAGATATTCAGGCTGATTTTTTACAAAATCAGCCTGTTTTAATTTTACTTAAAATGGTAGGTCATCTTCGGATTCTTTGATGGAATTAGTTCCTGAATCAGTGGTCGTTGAAGCACCTGAATCAGATTTATCCGGATTCTCTCTACGGTCAACAGGTACAACATCCGAAGCAATAATGCTCACACTTCTTCTTTTTACATTATCTTTTTCATATTCATCGTATTGAATTCTGCCTTCGATATATGCTTTACTACCCTTTTTTAATATTTGAGAGCAGCTTTCGGCTAGTTTTCCAAACGTGACAACATTGTGCCAGTCTGTTTGATTTTTCCAGTTACCGTCTTTATCTTTAATTCCATAATTTGTTGCAATGGAGAAACGGCAATAAGCAGTTCCTGAGCCTGAATAAGCCAATTCAGGATCTTTACCAATATTCCCAAGCAAAATTACTTTGTTTACACTATACGCCATATTATATTATTTAAAATTTATAATAACTAATTTTGTTCTTTTCCAAGATAAGGAATTTTTCAGAATCATAAACGAGAAAATCTTTTACACTTTCCGGTTTTAAATCTATAAAGGCTTTGATTCTCTCTGCAAAAGCCTGCTTTTTAATATCATATCGTATAATATCCAGGTTCGTATTCAATAAAAAAATATTATCTTTGTAAATTGAAAAAGATATCAAAGTATCGTATTTAATTGGTTTTACAAAGTTTCCGAAAACATCATACTGCATTAATGAATTTTTATCCTTGTCAAGCACATAGACTGAATTTAAAGCATCTTTTAATATTTTCCCGGGTTTTGATAATGAGCCTTCTACATCCTGAAAACCTGCAAATGAAAGAACAGGCGTTTTTCCTGATAGAAATTTTACTACTCTGGAATTTTCCCCGTCTACTACATACAAATCAACTGAATTGACTATAACACATGAAACCGGAGTATTAAATTTAAAATTATTGTCAAATGTTTCTAAATTTGTATTTAATGAAGAAATATACGATAAATTTAAATCAAATCTTTGAATTCGGAAGTTTTTTCCATCGCACACATAAATATCCAATCCCGAAGAACCATCAATATAAGTAGGAGTATCAAATTCCCCATTATTCCAGCCTTTTCGTCCGACTTTTTTCCAAAGATTTAATTCAGCTGACAATTTTACAACTTCATTCGCTTCATTATCAAGTACATATATATTCCCTTTTCCGTCAGTTGTCATTGAAATGGCATTCAGGAAAGAAATATTATTATCTCCTGGGTATTTTCCCAGAAGATAAAAAATCATTAAAATTATATTAATGCTATAAATCAACATTGAATCCTATCGATTTATAATTTAGAAAATTATCATAGTATTGACCTTTGTAATCTTTTCCGTCATAATAGTTAAATGAAATACTAAAACCTTTTGAATTTAACTTACCAAATCTAAATCCCGTTTCAAAATTTTCATTCACATTATTTGATTTTTTAATCCTTTGAAAATTTAAGCAATTTGAAATATAAATACTCATTATGGAATTTAAAAAATATCTGAATTCAAAACCATATTGAAATGAGAGTATTCCAAAATCATCAGGTATGGAGTGAAACAGAATATTTATTCCTAACTGATTTTTCATTTTGAAATTCTTATTTAACAAGTTATCATACCCCGCTGAAAGTTCTATAAATTCCCTGCTATAAATCACAGGTGAAAATATTGTATCACTTCTGCTATATTTATGCCCATCCTCAAAATGTGCTGAAATATGGGCTATTCTAAGTCTTGAAGTGAATACTCCTAAGTTGTTAAATTTTCTATAACTTGTGTTAATTCCAAAAAAGTAATCAATTGCATCTACAGGGAATTTAAAATTTGTTTCTGCTCTCAAATTCGAATATGTAAAAAAATCGGCTCCCAATGCTAAACTCATATTTCCGGAGTTCCATCTTGCA
This sequence comes from uncultured Ignavibacteria bacterium, assembly GCA_963806045.1. Lineage (GTDB taxonomy): Bacteria > Bacteroidota > Ignavibacteria > Tepidaquicellales > Tepidaquicellaceae > DATCHW01. The sequence continues at coordinate 175,505 of CAWDWP010000007.1, read as the reverse complement.
ATATCTGATGACATTCCGATATTTAGCTGTAATGTATTTTTGGAAATGTCTTTCAAAACACCATTCCTTGCTTCGATTATAAAAGCTTTTACTGGTTCATAGAGATTCGATGAAGGAAGAAACTCAAAATTGTTTTTTGAATCTACGGAATAATCCTGCGCAAAAGAGAAAATTGATTGAAGAAATGTAAATAAAAGTAATATTAATATTCTCAATAATTAACTTTATTTAATATTCAACAAATTAAAAAATAGTTGCGGATAGATTCCAAATATCAGAGTTCCGGCTAATGCAATTGCAAGAGCTACTTTATTTCCAAAATGTATCTGTAATGGTTTTTGAATATCATCTGTATTTTTAATTTCACTTTCCATAAACCACATGTAAACAATGATTCTCAAATAATAATAAACGGATACGACACTAAATAATATTGCAAGAACCGAGAGCCATATTAAATTAGATTTAATAGCGGCATAAAATAAATAATATTTACCCCAAAATCCTGCTAAAGGAGGAATACCCGCCAGAGACAGAAGAAAAATCGTAAATACAAATGCGATGATCGGATTTCTTTTACCTAATCCCTTATAATTTGATATATTAACCATACTGAAATCCCTTTTTTCAGCATTAAAATTTTCTATCATCGAGACAATTATAAATGAACCAAGTTGCATAAAAATATATGAAAGGAGATAAAATTCTATGCCTTTAAGAGAGTATTCGTTGACACCCGCAACGCCGACCAATATATAACCTGCACTTGCAATTGAAGAATAAGCGAGAAGTCTTTTAAGATTCGTTTGAGCAATAGCAATAACATTACCAAATAACATTGTTAAAAGCGCTAAAACAGAAAATATAAACTGATACTTGCTAAAACTTGGCTGGGAAATTATTATCGGAGCAATCGTTCCCAGCGCAGCAATTTTTCCCGAAGTTGATAACAGCCCTGAAACAATTGTAGGGGCTCCTTCATAAACATCAGGTATCCACATTTGAAATGGAAAAATCCCAATCTTAAAAAAGAAGCCAATCATAATTAATCCAAGAGCAACAATAAAAACAGGAGATTCAAAATTCTGGACGTTTTGAAAAATTTTGGTGATATTTGTAAACCCCGTAAACCCGTAGATAAGAGAAATACCATAAAGTAGAAAACCTGTCATAAAAGCACCTAACAAAAAATATTTCATGGCACTTTCATTTGATTTTGGTCTTTTTCTTAAAAACCCGGCTAATATGTAAAAGCAAATTGACATCGTTTCAAGACCGATAAAAATAATAAGTAAATCATTTGCATATATCATCGTGAGCATGCCGACGGCAGAAAACATTATTATGCTATAGAATTCAGAAAAATTTATATCATATTTCCTTATATATGATTTTGAAGAGAGCAAAGTTAAAAGTACACTTAATAAAACCAAAACAGTAAAAACATTTGAAATGATATTTACCCGGAGGAACTCATTAAAGACAATTTGATCAATACTAAGTTTGAAAAAAACAGAGATAATCGCTGCAATGACTGCAAAAATAGAGAAGTAAAAAACAATACTTTGAGACTTCTTAAAAATCAATTCCAATATTAAAATGAGCAAAGAAGCTGATGCTATAATTAGAAAAGGTATTACAAAATTGAAATCAAGTAATGATATCATAAAAATTTGAAATTGATTAAGATTATGTTCAAATTAGTTTAATTTAACAGAAATAAATTGATTTTTAAGTGATAAAAAAAAGAAATGTGGTAAAAATAAATTCTAATTTTCAGTATAAAACTAAGATAAACCTCGTTTAACAGAAGGAATTTTACTTATCAAATCACCTGCCAATGTTGAATTACCTCCGTATTCATTATACAATTCATCTCCGCAACGTCCATGTATATAAACTCCAAGAATTGCTGAACGTAGTGGATTTTTGGTTTGTGAATACAGACTTGTAATTATTCCTGAAAGAACATCCCCGGTACCTATAGATGCAAGATTTTCTTTACCGGTTGAATTAATATAAAAATAATCACCGTCTGTAATAATAGTCGGAGCATTTTTTAAAACCAGAATAACTTTGAATTTTTTAGCAAATGATTTAGAAACATTAACCAAATCTTTTTTAATTTCATTAATACTCAATCCAGTTAAATTTGAGAATTCACCATAATGTGGCGTTAATATTATTCTGCCCGGATTTATCCTCAAAATTTCCGGTTTATCTTTTATTGCAAATAAACCATCTGCATCAATTACAAAATTGGAAATTGAATTTGCTAATATTTTTAATATTAATTTTATCGTTTCGGGATTTCTCCCGATTCCCGGACCCAGTAGTGTAACATTTGCCCATTTTATTTTTTCGAGAATTTTTGAATAAGCATCCAATGAGAATGTTTTATCTGTGGTATCCGGTAAAGGTGATGTAATAACTTCAGTGGTTTTTGTTTCTAAAATATTATTTAATGATTTAGGCACTCCAAGTATTACTGCACCGGAACCTGTTCGTAAAGCCGATAAAGAACTTAAATAAGCAGCTCCTGTAAAACCCGGAGAACCGGCAAGAATAAAAGATTTACCGGCGGTGTATTTATGAGAATTCCTATCGCGTTTAGGTAATTGACCCATTATGTCACCCGCCTCTATTTCAAAAATTCTATCTTTATTATATTTATCAAAAACATTTGAGCTAATTCCAATATTTACGGGGTTTACGATTCCACTTTTAAGTTTTCCCAGATTGAATAAGGTAGAATATTTTTTAACTCCCATTGATAGTGTCACATCGGCATTCAAACAATCTTTATTATCATAATTATCATCGAGTCCGCTAACTATGTCAATGGCTATTATTTTTCTGTCTCTGATGGCATTTATATAATGGAATATCTCTTTAAATCTTTTTTCCAGTTCTCCGTTGAAACCTATTCCAAAAACTGCATCTATAAATAAAGCATTAGAAGTTTTTAAATATTTTTTTAATTCTTTTAAATTTGATACTTTATAAATAAATATTTTGGGTGAATTGTAATTTCTTAATATATTATAGTTTGTTAAGGCATCACCCTTCAGGAATGATTCATTGTACAGCATGATAACATTTACATTTAATCCAATATTTGCCAAATGCCGGGAAATTACAAAGCCATCACCGGCATTATTACCTTTTCCGGTGAGAATATAAATATTTTTTATTCCTTTTTCTTGTGAAAATTTAAAAATAAAAGAGGCGGAATTTTTACCCGCATTTTCCATCAGAATTATTGACGGGATTTTTAATAACGAAATTATCTTTTTTTCTGATTCAAGTACGACTTGATTATAGAAAACATTTTTCATCTTACTGATTAATTAATTCTATCATTTGTTTAAGGGTAGTAATCTTGTCTTCTGAATTGAAAATTGAAGATCCTGCAACCAGAATATCAGCACCTGCATCGGAAACCTGTTTTATATTCTGAAGATTAATTCCTCCATCGACTTCAATTAGACAATTATATTGATTCTCTTTAATTATTGATTTAAGTTCAGCAATTTTGAGTATTGACTCTTTAATAAATGATTGTCCACCGAAACCAGGATTTACACTCATAACAAGAATAAAATCGGCGAAAGGTAATATATCATGCAATAAACAAACAGGTGAGGAAGGGTTTATTGCCACTCCCGCTTTGATACCGGAGTCTTTTATTTGTGATATGATTCTCTGAAGATGAATATTATTTTCCTGGTGCACGGATATATAATCGGCACCTGCTTTTTTGAAATCAGCAATAAATCTTTCAGGATTGTCAATCATCAGATGAACATCAAGAGGTAAATTAGTAATTTCATTTACTTTTTTAACAATATACGGTCCAAAACTAATGTTTGGAACAAAGTGACCATCCATAATATCACAGTGAATCATACTTGCTCCTGCTGATTCCAATTCATTAATGTTATTCTCAAGTTGTGAAAAGTCTGCTGATAATATTGAAGGTGATAATTTTTTCATCATTCACTAATTATATCTCATACATGTTAATTATTATTTACCCGGATTTTGCGGAGTTTTTTGTGATTCTTTTTCAGTTTTTGTTTCTTTTTTCATTTCTTTTTCTTTCTTCGGTTCTTTTTCGGTATTTTTTTCCTTTTCAATCTTTGTATCATTTCCGTTATTACCATTATCATTATAATTAATTTCCTCATCCGGTTCTTTTTTTACTTCGATACGTTTCTTAGAGATAATTAATTCAACTGAAGCATTTTCAGTAGCTGACTTTTCTTTTTTTGGGTATTGGTCAATGACCTGACCTGCAGGCACATCACTTGTCAGATAAGTTATTTTTCCCGCTTTCAACTTAGCATCAGTTAGTATTTTTTTCGCATCTTCCAGTTTTTTACCAATTAAATCAGGAATTATAATACTTCCCAATTGAACTCCGTTACTTATTATCAAATCAATTTTTGTAGCTTTTTTAACTTTACTACCGGGTTGAATTACCTGAGAGATTACCACATCTTCAGGATATTCCGCGGAAAACTTTTTAACAACATCACCTACTTTAAGATTTCGTTGTTCCAGTGTAAATTTCGCATCACGCAGTGTTTTTGAAATCAAACGTGGAACTTCTACGAGCTGCTCACCACCGCAAACAATCAGATATACTCTTCTGCCATTTTTAACAAATTGATCTGCAATTGGAACTTGTTCCAAAACCTGTCCTATCGGCTTTGTTTCATCGTACCGTAAATCGCCTTGTTTAACTTCAAGTCCGGTTTCATCAATTACTCTTTTTGCATCAAGAAAATTCATACCAACTACATTTGGAACTTTGACAAGGTTAGTATGCTTTACGTACCAGGGCATTATTACACTGTTAAATAATAATAATAAGACAATGAGTGAAACAACAATAATTAATATTTTTTTCCACATATGTATAAAACTAACTAATGTAAATGAAAAATAAAATCAAATAATAAGTTGATATATCTTATTGTTGATTTTGTATTTAGAAAAAAAAGAGGCTGTGGGATACACAGCCTCTTGATTCTAAAAAAATATTTCTAATGCTTATTTTACTAACATCATTTTTTTGGTAATAACATTGCTACCAGCCACTAACCTGTAAAAATAAATTCCACTCGCTAAATTATTTCCATTATTAAACGTAACTGAATATTTACCGGCTATCAATCTCATATTTACTAATTGTTCTATTTCTCTACCGGTTATATCAAATACTTTCAATGTTACAAAATCGCCTTTTGGTAAACCAAAATCTATTTTTGTAGTTGGGTTGAAAGGATTCGGGTAATTTTGTGATAAGGTGTATACATTCGGAACTATATCAAAGTTATTTTGAATTCCAACTGTACCGGATATAGATGCAAACAATACCTGAATAGTATAAAATGGATTATGTACCCCAAAACTCTTATCATTTTTGATCATTTGATAATTATAATACGCTTTACGTTTATTCACATTATTTGAATCTGCTGCAATAAGCTGCCAGCTGACAGTAGAATCATTAGTATGCGGTAATGCTAATACTAAGTTTCTAATAACACCCTTAACTTCTTTTTGCCATGGTTCAACTAATCCATTCCCGTCATAATCTTCAGGAGCCATAAAGTCTTCGAAACTGGAAACTCCTGGGTGACATCCCTCACAAGAAGCTACATAGTCATTCGAATTATATGACATACCCATTGAGTGTCCACCTACATGATTCCTTGATACATTTCCTGTGTCAGGAGTTGGGTACATATGACATCCAACGCAGCCACCTTCAATATTTCTATGTGAACCTGATAAGATAAGGTGTTCCGAAACTTGCAGCATTCTTACCAAGTAACACATCACCTTGAGGACTTTCGTGAGGACCCCAGGTAGATGATGTAACTCTGGTCAAAACATAATCTGAAGTTCTTCTTCTTCCTTTGTGACAATCCATACATATATGGCCATTGCCTAAGATTGTAATGGTCACCACTACCAAGTGTATCTGAACCTGGTAAACTATTCCTTAATGCATATTCATTCGAATTTCCGTGAGGATCGTGACATGTTGGACATCCAATCACTTCCTGGTCAGCTGCAGTCAAATTCAAAGGTCCTTTGAAATTCTTAGTATATTGTATGTAAGATTCTCCATCGTGGCAGCGATTACAATCATTAGAGGGTCTGAATCTAAGACTATCAGCTACTGTCCGGCCTTCAAAGACTGGCTTAGCATGTACTGAGTTTGCCCATTCTCTGGGTTTATTATGATGATCCGGTGCATCGTGGCATCTTACACATGCATTGACATTATAACTTATGCTTATCTTTGTTGTATCACCGCCGCTAAAAGCGTGTTCACTTCCCGCTCCGTGACAGTTTTCGCAACCAATAGTTGCAAAATTAACTAAACCGGGATAATAAGTCTTTAATGAATCCCATTTTCCTGGATGCGGAGGTGATGTCCAGACCCATCCAAGAGTTCTTGCAACATCATCAAATCCATTATTTAAAGCAAATTTATTCTGATCATAACCGATAGTATGACATTTCATACAACTTATACTATATGAAGCGGCGCTATCAACCTGATATTTAAATCTAGTTGCATGACCACTAACTTTCCATCTATTGAAAATATCTACAAAACGAGACATAGATTTGTGGCAAGACATACAATTCGGAAATACATCAGGAACGCCTTGAAAATTTCCTACTCCAACATATTTTGAAGCAACGATATTCAATGTCGTATCCTTAGACCCTGCTGTTGTATTCATTGATACTTTTACATTGTAAGTACCGGTTGAATCGGCTAAAAATTTTCCCCACCAGTTTAATCCTGAAATAGATGTAATAACAGCAGTTGAACCGACTGGTTTCGACAATAATGACCAGCTAGCCGATGTGACAGATGCTGTATCTCCAAAATTCCAGACATTAACATAAACCCAGGTTCCTTTTGCTACAGTGCTTATTCCTGAAGTTAAACAAGAATCCGAAAGCGGAAACCCCGGAGTATGAGTTTGGGTATATGTAGTTATAGCTTCTATTTTGATTTTTGCCCTTGGTGCTGCAAATAAAACTCCAGCACTAATACAAAAAAGTAAAATAACTAATATTATTTTTTTCATATGTATGAATTAAGTTTAAAATTCTACAATTTAAACAATCAATAGTTATGCCAATTTTTAAACATTGTTTTATTAATATATTAAAATTATAAATGTTTAAAATTGGGGAGTTTTTATACAACTTTTATTGGGGAAAAAAGGGACAGATTTCTGTAAAAATAGATAATTAATTATGGATTAATACTTAATTATTCATATTTTAATGTTTAATTTATAAAAAAGCCCCAAATTGCTTTGGAGCTTCTGTTTTTCTATCACCTTCTTCTCAAAAGAATGGCATCTCTGAGAATTATAACGCTTACAAAAGAAAAACCCCAAAATTTCTTTTGGGGTTCCATTTTGTAGCGGGAGTAGGACTTGAACCTACGACCTTCGGGTTATGAGCCCGACGAGCTACCAACTGCTCCATCCCGCGATATTTTTTAACATAACATAAATAAGTATTTTTTTCAATGTATAAATAAACTATTTTTCGTTCTCAAATAATATTTTGAAATCTAAAAAAGAATTTTTTTAATTTAAAAAAATCAATAATGAAAATTGCTGTATGTGTTTCATTGGTTCCTGACAGTACAACAAAAGTCAAAATAGCAAATGATAATATAAATATTGATGAAAACGGGGTAACATTTATCATTAATCCTTATGACGAATTCGCCGTTGAAGAAGCTGTTCAACTTAAAGAAAAAAACGGTGGTGAGGTAATAGCAGTTTCATTTGGAAATCAAAAATCCAAGGATGCAATTAAGAAAGCTTACCAAATGGGTGCTGATAAAGGAATATTAATAGAAATGAATGAAGTATTTGATTCATCTACTGTCGCCAGGAATCTTGCCAATATTTTAAAAGATCTATCTGCTGATATTATATTTTTCGGTAAGCAGTCTATAGATTATGATGGTTCTGTAATTCCCGGGATGGTGGGAGAATTGTTGAATCTGCCTTTTATTAATGTTGTAACAAAATTGGATATTAACGGAACAAATGTTACAGCAGAAAGAGAAATTGAAGGCGGAAAAGAAATTCTTATTTCATCACTTCCAGTAATCATTGGAGCGCAAAAGGGTCTCAATAGTCCCCGATACCCAAATCTTAAAAGTATTATGGCTTCAAAAAATAAACCAATTGAAGAAAAGAAAGCCGAACACACAGGAAACCTGACTGAAGTCATTGAAATGACATTGCCAAAATCAAAAGGGTCAGGAAAAATTTTGGTAAACGGGGTTTCAGATGTTCCTGAATTAGTAAAATTATTAAAAGAAGAAGCAAAAGTAATTTAATTTTTTAAATTTAAATTGTTGAAATGAACAAAATTCTTGCTGTATTAGAAACTAAAGATAATAAATTCAAAAATTCCTCATTTGAATTGATAACTGAATCAAAAAAACTGGCCGGTTTATTAAAATGTGATTATTCCGGAATAGCAACAACAAATGCAGATGAAAATGAATTCAATTTATTATCAGAATATGGAGCGAATAAAGTTTTTAAAATTAATTTAGATGAAATTAATAAATTCGCCGGAAAGGTTTCAATGTTTTCTTACCAGGCAATTGCAAAAGTGATTGCAGATTTTGCAATAAAGAATGGATTCAATATTATTTTATTATCGGCTACTTCCTTTGGAAAAGAAATTTCAGGGGCTTTAGCGATAAAGACAAATTCTGCTTTATGCCAGGATGTGGTAGATTTATTTTTTGAAAATGAAACAATCTTTGCAATAAGACCTGTTTATGCAGGTAAAGCTTACACAAAAATTAAATTCAATACATCAAATATTGTTCTTTCACTAAGACCTAACGTATTTAAAGCTGAAAAATCAGTATCTGATAATTTTTCGATTGAGCAAATTGAGGCAGAATCTTTGAAAATTACAACTGATGATTTTAAATCAGTTGTAACTGAAATCGTAACCTCAACCGGAAAATTAGATGTTGCTGAAGCAGACAGAATTGTTTCCGGAGGCAGAGGATTACGTGCACCTGAAAACTTTTATTTAGTTGAAAATCTTGCTCAAGCTCTAAATGCTGCTACAGGAGCGTCGAGGGCAGTTGTTGATGCAGGTTGGAGACCTCACTCCGAGCAAGTTGGTCAAACCGGGAAAACTGTGTCGCCAAGTTTGTATATCGCTTGCGGCATAAGCGGAGCGATTCAGCATCTTGCGGGAATGTCTTCATCCAAATGTATAGTAGCAATTAATAAAGACAAAGATGCACCGATTTTTCAGACGGCTGATTATGGCATAGTGGGAGATGTTTTTGAAATTTTGCCTGCTCTAACTGCAGAGATTGAAAAATTAAAATGAATAAAATAAATAATAAAGATCGCAATTTTGTTAATTAATTTTTAATGATTTTTATTTTATTTATATTTGTTTAAGAAACTTTTTATAATTTACTTTGTATAATAAGTTAAATAATAAGATTTTATGGATTTTTCGAAAGATTACTTACAGGTTGAAATTTTTGGATTATCACTCACTTCTTCAGTGAGCGGTGGAGGATTTGCTATAATACTAAAAGAAACTGAAGGAGAAAGAAGACTTCCAATAATAATCGGACAATTCGAAGCTCAGGCAATTGCTTACGAGCTTGAAGGACGTAAACCACAAAGGCCGCTAACACACGATTTATTAAAAACAACTCTTGAAACATTAGGTTATGGAGTTGATTCCGTTTATATAACAGAATTAAGGGATTCTACTTTTTATGCAAGAATTAAACTGGATAATGATATTATCGAAGATATTGACGCAAGACCATCTGATGCTATTGCTTTAGCGCTAAAATTTACTGCACCAATTTACGTAGCAGCAAATATACTTGATGAAATCGGATTTATCCCTGATGCCGAAGAAGAAAAGCCTGATGATGATAAAAAAGAACCGGAGATAAAAGATAAATCACAGGAATCTGAAGATAAAAGCAATGAAAATAAATTAGACTCACTAAAGAAGCAACTTGATGAAGCAATAACAAATGAAGATTACGAAGCCGCGGCTAAGCTTCGTGATGAAATTAAAAAACTTAATATATCTCATTTCAACTAATAATTTTTTAAAATCAACTTTTAAAATTGTGAAAAAAATAATTTTTATTTTTATATCTATATTAATGACCTGCAATTTATCTTATTCTCAGTTCAAATCGGATTTAAATAAAAAGTCAGGTTTATTGAATAATTCCCTTGCTCCCGCTACTAAATTAACATTAGGGGTACATGGTGGATTTGCATTCAGAGAGACAGGAATGGGTTTAGCAGTTGGTTTGATGGCGGATATAACAGTTCAAAATCTCTCTGTTTCACCTCAGGCAAATTTCTGGAAAGTAAAGGATGATAATAATTTTGAAATGGCAGCTCTGATTAGATATCATTTGCAATCAAAAGCCGTAGTGCCCTACTTCGACGCTGGAATAGGTGTCAATTTTCTCAATCAAAAAATAAACGGTTTGAGTGACAACTTTGTTAATGTCGGTTTGGATCTGGGCGGTGGTGTTGAATTTCTCGATGTCGGAACAAATTATAATCTTTTTATCGATGGTAAATATAAAATTATTATCAAAGATTTTGGAAATGTTTCTGTATATACATTGACGGGCGGGATTAAATTTATACTTTGATATAATTAATTTTCTAAATCACTCAAAGTGCACACTAATCTATTATTAGATTTTGGAAATTCCAATATTAAAGCTGCAATTTCCACTGTTAATAGATTCAAGTTTATAAAAAACATTCCGTACCAAAAAAATGATTTTGCTTCTATCTTTTCAGCATTTTTAAATAGTCAAAAAACTTCAATATCAAAAGCAGCAATTTCAGTTTCTGATACCAGATTACATTCTAAAGCAATTAAATTATTAAATAAGGCGGGAATTAAGAATGTGTTTTCTGTTAATCAGGTTGGTTCTATCCCAGTAAAATTAAAATACGGAAAATCGTTAGGTCCGGATAGAATATGCGGTGCTGTCGCTTCTATTTTTTTAAATCCGGATAAAAAAAATATTTTATATGTGGATTTTGGGACAGCCACTACTTATAATCTGATTAAAAATAAATCATTTATTGGAGGGATGATTGCACCGGGGATTGCAACTTCCATGAATTCTTTAATAAAAAATACATCACTGCCAAAAATAAAAATATCAATACAAAAAAGTCTTATTAATAAAAACACAACTTCAAATATTAAAGCTGGGGTATATTTTACAGCTTTATTTACATTTGAAAAAGTAATCTCGGAACTCAAAATCAAAAATAAAGATTTATATGTTATAATAACCGGCGGATTAGGAAAATTAATTATGCAAAATACTAAATCAGCGGATTCATATGATGAACATCTTGTCCTGAAAGGAATTGATATAATTGCAAAAATTAATGAGTTTATTTAAAACAAATATAAATTTATTAAAACCTTCCTGGTCATTTTCGCAACAGGGAAACCTTTGGAGAATATTCATTACAAGTAATGATATTCTTATCGGTGAAACAAGAAATCTCGAAGAAAAAATTGTATATTTTTTCAGTCTGAATTTAGAAAACGGAGAACATTATTTAAAAAATTATTTGTTCGAAGAAGGCAACTATTGGATATCCATAGAAGGTTATAATTCGGGAAATATATTTTTACACAGATTTGAAAATCCAAATTTACCCGACCATAAAGGTATTATAGATATAGATATAAGGACAGGAGAAGTCAAATGGGAAAACAAAAACATGTTATACTTTTTTAACTCAGAAAATGAGATATATGGATACAAACAACAGTTTGAATCTTTTAAATATTTTAATTTAGGATTGGAGAATGGTTTATTATTAAATGAGGTTTCTCAGGAAAACCTCACAGCATTATTCGAGTTAAGACAAAATACTTCTGATGGTTTATATCTGAATAATTATTACACCGATAATTTCGATTTAACCCAAATCGATTCATCATTGAGTCGAATATTAAATCTTGAAATAAATAATAAAGATATTTATGGTGAAGTCGAATATATTCAATTTGATAAATATTTTATTTTTAATTACCATATAAAGAAAATAAATCTTAAAGATTTAAATAACGTATATCTGGAAAATATTTTATGCATATATGATGTTGAAAACAAAACTAAAGTATATTCAGACATATTAAACAAAAATGCCCGATTTAACGTACCGGATAGTTATTTTGTGCATAAGGATTATTTAATTTATGTTAAAGAAAAAAAAGAAATTATTACAATAAAATTAATATAACAGTGAAAATCATAAGTGACGAAATAATAAAAAAAACCGAAGGGAAATGTGATATCATTAATTTGACAGATGAGCTTGAAAGATTTATTGGAAAAACTAAAGCAATCAATGGTTTACTTACAGTATTTTCCGTCGGTTCTACCGGAGGTATTAGCACAGTTGAATATGAACCGGGACTATTGAAAGATATCCCGAAGTTTTTTGAGAAAATAATCCCCTCTTCAGTCAGATATAATCATGATGATACGTGGGGAGATGGAAACGGACATTCTCATATCCGATCTTTCATTGTGAAAACTTCATTATCCATTCCGGTTATAAAAGGAGAGCTGACATTAGGTACCTGGCAGCAGGTTGTATTTGTGGATTTTGATAACAGACAAAGAACGAGACGAATCATATTACAGTATATAGGAGAATAAAATTTTAATTTCTTTTATATACTTCAATCCCCTCTTCGCTAAATTCTATTGAATAGTTATCAATGAAATTTTTGTTATCCTTCATCGCTTTATATATAAAATCATTCGGTGCTTTAGTATAAAACATCACCCATTTAACATAAGGAACCGGATTAATCATTGCTTTTTCACCCAATTCGAAAGTGTGAAAAGTAATTCTATCTTTCAAATTAACTTTTGACCAGGGAAATATGGCGAAAATTGCAGCGTCATATAATAACTTTTCACCATCATAATTATCTCTTAAAAATTTTGAAACATCTACACTTGCCTGACTATATGAATATTTAGCTTCTCCTAGAGCAGGAATATTATATGGGAAACCGCTCAAAGAAAATCCTGTCTGAAACACAAAAATTAAAATCATTGATAAAATTAATTTTGCTTTTGTAGAGTTATTTTTTAATAGAATTACATAATATGTTAGTAAACCAATAAAAAATGATATTCCGGGAAATATATACAATCCATACCTGCTGTTAAAATATCCCGGAGGATTAGAATTCGGCAGTTCGATAATTAACTGTCCCATATATAGTAATAATAAACTTGCCGGAAATGAAATTAGAAAAATAAATGGGAAGTATTTACTTAAATCATTTTTATTCTTCCAAAAGTATATTGATATTCCTAATAAACTTAATAGCACGAATAATAATCCATTGTAATATGATATTGAACTTAAAGTTACTTTAAGAGATAATAAAAAATTATGTTTTGTTAATAATCTCCCGGCTTCTTCATAAAATTTAAGTTGCGCCAATGTTGAAAATCTACCTCTTGAGAATTCTAACATATCTCCAAACATAACCCAATTATAACAAAACCAGAATAGAATAAAAAATGCAGGTAACAAGCAATATAATAAAACAGATATTAAGATTTTTCTTTTCAACTTCAGACAAATAACTATTAAAAGTAATGAAGATACTGCAATTAATGGCCATGCATCATATCTTGTTCCCACTGCTAAAAAAGCAAAGATGCTGGCGTATAAAAGATATTTTTTTTGATTATCATATAACCATTTACTGGAATAATATATCAGCATTATTATAAAACATAAGTACATCATTTCAGTCATTGCAGTTGACTGAAAATACAAAATGTTGAAATTGAAAGTATAAACAAGAAAAGCAAAAAATGATGAAAAAGAATTCTCCGTATACATTTTGACAAGTAAGAAAATAGTGACAGAAGAAATCACGAAAGCTACATAATTAATTATACTGCCGCAGAGTCCCGAATACCATAAAAAGTTGATTGAAGCAAAAGGCATCATTATTATATTCGGAACAGGAAGCCAAACTGAGCCAAGCTGGTTAATAAACCCCGGATTCGATGAATCTAAAAACCGTCTTGAAGCTTCAGTTCTGAAAATGGAATCCCGGTAAGCATAAACATAATCAAAATGATATGATAATACCTGAGTCAATAAACCTATAATTATTGCAAACCAGATTATTGTTCTGATAGAAATAGTAATTTCACCTTTTAAGAAATTACTGAACATTATATTTTGCATTTCGTTATTTTTATTGAACCCAAATTTTACCCATATATAGTTGATTAATAAAGAACAAAAATAACTTTTGTAAAATTAAAAATAAATTTATTCAAAATTCCTCGATACTTATTTCCTAATTTATCTTAATGTCTTTATAATTAAGAATCAATTATATAAATTGTAACATTTTAAAATTTATGATTTTAAGAGTTTCATTCGCATTAATATTATTCTCCGCAATTGCAATTTTTGTATATTCCATCAGAGTATTCGTATCATATATCAAACTTGGGAAAAGTGAAAACCGGTTAAACAATATTGGTCAGCGAATAAATAACGTATTTTCAATCGCAATTTTCCAATCAAAGTTATTTCGGCAAAAAATTGCCGGCTTTTTACATGCTTCAATATTTTGGGGATTTTTAGTTTTATTGATTGTCGTACTGGAAGGTTTTATTGAGGGACTTTTTCCGGGTTTTTCATTTTCTTTTTTAGGTAGATTTTATTCACTGATTACACTTACACAGGATGTTTTTGGAATTTTGGTTTTCTTTGTGGTTCTTTTTTCTCTGTTCAGAAGATATATAAGAACGCCAAAAAGATTAAAAGTTGAAAAATCATCCCGACTTGATGCAACATTTATTCTTGCTTTAATATTTTTAGTGATGTTTACTATGTTCGGAACGACCGTTGAGCGTATTTTAATAGGAGAATCTAATGGCTTCAGACCTGTTTCCGCATTTATAGCAAAATCATTATTTTCCAATGGATCCGGCAATCTGTATTTGGTTTTCCTTTATGCTCACAGCTTAGTTGTTTTAATCTTCTTAAATTACTTGCCATACTCCAAGCATTTTCATGTTCTTTCTTCGATTCCGAATACTTTTTTTTCAAATTTTAAAATCGATAAAAAGAATGTTCTAAAACCAATTAATTTCGAAGATGAATCTATTCAACAATATGGAGCCCGGGATATTGAGGACTTGAGCTGGAAGCAAATTCTTGACGGATATACTTGTACAGAATGCGGACGATGTACTGATGTTTGTCCGGCAAATTTTACCGGTAAACTTCTCAATCCTAAAAAAATTGTTACACAAATAAGATTACGAACGAGAGATAAAGCACCGTTAATTATTAATAAGGTTGAAAAAGATCCTTTATTAGACAAATCACTTATTCACGATTATATTACGAAAGAAGAATTATGGGCTTGCACTACCTGTGCTGCTTGTATCGAAGAGTGTCCGGTAATGATAGATCATGTTACTTCAATTGTTGATTTAAGAAGAGATCTGACCATGATGGAATCAGATTTTCCTCAAGAAGTAAGTACAGTCTTCCGTAATCTTGAAAATAATGAATCACCATGGGCATTTAATCCTTCACAGAGGAATGAGTGGATTGAAGAATTCAATGATGAAATTATAAACAATGGAAAAACAAATAATCTTAAAAAACTGAGTAACCTTGGTACCTCAGAAGAACTCGACATTGTTTTCTGGGTTGGGTGTGCCGGAGCATTTGATAAAAGATACAGAAACGTTACCAAATCTTTTGCAAATATTATGAACGAAGCAGGGATAAAGTTCGGAGTACTAGGAGAAGAGGAAAAATGTAACGGAGATACAGCAAGAAGATTGGGAAATGAATTTCTCGCACAACAATTTATCACCTCAAATATTGAGACATTTAGAAAATATAAAATCAAGAAACTCGTAACAATGTGTCCTCATTGTTTTCATTCTTTAAAAAATGAATATCCCCAATTTGGAATCGAGCTTGAAGTTATTCACCATACTGAGTTTATTGAAAAATTATTGAACGAAAAGAAAATAATTCCAAAAAATAAAGATAATAAAAAAATAACATATCACGATTCTTGTTACCTTGGAAGATATAACAATATTTACGATTCACCCCGGGCATTATTAACAAATATTCCCGGTTTAGAATTGACAGAAATGAAACGATCAAAGGATAAAGGATTCTGCTGCGGAGCCGGTGGAGGACGAATGTTCATGGAAGAAAAGGAAGGAAAAAGAGTGAATATTGAAAGAACTGAAGAAGCCATAAATACAGGTGCTGATGCGGTCGCATCAGCCTGTCCGTTCTGTATGACAATGTTAAGCGATGGAATTAAAGCAAAAGAAAAATCTGAAGAATTTAAAATAAAAGATATCTCAGAAATAGTCTGGGAAAGTATTAAAAATTGATTTTTAAAATTATTTATTAATTAAAACTATATAAAATGTCCTATTATTTCACTTCGGAATCAGTTAGTGAAGGTCATCCTGATAAAATTTGTGACCAAATATCGGATGCAATACTAGACGAAATAATTTCTCACGATAAATATGCACGGGTTGCCTGTGAAACATTTTGCGCTACAGGATTAGTACTTGTCGGCGGTGAAATTACTACACATCATTATGTCGATGTTCAAAAAGTTGTCAGGCAAGTTGTTAAAGAAATTGGCTACACTAAAGGCGAATATAGATTCGATTTTCATTCCATCAATGTTATGTCTGCAATCAATAAGCAATCTCACGATATTGCAATGGGCGTCGATAAAGGCGGAGCGGGAGACCAGGGAATGATGTTTGGATATGCAACAAACGAAACCCCCGAATATATGCCTCTCGCTATTACTTTAGCTCAAAAGCTAGTAAAAGAGTTAGCAAACATCAGGAAGAAAAACTTAAAGTTAATGCCCTATTTGAGACCTGATTCAAAATCGCAGGTTACTGTTGAATATGGCGATAATAATAAGCCAATACGGGTAGATGCAGTTGTAATATCTACTCAGCACGATCCTGATGTAACTCAGGCAAAAATAAAAGCTGATGTTATAAAAAATGTAATTAAAAAAATTATCCCCAAAAATTTACTTGACAGCAAAACAAAAATATATGTTAATCCAACCGGCAGATTCGAAATTGGCGGACCTCACGGTGATACAGGTTTGACAGGAAGAAAAATTATTGTTGATACATATGGAGGCAAGGCACCTCACGGAGGTGGTGCATTTTCAGGAAAAGATCCTTCAAAGGTTGACAGAAGCGCAGCATATGCTGCAAGACATATTGCAAAAAATATAGTAGCAGCTAAACTCGCAGAAGAATGTTTAATTCAGTTATCATATGCAATCGGAATTGCAAAACCTGTATCTATTTATGTCAATACCTATGGAACAGGAAAAGTTAGCGATAAAAAATTGGCAGATTTTATAGGAAAAAATATCGATCTCACTCCAAAAGGAATAATTTCAAGATTAAATTTAAGAAGACCCATTTACAAGAAGACTGCTTCATATGGTCATTTCGGAAGAAATGAAAAGGACTTTACATGGGAAAAATTAGACCTGAAAGAAAAACTTTTAAAAGCAGTGTTTTAAAAATAATATTTTAAAAGATTTTTAAAGTTTTTATAAATTTATAATATTTATATTAAACCTGAAGATTTATTTAGAAAGTAATTAGATCAATAAAATTGATTAACAAATTAATATTTGCTGATAAACAATCTCAAAGTTTAGGGAACTATTTTTTCTTAAATTTTTTCATTTGATTTGTTTCTGAAGAACATTTAATGATGAAATTGAAAACAATTATATATGTCTAGAGAAATAGTTGATCTTGAAATTGCTAAAGAATTAGGATTAAATGAAGATGAATATTCCCGAATTCTTGAAATTTTGGGAAGGATTCCGACCTTTACAGAATTAGGTATTTTTTCAGTAATGTGGAGCGAACATTGCTCTTATAAAAATTCTATTCTGCAGATTAAAACTTTACCAAGAAGCGGCGGAAAGTTATTGGTTTCGGCAGGTGAAGAAAATGCAGGTTTAGTAGACATTGGCGATGACTTAGCAGTGGCTTTTAAAATAGAATCTCACAACCATCCATCTGCAGTGGAACCTTATCAGGGAGCAGCAACAGGTGTAGGAGGTATATTAAGAGACATTTTCACAATGGGAGCAAGACCTATTGCTGCTTTGAATTCATTAAGATTTGGAAAAATTACCTCATCAGATGATAATACCAAAAAAGAACAGTCTGAGAGAAGTAAGTTTTTATTTAAGAATGTAGTAAAAGGAATTGGTGATTATGGAAATTGCTTTGGAGTCCCTACAATAAGCGGTGAAGTGTATTTTGAAGAATGTTATCAGGATAATCCCATAGTTAATGCAATGGCAGTAGGTATCGTAAAACACGGGGAAACGGCAACCGCAATGGCTTCCGGAATAGGTAATCCTGTATTTCTAGTCGGCTCTTCTACCGGTAAGGACGGAATACATGGTGCAACTTTCGCTTCAGAAGAAATTTCTGAAAAATCTGAATCGAAGAGGCCAAGCGTACAGGTCGGAGATCCTTTTACTGAAAAATTACTTCTGGAAGCATCTTTGGAGGCAATAAAATCAGGAGTTGTTGTTGGAATTCAAGATATGGGTGCTGCCGGTATCACTTGTTCTTCCAGTGAAATGAGCGCAAAAGGAAATTGCGGAATGGAAATTAATTTGGACCTTGTTCCTCTCCGAGATAAAAATATGACTGCATATGAAATTATGCTTTCTGAATCACAAGAAAGAATGCTGGTTGTTGTAGAAAAAGGTAAAGAAGAAAAAGCAAAGAAAATATTCTCTAAATGGGATTTAAATTGTATCCAAATTGGGAAAGTAATTGAAGAAAATAGAATTAAAATTAAGTATAAAAATATTTTGGAAGCTGATATTCCGGCAAGCGAACTTGTTTTAGGAGGCGGAGCACCGGTCTATAAGAGAGACGTGAAAGAACCTGAATACATTAAGATCACAAAAGATTTCAATCCGTATTCAATTCCTGAACCAAATGATTTGTCTGAAGTATTCTTCAAACTTTTAGGGAATCCAAATATAACAAATAAAAACTGGGTTTATGAACAATATGATACACAAGTAAGAACGAATACTATTTTAATGCCCGGAGGAGATGCATCTGTTATCAGAATTAAGAAAACAAAAAAAGCTCTGTCATTAAAAGTAGATTGTAATAGCAAATATGTTTACCTGAATCCTTATCGGGGAGGAATAATTGCTGTTTGTGAAAGCGCACGAAATGTTGCATGCACAGGGGCTGAACCCCTTGCTATAACTAATTGCCTTAATTTCGGAAATCCATACGACCCGGAAATGTATTATCAGTTCACTGAAGCTGTTCGCGGAATAGGTGATGCTTGCAGATATTTAGAAACTCCTGTTACAGGTGGAAATGTCAGCTTCTATAACTTATCAAGAGACTATGCTGTATTCCCTACCCCAGTAATAGGTATGCTTGGTCTTATCGAAGATTATACAAAGATTGTAACAAGCTTTTTTCGAAATGAAGGTGATATTATTTATTTACTCGGTAATCAGAATATTGAAATCGGAGGAAGTGAATATCTTTACACAATGCATAACCTAATTAAAGGTGATGCTCCTGACATTACTCTGAAAGACGAAAAGAATTTAATAAATCTCCTTCTAAAATTATCCGGCGAAAGAATCTTAAAGTCTGCCCATGATATATCAGAGGGTGGAATCGCGATTGCATTGGCAGAGTGTTGCGTAATGAATAGAAATAAAACGATAGGTGCAGAAATAGATATCAAATATAATGGCAGAGTAGATTTCGAATTATTCTCTGAAGCTCAGTCCAGAGTAATAGTTTCAATTATTCCTGCTAATAGAAGTAAATTCGAAAATATTTGCAGCGAATATGAAATTCCTTATTCGAAATTAGGCATTGTGAAAGATCATTTTCTTTCAATTAATAATCAGATAAATGCCGAAGTAACAAAAATTGAAGACATATATTTTAATTCCATTCATAAAATAATAACATAATAGATATTAAAACGATAAAAAGAGTCCAATTATTTTCTTTTGCTATTTATGCAATATTATTTTCTCTTTTTATATTTTTAAACGGGTGTTCTTCTTCACAACAGACAAGCAGGGATAACCGGAATGATATTGATAGATCAGATAATTCAATAATCGAATCAGCTTTAATAGAACAGCAAAACGAAATGTATAAAACAGATTCTGATTCTGCCGAAATTTATTACACAAACCGTTCAATCAAAGGATTGAAGAATTTAACAAAATGCAATATTTTTGCTCTAAATGTATTATTTAAAGCAGGATTTAAATGCCCTGATGAATATTTGCTAACCCGGGATCTATTTGATAAAAATAAGTATAATGATATTTTTCCTGTAATAGATATCAATTCCCCGGATGAAATAATTACAGGGGATCTGGTCATTTGGAATGGACATGTAATAATTTTTGAATCATTAACAGAGATTAAAGGAAAGGTTTATGCAAAAGCCGTTTGGGGAGGCTCAAATCAGGAAAATAATGGTAAGTTTGCTAAAAATAATGTAACTTATGGTAAGTTCAAACTGGATGGCGAGTACATCGTAAGAAGACCTATTAAACAAAATTAGAATTTTTTTAAAATTTAACAAAATAACCCATAGATAAATATTGTAAAGTTTTAACTTTAAAATATTTTCTATTATCACTATATTCATAAAATTTATTAATTAATTTAAAGGAGCAATAAAATGACACATGCTGAAATTGAAGCAAAAGTAAAAAAAGCAATTATAGACAAACTTGGAGTCGAAGAATCAAAAGTAACTCCTGAAGCCTCTTTCATAAATGATTTAGGTGCAGATTCATTAGACACTGTTGAATTAGTAATGAAATTTGAAGAAGAATTTGATATCAAAATTCCTGATGAAGATGCTGAAAAAATCACTAAAGTCGGGGATGCAATAGATTATATTACCACAAAGATTCCTAATTAAAATTTATATAATGAAAAGACGAGTTGTAGTAACCGGAGTCGGTGCTATCACACCATTAGGACTCAACCTACAGGAAACCTGGGATGGATTAATCAATGGCAAAAGTGGAGTTGATTTTATTACTTATTTTGATACAACTCATTTCGCGACAAAATTTGCAGCTCAGCTAAAAGGATTTGACGCGATGAACTACATGGACAGAAAATTGGCTCAAAGAACTGATGAATTTACACAATATGCTATAGCAGCATCTGATATGGCTATAAAAGATTCAGAAATGAATCTGGAAAAAATAAACAATGAAAAAGTTGGTGTTATATATGGTTCCGGAATTGGTGGAATGAATACATATAATAATCAACATAATAACCTTAATAAAAGAGATGGAAATCCGGATAGAATAAGTCCCTTTTTTATTCCTATGTTAATTGCGGATATTGCGGCAGGAAGAATTTCAATGAGATATGGTTTTAAAGGACCCAATTATGGAACTATTTCTGCTTGTACGACATCAGCACATTCAATAATTGATTCAGTGATGCTAATACAAAGAGGTGATGCAGATATGATGATAACAGGCGGATCGGAAGCAGTTATAAATCCAATGGGTGTCGGTGGATTTAATGCAATGAAAGCGTTGTCCACCAGAAATGATGCACCTCAAAAAGCTTCCCGCCCATTTGACAAAACAAGAGATGGATTTGTGATGGGTGAAGGAGGTGCTACATTAGTGCTTGAAGAACTGCAACACGCACTATCCAGAGGAGCCAAAATATATGCTGAACTAACTGGCTTTGGAATGACGGGTGATGCTCACCATATAACCGATCCTGCACCTAATGGTGAAGGAGTTGCAAGAGCAATGAAAATTGCATTAGAAGATTCCGGATTATCTTCAAATGAAGTAGATGTTGTTAATGCTCATGGGACATCCACACCTCCGAATGATAAAAATGAAACTGCGGCAATTAAAACTGTTTTTGGAGATAGAGCATATAAAATGTTAGTTCATTCTATTAAATCAATGACAGGCCATCTTTTGGGAGCTGCAGGTGCGGTTGAAGCTATCGTTTCGGTATTAACAATCAAACACGGGATTATTCCTCCAACAATTAACTATGAACATCCTGATGAAGAATGTGATTTATTTTATGTACCAAACATAGCAATCAAAAAAGATGTTAAAACTGTTTTATCTTCAAATTCTGGTTTTGGAGGTCATAATACAGCAATCATTTTTAGAAAATACGAATAATTAAATATCAGCGAACGACCTGACTCTATGTTTAGTTTTCTTAAAAAAGTAAAATTTCTTATACCTTTTACAAAGAAACCCGAAAAGGTTGAAGAATCCTTTTCCAAAGCAATTAAGAAAATTAATTTTGAAAAATTTCAGGATACTATTCATTATAAAATATTAGATAAAAATTATTTTATAACTGCTTTAACTCATAGATCATTTCTAAAAATCCGAAAGGATCCATTAAAGGCTGGTGTTTATAGTAATGAAAGGCTGGAGTTTTTGGGTGATGCTGTACTGGACCTTGTTGTTGCTGAATTTTTATTTAAAAACTTTCCTCTTAATGAAGAAGGTGATCTGACAAAATTCAGATCAATACTGGTAAATAAAAGATTTCTTGCAGAAAGAGCAAAAGTAATAAATTTGCAGGAATACTTACTGGCTTCGAATACAGCAATCAAATCAATTGAAGAAGGATATGATGCTATTCTCGCAGATGCATATGAAGCATTAATTGGTGCAATATTTCTGGATTCCGGTTATGAAGCTGCAAAAAAATTCCTGAATCAGGAAATTTTTGTAAAGCTTGATATTAAATGGCTCAACCAGTTCGATGAAAATCATAAAAGTAAGTTCCTGGAATATGCTCAAGCTCACACAGATTATATTCCCGAATATCATGTAATAAAAGAAGAAGGGCCGGAACATAATAAGTTATTTACTGTGGAAGTACATCTGGTAAATAAATGTCTGGGAATCGGAAAAGGTAAATCAAAAAAACAAGCAGAACAGGAAGCTGCAAAAAATGCACTGCAAAATCTTGATGTTATTGATAAAATGGGATTGAAGAAAACGAAATGAACTGCTCCCTTTCTTTTTTACGCTTGAAAGTGTAAAACACTACTTATATATTTGTTTAACAAAAAGAGAGGTTTTTTTTATCAGAAGATAATTACTAATTTTTATTAACTTAACGAAATATTATTATAAATTTTTAAACCGTTTCATAAGGTTTTATTAGAAATTAACTTTAATAAATGGTTTTTTATTATAATTTTTATAAAATTAAGGAAATATTAACTATGAATTTATATAATAAAATAACTCTGGTTTTATTATTACAACTCTTAACGATTTCTATTTTTCCTCAGGATAGAAAAACTGATAACAAAAAAAATGTTAGAAATGATATCAAAAGTGATGTTAAAACTGATATCAAAAATGATTCTAAAATTGATTTCAAAAGTGATTTCAATATAATTTCTTCGAACAATTCTTACATAGAATTAGAATATTATCCAAAGTTTACTAATAAAGAAAGCATTAATTTTTATAAATCAATCTGGAAAAACAAAACCGGAACCCCAAATTTAGGAGTTCGTTCGTTTCCCATCATTTTTCCTGTAAATAAAAATAATAAAGCCGAGGTTTTAGATATTAAATACTCTGATTTTTATAATCAGGAAATTAAACCTGTTCCGACATTGAAGAATTCTACTGACAAGTTGGACGTTATATACGATTATATCAGAGATGAAAAAGTTTACTCTAGCAGTTCATTTTTCCCTGATTCGTTCCTAAAATTAGAGTCGGATGGTATTTTACGCAATAAATTTTTTGGATCTCTTGATATCAGTCCTTGCATATATAATCCGGTTTCAAAAGTAATTCGAAAATTAAGTTATATACGGGTAAGAATTTATTTCGGAGGAAGCCCTGTTTATAATAATAAACAAATGAGTAAAGAAGAAATGAGTTTCTTTTACAATATTGCAATAAATTCGAGAAATGCTTTAAACTGGTCAACCCCCTCGTTTAATAATCTCAATTCACACCCGGTATTTCAAAACAGCGTCTTGGCATCCGGAGATTTTTATAAAATCGAAGTCAAAGAAACCGGTATGTATAAAATCGATAAAGGTTTTTTACAACAAGCCGGAATAAATGTTTCAGGTATAAACCCGTCCACTATCAAAATATATGGAAACGGAGGACAGGAATTACCTTTTGATAATAATATCCTCGTTCCAACAGATTTAGTGGAGAACCCAATATATATATTTAATGAAGTTCCCGGAATATTCGGTAATAATGATTATATACTGTTTTTTGGAAATGCACCAACAGGCTGGGATTATGAACGAATTGCGAGAAAATATAATCACTATACAAACCATTACACAAATTCAAATTATTATTGGATTACATTTGGTGGAACAAATGGATTGCGGATGCAGGTTAACAATTCTCCAAATATTCAGGGATTAAATCCACTACCCTATTTTGGGGATAAATTTTTCGATAAATCAGAGATATCGAATCTGGGCTCTACTGGAAATCTCTGGGTTAGTCAGCGAATAGGAATTGGTGAAAGTTTCGTTTTTAATAGAGACCTTCCGGGCTACGTTCAGGGCAGCGATATTAATCTGCGAGCACACTATGGAAATGGTTCATCTACTTCCTCTACATTCCTTATAAAAGATGATAATTCTGGATTTTCAATATTAAGAGAAATTTCCGGAGTTACGACTGCATTTTCTCATATTATTTTCGCTGATGATAGCTATTCATATCAATTATACAGTGGAAAAAGTAATATTAATTTGAATTTTTCTTTACCCTCTCAACATAATAATTCAGCAGCTGCTGGGTATTATGATTATTATGAGATAAAATTCAATCGAAGTTTCAATAGTGTTAATAATAATAGCATTATGTTCACTTCACCGGATACGTTATCTACTGTTGAATATAATGTATCTTCTTCAATACACCGGACGTTAAAATATTTGACGTAACCAATAAGGTAAGTGCCAATTTAATTAATCTTATTACATACAGTTCCGGGTTAGTTAGATTTCAGGATAACATATTAAGTGGTTATCCAAAAGATTATATGATAATAGGAGGTAATAATTTTAAAACCCCGGTTTCGATTTCATCAAAAATACCCAATCAAAATATTCATGGAATAAGTGACGGAGCAGATTATATAATAATATCTCCAACAGAATTTTTATCTGCCGCTAACAGATTAAAAGCGCAAAGGGAAATTCCGGATATTAATTATCTCAAAACATACGTTTTTGATATTAACCAGATTTATAACGAATTTTCCGGAGGTCTTATTGATCCTCTCGCAATAAGGAATTTTCTAAAATATGCATATAATAATTGGACGACAAAACCTTTATATGTATTACTTCTTGGAGATGGAAGTTATGATTACAAAAATATTTATAATCTGAATGTAAAAAATTACATTCCTCCGATGGAAAGGACCGTAGATGATATGAACGAAATCATGAGTTATAACAGTGATGATTTTTTAATGGATATTAATGAAAGCTTTCCCTCTCCGGGTTATCCGGCAATCGGAAGGCCTGATTTTGCAGAAGGTAGAATTTGCGTTAATTCACTTGACCAGGCAAATTCTGTAATTGATAAGATAATTAGCTACGAATCACCTTTTACAAATGATGTATGGAAAAAGAAAATTATGTATTGTGCTGATGACGGGTGGACAACGGAGAGTTATTTAGGTCAAGAAGGAGAGATGCATGTTTCACAAAGCGAAGACATTGCAGAACTTTATACACCTAAGGATTATGAAAAAGAAAAAATTTACATTGTTACATATCCAACTGTAATTACTCCTCTGGGCAGGAGAAAACCCGGAGCAAATGTAGATATTATAAAAGGTTGGAACGAAGGACGATTAGTAATAAATTGGGTTGGACACGGGAGTACAGATCTTTGGGCTCATGAACATATATTTGTAAGAAGCGAAACAATACCACAACTCAATAACAAAGATAAGTATCCTTTAGTAACAATTGCAAGTTGTGATTTAGCCAGATGGGATGATCCTTTTTCAGTTAGCGCCGGTGAACAATTGGTTTACGAGCCAAATAAAGGTGCTATTTCCGTAGTTGCCGCAGTCAGACCTGTATATAGCGGACCAAATGCAGAATTTAATAATGCATTATGGAATAACTTTATGTTCGTAAAGGATACATTCAATTTGCCTATACGCACAGGCAGAGCAATATATAACGTTAAGAACCAAATAGGTGTATCGGATAACACTGCAAAATTTTGCCTTATAGGGGATCCTGCATTAAGAGTGAGTTTACCAGAGTATTTCACAAGAATTGACAGTATTAACAACATTGGACTAAATGATACTGCAGTAATTAAAGCCCTTCAAAAGGTAAGAATAGCAGGAAGTATTTTAAGACCGGATTCATCATTTTGGAACAATTACAATGGTGAAATTACGATTAAAATATTGGATGTTGATAAACAAATTTTATTATATGATTTTATTATTTATCCATTCCATTTCGTCTTAGACGGCGGAACTATTTTTAAAGGTAAAGCAAATATTATAAATGGTAAATGGGCAATGGAATTTATTGTGCCAAGAGATATTTCTTATAATACCGGTAACGGAAAATTATTAGCTTATTTTAAGAATAACAATACCCAGGGATCCGGTTATACAAACAGATTTATACTGAATGGAATTGATACAACATCTGCGAAGGATACTGTTGGTCCTGATATTTCAGTATTTCTTGGGGATAGAAATTTCAGAAGCGGTGATATCGTCAATCAGAATACAAAAATAATTTCGGATTTTTATGATAATGTAGGGATGAATTTAACAGGTACAATGGGACATAAAATAGAAGCAATAATAAATGATAATGAAGATACTAAAATCGATCTTACTCCATATTATAATGCTACAAATGGTTATCAATATGGTTCATTAGAATATCCTTTATCGGGGTTACCTGACGGTAAATATAATCTAAAACTGAAAGCATGGGATACATACAATAATTTTTCAATTAAATCAGTTGATTTTATTGTAAAGAATAATTCAGCTCTTGTTGTTCAAAACATTTATAATTATCCGAACCCCATGAAAGATAATACCATGTTCATGTTTAATCATAATTCAGATGTTCCTTTAAACGTAACAATCAGAATTTATACAGTAACCGGAAGGATTATCAAAGAATTAATACAGAACAATATACCTGATAAATTTGTTTCAATTCCATGGGACGGTAAAGATAATGATGGGGATTATATTGCAAATGGAACATATTTATACAAAGTAATAATAAAATCTACAGACGGTGGTTTTTCCAATACAAATACCGGCAAATTAGCAAAATTAAAATAATATTATATTATATAATTA
This sequence comes from uncultured Ignavibacteria bacterium, assembly GCA_963806045.1. Lineage (GTDB taxonomy): Bacteria > Bacteroidota > Ignavibacteria > Tepidaquicellales > Tepidaquicellaceae > DATCHW01. The sequence goes on along the minus strand of CAWDWP010000007.1, from coordinate 147,868 downwards.
ACGGAGGCAAAAATTAAAAAAGTAAATCAAAGAAACAAGAAGCTGCTAAAAATTCACTTCAAAATCTCGATGTTATTGATAAAATGGGATTAAAGAGAAAGAAATGATTTGTCCCTTTCTTTTTTACGCTTGACATTATAAAACAGTAATTATATATTTGTTTAAGAAAAAGAAAGGATATTTATCAGAAGATAATTACGAATTTTTATTAACTTAAAGAAATATTATTCGAAAGTCTTAAACCATTTATTAAGGTTTTTTTAGAAATTGAACTTTAATAAATGGTTTTTTATTATGTTTATTATAAAATTAAGAAAATATTAAAGTGAAATTATATAATAAAATAGCCCTGGTTTTATTATTACAACTCTTGACGATTTCAATTTATCCTCAGGATAGAAAAACAGAAAACAAAAATAATGTCAAAACTGATATCAAAAATGATGTTAAAACTGATATCAAAAATGATTCTAAAACTGACATCAAAAGTGATTTCAATATAATTTCTTCGAACAATTCCTATATAGAATTAGAATATTATCCTAAGTTTACTAATAAAGAAAGTATTAATTTTTATAAATCAATCTGGAAAAACAAAACCGGAACCCCAAATTTAGGAGTACGTTCGTTTCCCATCATTTTTCCCGTAAATAAAAATAATAAAGCCGAAGTTTTAGATATTAAATATTCTGATTTTTATAATCAGGAAATCAAACCTGTTCCGACATTGAAGAATTCTACTGACAAGTTGGACGTAATATATGATTATATCAGAGATGAAAAAGTTTATTCAAGCAGTTCATTTTTCCCTGATTCGTTCCTGAAATTAGAATCGGATGGTATTTTACGTAATAAATTTTTTGGATCACTTGATATCAGTCCTTGTATATATAATCCTGTTTCAAAAGTAATTCGAAAATTAAGTTATATACGAGTAAGAATATATTTCGGAGGAAGCCCTGTTTATAATAATAAACAAATGAGTAAAGAAGAAATGAGTTTCTTTTACAATATTGCAATAAATTCGAGAAATGCTTTAAACTGGTCAACCCCTTCGTTTAATAATCTCAATTCACACCCGGTATTTCAAAACAGCGTCTTGGCATCCGGAGATTTTTATAAAATCGAAGTCAAAGAAACCGGTATGTATAAAATCGATAAAGGTTTTTTACAACAAGCCGGAATAAATGTTTCAGGTATAAACCCGTCCACTATCAAAATATATGGAAACGGAGGGCAGGAATTACCTTTTGATAATAATATCCTCGTTCCAACAGATTTAGTGGAGAACCCAATATATATATTTAATGAAGTTCCCGGAATATTCGGTAATAATGATTATATACTGTTTTTTGGAAATGCACCAACAGGCTGGGATTATGAACGAATTGCGAGAAAATATAATCACTATACAAACCATTACACAAATTCAAATTATTATTGGATTACATTTGGTGGAACAAATGGATTGCGGATGCAGGTTAACAATTCTCCAAATATTCAGGGATTAAATCCACTTCCCTATTTTGGGGATAAATTTTTCGATAAATCAGAGATATCGAATCTGGGCTCTACTGGAAATCTCTGGGTTAGTCAGCGAATAGGAATTGGTGAAAGTTTTGTTTTTAATAGAGACCTTCCGGGCTATGTTCAGGGCAGCGATATTAATCTGCGAGCACACTATGGAAATGGTTCATCTACTTCCTCAACATTTCTTATAAAAGATGATAACTCCGGATTTTCTATATTGAGGGAAGTATATGGAGTTTCTGCAGCTTTTTCTCATATTACATTATTTGATGATAGCTATACATATCAATTATTTAGTGGTAAAAGTAATATTAATTTGAATTTTTCATTACCTTCTCAATATAATAATTCAGCAGCTGCGGGGTATTATGATTATTATGAGATAAAATTCAATCGAAGTTTCAATAGTGTTAATAATAATAGCATTATGTTCACTTCACCGGATACATTATCTACTATTGAATATAATGTATCTACATTCAATACACCGGACGTTAAAATATTTGACGTAACCAATAAGGTAAGTGCCAGTTTAATTAATCCTATAACATACAGTTCAGGGTTAGTTAGATTTCAGGATAACATATTAAGCGGTTTTCCAAAAGATTATATAATAATAGGCGGAAATAATTTTAAAACTCCTGTATCGATATCTTCCAAAATCGCTAATCAAAATATTCATGGAATAAGTGACGGAGCAGATTATGTAATAATATCTCCTACAGAATTTCTATCTGCAGCTAACAGATTAAAAGCACAAAGGGAAATCCCTGACATTAATTATCTCAAAACATACGTTTTTGATATTAACCAGATTTATAACGAATTTTCCGGAGGTCTTATTGATCCACTTGCAATCAGAAATTTTCTTAAATATGCTTATGTTAATTGGACAACAAAACCTTTATATGTATTACTTCTTGGAGATGGAAGTTATGATTACAAAAATATATATAATCTGAATGTAAAAAATTACATACCGCCGATGGAAAAAACTGAAGTTGATATGAACGAAATTACAAGTTATAATAGTGATGATTTTTTAACGGATATCAATGAAAGTTTTCCCACTCCGGGTTATCCATCTTTAGGAAGACCTGACTTTGCCCAAGGTAGAATTTGTGTTAATTCACTTGACCAGGCAAATACAGTAATAGATAAGATAATAAGCTACGAGTCACCTCTTACAAATGATATATGGAAAAAGAAAATTATGTATTGCGCAGACGACGGGTGGACTACGGAAAACTATCTGGGTCAAGAAGGAGATAAACATACAGCTCAAAGTGAAGATATTGCAGAAATTTATACCCCAAAAGACTATGAAAAAGAAAAAATTTATATAGTTACATATCCAACCGTAATTACTCCTCAGGGTAGGAGAAAACCCGGAGCAAATGTAGATATCATTAAAGGGTGGAATGAAGGACGATTAGTCATAAACTGGGTTGGACACGGGAGTACGGATCTTTGGGCTCATGAACACATATTTGTAAGAAGTGAATCCATACCACAACTCAATAACAAAGATAAGTATCCTTTAGTAACAATTGCAAGTTGTGATTTAGCCAGATGGGATGATCCTTTTTCAGTTAGCGCCGGTGAACAATTGGTTTACGAGCCAAATAAGGGTGCTATTTCCGTAGTTGCCGCGGTTCGACCCGTATATAGTGATCCAAATGCAGCATTTAATAATGCATTATGGAATAATTTTATGTTTATAAAAGATACATTCAATTTGCCTATACGCACAGGTAGAGCAATATATAATGTTAAGAATCAATTAGGAGCATTTACTGATAACGATGCGAAGTTTTGTCTAATTGGTGATCCTGCATTAAGAGTGAGTTTACCTGAGTATTTCACAAGAATTGACAGTATTAACAACATTGGACAAAATGATACTGCGGTTATTAAAGCACTTCAAAAGGTAAGAATAGCAGGAAGTATTTTAAGACCTGATTCATCATTTTGGAACAATTACAATGGTGAAATTACAATTAAAATATTGGATGTAGATAAACAGATTTTATTATATGATTTTGGATATCCATTCCATTTCGTATTAGACGGAGGTACTATTTTCAAAGGTAAAGCAAATATTATAAATGGTAAATGGGTAATGGAATTTATTGTGCCAAGAGATATTTCTTATAATACCGGTAACGGAAAATTATTAGCTTATTTTAAGAATAATAATACTCAGGGATCCGGTTACACAAACAGATTTATACTTAATGGAATTGATACAACATCTGCGAAGGATACTGTTGGCCCTGATATTTCAGTATTTCTCGGGGATAGAAATTTCAGAAGCGGTGATATCGTCAATCAGAATACAAAAATAATTTCGGATTTTTATGATAATGTAGGGATGAATTTAACAGGTACAATAGGTCATAAAATTGAAGCAATAATAAATGATAATGAAGATTCAAAAATTGATCTTACACCTTACTATAATGCTACAAATGGTTACCAATATGGTTCATTAGAATATCCTCTATCAGGGTTATCAGACGGTAAATATAATCTAAAACTGAAAGCATGGGATACATACAATAATTTTTCAATTAAATCAGTTGATTTTATTGTTAAGAATAATTCAGCTCTTGCCGTTCAAAATGTTTATAATTATCCGAACCCAATGAAAGATAATACTATGTTCATGTTTAATCATAATTCAGATGTTCCTTTAAACGTTACTATCAGAATCTATACAGTAACCGGAAGGATTATCAAGGAATTAGTACAGAACAATATACCTGATAAATTTGTTACAATTCCATGGGATGGTAAAGATAATGATGGAGATTATATTGCAAATGGAACATATTTATACAAAGTAATAATAAAATCTACAGACGGTGGTTTTTCCAATACAAATACCGGCAAATTAGCAAAATTAAAATAATATTATATAATTAACGGAGGCAAAAATTAAATGTTAAAAATTAAGAAGTCAGCAACATTGATATTTATGTTAGGAATTTTATTGATATGTAATGATACCGGTGTTTACGCTCAAAATGCAATTTCAACTGGGGTACCTTTTCTTTTAATAGGTCCGAATTCCAGGTTTTCTGCAATGGGAGAAACAGGAACAGCAATAGCAGATGACGCAACGGCAATGCACTGGAATCCTTCAGGCTTGGCTTTTCAGGAAGTCGGAACAGAAGTAAATTTCACACATTCTCCCTGGCTTGCAGGATTAGGAATATCAGATCTGTTTTATGATTATCTTGCAGCTAAAAAACATATCAAGAGCATTAATGGAACCGTTGGTGTAAGTTTTACATATCTGAATATCGGTGAAGTTATATATCGTGATGAATTCGGAAATGCTGATGATTCAAAAAATTATAAAGCATATGAATTTGCATTTGCTTTAGCGTATGCAACAAAAATTAAGGAACAATTCGGGTTAGGTTTAACAGCCAGATTTATTTACAGCAGGTTATCCCCAAATTCAACGACAGTAGGTAATGAAAAAGGAACCGGTACAGCATTCACAACAAGTTTTGACATCTCAGCTATGTATCGTCCTAATAAAGGACCAAAATTTATAAAAGATAGACTTTCTGTTGGAATAAACCTTTCAAATTTAGGTCCTAAGATTTCATATGTTGATGCTTCTCAGGCTGACCCGATTCCAACTCAACTCAGAATAGGTATTGCATATAAAGTCTTCAAAAATGAAGGTAATGATCTGACATTAACAGCTGATTTTTCGAAACTTTTGGTCAACAGATTTGGAGTAGGCGAATCAGATCCATTCTACAAAGCTATATTTACTTCCTGGAAAGGTGGATTACCCGGTATAGGCAGAACTATTCAAAGCTCAGTCGGAGCTGAATATTGGTATGGAAGTCCCAGATTAATTGCATTGAGAGCCGGATATTTTTACGAAGATCCTTCGAATGGAAACAGAAAATATATGACATTGGGCGCCGGAATCCGGTATAGTTTATATGGATTCGATTTTAGTTACATTAATACCGTAGAACAAAACCATCCACTTGCAAATACACTGAGGTTTGGGATTATTGTTAATTTCTAAATAAATTAATATGAATTTTAAGTTGTTTATAGTTGGTTTGCTGGTACTTGTATCAGCAAACCAGATTCTATTATCACAAAATAAAAAAAATTTACAGGTTAATATTTCGCATCCGTTAAAAAGCGGCAAAGATAATTTTCTCTCTCCTCATAAATATTATACAACTCCTGATACATTTAAAATTGTTGCAATTCTCGTCCAGTTTCAGGAAGAAAATAATCCTCTGCAGAACGGAAACGGGAAATTCGATTTATCGAACAAATATTATAATCCTGCAACTCAAAAGGATACTGTAATAGATTCCCCTCCATATGACAGTACATATTTTGCGGACCACCTGGAATTTCTAAAAAATTATTTTGATAAAAGTTCTAATGGCAAAGTTATAATAAATTTTCAGTTATTTGGAAATGTTATAACTTTACCAAAAACGATGAAAGAGTATTCTCCTCAAAGAAATGAAAGCAATTTAAAATTGGGAGACCTTTATAATGATGCATGGAGCAGAGCTGACAGTTTTATTAACTTCTCTAATTTTGACACATTAAAAACGTCATTTATAATATTTCATGCAGGAGTTGGAAGAGACATAGATTTAACTTCAATATATGGATATGATCCAAAGCCATATGATATACCATCCATATTTTTGGGATTAAAAAGTTTGCAAGAACTATACGGATTTAATTATCAGGGGTTTTTAACAAATGAAGGGGTTCGAATAAAGAATTCTATGATAATTCCTTCAACAGAGTTAAGAGAGATAAGTACATTCGCAGGAAATATATTGCTTGAATATAGTATTAACGGTTATTTAGCGGCATCTTTCGGAAGCTTTCTCGGATTACCTGACTTATACAACACTTCTACCGGTAGAACAGCCATTGGAAGATTCGGACTCATGGATGGTCAATCTATTTTCAGTTATAACGGTGCTTTTCCTCCTGAACCGTCTGCATGGGAAAAAATTTATTTAGGGTGGGTATCCCCTATCGTTATATCCAATGGGGATGCTTATTACAAAATAAAAACATCGTCATCCAGAAATAATTATGATTCTACTATTTTCAAAGTATTAATGAACAGTCAGGAATATTTCCTGATTGAGAATAGAAACAGGGATCCGGAATACACAGGGCAAAAAATTTATTATCATAACAGAGCTTTTCGGGATTCTGTCACTTATACAAAAGATATTCCGGGATTTTTAAGTTATGATATTTCTAAATTAAATGGAAACATTACAAACGTTAAAAATTTCGACTGGAGTTTACCTGCAATTCTTGATGATACGGCAAATTACAGGGGCGGAATTTTAATCTGGCATATTGATGAAAATGTAATAAATGCAAAAATTTCATCGAACACTATTAATAATGATATTAATCATAAAGGTGTTAATCTTAAAGAAGCAAAAGGTTCTCAGGATATTGGTGTAACAGTTAGCTCTCCGTTCGGAGATTTTATTGGTGATGGTACTTTCGTTGATTATTGGTTTAATGGATATCATTATGTACCTAATACAATTTATCAAAATCAATTTACCCCAACTTCCTATCCAAATTCTTTGAGTTATACACTTGCAAACAGCAACATTTATATTACAAATTTTGATACAATCTCACCATTCATGAGTTTCAGAGTGAAAATAGGAAGTGATGTAATCAGACCATTAGCAGGATTTCCTAAAAATATAGGTATAAATACGCTCAATGCTCAGGATCCAATAGCATTTGATTTAAATGGTGACAATAAAGATGAATTCTTTGTCAATAATGGTAAAGATCTGTACGGATTTAAAACGGATGGTACATCTATTACGAATAACCAATCCGGAATTCTGTTGTATAATTTTGGTAACACCGTTCCGGGATTTGCTTCTTCGAATAATCAAGGTGGACGAAAACTGATCGTTTCGAATTTTAGTGGTCACCAAACAGCTTTATTTGGGTTTGACGCGAATTTTAATATCACTGATTCTTCCATGGATGATTTTCCGAATTTTAATATCTATTCTGCTCCGTTGATATTCGACTCTGTCAAAGTAGTATGGGGATTTAGTAATGGTTGGATTTATGAAAAGAAACTGAATGGACAAACTTCCGGTTTTGTTGATACAACAACAAGCGGCGGAATTTATCATTTTTCAAAAGTTAGTCAGAACAATTATCTTGTCTCTCACCTGGAATCCAATTTTATTGTTTCAGGAAATTTATTAAACAGTCAATCTGTTGACTCACTGATAACAGTATCGTTAAATAAATTTTTCCTCAATGGGAATCAGTTAAATTTAAATTATTCTATCTCAAGGATTCAGAGTCCACCTATTCTTGCCGATGTAAATAAAGACGGCAGACAGGAAATTGTTTTTGTTGCTGATAACAAGCTATACGCAATAAACTCGGTTGGAATCTTATTAGAAAATTTCCCCTTAAATTTAAATAAAGAAATCCAATCCGGAATCAGTGTAGCTGATATAAATGGAGACGGAATTTTTGATTTAATTTTTGCAACCAGTGACGGTGATTTGTGTGCTTATGGTTTGAATGGTAAAATGATGAGCGGATTCCCTATCAAAACAGGTAACAATACGGTTTCTACCCCGTCTTTGGCAAATCTGAATGATACATTAGGAATTATTGTTTATAGCGGGGATGGTTATTTATATGCATATAAAACATCATTTAGATATGATGAATCAAGAATTTTATGGAAGAATTATCGAAGAGATAAATATTTATCTAATAATAATTATAAATCTATACTATCACCTGTTGTTTATGCCGAGAAACTTCCTCCTGAAAGATGCTATAACTGGCCCAATCCGGTTTATGATAAACAGACATTTGTGCGATATTATATAAATGGAACTGCAGGAACTGTCAATATTAAGATTTTGGATCTATCCGGAGAATTAGTTACTAAATTTACGGGAACTTCTTATTCAAATGCTGATAATGAAGTGATATGGGATGTAAGCTCGGTTCAAAGCGGCATATATTACGGGGTTATAGAAGCAGACGTTGATGGAAGTAAACAAACAAGAATAATAAAAATAGCAGTTGTAAAATAGAATAACATCTACTTCATTCAAATAAAATGATATATATTCTACTGAGCATTTCAGTACTATATTTACTTTTGCATCTGATTTTTTTCATTGGTTATCTTAAATCTAAAAACTGTAAAATATTATCAGATAATCAGAAAATCAAAGTATCAGTGATAGTTGCAGCACGGAATGAAGAATATAATATATCGAATTGTATCCGTGCATTAAAGAAACTTGATTACCCTCCCGAGTTACTTGAGATAATCATCGTTAATGACGAATCGACGGACAATACAAAAGATTTAATGATAAAAGAAACAATAAAAGATAATAAATTTATTGTAATTGATAGTCGAAAATCTTCAAACAATAATCTTAAAGGAAAGCCGAACGCAATTGATACAGCAATTGAGAAATCAAAAGGTGATATTATATTTATTACTGATGCCGATTGTGAAGTTCCTGTCAACTGGGTCAAAAACTTAGTAAACTATTATATTGATAAATCAGTCGGGATGGTTTGCGGATTTACAAATATTAAAAATGATCATAAATTATTTTCTGCAATGCAGTCGCTTGATTGGATATATTTACTTTCTCTTGCAACTTCCAGTGCGGGGATTAATAAACCTTTATCCTGTATTGGTAATAATATTTCCTTCAGAAAGAATGTTTATTTCGAAGTAGGGGGATATGGCGGCATAAACTTTTCAATTACTGAAGATCTGGCTCTGATGCGGACTATAGCGAATTCCCGTAAATACGAAGTCAAATTCCCTATTGATTCTGAATGTATTGTTAATACATTACCCTGCCTGAACATAAGTGAATTATATAACCAAAAGAAAAGATGGTTTAAAGGAGGTATTGGTATCAATATGTTGGGATATTTACTTGGATTTGAATTATATATCATGAATTTGATATTAATATTTGGATTAATTTTTCTAAACCCATATATTTATATAATTCTTATACTCCTCAAGATATTTTCAGAATTATTAATAATGATTCCAGTTTATAAAAAACTTAAATTTCGAAAATTAATAATTTACTTTCCCGCCTATCAGATTTACTTTGCCATATATGGGTTAATATTACCATTTACTTTTATGTTAGGATCGAAGATAAAATGGAAGGAGAGAGAATATTAGAATTTGATAAGGGCGAAGTGAATCCTGGTCATGATTTCTGCCGATGAATAATCCTTAGCAAAAGTATAGCCCCCATAAATATCGAATATACTTAAAGTAAATCCAGCCCCCGCAGTTATCCCAATTAAATTATCAGTAGTTTTATAATTCAAAGCAATTATATCGGGAGATATTATCCGCTGGACAGAAAGATATTTCACTTCTAAAGTTAAAAAAGGTAAAGTAAAATTGGAATGGATATATTTGTTTAATAAGATGTCTGCAGTGATACCTAACGAGGATATTTTTGTATCAAATGTATTCAATAATTGAGCAGTCATAAATTCGTCTTTACCGGGATTTTTTTGATATTTGTATATTAATCCGAGAATTACAGGATATAATTTAAAACTCGCAAATTCAAGCTTAATTCCGTATGTGAAAGCACTCTTAGAAGTATTATTAAAATTTTTGACCGGCCATTCTAAACCCATAAACGGAGATACAAATATTCCATTCAACTTTTGGCTGTATGTTCCATAGTCTATTACACTATCTTTTCCTATTACGGGGTTATTTTTAGTAGTATCAACCTGTGAATAAGAAATATTTATAAAAATCAAAAATATAACCGCTAAGATGTATATTGTGGATTTAGTTCCTGTGGCTGAATGATTTTTCATATTTGTTTAAAATTCTTTTCAAAGTGTTTAAATCTTTTTTGGATGAATCAGATATGTTTGAAGATAAATTAATTGCTGATTTTCCAAAATACAAATATAATGGTATTAATTCCCTGAATTTTTTTTCTAATAATTTCAAATGACCTTCGATAACTTTGATATCTCTGCGAATGAATGGACCGGTTAATGATTTTTCCAAACCAGACTCACCAATATTTACTAAAGTATGATTAATAATCGGAAGAAATATTTTTAATTCTTTAATTGGTTTTATTTTTGTATCTATTAATAGTTTATCAAGCACATTCAAGTAACTGATAAGAAAATTAGAAGCATACACGCAGGCAAAATGATATAGAGGTTTGTCATTTTTTGGTACTAATATGTATTTTGAATTAAATATTACGCTTACCTTTTTTAATAAAGTTTGTAGTTCTTTTCCCGCCTCTATTCCCCAATAAATACCATTCAATAAATGGTCATTTTTGAAAGACACTTTATTAAAAGTTTGAACAGGATGAAATGAACCAATCTTTGTGATATTTGTATTGAGTTTCAAAAAAATATCAGAGGTATGAAATCCACTAGTATGCATTATGTATTTATTTCGGAAATCTAATCGGGTCTTTTTCAAATCATTAACAATTATTTCAAGATTTTTATCCTGCACAGAAATTATTATAATATCGCAGATTTGGATAAATTCCGGAGTTAATTTATTAGATATAGAAACGTTTTTAAATAATAAGGAATAATTTTTTAATTTATTAAGATTATTGTCAATTAAATATTTAAGGTTAAACCCTTTTTTGTACAGTTCAAAAGCTAATGCAGAACCGACCTTTCCAACGCCTATAATACATATTTTAAGATTCTTTAAATTCTTAATCATCTTTCAATAATTATAGTTACCGGACCATCGTTAGATAAATTAATTTTCATTAGTGCAGCAAACTTCCCCGAATATATGTTGCCGGAGACATAATAGTTTTTCAGACTGGAAATGAAATATTCATATAATTTTTCAGCTCTCTCGGGATTCTCAGCATTGGAAAAACTAGGTCTGTTGCCGCTTTTATCCACGGTGCATAAAGTAAACTGAGATATTACCAATAATTCACCCCTAATCTGTTTGACAGACAAATTCATTTTTCCCATATCATCTGAGAATATGCGTAAATCGATAATCTTTTTTGCCATATAATCAGCTTTTTCTTCAGAATCTTCTTTTTCCACTCCTAAAAATACGAGTAAACCATTGGATATTTTAGAATAAATATCACCTTCAATTTCGACTGATGCGGATGAGACTCTTTGAATAACAACTTTCATTAATTTTCGACGATTAAAATTCTATATAATCCATTATAGTCTTTTAAAAACATGCAGTTTGATAATTTTAAAGAATCCAATAGTAATTCTAAATTTTCTTTCAGGTCATTTCCAATTTCAAAATATACTTTACATTTAGAGGACGTTGCTTTTAATTCTTTTAATATGTGTCTATAGAACGTACAACCGTCAGATTTATCTGTTAATGCTATTTCAGGTTCGTACTTTAATATTTCCCGATCGAGTTTATAATATTCCGCAAGACTTATATATGGAGGATTTGTGATAATAAAATCAAAGTCATTAAAGTTTTTTATATCTAACATGTCTTTCACTACAAATTCCAGATTTTCGGAATTTTGTGCTATTTTATTATTTTCAGCAACTTTTATTGCTTCAGATGAAATATCAATTGACTTTATATGATAATTTTGATTTCTTTTTTTTAATTCGTTCGCTATTGCAATAGATATACAACCGGAACCGGTTCCAATTTCTAATATACGGATATCCCTGTTATCAATATTATCAATATCCTTTAAGAATGTTTCGACTAAAATTTCAGTTTCTTGTCTCGGAATCAGGACGGAATTATTCAACGAAATGTCATATCCATAAAAGCTGGTTTTTTTTAGAATATATTGTAAGGGTTCATGGTTTATTCTCCTCTTTAAAATTGACTTAAATTCAATAATTTCAGTTTGATTCAGTGGCATATCAAAATTTAAATATAACTTAATTCTATCACATTTTAATACAGAAGTAAGCATCATCTCTACATTCAATCTGGGGTTTTTAATACCTTCTGCGGTTAATAAGTTAGTCGAATAGTTTAGAATATCTAATAAACGATTAATTTTCTTTTGTTCCAGCATGTTAAAATTTACTTCGTGGTTTCATACATAACTATACCATCTATAATGGTTTTAAGCACTTTTACCTTTAGTAAAATATCCGGAGGCTGAGTAAAAATATCATCCGATATTACAACCAAATCGGCATTTTTACCTTTTTCTAAACTACCTTTAATTTTTTCTTCAAATGATGAATATGCCGCCCATATTGTATAAGATTTTAGAGCTTCCAAAATTGTCAATTTTTGGTCCTGATTCGGAATTGCTTTTGAGGACGATACGATATTTGACCTGTTACATAAAAAATACATTTGGGTAAAGGGATTAATTTGATTATCATATGGGAATCCGGAACCTGTTATAATTCTTCCGGAATTTTGTAATATAGACTTCCATAATGCAGTGTTTTTTAAGTTATCATCGGTTATTAAGTTGGGTACTATATCCAGATCATCAATAATTGTTTCAGGTCTAATTGAAATAATAATATCTAATCCTTTAATCCTAATTAAGTCAGAAGGATTAGTAAACTCTACACATTCGAGGACAATTCTGTGGTCTTTTAGATTTTTATTTTTTATATTTTTCTCTAAAAAAGATAAAATATCTGAAAATCCTTTATCACCAACTACTTTAATCCTAAACTGATAATTCTTTTCAATTGCATTATCAAATATTTTTGTCAATGTGCTTTCATCAACATAAGGTTTTTTTATTTTAGGATCTACTTTATAAGGGCTTTTCATTACTGCATCCTGATATTCAAATGCACCGTCATAGTCAAGGCATACAGACCTTATAGAAAGTTTATCTTTATAATTCTCAATAATTCCTTTTTTTGTATATTCATTTGATGCTTCATCATCACCTGTAAGTACTCCATACACTTTTATTGGGAGTTTATTGCTGTCTATTATCTGTTTTAGTAAATCTATTGCTCCAACTCCTATTGACCTATCCTGAACTTCAGTAATTCCATATTTCATAAGTTCCTTAGATCCTTTTTCAACCGCATCAAAAATTTCTTTTGCTTCCGGTTCAGGAATTTTTTCATAAAGTACTTTTTGGGCTTCATCGAAAAAAAGTCCTGTCAATTCTCCGCTATCATCTTTTTGAATTTCACCTTTCTGGGGAACAGGCGTAAATTTAGTGATTTGGAGGGTTTCAAGGCCCTTTGTATTACAAATGGAAAATAATCTTAACGAATCAACGATTACAATGTTAACGTTACCCGAGACTTCATCAATTGTTTTTTTGTTGATTTTATCAAGTTCTGAGTCAGGAATATTATTGAGGTTTAAATTATAAAATACCACCCATTCACCACTTTTCATTTCTTTTGCTTTTTCCTTTATTTTGGATTTCAGTTCGTCTAAAGATCTGACATTATTTAAGTAGGCTGTAAAATATAATCTTTTAGAAAACTCGATCAGGGAACCGTCACAATCAATTAATCCCGGAATTACAGTTTTATTTTCCAGATTAATTAATTTATCTGTGGAATATTTATCTGTTAATTCTTTACTTGTTCCCAGATCCAAGATTTTTCCGTTTCTTACAGCAATCGCTTCCACAACACTATTGTTATCATCTAATGTATGAATTTTACCATTAATATAAATTATATCCGGGCTTTTGCCACAAGACGATATAAGAACTGTTATTACAAAAGTAATTATTAAGTATTTGATTCGCATCTAATTTAGATTTTTTATTTAATTAAATTAACTAATTATTTATATTTATTAAATACATTTTTAATTGATTTAATGGTTTTATTCGCTAGTTTCACGTATTTTCTTTTAATATAATTAATATTATCTACATTAATTTAATATCTGTTAGGATGTTATAGTTAAACTAATCTATTGATTTATTCTTTTTTTTGCATTATTTTTATTAAAATTAAATTACAGGATATGAAAAAGAGTTTTGCAATGAAAAAACTTTATTATTCCATCAGTGAAGTAAGTAAAATAACTGATTTGGAACAATATGTATTAAGATATTGGGAAACAGAATTCGAACAATTAAAGCCTGCAAAAAATCTTGCCGGTAACAGAATATATACAAATAAAGATATCAAGTTAATTTTTCAGATAAAAAAATTATTGCGGGAAGAGAAATATACAATTGAAGGTGCCAAGAATTTACTCAAAAATTATTCTGATAAATCCGAAGAAGAAGAAAATTCAGGCTCTAAACTTGAAATTGTTAAAAAAAATCTGCCGACAAAACAATTTTACACAAAGAATAAAGGTGAATTAAGCTTATTTAACGATACTGATGGCTCCCCTGTTAAGCCTGAAAATACGGAAACATCTGAACATCTTAAAAAAGATTTAGCAGAATTAAAATCATTTTTATCAAATTTGCTCGGCGAAATAGAATAAATGAAATACAATTTTTTCAGTATAAACTTATAAAAAATATATTTTAATATTTCATCTTATTTAATCCTCATCCCTTTTGCTTTTCCATCAATAAATTAATAAATTATGTCAGATAACAAAATTATATTTTCATTAGTTGGTGTAAGTAAATTTTTTCCTCCCAGGAAACAGGTATTAAAAGATATCTATTTATCTTTTTTTTACGGTGCAAAAATTGGCATAATCGGTTTGAACGGTTCAGGGAAATCTACTCTTCTTAAAATTATAGCAGGAATTGAAGATAACTTTGAAGGTGAAATTCATTTTACTAAAGATTATTCAATTGGTATACTCGAACAAGAACCTCAACTTGATGATACTAAAACAGTAAAAGAAATCATCCAGGAAGGTGTTGGAGAAATTATTGGAATCCTGAATGAATATAACAAAATCAACGAAAAGTTTTCCGAACCTATGTCTGATGATGAGATGACTAAACTCATCGAAAGACAGGGGGAATTAACAGAACTTATTGAACAAAAAAATGGATGGGAAATCGATTCTATTTTAAACAGAGCTATGGATGCTTTAAATACTCCTGATGGAGATTCTCCTGTCAAAAACTTATCCGGAGGTGAAAAAAGAAGAGTAGCTCTATGCAGATTGCTATTATCAGAACCCGATATTCTCCTTCTTGATGAACCGACAAATCATTTAGATGCGGAATCAATATTATGGCTGGAACAGCATCTTCAGGAATATAAAGGTACTGTAATTGCAATTACACACGATAGGTATTTTTTAGATAATGTCGCTAAATGGATTTTAGAGTTAGACAGAGGTGAAGGAATTCCCTGGCAGGGCAATTATTCATCATGGCTTGAGCAAAAATCAAAGAGGTTAGAACTTGAAGAAAAACAGGAAAGCAAAAAACGCAAAACCCTTGAAAGAGAATTGGAATGGGTCAGATTATCACCAAGAGCCAGACATTCAAAAGCCAAAGCACGTCTACAAGCTTATGATAAAATGTTAAATGAAGATTCAAAAATAAAAGAGGATAAAGTCGAAATTTTTATTCCTAATGGACCGAGACTAGGTAACAAAGTTATTATATCAAAAGATCTGAAAAAATCATATGGAGATAAACTACTATTCGAAAATCTTAATTTTGAATTACCTCCTGCAGGAATAGTAGGCGTGATAGGACCTAATGGTGCAGGAAAAACAACTTTATTTAAAATGATTCTGGGAACTGAAAAACAAGATTCCGGAGATATTGTGATGGGAGAAACAGTTAAAGTTGGTTATATCGACCAGGAACATGCTGATATTGATCCCGAAAAATCTGTTTGGGAAGTAATCTCAGGTGGAGAAGAATTTATTAATTTAACAGGTAAACTTTTTAATTCAAGAGCATACGTATCAAAATTCAATTTTGGAGGTGCTGATCAGGAAAAAAAGATAAGTATGCTTTCAGGCGGAGAACGAAACAGATTACATTTAGCTATGACTTTAAAATCAGAGGCAAATGTTTTATTACTCGATGAACCAACAAATGATATAGATATAAATACTCTCAGAGCTCTTGAAGATGGACTGGATAATTTCGCCGGATGCGCGGTGATAATATCCCATGACAGATGGTTCCTTGACAGAATTGCAACACACATTCTTGCATTTGAAGGTAATTCAGAAGTATATTACTTCGAAGGCTCATTTTCGGAATATGAGGAAAATAAGAAAAAAAGACTGGGTGATATAGAACCTAAAAAATTCAGATACAGAAAATTAAAAGAAATGAACTAAGAATTGAAAATCCCATTATTAACTGAAATTACAGATTTCATTTTTCCAAAAATTTGTCTTGTATCCGGAAATAAACTGTCCGTCAATAATTCAAACCAATACATCGAAGATTCAATATTAAAATCTTTGATTCGGGTAAATAACAATGACCTCATAGAATTAAAATTAAAACTAAAAAGCGATATATCTCTTTCTTTTTTTAGATTTCAGGAAGAAAGCGATATTCAAAAAGTAATTCATTATTTGAAATATGGTGGAATGAGAAAAATGGGTCAATATTTGGGATTCTATATTATGAAAGAACTTTCTAATACTGATTATTATAAATCATTCAGTGATTTCAACGTAATTGCTCCCGTTCCATTGTTTCAATCTAAACAACGCGAACGCGGTTATAATCAATCCTACTATATTTCTGAAGGTGTAAATGAAATTCTGAAATTGAAGTATATAGACGATTTGATAATAAGGGTGAAAAATACTAAGACCCAAACTCATCTCAAAATTAAAGAACGGGAACTTAATTTAAAAAATGCATTTAAAGTAAATCCCCATTACACAAGTGAATATGAAAAAATGAATGTTGTTATAATAGATGATGTTGTTACAACCGGAACTACATTAAATGAAATCATTAAATTACTAAGAAAAAATGGTGTGAAAAGAATTATGTGCCTGACACTTGCTATGACAGTATATTCCTGACATAATTACTTACTTTTACTTTTTTTACTCTTTTTGGAGGAAGATTTTTTCGATGCTTTTTCTCCGGGCAGATTTGATTCAAATATTTTTTTATATTCATCATAATAATATATCACTTTCGTCACATATTTATAAGGTTCCTGCCAATTATCGAGTGTTCCATATGAAGGTTTTTTTGAAACTGGCCATACCAATTTTTGTATAGAGTCTGATTTCGAGCTTAAATATTTCAAATTTTCTTTAACATTGTCCCATTTTTTGTAATCCTCATCTAAAAAATATGTAATTGTCATTGCATCTATCGTTCTTCCTAAACCTGCATTATATGAACAGAGTGCAAACTGATATTTTTCCTGTCCTGTAAATTCAAAATCAGCTACAAGAGTTGCAAAATAATAAATTCCTGCAATCAGATTATTCTGAGGTGTTTTTGTATCTTCAAGTTGTAATAAATTTTGAAGACTATTACCGGTACCCGGCATAATCTGCATCAGTCCAAAAGCACCAGCCCGGGAAACTGCATTGGGATTAAAATATGATTCCTGTCGTACTATGGATAAAATAATTCTCCAGTCTAATTTATAAATATTGCATTCTTTTTTAATTAAGTCTCCGTATTCTTTTACCAGAAAATTCAAATCCCCGGATGTAAAATCATTCCTGAATTTTTCGATATTTTTTGAGATTGTACTTTGTACATCACTCTGTTCACTTGAAGATATATTTAAATTAAAAAGAAAATAATCAAATACTCCAACCCAGTTTTCAAATAATTTATCCACATAATTTAAAATCTGATATGAACTATAATTTATATTGTCTCTCATAGAGTTCATTTCAGTTTTTTCGTTATTCAGAGGCGATATAATTTCCTCATTGTTTCTACGGTTAGAATTATCTGAACTTAGTATCCTCGATTCTTTGTTTAAAATATTGATAATAAATATAGTTAAAATAATAACTAAACTTAAAATAGGAATGATGTATAAAGAGTGTTTCCTTATGAAATGAAGGTATTTTGGTTGAATAATCATTTTACAAATTTACCAAAGGTTTAAGATAAATGAACTAAAAAAATTACTGCTTAAGAAATTTTGATTTACTTAAACTATTGATTTACAAATATATAATCACAATTTTAATTTGAATTAAACCATTAAATGCATAAAATTGTCTAATTAATGAAATTGATAAATATTGAACGGCCTAATAATTAATATAAACAGTGAAGATAGTGATATTATTGAAAGTTTCAATAAAGGCAATAAAAGTGCATTCAATTATCTCGTTTTGAAATATCAAAAAAAAATATACTGGGTAATAAGAAAAATTGTTTTGGATCATGATGAAGCAGATGATATTACACAGGAAGTTTTCTTAAAGATTTATGACTCTTTGAAAAATTTTCGGGGTGACTCAAAATTTTTTACATATATTTATAAAATCGCAGTAAATTATTCGATAAATTATTTAAATAAAAATAAAAGAATATTGAGCAAAAAAGCAGATTATGACACCGAAGCGTATAAAATAACCTCAAATGAAATGAAACCTGATGAGATGCACGATAGTGTCCAGAGAACAAAACTTCTTGAACAGGCTATTTTTTCACTACCTCCGCAGCAAAGAGCTGTATTCAACATGAGATTTTATGATAATCTGACATACGATGAAATAGGAGCAATATTGAACAAATCTACAGGTGGTTTAAAGGCAAATTATTTCCATGCAACAAAAAAAATAGAAGAATATCTTAAGAAAAAAGTTATTTTTAAGGAATAATATTATGAAAAACAATTTAGAAGAACTGAGAATGAGTTTACCTGATTATATTCAGGATAAGATTAATGATGTTAACGAAATTGCAAGGATAGAAAGAGAAATAAAAATAAATCCCGGTTTTAAGAAAGAATACGAAGAAATGAAAGATTCAATATATTTCTTGAAACTTGCGAAGTTTCAAGAGCCGCCTGATAATTATTTTAATACAATCTTGCCACGTTTAAATAGTAAAATAGAGGAAAGGATAACGTCAAAACAAAATATATTTTCATTCCTCAAGTTAAAAAGATATTATTGGAATTATTTAGTTCCCGTAATTCCAATACTATTAATATTTCTTATTTACAGCGTGTATTTCAACAATCATTCCGATAGCGAAAATTCCATTTATATTTCCAATGATTCTAAAACTGATTTTAAAAATAAAGATTCAGTATTAAATAAAGTTGAAACAGAAGATTACTTAAAAACACAATCAACAGAGGTTGAAGATACAGTGAATGAAACTAAGTCTGCTTCAGATGTAAATAATGCTAAACTAAATAATTATTCTTTTAATGATTACAGAATTGACAATGCTGATAATATTGACAATAATGACAATATTGATGCAGAGACTATTGAGACAACTGAAGTATTTTCCAAAGATGAAGATGACATTAGTAACTTACAATCCCAGTTCAATCAACTGGATGAGGATACTCAAAATGACATCTTAGATAATCTAAAAAACGAAAAGTTATAATTAATATGAAAAATATAAAAACAAAATTGATCCTGGTTTTTCTGATAGTTATAGTTAGTCAAAATTTTATTTATAGCCAGATTGATAACAAAAAAAAATTGCAGAGAATTATCAGGCAAAAATTTATAGAAAAGCTGGAAATATCGGATTCTTTAGGTGATAAATTTTTTAAAATATATAATAAAAGTATAAATGATATCAGGGTACTAAATAAAGAAAAAAAGGATCTAATGGAATCAATCGAGAATAATCTTGATGCGTCTGATATGAGTTCCAAGACAGACAGAATTTTCGAAATCGATCAACAGATAGAAAACTCCAAAAAGGATTTTTATACTGAACTTAAAACCATATTTAATTATAAGCAAATAGCTCAAACAATAATTTTCCAGAGAAATTTAAAGCAGTTCTTGAATAAAGAATTAAGGAAAAGAAATAATTAAATATAATCATCATTTAAATACCAATATTCGAGATTTTACGTATTGTACTTTCTGGAAAAATAGCATCATAAATAATTTACCGCCCGATCAATGCTTCATCTTTAAAAATAAATACCTGTTAACTATTCAATTCAAAACTTTATTTTAACATAAGGTTATATATCCATTCAATATTTCAAAAAGCAAGTAAATTTGCGAAGAATTCTTAATATATACATTGATATTATACTCTTTATTGTATAGCTTATGTGTTTATTTTTAGAAAATGTGTATAAAAATTTAGAAGAAAATATAAATTTACCTGAATTAGAACGAGAAATTCTAGTTTATTGGAAAAATAATGATACTTTCAGGAAGAGTATTTCATCCAAAAGTGGAAAGAAAGAGTTTACCTTTTATGAGGGTCCTCCCACAGCCAACGGAATGCCAGGTATTCATCATGTAATATCCAGAACTGTTAAAGATATGATTTGCAGGTATAAAACTATGTCCGGATACAAAGTATATAGAAAAGCTGGCTGGGATACCCATGGTTTACCTGTGGAAGTGGAAGTCGAAAAGAAATTAGGATTCAGATCCAAGGATGATATAAAGAAATTTGGTGCTATCGAATTCAATAATGCTTGTAAAGAATCAATTTTCACATATTTATCTGAATGGGAAAACCTGACAGATAGAATGGGTTATTGGGTTGATTTAAAAGATGCTTATGTTACATTTCATAATGAGTATATTGAATCTGTATGGTGGGCGCTAAAAAGATTTTTCGATGAAGGTCTGATATATAAAGGATTCAAAATTCAACCATTTTGTCCCATTTGTGAATCTCCCCTATCTTCACACGAAGTTGCACAGGGTTATCAGGATATTAAAGATCCATCAATTTACGTAAAGTTTAAAATAAAATCAGGAAAATATTCCGGCTCCGACTTTTTAGTCTGGACAACCACTCCATGGACTTTACTTTCAAACGTAGCAGTTTGTATAAATCCTAAAGAAACATATGTACTTGCTGATACCAAAGAGACAGGAAAATTGATACTAGCAAAAGCCCGGTTATCTGTTCTGAAAGAAGAATTTAATATAGTTGAAGAATTCGAAGGAAAAGTATTAGAATTTACCGAATACGAATCTTTGTTTGATTTTGTAATACCCGAAAAGAAATCATATTATGTAACTTGCGGGGATTTCGTGACGATGGATGATGGAACAGGAATAGTTCACATTGCTCCTGCGTTTGGTGATGATGACTTCAATGTTGGATTAAAATATGACCTTCCAATGGTTCAGGCAGTTGAAAAAAATGGTTTATTCAAAAAAGGATATGGCAAATTTGAATCAAAGAATTTTAAGGAAGCAGATCCCGGAAATAATTTCCGATTTGAAACATTCCGGAAGACTGTATAAAAAAGAAATGTTCACTCACAGTTATCCTTTTTGCTGGAGACATAATAAGCCTTTAATATATTATGCAACTGATTCCTGGTTTATTAGGACAACTCAGTACAAAGACAAAATGATTTCCCTGAATAAAGAAATCAACTGGAATCCAAAGGAATTCGGAACGGGAAGATTTGGTAACTGGCTTGAGGAAAATAAGGATTGGGCATTATCAAGAAATAGATTCTGGGGAACTCCCCTGCCGATATGGGGTTATGAAGAATGACGATGGAATTATCAAATATGAATGTATAGGAAGCATCGAAGAGTTAAAGAAGAAAGCAACTAATTTTGATGAAGTATATAATGAAAAACAACCTTTCGATCTTCATCTTCCATATATAGATAACTTAAAAGTTCTTTCCGAAACAGGAAAGCTCATGAAAAGAGAACCCGTTGTAATAGATTGCTGGTTTGACAGCGGTTCTATGCCTTTTGCCCAATATCATTATCCTTTTGAAAATAAAGAATTATTCGAGCATAACTATCCTGCAGATTTCATAGCGGAAGGACTTGATCAAACCACGAGGATGGTTCTATTCTATGCATGCAATAGGTACTTTTTTATTTAATAAACCGGCATATAAAAACTTAATTGTTAACGGACTGATTCTTGATAAATTCGGAAAGAAAATGAGTAAGTCCCTTGGTAATGTTGCAAATCCATTCGACATTATGAATAAATTCGGGGCTGATATTTTGAGATGGTATCTGGTATTTTCTTCTCCAATGGGTAAATCCAAATTATTTGATGAAGATGATTTGGTTGAAATTAAAAATAAATTTTTTGATACTTTAATAAACACTTATAAGTTTTATGTAATTTATTCTAATCTTATAGGTTTTCATCACTCTCAGGAAAGCGCATTACCGGTTGACAAAAGAGCCGAAATTGACAAGTGGATTATTTCTAAATTAAATTCACTTAAGAAGAATTATTTTGAACTAATGGATAATTATGATATTACAAAAGCTTCCCGTATTATCTATGATTTTACTATCGATGAATTGTCCAACTGGTATGTAAGAAGAAACAGAAAAAGGTTCAGAAATCCTGCAAATGAAAATGATAGACTTAGTGCCTATAATACACTTTATGAATGCCTTTTTGAAGTGGTAAAACTCACTGCTTCTCTGGCTCCTTTCATTTCGGAAAAAATATTTCTAGGATTAACTGATTCAGTCAAGTCTATTCATCTTTCCGAATACACGGGTTATGATGCATCTTGCATTAATGATAATCTTGAAAACCAGATGAGTCTTGCTCAAAAAATTGTTAACCTGGTCAGAGCTGTCAGAGTAAAAAATAATTTAAAAGTCAGGCAGCCATTGAGTCAACTTATAGTTCCTGTTCTCGAAGCACAATCAGAAGGCACAATTGTTGAATGTTAAGAATATAATACTTGAAGAAATAAATGTTAAAGAATTGAAACTAATAGAAGGAGATTCGGATATAATAAGAAAAAAAGCTAAACCTAACTTCAAATCTATTGGACCGAAGTTCGGAAAGGATGTAAAGAAAGTCCAGGTGATAATCAACAATTTCACTAATGATGATATTAAGAAAATTGAAAAAAGAAAACAGCATAGGAAAAGATGGATTTGAAATATCCAGTGAAGATATTGAGATATTAACCGAGAATATTGAAGGCTGGTTAATCGAGATCTGAAGACAATATAACGATTGCGCTGGATACAAAACTAAATAGTGAATTAATTGAAGAAGGAATTGTAAGGGAATTTCTAAACAGAGTTCAAAATTACCGAAAAACAAATAATTTTAATGTTAATGATGGAATAAAAATCTATACAAAAACATCAAAAAAAATTGAAGGGATATTGAAAAATAATTTTGATAGTTTCAAAACAGAGATAATTTGCAGTGAAATTATTTTCGATAATAATGTAGTAATGAGAAAGAGTACTATAAAACTGATATTAATGGTGAAATTTGCGAGATTTTAGTCGAAAAAATTTAATTTTTGAAATAAAGAAGTTTTTATTAAAAAGAAAGCATCAAAAAAAATGAAACACAGTAAAAACAAGAAGCCAAAAAAGACCAAAAGAGATGGTCAAAAAAACATAAAACACACTAAAAAAGAAAAAAACTGTGAGCTGGTGAAACCTTTACAAAAGAAAATTATTTCGGTAAAAACCAAAGATAAAAGAACTCCGAAACAGCTGCTATTACACCAAAAAATTAATAAAAAAATATCAAAACTAGATACACAACAAAAGAGCTTAACTCATTTCAAAGAGTTAATTGTTATACGAAAGAAAACTAATTATTGAAAGTGCCGAAGCAAATATGAAAGCTCTTGTTGATACTGAATCGGAGAATATGTAGGTGATAACGCTTACCTATGCAACACATATGGCGGAACAAGGAACTGATGAAATGGAAAGAGAAAAAAATTATCTTTTTGTTCAAAGAGACGAAAAATATTTAGGATATCTGCAGGAAGCATTAACGCAGTATTGCTCAGGGAACGTACGGTATTTGCATTGACTGCTATTGATGAACCTAAATAGCTTTGCAAAACTTGTCCCCTTATTCCGAAAGAGAGATTAGAACTAGTTCCTATCACTCAGCACTGCATAGAATGCAAAAATCTGAGAGGATAATCTGAATTTTGAAAGTAATCATTCTTACATTTTTCCTGGTACTCGCAGACCAGATATCCAAATTACTTGTGAAAGGATTTTCTATTTCATTTCTGGGTATCAATTTTAAAGGGATGGAATACGGAAGCAGTGTAAATCTTATTGGAAAATTTTTTCGCTTAACTTATATCGAGAATCCGGGTATGGCATTCGGTATAGAATTAGGAGGAAAATTATTTTTATCTCTTTTCACAATATTTGCAACAATTCTGATTATTTATTTTATTTATAAAAATCGAAAGGAAAGTTTTTATTTAAGAGTTTCACTTGCATTTATACTCGGCGGAGCAATAGGAAATATGATTGACAGAACATTTTATGGGATTGCTTATGGGTATGCCCCGTTATTTTACGGAAAAGTGGTTGATTTTTTTCATATCGATATTCCGGACTTCAGATTTTTTCGGAAAAACATTTTATACCTGGCCGATTTTCAATTTCGCCGATATATGGGTTTCTGTGGGATTTGTGTTAATAATAGTAGGTTATAAATGGATATTTAAAAAAGAAGCCTCCTTCGAAGGAGGCTCACAATTAAATGCAGTAATTTCTGAAAATTCATCAGATCTGATTCCTGACAATAATTTAAAATCGCACGGCAGCGAAAACGGCAAAACTGATAACCCCTGATTCCGCTAAATAATCAAAACAATTATCTTCCTAAACCGTCAAGATACTCTTTTTTCTTCATTAAAGCATCTTTATCTTCCACTCTTTGAGGATCAGGTACGCAGCAATCAACCGGACATACTGCAGCACACTGAGGTTCATCATGGAAACCAACACATTCCGTGCATTTATCAGGAACTATATAAAAATAATCATTTGAGAAAAAGCCTGTAGCGCCTGCTGGAGATGCATCACTTTCTCCGATAACTTTTGCCATTTAATTCCCAATTTGCACCACCTTCATAAATTGCATTATTCGGACATTCAGGCTCACAAGCTCCACAATTTATACATTCAGATGTTATCATTATTGCCATTTCTTTTAATCTCCTTTTTGAAGTTTTTAAATTTATTACCTGCAAAGTTAAATATTTATAAGACTTAAATCAATTTTAATTATTATCACTTGCAATAATATTACCAATTTTACACTAAAGTCTTATTTTAATAGTATTATAAGTATCTTGAAAAGGTATGTATGATGTATTTTTATTTTTCTTTTAGTTATTAATAATGTTAAATTTGTTGAATTTTATAATCACGATAAAGAAAAAGGACTAAAATATTAAAATGTTAAAATTTATCTCAAAATTATTTCCATCGAAACACGAAAAAGATGTTAAAGAAATTCGTCCGGTTGTAGACAAAATCAACGAATATTATGAAGAGTATAATAAATTGACCGATGAACAGCTCATAGAAAAAACACAAGAGTTTAAAGGTAGAATTAAAAATGAAGCAGGTGAAATTGAAAATAAAATCATCGAATTGCAGGAAAAATTGAAGGAAGATTTAACTCACGATGAAATTGTAGAAATTAATACCGAAATTGACAATTTAGAAGATGAATATTATGAAGTAGTAAAATCTGTTCTGGATAGTCTATTACCTGAAGCATTTGCAGTAGTAAAGGATACTTGCCGCCGATTATGCGGAAAAGAATGGGATGCTGCCGGATTTAAAATAAAATGGAATATGATTCCTTTTGATGTTCAGTTAATCGGAGGAGTTGTTTTACATACCGGCAAAATTTCGGAAATGGCTACAGGTGAAGGAAAGACATTGGTTGCAGCTCTTACCTTTATATTTGAATGCATTAGCCGGTAAGGGCGTTCATCTTGTTACCGTTAACGATTATCTTGCTAAAAGGGATAGCGAATGGATGGGTGAAATCTTCAAATTCCATGGAATGAAAATCGGTGTAATATTAAATGATATGGATTCCGAGAAAAGAAGAGAAATGTATGAATGTGATATAACTTATGGTACCAATAATGAATTTGGATTTGATTATCTGCGGGATAATATGGTTGTTGATAAGACACACTTAGTTCAGCGAAGACATTTTTATGCAATCGTTGACGAAGTAGATTCAGTATTAGTTGATGAAGCAAGAACCCCGTTGATTATTTCAGGTCCTGTTGATATCGGACAACATAAATTTGATGAAATAAATCCCAGAATAAAAAGACTTTTTGAGGCTCAAAAATCATTAATTAATACAATCGTAGCTGAAGCTGAATCAATCCTATCGAATGAAAACCCCTCAAAAGATGATATCGAAACAGCCGGGTTAAATATTTTGAGAGCTTATCACGGACTGCCAAAACACAAAAGATTGCAGAAATTAATCGCTGATGCTTCCAACAAAAAAGCTTTTGCAGGATACCGAAACATTTTACAATCGTGATAAAGCAAGTCAGATGCACGTTGTTGATGACGAACTGTATTTTGTTATTGATGAAAAGTCCCACGTTTCAGATTTAACGGAAAAAGGAAGAGAACTTCTTGCCCCATCAGCAGTTGAAAGAGACTTTTTTACATTGCCTGATATGGGTGCTGTAGTTGCCGAAATTGAAAATAATCCTGATTTATCAGATCGCAGATAAGGAACTGAAGAAAGAAAATTTATATAAAGTATATTCCGAAAGAAGCGACAGACTGCATACAGTAGAACAGCTTCTTAAAGCTTATGCTTTATATGAAAAGGATGTAGAGTATGTAATTCAGGACGGAAAAATAATGATAGTAGATGAATTCACAGGAAGAATTTTATCGGGTAGAAGATATTCTGAAGGATTGCACCAGGCAATTGAAGCAAAAGAAAGTGTGAAAGTTGAAAAAGATACACAAACACTTGCAACTATTACATTACAGAACTATTTCAGACTATATAAAAAACTGGCTGGTATGACCGGTACTGCCGAAACTGAAGCAACAGAATTTTTCGATATTTATAAACTTGATGTGGTAGTTATTCCTACAAATGTCGCCTGTGTTCGAAGTGACGAAAATGACAGGGTTTACAGAACAAAAATAGAAAAGTACAGAGCTGTAATTGATGAAATAGTCGAAATGAGGTCGCAAAAAAGACCTGTCCTTGTAGGTACAACCAGTGTTGAAGTCTCTGAAACAATTTCGAGATTATTAAAAAGACGTTCTGTACCACACGAAGTTTTGAATGCAAAACAGCATCAGCGGGAAGCTCAAATTATATTTAATGCTGGACTGCCCGGAGCAATAACTATTGCAACCAATATGGCAGGCAGAGGGACTGACATTAAGCTGGGACCGGGTGTTGCAGATGCAGGTGGATTGCATATAATCGGAACTGAGAGGCACGAATCGAGAAGAATAGACCGGCAGCTAAGAGGAAGAGCCGGAAGACAGGGTGATCCGGGTTCATCGAGATTTTTCCTGTCTCTCGAAGATAATTTGATGAGATTATTCGGAAGTGAGCGAATTGCCAGCATTATGCAAAGGATGAAAATCGAAGAAGGACAAGCCATTGAACATAGAATGATTACCAATTCGGTTGAAAGAGCCCAGAAAAAGGTTGAAGAAAATAATTTCGCAATCAGGAAAAGACTTCTTGAGTATGATAACGTTATGAATCAACAGCGCGAAGTTATATATAAACTCAGAAGACAGGCTCTTATGGGGGAACGATTAAAAGATAAAATTCTTGAAAATGTAGACGATGCAGTTGATGAATTAGTACAGAAATATTATCCCGATTCTGATCTTAATGGTTTAAAAGACGAAGTTCAAAGAACATTTCTGGTACGGTTTGATTTGACACCTGAAGAATTCAGAGTTCAGGGAGAAGATGGAATAAAAAATACTATAAAGAAACTTACAAGAGAATTCTACGATAGAAAAGAGAAACGATATGGTGCTGACTTAATGTCCCAGGTAGAGAGATTTGCGATGCTTACAATAATTGATGAAAAATGGAAGGACCATTTAAGGGAAATGGATGACCTGAAAGAAGGAATTAATTTCAGGGCATACGGACAAAAAGATCCTTTAATTGAGTATAAAATGGATGGTTTCAAGCTTTTCGAAGAAATGCTGGGAGAAATTAATACGGGCGTAATAAACTTTATATTTAAATTTACAACTCAGGCACCTGAAGAGACTCAAGCCCTCGGAGGACCTAAGGCTGTAAATCAGTCAAGGCTGCAAACAAGTCATGCGACCTCTGATGGAATGGGCTTCTACGGAAATCTCGATCCTGTTGAAAACGAAGCAACTCAAACGGGTAAAAAACAGCCCGTTAAAGTTGCGAAAAAAGCTGGCAGAAATGACCCCTGTCCTTGCGGTAGCGGGAAAAAATATAAGAATTGCCACGGCAAGAATGCAGTTTAAATTATATTATTATAATGGAATTTTCAGATAAAGCTAAAATTCTATTGGAAAAAATCGAAAAGCATTCCGGCGAAAAAATAAAGAATTTCGAAGATATCGGAGTGCTTTTCGATTTATCAGAAAATGATAATGAGAAAATATTTGAGGATTTGATATTTACAGCGAAATATTTAAAAGGATTAAGTGCGGTATTAAACAAGGAAATTGATTCTGAAGCTTCAAGAACAAATTTGACTAAAGAATTTCAGGATAATTTAGCTTTGTTCGTTAAATATATTTCTGATGTGATAGATTCAGGAAATGTTCAGATAAAGGAGGAATTTCAAAAAAAATATTTTGATGTGAAACCTGAAATTCTCTTCAATCTTTTTGACTTAATCAATGATCTGACCTTAGTGAAGAATTATTACAATGACCAAAAATATAATTAGCTTTCGAGCATTTCACTCATAGTCTTAGAACTTTTTATAGCACTTTCAATAGTTGATGGCAATCCGGTATTAACCCAGTCTCCCACGATATACATATTTTTAATCCGTGATTTTTGCTCGATTCTTCTGTTCCCGGAATCAATATCAGATACAAATGTAGCTCGCTTTTCCTTAATCACTTTATATTTCTTAATTTTATATTTGCCGATATCAACGAACAATTTACTTAAATCTGAAAGACACAATTCGTAAATTTCCTGATTCGTTTTATCTTTCAACTTTTCAATATAATCAGCAGCACTGATTGTTAAAGATATGACATTCGGAGCTTTCCTGAAAATCCATTGAATTGTACAATCAATTATTCCAAGCATTCCCGCTTCGTTAAATGGTATCAAATCTCCGGGTAAATTATCGATGAAAAAAATATGCACTGATATTACTGCTGATGATTCCAGTTCTACAAACTTTGGAAAGAATAAATTGAAATCTTTTTCAGTGAATATTTTACTAAAATAATAAAATGGTACTGCCAGCACAAAATAATCAGATTCTATATTTCTTCCTGAAGATGTCTTAATATACTTTATCGATTCGTTATCGATTTCAATATGCTCGCACCTCTCAGATAATCTAACATTTATTTCATTTTTATCAAAATACTTTAATGCACCTTTTACTAATGTAGAAAATAAATCCTTACCTGATAATACAAGTGAAGAATAGTGTTTCTTCGTTAGAGCCATTTGTATAATTTTCCGGAATATTTCGAATGATACTTTTGAGGGTATCGAATTAAAAACAGCAAGAATTAAAGGTTCCCAAAAATATTTTATGCATCTTTCACTTTGAGGAATTATTTTAAACAAATCGTCAGTATTAAGTTCCGTAATCTTGTTGTCATTTATATTTGATTTGTTTACATACCGGAGCAGTTTTAAAATAGCGATTTTATCAAGTATCCCCAAAGCTTTGTATTTTAAAAAACCTGAAATAATATTGTATGGAACAGGTAATTCGGAGGCTTTAAATTCGAATATTTCAGTTTGTGAATTTATAAATTTAATAGTGAGAGATTTTTGAAAATTAAGATTTAAATATCCTCCAATAATTTTCAAATATTCAAAAGTATTTTCATACCATCCTGCAAAAATGTGCTGTCCGTTATCAAAATATTTATTCTCTTCGGAATCAAAATAACTTGATGCCCTGCCCCCTAATTTTGGAGAGGCTTCAATTAGTTCGACTTCAAAACCTTTTTCTTTTAAAAAAACAGAAGCTGATAATCCCGCAACTCCCCCGCCGATGACAGTAACTTTATTACGCATTTAACCTGATAAATTTTGTTTTCAGGAAAACTCCGATTGATATAATAATTTTACGAATTTTTGACAATCTGACAGACCCGGAGTATATGTTATAGTTCTTTTTGTTCAATCTTTTTTAATATTTTATAATACGTCTTATCAATAATTCTCGCCGGAAGCATAGTATTATAATCAACGCTATCGAGATATTTATTTGCTTTTTCATAATACGATTTTGCCCTGTTAATTTCATATTTCATTAAGTTAACAAAATTATCGTTATACAAGTTTTTTGAGATATCTTCTTTTGAATATTTAAATTTTTCGAGGTCTTCTTCCGGAATATAAACCCTTCCATTTTCGAAATCTTTTTTAATATCTCTCATGATATTGGTCAGCTGAAGAGCCACTCCTAAATTTATTGCATATTCAACTGTATCCGGGTTCTTGAAACCCGTAATTTTTATAAAAATTAACCCTACAGTTGATGCTACACATAGACAATATTCATAAAGGTCTTTAAAAGTTTTAAATTCCTTTTTGTTCAAATCCATTTCCATGCCTTTAAGTAAATCAAGAAAGTGATTTTTATCTATTTGATATTCACTTATTATTTTTATCAGATACTTAAAAAACTCATTTTCGGGATTTCCATTTAACGATTCGATAAATTCTTTTTTCCATTTATTGAATTTAATTACCTTTTCTGAATTTGAAATGCTATCATCATCTACAATATCATCGCTAATCCTGCAAAATGCATAAATTGCATTTAATGCATTCGATTTCTCTTTGTTGAGAAAAAAGGTTGAGAATATAAAGTTTGTTTTACTTTTTCTGGTAAGTCTTAAATTTCCCGATTCAATATTTTGTTCATTCGATTTCAATAAAATAAGTTTAATTAGCAAGAACTTTGAACATTATGTTCAATTTATCCAATCTGCTTAATGTTAATCGCTGAGATAAAACTTTGTAATCATTTAGCTCAATTTTTTTCAGTATCGAAATTCCCCCATTAAAAATAGCTTTAAATTCTTTCCTTAACCTATTTTTTAATATAGAGGTTAAAGGTTTTCCTTCATTAAATATATTGAGTGTTTTATTAATTAAAAATGACATTAAGCTTTTAAAATTATCGTCTTCAATATTATTTTTCAATTTCTCTTCATTATAATGGTGTTTTTCCATAAGAGATGTAGGTATGTAAATTCTGTTCATTCTTAAATCAACCGATACATCCTGCCAGAAGTTAGTCAACTGCAAAGCTGTGCATATTTTATCAGATAATTTGAATAGTTCATTTTGATTATCAGAATTATGTCCGGAAATGAAGAGTACCAGATGTCCGATTGGATTTGCTGACAATGCAGAATAACTTAATAGTTCCTCGAATTCGGTATATCGATTTTTGACAGAATCCTGTTTGAAAGCCTTTAAAAGATTAAGAAATTCTAATTCAGGAATATCAAATTTCCTTATGAGTATCCACCACTGCCATCATAATTTGGTTTGTCGTCTCGACATTCGACAACGTATTCCGATTAAGCAAATTCAGGAAAGCGGATTCATACTCATCGAGTAATTTAATTTTATCCTCAGATGAAAAGTCCGGTGAATCAGCAATATCATCCGCAGTTCTGGCAAATGCATACACCGCATAGACATATTTCCGTTTGTCCTTCGGAAACAGCAATGATGCAACAGGAAAATTCTCATAGTGATTTATCGCAATGTTTTTGCAATAGTTATAGGCAATATTAATGTCAATAGTATTCAAGTCAATCACAATTTAATAAAAAAAAAGTCCATTCTGAATTCAGAATGGACTTTTCAAGAATTATTGCTATTTTATTTTGTGAGTACCATTTTCTTAGTATCAGTGAAGTTTCCTACGGTTAATTTGTAGAAATAAACTCCGCTTGGTAAATAAGAGCCATTGAACTACACTATAAACACCGGTTTTAAATCTCCTTAAATATTTAGCAACTTCTTTTCCATTGATATCATAAACCCTGAAAGTAGCATGTCCGGCTTTTGGTACTAGAAAATCTTATACTTGTTGAGGATTAAACGGGATTCGGATAATTCTGTTCGAGGTTGAATTTATCCGAAAGTTGTGAAATCATTTCCGATATACCAGTTGGAGTAAAACTTGGACCTGTTGGTGTACTAATTCATTTTGAATCATCGCTGCACTGCGTATAAATTGGAGAACCCTGATTAAATACAAACATATTTACGGTCGCAAGTTGAAAGTCTACTACACCGTAGGAACTAGTATAATCTAAAGGATAAGTAATCGAAGTATTCTGTTCCACGGATCCGTAATTAATGTTCCGGTAATTCGATTAATTGCCCCTTTACAACGTGATTCGTGAATATAATCATTCTGAATGTACCTGCTGTCCACCGCAAGCAGCGTAAATACTTTGCGGATAGATTATATGGTTTTCAGTCACCGCGACAAATACACTATAATAAGCACCTTCTAACATATCCTGAAGTGCTGTTACAATTACGTCTCCGGTAACCTTCTTGTTGAAGTAATTAAGTTGTTGCATTCGTTAACTCGACTCGAACAGTCGGTGCATACGTTGAGTAAGCCGAAACGTATCCATACCAGGAACCACGGCCTAATATTCCTCAGGTTCTATTAACTACACCTGTAGGGTAGAAGTGATACCAAACATTGAACTCATCGGATATCCTACCGCTGTCCATGGATACCAGGGATCGCTTGACGGACCATGATATGCTAAAACGACAGTTCTCGGATAGCTTTGCTAAGATTGATTGCTATAATTTGGTGACCGCAAGGACAATAGCCGCACCATGTTCCAGTACATGATACTCAAGCAATGCATTAGTTGAATCTACTTAGAAGCTTTAATATACCTGAGATATTAAAACCAGAAAAGTACAAAAATTAAAATGTAAAAAGTAAATTTCTTCATTTTAGATTACAATTTAAAATTAATATAATTATAGAGATAAGTTAATAAATATTAATTCTAAAAAAATATACTTAATTTACTACTCATCAGATTTCTCTATGAACTATTGTAGAGGCAGCTTGTGCTTTCGGGAAAAGAATCATCTCAGCAACATTAACATCTTTACTTCTTGTTGCTATAAATTCTATGGCTTCTGCTACATCTTCAGCTTTTAAGGGAATCATCCCATTATAAGTATTATCAGCTCTTTTCTTGTCTCCGTGATATCTGACGAGGCTAAATTCTGTATTTACAAGCCCGGGGTCAATAGTTGATACTTTAATTGGTGTATCTACCAGATCCATTCTCATACCCTTTGTAATAGCATCTACTGCATGTTTTGATGCACAATATACATTTCCGGCGGTATAGACCTCGTGACCTGCTATAGAGCCTATATTGATTATATGACCATTTTTATTTTTTAACATTAAAGGTATTATTTCTTTCAGAAATATATAAAAGCCCTTTGACATTTGTATCTATCATTTCTTCCCAGTCTGTCAGAACACCATCCTGAATTTTATTCAAACCTCTCGAAAGACCTGCGTTATTAAGCAGAATATCTATTTTTTTCCATTTTTCGGGGAGCTTACTTACAAATTTTTTGACGGCTGAATATGAACGAACGTCAAGTTTTCCAATAAAAACATTAATTTTGTATTTTTTTTTGAGTTCAATTGATAATTCCTGAATTCGTTCAATTCTTCTTGCTACAAGTATCAGATTTGCTTTATTTCGTGCAAACATATGAGCGGCAGCTTTACCAATTCCGCTTGAAGCACCTGTTATAAATACTGTTTTTCCTTTTAGATTTTGCATAATTTAAGTTTAATTATTTAACAAAATTAGCATAAATTACCGTTTAATGAAATTTAAAAGGAATGATTACAAATATAACTTAAAATAATACGGAAGGTCTTGACATATAAAAAAAATCTTTATATATTAGCACTATACTATAGAGAGTGCTAATAACTATAATTAACTATTAATCAACAATTTACAAATAAACGAAAGGATATAAAATGAAAATTAAACCTTTAGCAGACAGGGTTGTAGTGAAACCCGCACCGGCAGAAGAAAAAACTGCATCCGGTATTATTATTCCTGATACAGCAAAAGAAAAACCTATGATGGGTGAAATAGTTGCTGCAGGTAAAGGCAAAACATCTGACGACGGAAAATTCGTAACCATGGAATTAAAAGTCGGAGACAAAGTTTTGTACGGTAAATATTCCGGTACTGAAGTAACAATCGAAGGCGAAGATTATCTTATAATGAGAGAATCTGATGTTTATGCAATTATATAAAAAGTTTAAATAATTAAAAAAAGGAGATTAAATAATGTCATCAAAAATAATTAATTTTGGTGTTGATGCAAGAGCATCATTACTAAAAGGTGTCGATAAACTTGCGAATGCAGTTAAAGTCACACTCGGACCAAAAGGAAGAAACGTAATAATAGATAAAAAATTCGGTGCACCTACAGTAACAAAAGATGGTGTAACCGTTGCAAAAGAAATTGAGCTTGAAGATGCAGTTGAAAATATGGGTGCCCAGATGGTAAAAGAAGTAGCATCAAAAACATCAGATGTAGCCGGTGACGGAACAACTACAGCAACCGTTTTAGCACAGGCGATTTACAGAGAAGGATTGAAATATGTCACAGGCGGTGCAAACCCGATGGATTTAAAAAGAGGAATAGATATAGCGGTCACAGAATTAGTTGCCGGTCTGAAAGATATTTCCTCCCCTATCAAAGAAAACAGAGAAATAGCACAAGTTGGAACTATCTCTGCGAATAACGATTCTGCGATAGGTAACCTCATTGCATCAGCAATGGAGAAAGTCGGAAAAGACGGCGTTATTACTGTAGAAGAAGCGAAAAGCACTGAAGATAAACTTGATGTTGTAGAAGGTATGCAATTTGACAGAGGATATTTATCCCCGTATTTTGTTACCAATGCAGACACTATGGAAACTGAATTAGAAGATCCTTTTATCTTAATTCATGATAAGAAAATCTCTTCAATGAAAGATTTACTTCCTATTCTTGAAAAGATTGCACAATCAGGCAGAAGCATGCTTATAGTAGCGGAAGACCTGGAAGGTGAAGCCTTAGCAACATTAGTAGTAAATAAACTAAGAGGAACATTGAAAGTTGCAGCAGTAAAAGCTCCCGGATTCGGCGACAGAAGAAAAGCAATGCTTGATGACATCGCAGTTCTTACAAGCGGCACTGTTATTTCAGAAGAAAAAGGATTCAAATTAGAAAATGCAACCATTTCATACCTTGGAACCGCAAAAAGAGTTGTTATCGACAAAGATAACACAACCATTATTGAAGGTGCCGGAAAATCTGAAGATATAAAGAAGAGAATAAACGAAATAAAAGCACAAATAGAAAAAACAACTTCCGATTACGATAAAGAAAAATTACAGGAAAGACTTGCCAAACTATCAGGCGGTGTTGCAGTATTAAAAATCGGTGCAGCAACTGAAGTAGAAATGAAAGAAAAGAAAGCAAGAGTTGAAGATGCATTGCACGCAACCAGAGCAGCAGTTGAAGAAGGTGTTGTACCCGGCGGCGGAGTCGCATTATTAAGAGCAAGCTCGAAACTTGATAAAATTAAGAACGATAGTTCCGATATAATGCTGGGTGTCACGCTTGTTAAAAAAGCAATTGAAGAACCTATCAGACAAATAGTTGAAAATGCAGGATTAGAAGGTTCAGTAGTAGTGAATAAAGTGAAAGAAGGAAAAGGAAATTATGGATTTAACGCAGCGACGGATGTATATGAAGATTTAGTAAAAGCAGGTGTAATCGACCCGACAAAGGTTACCAGAGTAGCTCTGGAAAATGCAGCGTCGGTAAGTGCATTACTGCTTATGACTGAAGCGACAATTACTGAAAAACCTGAAAAAGAAAAAATGCCTATGATGCCTCCTGGAGGTGGAATGGGTGATATGGGCGGAATGTATTAAGAACAGAAGTCAGAAGACAGAAATCAGAAGACAGATAAATGATATAACCCTCAATCAGAAATGGTTGAGGGTTTTTTTATTTTTTATAATAATTATTAAGATTGCTCTCCTCGTTCCCAAATTGTATTTGGGAACGCACTTGTTTTCAAAACTTTGTTTTGATTAATCAAACACAGTTTGATTTTTCATTTGTGTTCCCAAACTCAGTTTGGGAACAAGAACTAAACTACAAAAGTCTATTAGAATTACATTTAATGGTTTCTTAAGATAATCTCCAATGTAAAATTTTAATCTTAAATCAAAAGACTTTTGTAGTTTACGAAGAATTCATCCGTGATAATTTGTTCAATCTGTGCCTGCCCTACACTCTTTTTGGGGGGTTCATCTGTGTGCTATTTATTCTTGTATCAATTCCTATATGACATAAAGCAAAGTCATATTTGACCGGGTCTTCAGGGTCGAATTCTTTTAACTTCTGTGTGAGTTCTACCGCAAACTTCATATCACAAGATTTCCGGTCGATTATATTCAATTGGCGGGAAATCCTGTATACATGTGTATCGACAGGCATTATTAATTTTGATGTGCTTATATCGGAACTCCATAGCCCGGGATCAATTTCATCGTTTCTTACCATCCATCTCAGAAAAAGATTAAGCCGCTTGCAGGTAGAATTTTTTCTTGAATCAGGTATCAGATAGTGAAACTTTGAGCTAGCCCTTATTCCTTTTTTCAAATAATCGGTAAAGTTATAAAGACCGGATAATATATTGTCGTCCTCTTCTGAATAACCTTTCAAAAAGAGATTTTTTAAAGAACCATAATCCGAAATCGCATTTCTTAATTGCTTAAATAAAAATACTAAGTCATTTGAAATATTAAAGCGATAATATAAATTTGCAATGTATTTTTTATCTTTTTTTTCATCAAAGTTGACTGCAAATTCGTACATATTACCATTCAGCCTAGTCATCAGTTTATTCAGAAATTCATTCATAATATCAACTCTGCCATAGGCAAAACAAGAGTATATGAACGCTGTTAGTTCTTTATTCTTTTCATCATTTATTTCATGCAGCGACCAGACGGGGTCTTCAGAAGAGTATGATTTTTTATAGCTCAGGTAATTTTCATCCAAATATTTTTTTAATTCAGAATGTTTCATTTTAGACAAAAATTAATTTATTTATTATATAAAGTTATGATTTGCTCTGAAATAGATTCTACGGAAGAATTTCGTAAAACATCTACCCAAATAATATTTTTATCTTTCCTGAACCAGGTCATTTGCCTTTTTGCATATCTTCTTGAATTTTGCTTTATTTGTTCAGACATTTTATCAAAAGAATACTCCCCTTCCAGATATTTGAACACTTCTTTTATACCTACAGTATTTAGACTATATTGCGTTTTATAATGATAACCTTTTTCCTTTAGCAATTTTATTTCATCTATTAACCCAATTTCAATCATTTTATCAACACGTTTATTTATCCTCTCATAAAGGTAATCACGCGGTAAATTTAAACCGATTTGAATTGTATCAAATCCAACATTTATTTTTTCTTTTTGAATATCTGACATTTTCTTTCCTGTAACATAATAAACTTCAAGGGCTCTTATTACACGCCTGAATTTTGTAACATCCATTTTTACTGCACTTTCAGAGTCAACTCTCATCAATTCAGAATACAGAGCTTCTTTACCTTCATCTGCCATCCTTTGCTCTAATTTTTCTCTTACCTCTTTATCTTCAGTTTTCCCTTCAAAGAATCCTTCAATCAGAGATTTAAGATATAATCCGCTGCCCCCAACCACTATGGGTATTTTACCCTTTAAAAAGATATCGGAAATAATTTCCCTGCCTGCTTTACCATATTCCCCGGCGTTAAATTCTTCGTCTAATTCCAGTTCCTCGATGAAATAATGCTTAATCAAAGATAATTCATGTTCAGCGGGAACTGCTGTTGCAATTGGGACATATTTATAAATCTGCCTCGAATCAGAAGATATTATCTCGCCATTTAATTTAGCAGCAACAGACAAAGCAATTTCAGTCTTGCCGGAAGCTGTTGGTCCCACTATAGCTAATACTTTTTTCATGTATCTCAAATTAATTTCAGGAATCTGAATATTAAAGGTAAATAATATTTGGTTAAGATTTTTAAAAATTTCTTAACTAAATAATTTATATTGAAAATAGCGTAAGATTTGGATAACTTTTGCGAAGAGAATAATAAACTTTGTTTAAATCTCCAATTGATAATTTTAATAAAACGGTTATGAGAGTGATTTACTTATTGATTTTCTTCTTATTTTTTTCATTTCTTAATTTATATCCTCAAACAGCGCAGGAATATTATAACCAGGGAATTCAGAATTTTTATAATGATGATATCGACCTGGCTGTAAAAAATTTCACAAATGCTATTGAGGTTAATAAAGATTTTGCAGAGGCTTATCTGATGAGAGGAAGATGCAAGATTGAAAATGATAATTTTGATGAAGCAATAAAAGACATTGATAAAGCGATTTCCATCAATCCAAATGACGGGACTTTTTATTTTTATAAGGCATCATGCTTTTAATCAAATGAAAGATTTAGACCAGGCATTGTTTTATTATTCAAAAGCAATAAACGTAAAGAAAGATTACCCGGATGCATATAATGACAGAGGAGTAGTTTATAAAAATAAGGAGCTTTACCAGCTTGCACTTGATGATATGGATTCAGCGATAAATTTAAATTCAAGAAATGCAAAATATTTCCTGAACAGGGGCATAGTTCATTCATTACTGAAAGAATACCAAAAAGGCATCGAAGATTTCACATCTTCGATAAAAATTGACTCCACTTTAAAGGAAGCATTTTTTGGCAGAGGAATGACATATTATATGACAACGAAGGCTGATGAAGCATGTGCAGATTTTAAAACTGCATTTGATTTAGGATTTGAGAAAGCAGGTGAACTGATGAGAGACCTCTGCAAACAAAACGATAATTAGAATGGATGCTTCTAAATCAAAAATAATTCCGCGGGTAATTCTTTTTGTTATTATTGCGATTATAGTGTACTTTTCTATGAACAGGTTTCCCGGAATGGTAAAGATTGCCGCACCTATTGTTTGCGGAGGTGATTTTTCTGTTCAGATTAAATCTCACGAATATTGCTATATCTGCCGCGATGGTTCCGGAGCAGAAGAAGATATAACAACGAAAACATATTATACTGCGTTAATTATAAACACAGTTATTGCATTTGCGATGCTTTATATACTCGGCTTTTTAATCAAGTATATTAAAAACAAAAAAGGAAAGAATTCTTTTGAAGATTATCAAAATCAGTATAAAAAAACATTATTTCAATCTTCTCAACAACAGAATCCACAGAATTTTTTCCATCAACAAACTGCACCTATATCAGGTGATCTTGAACTGAAAATCATCAATGAACTTAAGGCAAACAGGAAAATAAATGCAGTAAAGCTTTATAGAGATTCGACCGGTTCAGGTTTGAAAGAATCATTGAAAAAAGTAGAAGAAATTGGAAAAAAGAATAATTTTGAAATCTAAGTATTGAAATACTCATCCGATGGCTTTGAGTCATCGGATGAGTGAATTAAATAATTACTTTAAAACTATCATTTTTTTCGTCATCTGGAAATTTCCTGATTGCATTCTATAAAAATATGTACCCGAAGCAAAATTTCCTGCATCGAAAGTATATTCATAAGTCCCTGCACTTAGATTTGTAAGCAATTCCTTTTTTACTTCTCTTCCACTGATGTCGTAAATTGTAATTTTTACATCAATAGATTTCGGGATTGCAAACTTAATTTTTGTTACAGGATTGAACGGGTTTGGATAATTTTGTTCAAGATTATATTTATCAGGAATATTATTTCCCAGATGGTTTACGTTTGGAGTAAGGAAATATCCTCCTGAGAAACAAACAATTCTTCCATCACGGCATCCCGCAACAAATTCATCTGCTATGCCGTTATAAACTTGATTTTGAACACGAATAGATTTCAAAGCAGATACTTTTTCAGCAGCATTTTCTGAACCACCGCTACCAAATGAATAAGTGAATATGATACCACTGCTGCTCCTTGTTTTGCAAACATAAACGTGATTGTTCAGAGTGGTTGCTATAATCAATGGCTCGTATAAATGATAGTAATTTAACTGACAAACTCCTAAAATGTAAGAATTATCCAATGGTAATGTCCAATCAACATTAGATGTAACAGGATCAACTATTTGCAATGTTTTGGGACCGAATGTATAAAGTTTATTTAAAAGATTATTATGTAATGAATCCTGTAATACTTTTATCGTACCATTAATGCTTGAACCAAGATTCCTTGACCATATCTCTGCACCTGTGACACCATTTAGTGTAAATATTTTTCCGTTGAATCCTGCGAAACCCGCAAACTCTCTAATTGTATCCGAATTTATACTTTTGATTTCTTTCAGATTCCAGACATAGTCAGTAGAAGTATAAGACCATGTGTTCGAACCGGAATTATTGAAACCCTGAACAAAATACGGTCCGCCATTATTACTAAGCCCTACAGCTCCTCCAAGCTGGTTATTTGCCACGTCAGTAAGGAATTGGACTTGAGTTTCCGGAATCTGAAATATTACGTCCCCATTTAAACCATTCAGACAGAATACAGACCTGACACCGGGAGG
Organism: uncultured Ignavibacteria bacterium; assembly: GCA_963806045.1. GTDB lineage: Bacteria > Bacteroidota > Ignavibacteria > Tepidaquicellales > Tepidaquicellaceae > DATCHW01. Next base: position 106,526 of record CAWDWP010000007.1, on the reverse strand, counting down.
ATTGCCCCCTGTTCCGCTTACTGATACAATTGCATCTTTCACTCCATCGCCATTATAATCTTTATCCGCACGAACTCCTGTCACGTCACCGTCATTGTGATTAATCGTATCTCCATGAGCCCATATCACTTGACCTGTTCGTCCTGAAATCGTAAAAACCATTTGATTGCCGCCTCCGCAGCCGATAACTATATCAGGAATTCCATCACCGTCAATGTCATTTCTAATTTGCATTGCTTCTTCATTAGTTACGGAACCCGAACTATAATTTGACATTAATGAGTTGAATGTCCACAGAACATCTGAGGTTACTGAAGAATTTCCATTAAAGCAGGTAACGAGATAGTTATCACTTGCTACTAACATATCGTTAAAACCGTCTCCATTCACATCAGCAATTTGTTTAATGCTAACCGGTTGATAATCATTATAAGATATATTTGGATTATCAGGAACAATTCCCTGCCATAGTATTGAACCTAAGTCATATGTCTGAGAAATACCTGAACCCGTTAATGATATTTTAGTTAAAGGCAGATTGACAGCGTTTGAATTTATTTTTAAAGTATCAGCGAAACTACTAGGTGACGTGGGATGAAACCACACACGGAATTGTTTCGTTTTCTGAGTGTCTATGGAAACAGGAAAAGTCAATCCAAGTGTATCAATACGATAATTCGAAGTATTGAAATTCATCGAATTAATTTGCAAAGGTGTATTCCCCTGATTCATTACAGTAAAAATATATCCGCAAAGTGAATTTGCACGCCTTTGTCCATAATCATAGCTTAAAGCAGATAGATTTATAAAGGCACCTGTGTAAACACCTTTTCCTTTTAGTCTTACTATTACATTCGGATTTGCGAAATCATTGCTTTGAATCTGAAGTTGAGTTGAATCATACCCATATGCAAGCGGACTAAACGTTACATTATAATTTTTAAACTGCCCCGGAAGAATTGTATCCGGAACATTATTTGGAGAAATTCCGAAACGAGGATTAGTTATGTTTTTACCGCTAATAATGAGTTTTGCAGTACCTAGATTATTTATTGTAAGGCTCTGAGTTCCTGTTCCATTAATAAGAATATTTCCAAAATCAATTAAATTTGTAGATGTGGTTATGACAGGGCTACCGGAACCTGTAAGAGCATATTTATAAATAGTTCTGTATTGATTTATATTATTTCCAACTCTATAAGCCAGCAGCCACAAATTCTGATTATCCCAGAATAATCCCCTCGGGTCGCAGTCATTATCAGGGTCAGGTGCAGCAAATGAGAATAAAGTGTCACCTACGGCTTTCCGATATGCATAAATTCTTTCCAGTTCTCCCTGAAATTTAGTATTAACATATAATATTGTATCCCCCTTAACGGCTATCCCATAAACTTGCTTTCCTCTTAATGGAATTGTATCAACCAATTGCTTCGTCGATAGATTAACTTTGTATGCATAAGCAAATGGATAAGAGGAATTGTCCGGATAGTAAACGGAAAACCAGAGATTATTACCATCAAGTGCCAAGCCTCCAACACCCTGTGCATAAGAGCCAAGCATGATACTGTCAACTTTTTGCCCGCTCATATTTATTTTATATAATTTAGCTCCGGAAGAACTATAATCCTGAGCAATCCAAAAGCCGTTGCCATCCCAGGCAAGACCGTGGTTAAAATCAAATGGAGTCGACATACTGTCTACTATTACTCCTGTTTTAGATATTTTATATAAACCGGGTGTAGAAGTATAATCAGAACCGCACCACAGATAATCATTAATACCTGTTATGCCCCACAAGAAATTATAAGGGTTATAGTAAGGAAGCGGATATGATGCAACCAATGTTTGTGCATTGGATGAACTATTTAGTAATACAAATATAAACAGAATGGTTGTAAGAAATTTTTTCATCTAATTTTTATTAGCTAATTAATTAAAGAAATCTATTAATGAGAATTTTGATAATTCTATTTGAGTAAAATCATTCTTTTACTATCAAGAAAATTGTTCGATTGAAGTTGATAAAAATAAACACCGCTTGGTAAATCTATTCCATTGAAAGTCACTTCATAATTACCGGGTAGTAAATTTCCTTCCACAAGTGTTTTTATTTCTTTCCCAAGGACATCATAAATTTTAAGTGTTGTAATACCACCGGCACTTAAATTCTGTGCTATAACAAATTTTATTTTAGTTTCAGGGTTGAACGGATTCGGATAATTCTGTAAAAGTTCAAATTTTTCAGGAATATTGTTTGAAACAGGTGTTATTCCTGTTGGTATATTTTGTCCACCCGAAAAACATAGAATACGCCCATCTCTGCATCCTCCGATAAATTCAGTCGTTGAATTCCCATCTATCGATTGGAGAACGGCACATCTGTCTCCTCTTTGTGTAAGCGAGGTTCCCCATTGATAAGTAAATAATATATTCCCGTTTGTTCCATTCAGCACAAGCACTTTTCCGGGTTGCTGGGTTGAGATTAATATGTCTCTTTTGCCATCTCCATTTATATCACTTAAGAAATCAACTCCTCTTAAATATGAACTTCCAAGCGGATTAGACCATAATATATTCCCTGTTTTGGAATCTATTCTGTAAACAGTTTGTGGACCATATAATGTGAAATCGACATATCCGTTTGAGTCTAAATCATCAAGTATTTGAATTCTTCCGTTATTGCTCGAGCCAAGAGTTTTTACCCAATTCACGGACCCATCATTTTCCGCAATACAAAAGAGTCCGCCGCTGAAACCATAATTTCCAATAATTTCATTAACTGTGTCTATACCTATTGTTGGAAATTCCTTCATAGTCCAGATTTTCCCTGTCGTATTATAAGTCCAGGTAAGAGAGCCGGCGTTATTAAAACCTTTCACCGGATATTGACTACCTGATGCGGTTCCAACTGCTCCTCCAAAAGATGTAGCAACAACATCTCCGGTAAATTCTGCAGGGAGTATTGTATAAAAAATAACATTTCCATTAATGCCATCAAGACAAATTACGGAATGTCTTCCGCCGGAACCTGAACCCGAACCGCTTGCAGAAACAAGAACGTCTTTTATTCCATCACCATTATAATCCTTATCTATTCTGACTTCTTCAATATCGCCGTCACTATACGTAACCGAATCACCATAGACCCAAATTTGATTTCCTGTTCTACCTGATATTGTATATACCTCTTCATTTCCACCTGCACAACCGATTACTACATCCTGAACTCCGTCACCATCAATATCATCCCGAATTTGCATTCCATCTTCCCACGTTACAGAACCTGTATTATTGTTATTATATCCTGTATTAAATATCCATAAAATATCTGCAGAGTCACAAGCATTGCCGTTAAAGCAGGTAGTAAGATAATTCCCTGAAGCTACCACAATTTCATTAACCCCATCCCCATTCACATCTGATATTTGCTTTATACTTATCGGCTGATAATCATCATAGCTTGTAAAAGGATTATCAGGTACCAAACCCTGCCAGAAAATATAACCCAAGGGAGATATTACGTTTATTCCGGCACCTGAAAAATATATTTTTGCATTCGGGGTATTGGAAGCATTAGAGATAATTATTAAAGAATCATTGTAATTCACCGGTGCTATCGGATGAAACCATACTCTTATTGACATGGAAGTAGAAGGTTGAATTACAACAGGATATGTCATTGAAGTCGTATCTACTCTGAATATAACTGATGAAAAATTCATCGAAGAAATATTTAAAGCTGAATTGCCGGAATTTGAAATAACAAATTTATATCCACAAAGCGAATTAGTTCTTTTTTGATTAAAGTTAAAATTCGCGGTAGAAACATTTATTATTGGTTGAGATATAGAGTAACCGGTATGAATCAGGGTATATAAGCAGAAAAAAAGTAATATTTTTTTAAACATTTCAGATTAATATTGTTTTTAGTAATATTACTAAATTAGTGATTATTGCTGAATAATTAAATTCAATTCATATATTCACAGTAATAACAGTATTTTATTTCGTTTAAAAAAATCTTTTTCTTAACATTTATACAAACTAAAAAATGGAGTTCAAATGAAAAGAATGAAAAAATTTCTACCGCTTTTTCTTTTAACATTTATTTTTTCTTTAATTCTTTCCGGTTGCGTCAACTATGATCAGAAAACGACTCTTAATGCAGATGGTTCAGGAACTATGAAAATTCACTATTGGGCTTCCTCAAACAATATTTCCGGAGGTGAACTCGGAGGGTTTGGGTTTACTGACGATAAAGCCAAAACCAATTTTACTTCAGCAAATTCGGAAGTAAGTAATGTTAAAATTGAAGAAAAAAAAGATACCGACACAACAAAATCTACACACGTTTATGTTGATGTTAAATTTAAAGATCTTAACAAATTAACGGATGCAAAAGGTTTTTCGAAAATAAAAGCATCCTGGGAAAAAGGAAAAGATGGAATGGATTTTAAATATACTATGTTAAAAGATACTGCAAATTCAGGTTTTGGAATGGACAGTTACAAATTAACATATGAATTCACTTTCCCTGACGAAATTATAACAACAAACGGTAAAGCCGATGGAAAAAAAGTCTCCTGGGATAAAAATTTAACCGACCTTAAAGAAGATGTCGTAATGTCTGCGACTATTAAATCCGGTAAAAAATGCGGATTGTTCGGATTAGAACTCCCGATTATCGTTTTTATGGGTGTGATAATGATTTATGGTTTTAAAAGAAAAAAATAAATGAAATTTTGCTAATAAAGCCTCTTTTCGAAAGGAAAGAGGCTTTTTTTTATTATTGCTAATAATTTGTAGATTGAAGTATAAATTTAAAATAAATATATTTTTTAATGCGAAAATTGTGTTTTCTTTTAATAATTTGTTTTTATAATATTTCTTACAGTTACGATTTTTCAGGAGTAGATTCATTAGTTCGAAATGGAATTGAAAACAGATATTTTCCGGGAGCGCAATTAGTTATTGGCACCAAAAGCGAAATATTATATTTCAAGTCCTATGGTTCTTTTACATATGATAATGATTCAAAACCCGTTGATGAAAACAGTATTTTTGATATTGCATCGTTAACAAAAGTGGTCGCAACCACTCCTGCAATAATGATATCTTTATAATCAGGGTAAAATTAATCTTAAAGATAAAGTAATCAAATATTTACCTGAATTTAATAATAACGGGAAAGAAAACATAACAATTTTGAATTTATTATTGCATAATTCGGGATTAAAAGACTGGATCCCTTTTTATAAGACTCTGTAAAAATAAAGAGGAAGTTTTTAAAACGATTTTTGAAATTAATTTGAATTATAAAACAGGTTCGAAATTCATTTACAGTGATTTAAATTTTATTTTGCTGGGCCTAATAGTTGAAAGAATATCAGGTATACCAGCTGGACGAATTCTGCAAAGAATATATTTACAGTCCATGCGATATGAAATTTACAATGTTTAATCCTCCCGAAAATCTAGATAATATTTTACCGACTGAAAAAGATAAATACTGGAGAAGAAAACAGTTACAGGGGGAAGTTCACGACGAAGCAGCATATTTAATGGAAGGTGTTTCCGGAAATGCAGGGCTTTTTTCTAATGCTAAAGATTTATACAGATATACTCGGACACTAGTAACGCTCAATCGATGCGCAAAGTATGGTAAAACCCTTTAAAGATCCTGATATTTTTGGAAAATCAACAATTGAATATTTTACGACGAAATTTAATATTACAGAATATAATAACACCAGGGCACTGGGTTGGGATACCAAACCTCTGCCAACAAGCTACAGAGCTCCCTGCGGTGAATTGATATCGGAGAATTGCTTTGGACATACAGGATATACAGGAACCAGCATCTGGTGTGATAAAGACAGAAATTTAATAATAATTTTTTTAACGAACAGAGTATATCCTATCAGGGAAAATAATGGAATAAGAGAATTTCGACCTGACCTTCACAATAAAATTTTTGAATTAACAGAAAATAAATAATTAAAATAAAAACTATGGGTACAGATAATTTTCAAAACGAAGTATTTACAGACTTTAGTACAAAAAAAAATAAAAGAGAATTTGAAAAAGCACTCGAAAAAGTAGCTGAAAGATTTAAACGGGAATATCCTCTTGTTATAGGCGGAGAGAAGATTTACACAGATGAAAAGCTTTATTCCTATAATCCGTCTAACAAAGATGAAATAGTCGGAACTTTTCAAAAAGCTAATGTTGAGCTTGCCGTAAAAGCTATCGAGACCGCGAATGAAGCATTTGGAGAATGGAAAAAAGTATCACCGAAGAAAAGAGCAGATTACTTATTTAAAGCGGCAAAACTAATGCGAAAGAAAAAACACTATTTCTCTGCTATGATGGTTTACGAAGAAGGAAAAAACTGGGCAGAAGCTGACGGAGATACGGCTGAGGCAATTGATTTTATGGAATTTTATGCCAGGGAAATGTTAAGATACAGTAAAGGACAGCCCTTAACAAAATATAAAGGTGAGGATAATTTTTATTCTTATATCCCTCTTGGTGTAGGTGTTGTAATTCCACCTTGGAATTTTCCATTGGCAATTTTAGTGGGAATGACAACCGCGGCAATAGTAACCGGAAATACTGTTGTACTGAAACCATCAAGTGATTCCCCTGCTATCGCTCAAATGTTTGTTGAATTAATGGAAGAACTAAAACTTCCGGCGGGAGTTTTGAATTTTGTGACCGGAGGCGGAGGAAGTATTGGTGATACTTTAGTACAGCATCACCTGACCAGATTTATTTCATTCACAGGCTCAATGGAAGTTGGATTAAGAATTAATGAATTAGCAGCAAAAAAACAACCTCAACAAATCTGGATAAAAAGAGTAGTTGCGGAAATGGGTGGAAAAGATTCAATTATTATTGATAAAGATTTAAAAGATTTTGATTTTGCTGTAACCGGAGTAATCCAATCAGCATTTGGATTTCAAGGGCAAAAATGTTCTGCTTGTTCCCGTGTAATTGTCGATGAAGCAATTTATGATAAATTCTGCAAAGCATTGGTTGAAAAAGCAAAATTATTAAGAGTGTCAGAAGCAAAAAATAATCCCAATCTCGGACCTGTTATTAATGAGAAATCAAAAACAAAAATTTTGGAATATATTAACAAAGGAATTGAAGAAGGCGGAAAAGTAATCGTTGGAGGTAACATAGCACCCGGTAATGGTCATTTTATCGAACCCACAATTATTAAGGATGTTGAACCAACAGCAACAATATCTCAGGAAGAAATCTTTGGTCCGGTACTGGCAGTAATTAAGTCAAAGAATTTTGATGAATCAATGAAAATTGCAAATGGAACAATTTACGGATTGACCGGAGCGGTATATTCAAAAGATAAAAAGAAAATTGAAAGAGCAACTAATGAATTTCACGTAGGAAATTTATACCTTAACAGAAAATGTACAGGTGCTCTGGTTGGAGTCCATCCTTTTGGGGGATTCAATATGAGCGGAACCGATTCAAAAGCCGGAGGTAAAGATTACCTTGGATTATTTATGCAGGGTAAATCAATAAGTGAAAAAGTTAAATAGAATAAATGAAAAAAATTCCTTTAACTTTTTTACTACTGGCTTTTACATTTTTTGTGGGATGTGAACGAATCAGTCAGAGGATAGAAGATAAGGTAAATGAAAAGATTGATAAAACGATTGATAATAGTTTAAATAAAATCGATTCTCTGCTAAAAAATGACAAAATTGATTCTTTAAAATCTAAAATGGATAGTTCATTAAACAAAGCTAAGAAAAAAATTATAAATTAAATTTTTAAACATAAAATATAAATAATGAAAATACACGAATATCAGGCAAAATCCATATTGAAATCTTATAATGTTCCGATTCAGGATGGGGTGGCAATAAAATCAATGGACGAATTTGATAATGCCGTTACAAAATTGAGAGAAGCAGGTGTGAATCAGTTTGTTGTGAAGTCTCAAATCCATGCCGGAGGCCGTGGAAAAGGAATAGTATATAATAAAGATAAAATGGATGAAATTGTTGTCGAAGGCGGAGTTAAGTTCTTTGGGACTAATCTGGATAAAGCACGCGAATATGCAGAGAAAATTATAGGAAATATATCTGGTTACTCACCAAACCGGAAAAGAAGGTAAACAAATTCAGACTTTATATATAGCTGAAGGTATTGACTATAAAAAGGAATTATATTTAGGCATTCTGCTCGACAGGCAACAGCATAAGAATGTTATAATGGCTTCAACAGAAGGTGGAGTGGAAATTGAAAAAGTTGCTGCTGAAACGCCTGAAAAAATTATTAAAGTCTGGATTGATCCTGCTATAGGATTAGGTTCATATCAGGCAAGAGAACTTGCATTTGGATTAGGTCTCGAAGGAAACACATTGAAAAGTTTCACAAACTTTATTCAGAAATTATATAAAGCATATGATGATATTGATGCTTCTCTGCTCGAAATTAATCCCTTAGTTATAACGAATGATGATAATGTATTAGCGCTTGATGCAAAAATAAATATTGACGACAATGCACTTTTCAGATTGAAGAATTTAGCGGATATGCGCGATTTCAATGAAGAAGACCCACTCGAACTTGAAGCATCCAAATTTAACCTGAACTACATTAAAATTGGACGGAAATGTTGGTTGCATGGTCAATGGTGCCGGATTAGCTATGGCTACGATGGATTTAATTAAGCTAGCCGGCGGTGAACCTGCTAACTTCCTGGATGTTGGGGGAACTGCATCAGCGGAAACTGTGGAAAATGGTTTCAGGATAATTCTATCGGATAAAAATGTTAAAGCAATTTTAGTGAATATATTCGGCGGAATTGTCAGATGCGACCGTGTGGCAGCAGGGATTGTACAGGCAGCCAAATCGATTGATATTAAAGTACCTGTAGTCGTAAGACTTCAGGGAACTAATGCTGACGAAGCTAAGAGAATTCTGGATGAGTCAGAATTAAACATAATCTCTGCAACTACTCTTAAAGATGCAGCAGATAAAGTAACAAAAGCATTATCATAATTGAAAAAACAAAACATTACAAATCTTTTTAAAATATGGTGTCAAAATTTTAGGTTTATATTTTATAAATATTAATTGCAAATAATTGTCTTATAAAAACATTATCCAGAATTACTCATTAACTTACGATGATATTTCTCTTATACCGAACCAGATATCGTCGGTAAAACATAGAGCGGAATGCAAAACGCAAAGTGAATTTTTAGGTCTTAATCTTGATGTTCCGATTATCGCTTCTCCGATGAATACAGTTTGCGGTGGAAAAATGGCGAAGACTCTGGCAGATTTAAAATGTCTGGGAATAGTACACAGGTTTAATTCAGTTGAAGAGCAAATTGAAGAATTCAAATCTAATGGTTTGCAGGATTCTCCTTTTAAATCTGCTGCTATTGGAGTCAATCAAAATACTGAAGTTGACAGAATAAAAAAATTAGCAGATTTTGGGGTAAAAATAATTTGCATTGACATCGCAAACGGAGGCTCAAAAGTACTTGCAAAATTTATTAATTCTTTAAAACCTTTAGTTAATAATTATAAACTTAGGTTAATTGCCGGAAATGTAGCAAGTTATGAAGTTACAAAATTTCTGATTGAGCTTGAGGTTGATGCGATCAGAGTTGGAATTGGAAACGGGGCTATGTGCTCAACTTCGATAAAATCAGGAGTAGGAATTGGTCAGGTTGACGCCATAATCAGAGCACTTGAAGCAAAGGATGAAATGAAAAATGATGTGAAAATAATTGCAGACGGGGGTATAAGCAACCCCGGGGCAATGTGTAAAGCAATTGCTTTAGGTTGTGATGTTGTAATGCTGGGGAGAGCATTAGCGGGCTCTGAAGAAGCACCGGGTGATGTTCTGAAATATAACAATCAGAGATGGAAAAAATATTGCGGCAGTGCCTCTTTTGCAGTAAAACAGGAAAATAAAAATTATATTGAAGGCGAAGAATCATTGGTACCTTACAAAGGTGATGTAAGAAAATTAGTGAAGGAATATAAGGAAGGATTACAATCATCAATGAGTTATCTTAAATTCGCAAACTATTAAAGAATACCAGCTTAATTCAACATTCGTAAAACTTACGAGTCATTCTTTTATTGAAAGAAAACCTCAAATCTAATCTAAATGCTCAATGTTTTCTGGTTTAGGAAAGATTTAAGATTAGAAGACAATACAGGATTAAAGTATTTCATTTCAAAGTTAGATGAAAATTCAAAATTTTCATTCCTATACATCAAAAACCCTGAATCATTCCAATATTATGGAGAAAAACGATTATCTTTTCTGCTAAATTCATTAAAAGAACTCAAAGATAATTTGAATAAATATGGACTCGGATTACAGATTTTTGAAGGAGTAAGCAGTAAAATATTTTTAGAACTCATAAAGAAATATAGCAGAATTAATGTTTATGCTAATGGTCAGGTAGAACCCTATTCAAGAAAAAGAGATGAAATTGTTAAGAATATTATTGGAAAAAGTAATGGCACTTTTAATTTGTATTCAGATACGACGTTGATTGATTTGAATCAAATAAAAAAAGATGATGGAGAGCCATATATAATTTTCACTCCGTTTAAAAATAAATTTTTAAAAAATATTCAGGATAGAAATTTTGACAGATATAGGATTAATCTAAATAAGTTATCTCCGGAAAATCAAATAAATATTTCTTTAAGTTGCAGATACCATTTGAAGAATAAAGATAATGAGGTAAGCCCGAATGATTATGTTTCGTGGAGGAAGCGAGGAAGCACTGCGATTACTTTCAAATTTTTGTAAAAAGAAAATATCAGATTATAAATTGAACAGAGATTTCCCTTCTCTTGAATTCAACAAGTTTTTTATCTCCACACTTTCATTTTGGAACAATCAGCATAAGAGAATGTTTACAAAAAGCAATTAAGACTGCAGGAGATTTCACATGGTACCTGGATAAATGAATTAATCTGGAGAGAATTCTATTACAATATTACTTACCATTTTCCAAATATTATTAATATGTCATTTAAAAATGAATATGATAATATACACTGGAGTTATAATGAGCAATTATTATCAAACTGGAAAGATGGACTAACCGGTTATCCCATTGTTGATGCGGGCATGCGACAATTAAATGAATCGGGATGGATGCATAACCGCTTAAGAATGATTACAGCAATGTTTCTGACAAAAGACCTTTTCATGGATTGGAGATCAGGAGAAAAATATTTTGCCGAAAAACTTATTGATTTGGATTTTTCATCCAACAACGGCGGATGGCAATGGAGTGCCTCGACAGGCTGTGATGCCCAGCCGTATTTCAGGATATTCAATCCGGAACTTCAAAGTAGAAAATTTGACCCCGAAGGAAAATATATTAAGAAATTTGTACCTGAATTAAAAAATTTACCAAATTACTTATTACATAATCCAAACAATATCACCAAAGCAGAAGAAATCAAATATAACTTCAAATTAGGACACGACTATCCTGCCCCCATAATTAATCATCAAATGGCTAAAGAAAGAACGATAAAAATGTTTAAACAATTAAAAAACCAATAAACGATTAATATTAATTTTAGGATATATGATTCCCTCTCTTATTATTATGATTTTTCCTATTTTCTGCAACATAAGCTCAATACAAGTTAAGATTAAATATACATAAACGATAAATATGAATCATCTTGCCAGGATTAATTGAGCATTTAGTAAATTATTTATAAATAAGATTAAAAAAGAAATATGAGAAGAAAATTAATAGCAGGAAATTGGAAAATGAATAAAACATTTGTCAGAGACCCGTGATTTACTTTAAAAATAAGAAATGGAGTTAACGCCGATATTCTTAATAAAATTGATGTGTTAGTATGTCCTTCATTCGTAAATTTAACCATCGCAAATGATACTTTAAATGATTCATCAATTAATTTGGGAGGACAAAATTTATATCAGGAAGATGAGGGAGCGTATACAGGTGAAATATCTGCAAAAATGTTGAAATCAGTTGGCTGTAAATATGTTATAATTGGGCATAGTGAAAGGCGACAATATTTTTCAGAATCTAATGAAACAATCAACCTGAAAGTAAAAAAAACAATTGAAAATAATTTGATTCCAATAGTTTGCGTTGGTGAGACGCTTGCTCAAAGAGAAGAAGGGATACATTTCAATATGATTGAAGAACAGATTACGAAATGCCTGAAAGGATTTAGTCCTAATGAAATTTTGAAAATCGTAATCGCATATGAACCGGTTTGGGCTATAGGTACAGGGAAAACAGCTTCCCCGGAACAAGCAAATGAAATGCATATTTTCATACGAAATGTTATAGGTAATTTATTTACTAAAGATATTGCAGAAAAAATTATTATATTATATGGCGGAAGCATGAATGATAAAAACTCTAAAGAACTATTGCACATGTCTGATATAGATGGAGGATTGATTGGTGGAGCGAGCCTTAAATCAGAATCATTTATAAATATTATAAACTCAGCATTATAAAATATTAAATTAATTATATGAAAGAAGTAGTAATCGTATCCGCAGTAAGAACTCCCGTTGGCAGTTATCTGGGAGAATTATCTTCACTTAGTTCACCCAAACTAGGAGCCATAGCAATAAAAGAAGCTATTAACAGAAGCAATATAACACCCGCAATGGTTTCTGAAGTTATTATGGGATGTGTATTACCGGCAGGACTCGGACAAGCTCCTGCAAGACAGGCTTCGATTTATGCAGGTGTTCCTGACTCAGTTCCCTGCTTAACTATAAACAAAATGTGCGGTTCCGGATTAAAATCTGTTATGTTAGCTGTTCAGGCAATTCAGTGCGGAGATTCTGATATAGTGGTTGCGGGTGGAATGGAATCAATGAGTAATGTCCCCTATTATCTTGATAAAGCCAGGACAGGATATCGAATGGGTAATTCAAAGATTATTGACGGAATGATACTTGATGGTCTTATTGATGTTTATAATAAATACCATATGGGTAATGCAGCGGAGCTTTGTTCGCGTGAATTAAAAATTTCCAGGGAAGAACAGGATGAATTTGCTGTTCAAAGTTACAAGAAAGCTTTAAATGCAATCGAAAAAGGATTTTTTGCTGAGGAAATAATTCCTGTTGAGATAAAAGATAGAAAAGGAAATATAGTAATAACTGAAGATGAAGAACCTAAAAAAGTCAATTTTGAAAAAGGATTAAAATTAAAACCTGCATTTGAAGACGGTGGCACTGTTACAGCTTTTAATGCTTCAAAAATTAACGACGGGGCAAGTGCATTAGTATTGATGTCAGCTGAAAAAGCAGAAGAACTTAATATTAAACCTATCGCGAGAGTTCTGGGTCATATATCACACGCTCAAAAACCTGAATGGTTTACAACTGCACCGGCTTATGCAATAATGAAAGTATTAGAAAAAACAGGACTAAAAAAAGATGATATAGACCTAATAGAAGCAAATGAAGCGTTTTCAGTGCAAGCATTATCAGTTATCAAAGTAGCCGAACTGGATCCGGCAAAAGTTAATATTAATGGCGGAGCTGTTGCTTTAGGACACCCAATCGGTGCAAGCGGAGCAAGAATTCTTACTACTTTGCTATATGCAATGAAAAATAAGAATGCTAAAAAAGGAATAGCAACTCTTTGCATAGGGGGTGGAGAAGCAAGTGCAATTGTAGTAGAAAAATTATAATTTTGCTAATCAATTTAAATTCCAATTATGACTATTAAAAACATTGCCGTTATCGGGAGTGGAACTATGGGCAATGGAATTGCTCATACTTTTGCGCAATTTGATTTCAATGTAACTCTTATTGACATCAAACAGGAATTTCTGGACCGGGCTATGGGAATCATTTCTAAAAATCTGGACAGGCAAGTAAAAAAAGAAACTATTACAGAAGAAAAAAAATCTTCCACATTAAAGCATATTAATACCTCTATAAATTTAAATGATTCCTCGAATTGTGAACTGATCATAGAAGCCGCTACTGAAAATTCTGAAATAAAAAAACAAATTTTCAGAAATTTAGATAAAATATCCGGCAAGGATGCAATTCTTGCAACGAATACATCGTCTATTTCAATAACTGAAATAGCTGCTGTTACCAATAAACCAGAAAAAATAATCGGGATGCATTTTATGAATCCGGTTCCCATGATGAAATTAGTAGAAATAATCCGGGGACTGGCTACCTCTCAGGAAACTTATGATATAATTAAAGATCTTTCGATTAAAATTGAAAAAGAACCTGTGGAAGTTCAGGATTATCCCGGATTTGTATCAAACAGAATACTGATGCCAATGATAAATGAAGCAGTATATTGTGTTATGGAAGGTGTAGCAAAGCCGGAAGCAATTGATACCGTAATGAAACTTGGTATGAATCATCCAATGGGACCATTAACGTTAGCAGATTTTATAGGACTGGATGTATGTTTATCGATAATGGAAGTGCTGTATAATGGATTAGGAGACAGCAAATACCGGCCATGCCCGCTTCTTAAAAAAATGGTAACTGCAGGTTACCTGGGAAGAAAAAGCGGAAAAGGATTTTATAATTACACAAAATAATTTTTAATTTAAACAAATTATATAATGAACTTTGAATTTACAGAGGAACACATTGCAATAAGAGATGCTGCAAAGGATTTTGCCGAAAATGAAATTGCTCCATCACAGGTTGAAAGAGACATTAAAGCTGAATTTCCATATGAAATAGTGAAAAAATTGGGAGAATTAGGATTTATGGGAATGATGGTCTCTCCGGAATGGGGAGGTGCCGGAATGGATACAATTAGCTATGTACTTGCAATGGAAGAAATATCAAAAGTTGACGCATCGGTGGGAGTTATAATGTCTGTCAATAATTCTCTAGTGTGTTTTGGAATAGAAAAATGGGGAACAGATTATCAAAAAAATAAATATCTAAGACAACTTGCATCAGGAGAAAAATTGGGAGCATTTTGTTTATCAGAACCTGAAGCAGGAAGCGATGCAACGCAACAAAGAACAGAAGCAAAGTTGGAAGGAGATTATTACATTCTTAATGGAATGAAAAACTGGATTACTAATGGTACAACTGCAGATTACCATATAATACAGGCTATGACCAATAAATCTCTGGGGTATAAAGGAATATCTACTTTCATAGTCGAAAAAACTTTTGAAGGATTCGAAGTTGGTAAAAAAGAAGATAAACTTGGAATTCGAGGTTCGGATACTTGTTCAATAGGATTGAATAATTGTAAAGTTCCAAAAGAAAATTTACTGGGAACGGAAGGATTGGGATTTAAAATTGCAATGGAAACCTTAAATGGCGGGAGAATCGGAATTGCTTCACAGGCATTGGGAATTGCACAAGCTTGTCTTGAAGCATCCGTAAGGTATTCAAAAGAAAGAAAAGCATTTAATGCACCAATTTCGAATCTTCAAGCGATTCAGTTTAAATTATCCGATATGGCTGTAAATGCTGAGACCGCAAGATTATTAACTTTAAAAGCAGCCTGGCTTAAAGATAGAAATGAGAAATATGTAAAAGAAGCGGCTCAGGCAAAATTATTTGCAAGTACGGTAGCAGTTAAAAATGCTCTGGAAGCAATACAAATACATGGTGGTTATGGATATGTAAGAGAATATCTTGTTGAAAGATATTTAAGAGATGCAAAAATTACAGAGATATATGAAGGTACAAGTGAAATACAAAAGATTGTTATTGCAAGAGAAGTTTTGAGATAGAATTACACGATAGTTTGAACTAGAATATCTTTTCCAAATTAAAGATTAAATAAGATTTTCGCTGAAATATTCAAACTACTAAAATTTCCGGCATTCGATGTGCTAAGAACGGTATTCCTGTTTACTGGCAACGGTACAATTCTATAAGCTACATCAAACCCATAACCAAAATTATTATCTGAAGAATACCCGAAAGAAAATGAAATGTTTGGAGCCCAGACACTATTTTTATCATCACGAATAGATATAACAAAAGCATTATAAGAACTATCATTATAAAGATAATTTGTATACTGTTCTTTAAGTAACATCATTCCACCACCTAAACTCAGATAAAAATCCCGTAATACATTGCTACTATTTGATGCGAAAGGATATATCCTGGTTTTAAGATTAAGTCCCAAAGCGAATAATGAAGCATCCTGTGGGACATACCAAAAGCGCTGACTATTCTCACCAAACCAAAAACCATTTAGTCCCTGACTAGTCTTAGCAAATAAAATAGATGGTGATATTTCGGCTGCGAAATACTTATTGATTCTAAATCCAAAAAATCCATTCACTTCACTTAATAGCCCTGAACGGTTTAAATCGATTGTGGGATAGATTTTATTTACATCCGGATTCGTAAAAAATACCAACGAATAACTAATTCCTGCATATTTTTGAGCAACTTCCCTGCTTTGATACTGAGCATTCGATTGACAGGATATTATTATAAATAAAAATATTAATAATATCCTCATAAAATATATCTGCTTAAATCTCTGTTTTTGACTATAGCATTAAGTTTTTCGTTTACAAGATTCTTATTGATTTCAATTTTCTTTTTATTATTTTTATCCGGAACATTAAAAAGTATATCCTCAAGCAGATTTGTGAGTATAGTGTGAAGTCTTCTTGCACCTATATTTTCAACCTGTTCGTTAACTTCAGTAGCTATCTTGGCAATCTCTTTTATAGAGTCATCCGAGAATATCAACTCAACATTTTCAGATTCAAGTAATGCTTTGTACTGTTTTATAAGTGCATTTTCAGGTTGCGTCAGAATAAGATAAAAATCATCTTCATTAAGGCTATTTAGTTCAACTCTGATTGGAAATCTACCCTGCAGTTCCGGAATTAAATCACTGGGTTTAGATATATGGAAGGCTCCAGAGGCAATAAAAAGTATGTGGTCAGTTTT
This sequence comes from uncultured Ignavibacteria bacterium, assembly GCA_963806045.1. Taxonomy (GTDB): domain Bacteria; phylum Bacteroidota; class Ignavibacteria; order Tepidaquicellales; family Tepidaquicellaceae; genus DATCHW01. The sequence goes on along the minus strand of CAWDWP010000007.1, from coordinate 89,566 downwards.
AACGGGACCATACTTTGTAATAACCGTTGAACCTTCTACTATTGGAAGTAAATCCCTCTGCACACCTTCCCGGGAAACATCAACACCTGCCTGTTTTCCCCCACCGCCTGTTATTTTATCTATTTCATCAATAAAAACGATTCCATAATTCTGAACTTTTTCAACCGCATCCTTAATGACTGTATCCATATCTATAAGTTTCTGTGATTCTTCCTGTGCCAGAACTTTTTTTGCTTCTGCAATTGTCAGTTTTCTTTTCTTCGATTTTTTTGGCATCATATTTCCAAACAAATCGTTTAGATTTAATCCCATCTCCTCCAATCCAATAGGTCCCAGGACCTGAAGCATTGGCATATTTTCACTGGTCAAATCCATTTCAATTGTCCGATTATCAAGCTGACCTTCGAGTAATTGTTTCTTCAGTTTTTCCCTCGTACTAAAATTTGTTTCAGGAGGTCCTTTATCAACATTTATTGTAATAGTCTCTTTGTCAAATTGCTCATTCACTACTGCTTTAGCCTCTTCAGTTGTCTCAGGTTTTTTTTTCATAGGGGGAATCAAAATATCCAGAATCCTTTCGTAAGCATTTTCGGCAGCTTTACCTGCTACTTCTTTGGAACGTTCATTTTTTACGATATTTACAGATAGATCTGTTAATTCCCTGATCATTGATTCAACATCTCTTCCGACATATCCTACTTCCGTAAATTTTGAAGCTTCAACTTTAATGAATGGCGCATTCGCCAATTTCGATATTCTTCTTGCAATTTCCGTCTTTCCAACTCCGGTTGGACCTATCATTATAATGTTATTAGGCATTATCTCATCGCGCATATTTTCCGGTACCTGATGCCTTCTCCACCTGTTTCTTAATGCAATTGCCACGGATTTTTTTGCATTATCCTGACCAATTATATATTTATCCAATTCCTCTACAATTTGCGAAGGGGTTAGCTGATCAATAATATTTTTATTACTATTTTTCTGGATTTTTGTTTTTTTCTTAATATTTTCAGTTTTAGCTGACGAATTGTTTATCATTTCAATTAATTTAATTCTTCTATTGTTATAAAATCATTTGTATAAATACATATTTTTGCGGCCTGGTTTAATGCTTCTGTAACAATTTCTTTAGCATTAAGGTTTGAGTACTTCAACAACATTCTTGCAGCAGCCAAAGCATAAGGAGCTCCGGAACCAATTGCAACTATACCATCATCAGGTTCAATTACATCTCCGGTTCCCGATATAATAAGCGTCTTCTCGTTATCAACAACAGCCAAAAGAGCTTCTAATCTTCTCAAATATTTATCAGTTCGCCAGTCCTTTGCGAGTTCTACTGCTGCCCTTGACAGATTTCCTTTATACTGTTCGAGTTTACTATCGAAACGGTCAAAAAGTGTTAAGGCATCGGATGTCGAACCTGCAAAACCGGCTAAAACCTTATCGTTATAAAGCTTTCTGACCTTTTTTGTTTTGTGCTTCATTATAGTATTTCCTAAAGTTACCTGTCCGTCACTACCTATAACTGCCTTGCCGTCTTTAATAAGACCGATTACGGTCGTCGAATTAATTTTTTTATTGTTTTTCAATTTTAAATAATTAAAGTTTTCGTCTCATTCGGGCTTTTGGAATTTTTAAAAGGTCCCTGTATTTTGCTACCGTTCGTCTGGCGAGTTTATACCCGAATTTGTGCATTTCTACAACAAGGTTTTCATCTGTCAGGGGGTTAGCAGGATCCTCTGCATCAATAATTTCTTTCATTTTGTTTTTAATTTCAGAATTGGAAATATCTTCACCGGTTTCATTTCTTACTTTATGACTGAAGAAACTTCTTAATTCATATATCCCAAATTCTGTTTGAACATATTTTCCTCTCACTGTCCTGCTAACGGTCGATATATCCATACTAATATCTTCTGCAATTTCTTTTTCATATAATGGTTTTATGCCTTCTCCTAAGTTATCAAAAAATTCTTTTTGATGATTCAGTATTGCATTCATTACTTTTAACATAGTTTCACGTCGGGAATTGATTGCCATTAAAAACCATTTAGCTCTCTCAAAATTATTATGAATAAAGTCTTTCGTACCTTTATCTAATATTTTTTCTTTTTCATTAATTAATTTTCTATATGATGAATTAATTCTCAGTGAAGGGATATTTCGTTCATTCAGTTCTACCTTATATACACCACCTTCCTTTATTACTAAAAGATCAGGAATGATGTAATCAGCATGTGATGATTCTTCAATTGAAGATGCCGGCTTCGGATCAAGTTTATGTATGATATCAAATACTTTATTTAAGGTATCAATATCTATCTTAAGTTCCTCAATAAGTTTTTCATAATTCTTAAGTCTGAATTCGTCGAAATAATTTTGAATAATTTTCCTTGCTATTTCTTTTATAACAGGATCAAGGTCTTTCAGATTTATCTGAATCAATAAACATTCACTAAGATCCCTGGCAGCAATTCCGGGAGGATCAAACTTATGAATTACGCTTAATATTTTTAAAATTTCATCATTTGTAATTTCAACATCCTTAAAATCTTCTTCTAAATAAAAATTCTTTAAATCCTCTATGAAAAGATCAATATCCTGCCTGAAATAACCATCATCATCTAATGAACTGATAATTGCCTCGGCTATTTGCATTTGTTTATGGTTAAGTTCTGCAAGATAAACCTGAGATAACAAATAATCGCTTTTCGTATGAGGACTTTTCCACATGTTTTCATAGTTTATTTCAGTTTCATCTGAACCTGAACCGGAGGTTTTATAACCATCATTCTCTGCGTTCAAGTAGTCATCCCAATTATATTCTTCCTCCTTATTAATATCCTCCTTTGATAAATCATCTGACTCTGGTTTTTCAATTTCAGTCTGTTCTTCGATAGTCTCTAATTCTCTTTCCTCAAGAAATGGGTTTTGGACTAATTCAAGACGAACCATTTGCTCAAGTGCTATGGTAGGAATAGCTAGCAAACTCTGCTTCTGTATCAATTGAGGCAGAACCTTTTGAACCAGTCTTTGAGATTGAGTTTGTTTTAACATTTTTAAATTGAAAAATTTATTTTACATCTTTACAAAAAATTTGCCGGGCAATTGTTTTATTACGTTCTTAAATTCTAAGGATAACAAATGTACCAAACAATCTGAAATAGACATTCCTGTTAATTCATTTATTCTATCAATATGAATAGGTTCGTTTGATAGTTCTTCAAATATCTTTCTTTCAAAAATATCTAATTCTACAGATATATGCTGTTCATTTTCCTTTGCCTTATCATTTAATATGGGTTTTAAGGCATAATTCAGTTCACTCAGAATATCGTCAATATTTGTTACTAACTTTGCAGTTCCTTTTTTAATTAGCTCATTTGTTCCTTCCGATTTTTTTGAATTAATATTTCCCGGAATTGCAAAGACTTCTTTATTTTGATCTAAAGCAAATTCGGATGTAATCAAGGAACCTCCTTTTTTAGCAGTTTCGATTATTAACGTACCTAAACTTATTCCACTAATTATTCTGTTTCTTTTAGGAAAATTAATTTTATCTGGTTTTTCTCCCGGTTCATATTCAGAAATAACTGCACCGGTATTAAGTATTTCATTATACAAATTCCGGTTTTCTGGCGGATATATTACATCAACACCACTTCCTAAAATTGCATAAGTCAAACCGGAATATTTCAAAGTTGTTTTATGTACAATTGAATCTATACCTCTGGCCATACCACTTACAGTCAATATACCAAGCTTTGTAATTTCTGCAGTCAAATTTTCGCAAATAGTTTGGCCATAAACGGTTGGAGTTCTAGTACCTATAATACTTAAGGAATATTTATCCAGATCAGTCAAATTTCCTTTATAGAATAAAATTATTGGAGCATCATAGATTTTTTTAAGATTCTTTGGATAATTATCTGATATTAGGGATGTTATCTTTATGTTGTTTTTTTTCAAATCATTTACTAACTGATCAAATTCAACTTCGTATTTTTTAAAATATTTTTCGGATTCAAAAATTGAATTTGCACTTTTTTCATCAATGCCTTCAATTTTTTTTAATACTTCTTTTGAAACATTAAATGCAGAAAATGCTTCTGGATAGTACGTCAATATATGCTTTATTCTTACGTTTCCTAAATTTTTGATTTGAGTAAGAAAGTATATATATTTTATTTTATTTTTATTCATATCAATTATTTTAAAAATTTAGGGTCTAAAGCATCTCTTAAACCATCACCTAATAAATTTATCGATAACACAGTAATAAAAATTGCGGCAGAAGGAAATAGTGCAATGCCCCAATTTGTTCCTACAACAATGTAGATATACCCATCATATATCATTTGACCCCAACTTGCAGTGGGCGGTTGAACACCTAAGCCCAAAAAACTTAAACTTGCTTCAAAAATGATCGCAGCAGCCAATCCGACAGTAGCTGAAACTACAAGAGGTCCGACACAATTAGGTAATATATGTTTCATAATAATTTTCGGTGATTTGAAACCAACAGCTTTCGCGGCTTCCACAAATTCCATTTCCCGATATGTAAAAAATTGACCTCTTACAATTCTCGCTATTTCTACCCAACCTGTCAACCCTATTGCCACAAATGCCTGCCAATATCCTTTACCTAATACAACTGAAATAGCGATAACGAATAATATCGAAGGAAAAGCCCACACCACATTAATCAACCACATAACAAATTTATCGGTAATTCCTCTGAAGTATCCTGCAATCGAACCTAAAAATATTCCCAGAAGCAGTGAGATGCTTTGTGATATTAAACCCACGGATAGACTTATCCGGCTTCCGTAAATTACCCTGCTTAAAATATCTCTGCCTAACCCATCGGTTCCTAACAAATATGTAATCGATTTATCAAAACGATTGTCCTCTGTTTTTGTTAAGTTTCCTGTGTATTCAGTTTTACTTTTGCCGTCATAATCCTTATACATAATACTATCATTTTTTAAACCAATTACTTCCTGAATTGGAATGTATGAATTTCCGTCAGATAAAGATTTTTTTATTAAAACTTTAGCCTTAAAATATATTTTTTTGGAAGAGAACTCAAGGATTTGAACGTTTGGATTAAACGGTGCAATCAAATCAGCTGACAAAGCTATAATCGATAAGAAAGTTAACGTTATAAAACCAATTAAAGCGAATTTATTTTTAAAGAACATCTTCCAGAAAAAAACGTTACTGCTTGAACTTACATCTTTTAATTTGATATTTTGATTTTCTTTCATAAAATCAACTAAGTTTCACTTTAGGATCTAATATTGCATAAATAATATCAACAAGGAAATTTATTATTACAAAAATAACCGCACTTAATAAAACCGTTCCCTGAACCATTGGAAAATCCAGTTTCATTATTGAATCAATTGTCAGAAGCCCTATTCCCGGCCAGTTAAAGATGTATTCGATGAAAAAAACTCCTCCAAGTGTAGCTGCTAATGATGCACTCAATGCAGTTACAACGGGGTTTAGTGAATTTCTAAATATATGTTTAAATATAACCCGATTATTTGAAAGACCCTTTGCTTTAGCAGTTCTTACAAAATCGAGAGACATAACTTCCAAAACAGTTGACCTTGTAATTCTTGCTATTATTGCCATTGGTCTTAAGGAAAGTGTTAAAACGGGTAAAAGCATGTACTGCCATCCTTCACTAATATATCCGGTTACAGGTAATATTTTAAGGAAAGAGCCAAAAAATAAAGCAAGTAAAAGGCCCAATACAAATTGTGGAATTGATATTCCAAATAAAGTAAATATAATCGATAGTCCATCAAATGTAGTATGAGAGCGAAGTGCAGCAATCAATCCAAGCATTAATCCGAAAAATGCAGATATGATTATGGCAGCGAAAGATAAAATTGCCGTTGCGGGAAGTTTTTCAAATATTGTTGATATTACATTTCTATTCGTTATGTATGATGTCCCTAAATCTCCTTTACTTGTCTTCAACAAGTAATCGAAGTATCTTAAATATAAGGGTTTATCCAAACCCATTTCTTTTTTTACTGCTGCAATCGTTTTTTCATCCGCTCTTTGTCCAAGAACTAGTTTGACAGGATCTCCGGGTACTAAATAAGTTAATATAAAACTTAGACTAATCACACCAAAAATAATTGAAATTGAATGAAAAATATTTTTTAGAAAAAAAGTAGACATACAGTAATAAAATAAAAAATATATTTATTCTAATATATATAAAAAAAAAGTCTCGAGACCTTTACGGATTTCGAGACTTTTCGATTCGGTGAACCCTGATTATTACTACTTTTCGTCTATCACTCTTTTTGCTTTCAAGAATGTTCTAGAATAATAATCAGAATTTAAAGAAGCAAAAGCTACACCTGTTGACGAACCTGATTGTGCAAACATACCATTTCCAATATAAATCCCGACATGTGTCGTTCTACCTTTATGCATCGTGTCAAAGAAAAGCAAATCACCAAACTTTAAATCCTCTTTAGCTACATCCATACCAACATTGGACTGATCATATGATGTTCTTGGTAATGTAATTCCTAATGCCTGGTACATTACAGTCTGAACAAATGCTGAACAGTCAATACCTCGGTACGAATTGCCTCCCCATAAATAAGGGGTATCGAGAAATTCTATTATCTTCATTGTCATCTCTTCACCTGATACTTCGGAGGAGGAGGAGACAAATTCTGATAAGGAGCTTGATAATGATTCAAGGTTTCCCCTGTTAATGGTGCTTTTTCCTTCTAAGGTGTTAGTGGATACTAACTCACGGGAATTCTTGTAACCGTTAACATCTTTTTTAGAGGAGCTTTTATCATTACGAGTGATTTGCATTGTGCTAGAACAACCGGTTATTATTACTGAAGTAAAAATTACCAAAAACAATAACAACCAAAGTTTTCTGCTTTCTTGCATTAACTTCTCCTTTTTAAATTATATAAAAGAACTAAGTGTTAATATAGATATAACAATGAAATAAAACAAGTAACAAAACAGTCGTTATATTAAAAATATCCTCAGTTATTCACTCGATTTCGATGTATTTATATTATTTTTCAATGTTATTGAATTTTCAACGACTTTCTTCTTTATATTGTTTATTCCTTCTACAGTGTTTCCACTATAAATGACTCCCCTACTGGAGTTTATTAAAAATAAGTTATTGTGAATATTTCTCATTAGGCTTTTCAAATCATTTCCTTGTGCTCCTACCCCCGGTATTAAGATGGATAAATTACGGAATTTCTTCGAATATTTGTTTATTTCAATTGCGTGATTTGCACCGAAAACAAATCCGATTTTCTCAGTGCTAAAACGTTCTAGATGTTTTTGAATAATAATTTCAAATAAGTATTTTCCACCAATCTTAAGTTTCTGAAAATCTCCTGAACCAGTATTTGAAGTAAGTGCTAAGATATAAACAAATTTATTTTTCCTCTGCAAAAATGGAATTACAGAATCGGTACCAATATATGGAGAAAGTGTTATTGCATCAAAATTCAATTCATCAAAATATATTTTCGCATACATTTCGTTAGTGTTTGGAATGTCCCCTCTTTTCGCATCACATATTGTAACACATGAATCGGGTATTAATTTCAATGATTTTCTAAGTAATTCGAATCCTTTATCTTTAAGAACTTCATAAAACGCAATATTGAATTTATAACCTGCTGCAATATCACTTGTAGATTTTATAATGAACTTGTTAAACTCGTATAATGGATCACTAAATTTCAGAAAAGCATCGGGTATTTTCTTAATATCCGTATCTAAACCGATTATTAGATTAGAATTTTTCTTCTTAATAATTCCTTTTAGTTTCTTTTTGTAGTACATTAAATTATGTTAGAATATTTCTATTACGATAAGTATTCATACTTAAACCAATCATAATCAAGAAAGAAAGAAGAGAGGAAACACCGTAACTAACCATCGGTAATGGTATCCCTATAACCGGCATAATCCCGACGGTCATCCCTATGTTAATAACAAAATGGAAAAATATAATGCTGGTAAATCCGATACAAGCGGTACTCATAAACTTATTTTTGCTCTCATATGCATTAATGATTAGTTTAAATAATAAAAATAAAAAAAACATTATCAAAACTGCCGCACCGATAAATCCAAGTTCTTCTCCGATGACACAGAATATAAAATCGGTCCATTGTTCCGGTATAAATTTAAGCTGTGTCTGAGTTCCATGAAGTAATCCTTTACCCCAGAAACCTCCTGAACCAATTGCAACTTTTGATTGAATCACATTGTAACCCGTTCCTAACGGATCGCTTGACGGATTCATAACAGCCATTATACGATTTTGCTGATGCGGTTGTAATTTACTATATAAATAATTTACGGAGTAACCGGAGAGCAAATTAATCGACGAAAATAGTATAGTAAGATAGAATTTTCGACGAAATAATAACAAGATAATAACTGATATTACTAAACCGATATAAAAATATTCCAGATTTAAAAAAGCTGTGATTGCCAAAGCAACAGGAGATATAATTACGAACAATGCATAAAATGAGAGACCTGACCAAAGAAACATTGGAAGGATCATGCTAAAAAAGACTAAAGAAGTTCCCATATCCGGTTGTCTCATAATTAATCCAATTGGAACAATCACAATCAGAATCGCAAGCAAGAATGTTTTGGGATCTTTGATTGATCTTTCCTTGTTATCAGAGTTTAGAAAATAAGATAACATCAAAACGGTCGCAACTTTTGCAAATTCCGAAGGTTGGATTCCAAACCCTGCAAAGCTAAACCAACTGCGATTTCCACCAATTCTCTTTCCCACGAAAAGCACTAGAATCAGAAGCAGAATACAACCCAGATAAAACCAAATAGAAAAATTAGCTATATATCTCGGCGGAATATAAGATAGAGCAACCATTACGACTATCCCAATAATCGCGAAGGTTAATTGCTTGTGAAACATTTCAAGTCCATTACTAAAAGTAGCACTATAAACGGATATAAGTCCAATTGTTACAATACTAATGGTAAATATTAGAGTTAATATATCAAATTTCTTAAATATTTTTTCCGACAATTTCATCCTAATCGTGTACCTCAATCTTTGCGTTGTCGTTCCAGGTGTCCTGAGCATTTCTGCTCAAATATCTAACCATTATAGCTGCAGCCATCGGAGCGGCAAATTGATTACCCCAGCCTGCATTTTCTCCCAACACACATACTGCTATTTGAGGATTTTCAAAAGGAGCAAATCCTATAAACCAGGAATGATTGTTTCCGTTAGGATTCTGGGCTGTACCTGTTTTTCCGGAAATATCATATTCACTATTCTTAATATTCTTGGCTGTACCGGTTCCGTTAACAACAAGATACATGCCCTTTTTTACTGCGTCATAATATGATTGAGGCAAATCAATTTTTTTGGATTCAAAAGTATTATTTTCTTCTTCACCAGTCATCGGATTTCTGAATTTTCTAACCAAATGAGGTTGGTTATATAATCCATTCATGCTTATTGCTGCTGTATAAGCAGCTAATTGAACAGGTGATACCAATAATTCACCCTGACCTATTCCAAGATTAATCAATACAGCCTGAGACCATCCTTTTGGAAATATTTTATTATAGTATTCTTCTGAAGGTAATAATCCATATGTCTCGTTCGGCAAATCAATACCTGTCCTGGTACCAAAATTAAATAATTTTGAATATTTATCATAATTTTCCAATCCTACTTTCAAACCTAGTTTATAAAAGAAGACATTCACAGATTTTTCAATTGCAGTTACAACTGTGATGGGTCCATAAGCGCCATGGTCCTCCCAGGTTCTCGAGCCCCAGGTAAAAGAACCCTCGCAAGAAATTGTCGAATGAGTGGTAATACTGCCTGATGCAAGACCTATTAAACTCATCATTGGTTTCCAGGTCGAGCCAGGAGGATATTTTGATTGAATTGCACGGTCAAATAAAGGTTTACTTTCATCATTTATAAGCATTGAGAATACTTTTGAATCAACAGAACCTGAAAAAACAGATAAATCAAAATCGGGTTTTGATACAAGACATAATATCTCACCATTACGAGGATCCATTGCGACGATTGCACCACGCCTTTTGCTCAAAAGTTTTTCTGCATAATCCTGTAACTCAGCATCTAAACTTAATACCAAATCTGTACCATTTATCGGTTTCACATCACTATTCCCATTATTCAAAGCGGCTACTTCCCTGCCTCTTACATCAACAAGTGTAAATTTATAACCTTTCTCTCCTCTCAAATAATTTTCATATGACTTTTCTAATGCGGTTGCTCCAATTATATCACCCTGCTTGTAGTAGCTTCCTACCTGACTTTCAAGTTGTTTAGGTGTTATTTCACCCGTATATCCAAAAACATGAGAACCTCTGAACTTGTTTGGATAAGTTCTTAATGATTCTACCTGGAAATCAATACCTCTGAATTTGTCCCGATTTTCCTCAATATATGCAATAACTTTAAAATCGATATCTCGTTTTATTTTAACGGGATTAAATCTGTTCGTACCTTTTGCATCAGATAATTTCGTCTTAATATCATCAACAGGCATGTCAATCAGAGACGAAATTTCATTTACAACACTCGAATCGAATTGTGCAGGAGTAATGGTCAGTGAATAAGCCGGTTTATTATCTACTAATATCCTTCCGCTATAATCATATATTAATCCTCTGGCAGGAGTTATTGTAATTTTTTTTACTGAATTTTTTTGAGATTCTTTACCGTATTCTTCCTGATTCAGAAATTGAATCTGGATTAACCTGATAATCAATAATATCGGTAAAACTATTATTAAACTTAAAAAAAAATATTTTTTCCCTTCAGAATTCATCAATAAACTATGGAACTCTCCTTTTTCTTAGGAAATACAACATATATCAAGCTGATAATAGCTGTATATGTGGAATTTGGAAAAACATACTTTAATAATACTTCTATGAATAATAATGAATAACTTTGAAAATAAATAAAGAAATAAATAAGATTTCCAATCAAAGCGAGAATAAACACTATAACAGCGAAATAATATTTTTTCAGATATTTCGCATCATCGTTTCTGAAATAACCGGAAATAAAACCGGTTATAGAATAAATAAGTGTACTTAACCCTAAAAAAGTGCCACTTAATATATCAATGAGTAGTCCTGCAAAAAATCCGATTAATGTTGCTTCCATTCTTCCCCTTTTCAATCCTATAAATATTATTATGATTAAGGGGATATCAGGGGTAATGTTATATTGAGAAATTGAAATCAACCAGATGAATGACTTTTGGAATAAAATTGCTACAACAATAGCTGCGATATATTTCACTAAAGGTGTTATCAATATGTATTAATCATTTTGCAAAGACGTTCTTTTCGAAATTTATTTTATCGATATCAGGAATATAATTTAGCACAAATACTTCTTCTAATGTTTCAAAATTCACTGCCGGTTTAATCACTACTTTCTTAAACAGATTATCTAGATTTCCCGCTTCAATAACTGTTCCAACTGGAATTCCTGCAGGGAAATGGTTACTATATTCAGAAGTAATGAATAAATCTCCGACATTAACATCAGCTGATTTTGGAACATTCATTACTGTTAATGCTTGAAAGCCGTCAAAATTTAATATTCCATCTGCTCGGCTTCTCTGGCATTTAACGGTAATTTTTAATTCTTTATTTAAAATAATTTGTGCGATTGAATAATTGTTACTTGTTGCAACTATTCTTCCTACCAATCCATCATCAGTTATAACAGGCATGTTCACTTTGGCTCCTTCATTTTCTCCAATATTAATTGTTATAGTATTTCGAATCTGTATTAAAGATTTATTAACAATTTTACCGCTAATCACTCCGAAATTGTTCAATTTCTTGAGATTGAGAAGTTTTGTTAATCTGATATTTTCGAGTTTAGCTTCTTTAAGATTTGCAATTTCATTAGATAACTTAATGTTAGCTTCACGAAGAAATTTATTTTCGTTCTGAATTTCAAATATGTTCGGAATTGCGGAAAAACCACTTTGTATTGTCCCAAAAGAACCTATAGCGATACCCCGTAAAAATCTAATTTGGGAATTATCATTAGAAAATATTAAAACCAGGGAAATAATGATGGCTAATGTAAGTACTAAATATTCCTTAATTTGGAATATAAATAACCCGAATTTCTTCAAATTTAATTTTCAGATATTTTATTTTCTAAATTACAATCACCTTTTCAGCATTACCTTCTTATAATGGTCAAGATTCTCAAGCACTTTACCTGTACCTCTTGCAACAGCAGTCAAAGGATCATCAGCTATATGAACAGGAACTCCTGTTTCAACTCTTATTCTTTCATCTAATCCTTTAATAAGGGCACCTCCTCCAGTTAAGAAAATTCCTCTTTCGAGTATGTCCGACGACAATTCAGGTGCTGTTTTTTCAAGAGCTACTTTTACAGCCTCTACCATTTGTGTTACAGCAGGATTTAAAGCTTCTCTTATTTCTATAGAACTAACTTCAGTTACTTTCGGAACTCCGGCCACAAGGTCTCTTCCTCTAACTTCGATTATAACTTCTTCTTTCATTGGCATAACCGACCCGACCTGACATTTTATCTCTTCAGCAGTTCTTTCACCAATAAGCATATTCTGATTCCCTCTAAAAAAACGAATTATAGCCTCGGTAAGTTCATCACCTGCAGTTCGAATGGATACACCATTTGGCATTCCGGCAAGAGCTATTACAGCGATTTCTGTTGTACCTCCACCGATATCAACTACCATGTTTCCGGGAGGTGCCATAACATCTAATCCTATACCTATAGCGGCTGCCATAGGTTCGGAAATCAGAAATACTTCTTTTGCACCCGCATGTTCTGCAGTATCTCGCACCGCTCTTTTTTCAACTTCAGTAATTCCACTGGGGACACAAACGACAATTCTTCGCGCAGGTGCCCAACTCGACGAAATACTTTTTATAAACATGCGTATCATACCTTCTGCGATCTCAAAGTCCGCTATTACTCCGTCTTTCATTGGACGAATAGTATTTAGCTCCTTGTGAACCCTTCCCATCATTTTTTTTGCTTCATTACCTATAGCAACTATTTTTCTTGAACTGACATCAAATGTAACTATAGAAGGCTCATTTAGTACGATGCCTTTACCTTTCATATAGATCAGCGTGTTCGCTGTTCCTAAATCAATTGCGATATCATTCGAAAATAAACCAAAAAATGGCATTCAAAAAATCCTTTATGATTAAAATTTTGTAATCTCTTTTAGTGTTTAAAATATCTTATTCCGGTAAAAACCATTGCCAGATTGTTATCATCTGCAGCTTTAATAACTTCACTGTCTCTCACTGATCCTCCAGGTTGAACTATTGCAGCACAGCCGGTTTTTGCAATCTCTTCGATGCTGTCAGCAAACGGAAAAAATGCATCCGAAGCGACGACACATTCCTTTAAACTCAGACCATATTGTTCGGCTCGTTTTATTGCAATTCTGGTTGAATCAACTCTGGATGGTTGTCCACCGCCTATTGCTAAAGTTCGATTATCTTTTACAAAAACAACCGAATTCGATTTCGTATGTTTCACTATCTTTACTGCAAATTCCATATCCGTAATCTGTTTGTCAACCGGTAATATTTTTGTAACGGTTTTTAAAGAACTTCTGTCGAATAATTTTACCTGCTTTTCCTGATATAAAAAGCCTCCTGTTATTGACTTAAATTCATCTTTCTCATTGTAAAAACTATATTTTATCAATCTTCTGTTCTTCTTTTTCTTTAACAACTCAAGAGCATCATTATCGAAGTCTAAAGCGATGATAATTTCGGAAAATAATTTATCAACTTCAATAGAAGTATTAAGGTCTAAATTGCCATTAAATATGATTATTCCACCAAAAGGTGAAGTAGTATCACTTTCGAAAGCTTTCAAATATGCACTCTTCATATTATCAGATGATGCCACGCCGCACGGATTTCCGTGCTTTATAATTGCGCATGTTGGACCAGAATGTTGAAATTCATTAATGAGATTCACGGCGGCATCTACATCAAGAAGATTATTATAAGAAATTTCTTTTCCATGTATCACATTAAAAATATCATCAAAATTTTTCTTATACAGAAATGCTTTCTGGTCAGGATTTTCTCCATACCTTAAATGCTGCCTGGAAGTTAGTTTTATGAACTCAGAGTCAGATGTTAAAAGTGAATTTTTCAATTCATCGATTTCTGAATTATTAATTTCTCTAAAATATTTCGAAATCGCATAATCATAATCACATATATATGTAAAAGCATTTTGAGCAAGTACTTTAGAATGGTTTACAGGAATTTCACCTTCATTTTTTTTTAATAAATCTATATAGTTACAATATTGTTTAGTATCGGTTATAACATTTATATTTTCAAAATTTTTTGCAGCCGCTCTTATCAAACTTACTCCTCCAATATCAATTTGTTCAATTGCTTCGGAAATTGTAACACCATTTTTTCTTATAGTTTCGTCAAATGGATATAAATTCACTACAACCAGATCAAAGAAATTGAATTTATGTTCAGACATATCATTCTTATGGGCAGAATTATTTTTATCAGCTAATATTCCTGCAAATACAACAGGGTTAAGTGTTTTGACTCTTCCGTTCAAGATTTCAGGAAAGCCGGTAATTTCTTCAACAGATTTTGCTTCTATATTATGATCTCTCAATAATTTATATGTACCGCCGGTAGAAATTATATCAAAGCTTAAATCCTTTAACTTTGAAGCAAATTCTACGATTCCGGATTTATCATAAACACTAATCAGTGCAATTTTGCTCATTGTGTTTCCCCAATTTTTATTAAACCATTTTCAATTCTTTTAATAACTTCAGGATAAAATTCATGTTCGTAAACCAAAATTTTTTTCTGTAATGATAAAGCATCGTCATTAACATCAACTTCTACACATTTTTGAAATATGATTTTTCCCTGATCATAATCCTGATTAACAAAATGAATAGTTAATCCGGATACTTTTACACCGCTTTCAATAACAGCCTTGTGGACATTCAAACCATACATATTTTCACCGCCGAAAGATGGTAATAAAGCGGGATGAATATTAATAATTCTGTTACAATATTCGCGAATAACCTCATTACCAATTTTTTTCATATATCCGGCGAGTACTATAAGTTCAATTTCATATTTCCTTAAAACAGAAATGAATAAATTTGAATATTGAACCGGGTCTAAATCAGGATATAATTTCCTGCTGATATGAACAACATCAACGGAGTAATTATTAGCTATTTCAACAGCCCCACATTTAGAATTGTTAGTTATTAGAAGGCATATTCTTGACTGAATTTCTCTTTTTGATTTGGCATTTAATATAGCTTGAAAATTACTTCCCGCTCCGGATGCAAAAATACAAATATTCAATAATTTTATCTTTTTCAGTTCAATTTACTCAATTTAGAGGCTAAATTCAATCAATTTAATATGAATTTTGAGTAAAAAATACAAAAAGATTTCAAATAAATATTAAAACTTATAACCTAACACTCAATCCCAATGTAGGAAGAATCGGAATCATCCCTGTAATCTTCCGATTTACTTTAAGGTTAGAATCTACAGTATAACTATAAGATAATACATTCTTTCTGTTATAAACATTAATCACATCTAAATAAAAAGACCAGTCTGCATTCCAAAATTTTGTATAAGCTGTCAACCTAATATCCAAGCGATGATAATCTGGTTTCACATCACTATATTTATTTTCTAATGTTCCATAATCAAGATTAAAAATTACTTTCTGGGTAAAAGGATTAACTACTAAACTATCATTAACCACCCTGGGGATTATCCCTTTCGGAGGAGTGAATGGAAAATTGCTGGCAAAAGACCATCGCGCTCCAAATTCCAACCAGAAATTAATTTTGTAATTAGCGACAATGTTAACAATATGCCGTTGATCAAATCTGTAAGGTTTGACCGTCTCATCAAATCTTTCTCTTCTTGCTATTGAATATGAATAATTAATCCAGCCATAAAACTTAGTTCGCGGGTTCATATATTTTTTTTCTAAGCTTAATTCTATCCCGTATGAATATCCATAACCATCATTGACAGGAATAGTTGTAAGGGAATCATAAGAAATTTTGCCGGGTGATCGAGTCCAGTTTAGCGGATTTTTCCAATAATTCGGGTCAGTATTATTAGGATCATTAATATAATATTTATATTTATAACCCGTTAACTTTTGCTGCACAATCAGATTAGCAAATTTTTTATAATATGCTTCTGTTTTTATTTGCCATTCGTTATTAATCCATCTTTCCAGACCAAGAATAAAATGTTCAGATTTCTCTGCTTTTAAATTTTCTCCGATATTCCCAGTTAAATCAAAAAAAGTTTGCCCGTCTATTAATTTCTCATATCCGGGGGATTGATAATAAAAACCTGTTGCAAAACGAAGCGTAGTAAGAGGATTAATAATAAATCCAAAATTAATTCTTGGAGAAAAATATGCTTTTTTCAAATATGAATAATAATCAAATCTAACTGATGGTTGGTAATAAAATTGCTTCCCTATTGAAAGTCTGATTTGAGAATAAAAACTGCTTCTATAATTGTTTTTTCCATTAATTGTAAAATCATTAAGCAATGCTGAAGTGTTTGGCAATGATCTTAAAAAAGCTTTAAACTGATCATCCAGATTTAATTTGTAAGTAATATCTGTTCTGATCAAATCAAAGCTTGCTCCGAATTCGAGATTAAAATTTTTCTCATTCAAAACTGATTTATTTCCTATCGAGTATTTATAAAAATCATATGTAGAAGCAAAGCTAAATCCAAGAAGTTCTCCAATTGCTTTTAAACTATCTCGCTGAGAAGGAGTTATATTTTCTCTATCAATTAGTGGATCAAGTATATCACCTTCGAAGTCGTTTTGACCATTATTTCGATACCATGACAAAGTTGTTTTAGATAAAAATTGAGAATTTGGTATATAATGCCAGCTAAGGGAAGCAACATTATTTTTCGTTACATCATTAACATTCACACTGTCTGGGTTAGATCTGTTCTTACCAGGAATAATATCCACACCATCTTTTGAAAAAATCCCATTTATAAAAAATTTATGCTTTTTAAATGGACCAAAAGCGATTTTGAATTGTAAATCTTCAAACGATGGAAAAGAAGAATCATCAGTTATCAAGCCGGCTTTTTTTGCAAATGGTCCCAGGATTAAGTCATAATAAGTTCTTCTTGTCGATATAATCCATGACCCTGGAATTTTTAAAGGATTTCTACCCTGAAATATTAAATTCGCACTCGCAATATTTATATTCGCTGTAAATGCTATTGGTTTTTCAGTTGTTCCCTCTCTGTTTAAAACGTCCAGAACAGCTGATAAACGATCACCATATTTTGAAGGAAAACCTCCCGTTATGAGTGTAATATCATATAGAGTCTCAGGATTAAACATACTTACAAGCCCATATAGTCTGTATGGATTGAAAATTTCGACGTCATCCATTATTATAAGATTTTGATCGGGCCCGCTTCCTCTTATTATCAATTGTGATGTGAAATCATTAGGTGATGAAACACCCGGAAGAGATTTTAAAGATCTTAATACATCTTCTATTGCACCCGGTAATATTTTAATATTTTTAGGTGAAAAGTTAAAAATGCTAGTCCTTAAATCATTCTGGCTTTGTCGGAATTGTCCTTCAACATCAATTATATCAGTGGTAAATAATTTTTCGAGTAATAATATTTTTAAATTACGTGTCAAGGATTTTGTTAATTTAATTCCCTTTTCTTCGTAAACGGAATATCCTTCTTTTGAAACATATATATTATAAATACCTTCACTTACCTGGAATTTGAATTCTCCGTTTAATTCAGTATTTAGTTCTACTGATTTTCCATTTAGAGAATTAGTTAAAATTATTCTGGAACCGGGAATACCATTATTTTTTTCTGATATCACTTTTCCGGTTAGAACAGATTTAGTGGAATCTGCTTGAGCAAAAGATAAATTGTTAAACAAAAGAATAACAAATAGAATTAATACAACAGCTCTGACGAATATATTCTTTGAAAAAAGATTATTAATATTATCTACTTTCATATTTAATAGACTTCTTTTTATACAATAAACAACTGACTTTATGATCACCATCTGATTGAAGTTCGGGGATAATTTTACCGCAGTCTGAAAAAGCTTTAATACATCTTGGTTCAAAATTACATCCCGAATTTAAGTTAATAGCAGGGAGATAAATATCTTTCAAATATTCATTTTTATTACTTCTTTTTCGAAACGGATCCAGAACTGATGCCAAAAGAGCTTCTGTGTAAGGATGCTTGGGTCGGAGAAATATTTCTTCGCTCACTGCCTCTTCTACAATTTTTCCGAGATACATTATACAAATATTATCACATATATGTTTTACGACTGATAAATCATGAGATATGAACAAATATGTCAATCCCAAATCCTTCTGTAAATCAATTAATAAATTTATTATTTGGGCCTGAACTGATAAGTCAAGAGCGGAAAGAGGTTCATCACAAATAATAAATTCAGGTTCCAAAGATAGTGCTCTTGCAATACATATTCGTTGTCTTTGTCCGCCTGAAAATTCATGCGGATATTTCCTGGCATCATTTTTTCTTAATCCAACTTTATCTAATAATTCTATAATTTTTAATTCAACATTTTTCCCTTCGGCAATTTTATGATAATTGATAATTTCGGAGAGCATATTATTTACTGTCAATTTGGGATTTAAAGAAGAATAAGGATCCTGAAATATTATTTGCATTTTTTTCCTTAATAATTTTAAATTTTCTCCTTTAATTTTTGTAATATCAGAATCTTTGAAATAAACTTTTCCTTCAGTAGGTTTTATCAGCATGAGTAAAATCCGGGCTAAAGTGCTTTTTCCACATCCTGATTCTCCTACCAAGCCCAAAGTTTTTCCCTTCGGTATTTTAATGCTAACACCATCAATAGCTTTTAAAATACCTTTGTTTTTTGAAAATAGCCCTTTTTTTAAGGGAAAATACTTTTTAACGTCGAATGTTTGTAAAATCAATTCTGACATAAAATAAGAATGTATTAATTGGTTTTAATTAAATATATTTACGTAATTATTACTTAAGTAAATCTAAAGGTATTTTTTGTTAATTTAAATTAAAAAAGATGTTTGGTCAAAAAGCAAAAGATTCTCAACCTTCTTCTTATTCGATGAAAACTGAAAAAAGCTCACAAATTAAAACACTGTTGAGCGAAGGTTGTAAATTCGATGGTAATTTATATTCTCCTGAATACACTAAAATTGATGGGGTTGTAACCGGGAATTTAAGTGGCGAAAGCGGATTAGTTATCGGGCAAAAAGGAATTATTAATGGAGACATTAGTTCTGTCGAAGTTATAATCGAAGGAAATGTGAAAGGTAATATAAGAGCTCATAAATGTGGAGATCAAAAAAGGAGGGATATTAACCGGTGATGTATTTGTTGATTATGTTGTGATTGATTACGGAGCAGTATTTAATGGAACCTGCAAAATCAATGAAAATACGCAACAAGAAAATTCTGCTTTTGAAGTACCTAATAATTAAAAGGTTTTTATGGACTTCTAAAATTTATAAGGATTTTAGAAGTCCTTAATAATTTCCCTTAAGCAGATAACTTTAACTCAATATCTTTTTCGGAATTATTTCTTAATATCTTTAATTTTACCACATCACCAGTACGTAAGTCATTAATAATTAATATCAAATCTTGTTCATTTCTGATTTTTTCTCCATTTGCTTCAAGAATGATATCTTCAGGCTGTAATCCTGCTTTATCTGCATTCCCTCCTTTTAATACCTGAATAATTATTACACCTTGTTTGACACTAAGGTTATAGTATTTTGCAAGCCTGTCATCAATTGCCTGAATTTTGAATCCGGGATTAAAATTTCTTTCGATTTTACCATTTTGCTTAATTTCCTCCATGATTTTCTTTACTCTATTTATTGAAATGGAGAATCCGACACCAATACTACCTGAACTATACTGACTACCTGTAAAAATTATAGTGTTCATTCCGATAACATTTCCTTCCACATCTACAAGAGGACCTCCCGAATTTCCCGAATTGATTGAGGCATCTGTTTGAATCATATCTTTATAAACTCGTTTGCCATCAGCTACTACTTTCATCTTTGCAGCACTAACAACACCTACAGTGACAGTTGGTTTATCATTTATTTCAAATAAGCCGAACGGATTACCGAGTGCGATTACCCACTCACCAATAATAATATTATCGGAATTTCCAAAGTTTATGAAAGGGAGATTATTTTTATCAATTTTAATGAGTGCAACATCTGAATTTGGATCTGAACCTATTAGCTTTGCATCTACAGTTTCACCGGTCGTCAGTGTAACCGAAATTTTGGTAGCATTACCTGCGACATGGTCATTCGTAAGAATATAACCATCATCCGATATTATATAGCCAGAACCCAATCCCCTGACTACCTGTTTTTGAGGTTCTACATTTCCAAAAAACTGCTGAAAGAAAGGGTCATTTGAAAATGGATCCTGAATTTCCCTTACTTCTTCAACATTGATTCCTACAACTGAGGGTGATACCTTATCAATGGCTCTTGTAATTGCCGTCTGCCTGTCCGAATTAATTTTTTGGGTTTCATCAATTTTCCCTGCAGGTGTTTGACTGAAGTTAATATGATTTTTGTTAAAAATATTCGGGAATAAAACTTTACCCAAAATAAATCCGGTTATCAATGTCAGAATTAAAACGGCCAGAATCAGATATTTATATTTTTTCATTTCTCCTGAATGCAACACTGAACTTTCCATAATTTTTAAAAAGTTTAATTATATTTGCAAATATATTTTGAATCTTTATTATTAATTTATCTGGATAAAAATAATTCATCTCAATCAACTTTTCAAATCAAATTAAATTACACTTTGATTCATTTATTACTATTTTATAATATAATGTTTATTCAATAATCATTCGATAGAAAATTAAGAAATTGTTATTATAAATGGAAAATATACGATTAACACAAATGGTGAAATCTGCAGGATGTGCAGCTAAATTATTTCCCAATATTTTGAGTGAGGCTTTGAGCGGACTTGATTGGAAAACTAATGAGAACGTACTGGTTGGATTCGAGGGGAAAGATGATGCAGGGGTTTACCAAATTAATGATAAACTGGCATTAATTCACACTACAGATTTTTTTACACCCGTTGTGGATGATCCTTACGTATTTGGAAAAATTGCCGCTGCAAATTCTCTAAGCGATGTATATGCAATGGGTGGTGTTCCCATAAATGCTTTGAACATAGTTGCATATCCTCAAACAGAGGATATTAAAATTCTAAAAGATATATTCAGAGGGGGACTTGAAAAAGCAAATGAAGCAGGTTGTATAATTATAGGAGGTCACTCCATTGATATTCCGAGTATTGTATATGGTCTGTCAGTTACGGGAACTATCAACCCCAAATATATCATCGGTAATAATACATCAAAAGTTGGAGATATTTTAATATTAACGAAAGGTCTTGGAACAGGATTTTTAAACAATTGTATTAAATATAACCAACTTGAAAATGATATATATAACTCTCTAATAAGTTCAATGATGAAACTAAATAAAAATGCTTCTGAACTGATGATAAAGTATAAAGCAAATTCCTGTACAGATGTCACAGGATTCGGTTTAGCCGGACATTCAATGCAAATGGCTTTAGCATCCAGAAAGGTATTTAAATTTAATGCCAGTTCATTACCTGTTTTGAAAGGGGTTACAGAAGCAATTCAAAATAATATGCTAACACGCGGTGACAAATCTAATCGATTCTACACTCAAGAATATGTAATCAATAAAGGTAATGTGGATAAGATAACTGAACATATACTGTATGATCCTCAAACTTCAGGAGGTTTACTCATTTCTGTTCCGGAACAAAATGCAGAAAAATTATTGAGAGAGTTACATTCAACAGGTGAAGAAATGTCCAGAATCGTAGGCGAAGTTCAAAATCCTGATGAAGAATTTAAATATGGAAGTCTAATATTCAATTTCGAGAGCTAAATTGTTCTATGATTAATAATGATAAGAAATTATTCGAATATGCGAGGACAATAGATGTAAGTTTTATTCCCCTCCTCAGTAATATCCTAGATAAATATGAATTAAAATATATTAATTTTAATGATTTATTAAATCTTTTTATTGAACAAAACAATATCTTGTTAATCGATTCAAGGTCGGAAAAAGAATATACCGAATCCCACATATTTAATGCATTAAATTTTCCTGTATTATCCGATCTTGAAAGGCATAATGTAGGATTAATTTATAAAAAATATTCTAAAAAAGCCGCATTGTACTTAGCATTGGAATATGCAAATCCGAAAATTAAATCTCTTAAGAGGTTTCTTACGGATAATCTTGCATCAGAAAAGCAAATAATAATTTATTGTTGGAGAGGAGGAGGAAGAAGCAAGTATTTGGCAAAAATGGTTTATGATTGTGGTTTTTCACCTGTTTTGGTTAAAGGTGGATTTAAATCATTCAGAAAAACTGTTTTCGATTATTTTAATCAAGAGAAATTTCCTCATCAGTTGATCGAGTTAACCGGGCTTACAGGAAGTGGAAAAACCGAACTATTGAACTCTGTCAATAACAATTTTCCGGTAATAGATTTAGAAGATTGTGCTAAACATTTCTCATCATTGTTTGGATTTATTCCTTATAAAATCTCGAATATTGCACCAGTTACTAATCAAAGTGCATTTGAAAATAACATATATACTTCAATAATTAATGGAATAAATAAATTCGGGCAACCAAAATATTTTTTGGTAGAAAGCGAAAGTAAGAAAATCGGTAATTTTCTAATCCCATTGAATTTATATGAAGAAATGGTTTCGGCTAATTGTATCAAGATCGAATGCAGTCTTGATAATAGAGTGCAGAGAATATATCAATATTACTTTGGGAAAAATGATAAAGGTATTATTGAAATTATTAGGATCTTTAAACTTAAGGAACGATACTTCCGCAAGGAATTAAGTAATAAAATTTATGATTATCTAATAATTGAATTGCGAAAAGGAAATACTAAAAGATTTATAGAAACAATGTTAATCGATTTTTATGACAAAAAATATAAAGACAAAGGTAAACAGCCGATATTGATTTTAAATACCGATAGTATTGAAATTGCAACAGAAAAATTAAGTTCTTTTTTGAAAAACACGGAGAATATACTCAAGCCTAGCTAATATAATTAGTATATTTATATAGTCATTAGTGACAACTTCCTATTAGTTTAATTCAAGATTTAAAAGAGTTCTCAATTAACTCCTGCTGCGACTTTAAATAGTTGCTATAGGAACCCGGGGCGGTACTTGGACTTTCTTTTCTACTTATAATGGAAATGTTGTATTCACCATGATATAACTCATTTAGTTTTAAATAAATGTATTTCAGGGCACCCATGTTTTCAGGTTCTTCTTGTACCCATACAATATTCTTCAAATTCTTATAATTTCTAATTATTGATTTAAGTGTTTCATAGTCTACCGGATATAATTGTTCAATTCTAATAATTGCAAAATTGTCAATTTTATTTTCGATTCTATACTTATTTAAATCATAATATACTTTGCCGCTTGTCAATATCAAATTTCTAACATCTTTCTTATTTATTTCATCATCAATTATAGTTTTAAAATTTCCGGTCGTAAATTCAGAATAAGCAGACTTTGCATCAGGATGTCTTAACAAACTTTTCGGAGTAAATATTATGAGAGGTTTTCTTTCTTTTTGCTTCGACTGTCTTCTTAGCAAATGAAAATATTGTGAAGGCGTGGACAAATAAGCAACCGTCATATTATTATCTGCACATAAAGCCAGGAATCTCTCTATCCTTGCACTTGAGTGTTCAGGTCCCTGACCTTCTTGCCCATGAGGTAATAGTAATACAAGATTGCTCGGTAATTTCCATTTTTTATTTGAACTTGAGATAAAGTTATCAATTATAACCTGAGCAGCATTTGCAAAATCGCCAAACTGAGCTTCCCATAAAACAAGCGTTAAAGGATCGGAAACACTATAACCAAATTCAAATCCCAATACGGCTGCTTCTGACAATAAACTGTCCAATGGTTCTATCACTGCCTGTCCTTCTTTTATTGAATTTAATGGTATGATCTCTTTACCGGTGAAGGAATCTGTTAGCACCATATGCCGCTGAGAGAATGTTCCTCTGGCACTATCCTGTCCGCTCAATCTAACCGGATTATTTTCTAACAGAATTGAGCCAAAAGCAAGAACTTCTGCTAACGACCAATCAATCAAAGTTTTTTTATCCAATATACTTTTTCTATAATCCATAAACTTCTTCAGTTTTGGGTGAAGATTAAAATCGTTCGGGAACTGTGTTATTCCTTTCACAATCATAGAAATAGTTTCTTCATTTATATTTGTTTTCTCGTTTGAATCGGGACGAATCAGGTTTTCCGGTGAGACTGCCAGAGGTATATCAGAAAATTCATAATGTGAATCGTGAATTTTTGTAAAATCTTCGTTCATCAGACTTACTACTTTTTCTTCCATCTCCTTTAACTCATCCTGTTTTACAGATTTTTCATCAATCAATTTCTTTTCATAAAGACTCTTAACTGATAAATGTTCTTTAATTGTTTTGTAAAGCAGTGGTTGCGTAAATCCCGGCTCATCAGTTTCATTATGACCCAATCTGCGATATCCGAATACATCAATAACTACATCTTTTTTAAATTTCATTCTATATTCATATGCCAGTTTTGTTATCCAGATTGTAGCTTCAGGATCGTCTCCATTGACATGGAATATAGGAGCCTGTACCATTTTTACAACATCTGAGGCGTAAACCGAAGACCTTGCATCAGCGGGCGGAGTGGTAAAACCTATTTGATTATTAACTATTATATGAATCGTCCCTCCTGTGCTATAGCCATGTAGTTGGGATAAGTTTAATGTTTCGGCAACTATTCCTTCACCTGCGAAAGCAGCATCTCCATGTAAAAGAACAGGTATTACTTTATTTTTCTCGGTATCATTAATTCTTTTCTGTTTTGCTCGTACTATTCCTTCAACGACCGGGTTAACGAATTCGAGGTGGGATGGATTTGAAGCTATTGAGACTTTTATTTTTTTACCATTAATTGATGTATATTCTCCTGAAGCTCCTAAATGATATTTAACATCACCGGAGCCCTGAGTCGTATTGGGATCAATAAATTCTTCGAATTCTGAAAATATTATATGCATAGGTTTCCCGATTATATTGGCAAGTACATTAAGCCTTCCCCGATGAGACATTCCAATAATAATTTCATTAACATCTTCTTCTGAAGCTTCCTGCATCAAATAATCGAGTAAAGGGATTATGGTTTCTGATCCTTCGAGAGAAAATCTCTTATGACCTAAATATTTTTTATCAATGAATTTTTCAAAACTTTCTGCCTGCATCAATTTATAGAGTATATGTTTTTTCACTCTGCTATTAAACAAAGGACTATTCTGAATTGATTCCATATTTTCCTGAATCCAATGCTTTTCCTCGGGGTCCTGAATGTGTCTGAACTCAACTCCTATATTTTCGCAATAGGTTTTATGTAGTATATCCAGTATATCTCTGAGTTTCGCAGATCTTACCCCGCCTAATCCATCCGTAATAAATTGCCTGTCAAAATCCCATACCGTAAACCCATAATTAGAAGGATCAAGTTCAGGATGATATTGAGCTTTTGGATGCAGAGGATCCAGATTGGCAAGTAAATGTCCTCTAACTCTGTACATATTTATCATTTGGATAACTTTTGCATGTTTTTCAATTTCCTCTATGTTATTTATACTTTCAAATTCATCAATACTTTTATCTTCTTCCCATAAAATAGGCTTTGTAGGTATCTCTAAATCTGAAAAGATTTCTTCATAAAACTGATCATCACCGATTAGTAGTTCATTTATTTTTTTCAAAAACAACCCCGATTCTGCTCCCTGAATAATCCTGTGATCATATGTACTCGTGATATTCATAACTTTACTTATTCCTAATTTTGATATTACTTCTTTAGTGGCAGCTTGAAAACCGGATGGATAATCAATTACACCCGTAGCTATTATTGTCCCCTGCCCAAGCATTAGTCTTGGGTTAGAAGAGACTGTTCCAATAGTCCCCGGATTAGTTAATGATATTGTGGTACCCTGTAAATCGGCAACTTCTATCTTACTTATTTTTGCTCGTTCAATAATATCATTATAAGCATCAAAGTATTGTTTGAAATTCATTTCCTGAGACTTCTTAATATTTGGTACTATTAAAGATCTTGAACCGTCTTTCTTTTGAATATCTATTGCTAAACCAATATTTACGTCAGTTTTTTTAATCACATAAGGTTCATTATCAATTATACTGAATGAATCATTCATTACAGGGATAAATTTTGTTGCCTTAATAATTGCCCATCCAATGATGTGAGTGTACGATATTTTTTTATGGCGATTTTTTTCTGAATACTTATTTATTATCTTTCGATTTTCTTCAAGAATTCTTACGGGAACAGTTCGCATAGAAGTTGCGACAGGAATTGTGAGACTGGTATTCATATTTTCTATAATTCTTGCTCCTGAACCACGTATTAATGTAGCCTCATCGTTATTTGTCAGTGTTGGGTATTTAAAATCACGATTTACGGGCTCACTTATGCCTGCTTTTGCAATTTCCTTTTTTACTTCAATATTGATGGAATTGAAAAAATTTTGCCATTCCCGGGATACACTTTCAGGATTATCTGTAAATTGATGAAGTAAATCCAATACAAACCAGGTATTAACACCGAACTCTGATAATTTTTCTCTTTGTTGAATATTTAATTCTTCTAATTTCATAGTATTATTTTAGTACTAAATTTTAATATTATAACCTCTGGATATATAACAAATTTAAAGGTTAAAAAATTAATAATTTCTTTAAAAATTCGTTATTAACAATATTTTAAATGAGAAAACTAATTGATTATAATATTTCTGTTTTTTTAGATATTTTAATTCACAATAAATTAAAATTCTTAAAATCATGCAAAATATATTTAAAAAACTAATTTTACTTGGTAGGCCTGCCTCCGGAAAATCCGAAGTAATAAATTTTCTTAAAAATTCAAAACCAGAAATAAGAGCAGAAAAATTTCATGTCGGAAAGATAGTTGAAATCGATGATTTTCCAATGCTCTGGACCTGGTTTGAAGAGGATGATATTTTAGAAAAAGTTTTTAATAAACCGAGACTTCATTCCACTTCGGATGGATATTTTCTTGAGGAATATTTATGGCATTTACTCATAGAAAGAATTTCTCTTGATTATAAAAAAAGTGTCAGAGATATGAAAGATGAAAACGATAAAATTACAAGATTAATAGAATTTTCACGGGGTTCAGAACATGGTGGTTATAAAGTAGCATTTTCACATTTATCCAGAGAATTACTTGAAGATTCAGTAATAATATATGTGAATGTTCCATTTGAAGAATCTTTAAGAAAAAACAGAAAGAGATTCAATCCTGATAAGCCGGACAGCATATTAGAACATGGATTACCTGATAGTAAATTGGAAAAAATGTATAAAGAAGTGGATTGGGAAGAAATCACTAAAGGAACAAATACGCATATTAACATTAATGGAATAAATGTTCCGTATGTTATATTCGAAAATATGCCATCGAAAACCGATGATGCTGCGTTATTGGAACCAGCACTACTTGACGTAACAACAAGGTTATGGAACATTTACTCAAAGAAATAATTAATTTTCATCTTTTAAATTAGAAATTAAAATATTTTAAACAAAAAAGGCTGTCAATGACCGCCTTTTTGTTTATTAAATATTTAAGCTTTCTATTGATTTTCAGCTCGTTGTTTTTCGTAATCAGCAATAATTTTAACTTCAACTTCTTTCGGTACATCTTCATAATGAGACATATCTCTTGTATAGTTACCCCTACCTTGCGTCAAGGAGCGTAGTTTTGGTGAATATCCGGCCATTTCGGAAAGCGGCATATTGCATTTTATAACCTGAAGTCTTCCATCGGCTTCCATACCTATTATTCTTCCCCTTCTGGACGATATATCGCCGGAAACTGCTCCCATAAATTCTTCGGGGAAGGATACGGAAACATTGTATATGGGTTCAAGAATTACAGGATTCGCTTCTTTAAACCCTTTTTTAAATGCCATTGAACCGGCTAATTTAAATGAGTTTTCATCAGAGTCAACATCATGAAATTTTCCATCGAATAATGTAACTTTAACATCAACTACCTGACAACCTACTAAAACACCGGTTTTCATAGTTTCAATTATACCTTTCTCAACAGCGGGTATAAATCTACCGGGAATTGCTCCACCAACTATAGCATTTACGAATTCAAATCCCTGACCTCGTGGTTGAGGTTCCAGTTTAATAAATACATGCCCGAATTGACCTTTTCCACCGGACTGTTTTTTATGCTTATATTCGACATTATCGGCTCTTGATCTGATAGTTTCACGATAAGGTATTTTAGGCTCCGCAACATCCACTTCAAGATTATATTTATTTTTCATTCTGTTGAGAATTGTATTTATGTGTATTTCACCTTGTCCGCTTATAATGGTTTGACTTGTTTCAGGGTTAAAACTAACAATAAATGTCGGATCTTCCTCATGCAATGAATGCAATGATGTTGCAATTTTATCCTCTTCTCCTTTGCGTTTTGGTAAAATAGCTAAAGTCATATTTGGGTGAGGAAAATTTATTTTTCTGAAAACTATATTCATACTTTTAGGACATAAAGTATTATTAGTATGAGTATCTTTCAGTTTAACAACTCCTGCTATATCCCCACAAATTACCTCATCCATTTCTTTCCTGTCTTTTCCATTCATCGAATAACATTGAGATAATCTTTCAGATTTACTGTTAACCGAATTTATAAGATCCATACCCGCAGAAATTTTTCCTGAATAAACACGAAAGAATGATAATTCTCCAATATTTCTTTCTGACATGGTTTTAAATATAAATAAAGCAGGGTCACCTGCAGGATCACATTTCACTTCTATTAATTCTTCTGAATTTGGTCTTATGGCTTTTGTTATCGGATAATCCATAGGAGATGCTGAATAATCTGCAATGAAATCAAGAATTGGTCTGACTCCAATATTATCTTTTGCTGAAGCGCAAAAAACCGGGAACAACATTCTTTCGACCATCCCTTTTTTTAACCCATTTTTAAGGTCATCTTCACTCAGATTTCCGGATTCAAAGAATTTTTCTAATAATAATTCATCTTGTTCAGCAATGGTCTCAACAAGCTTTTGATGAAATTCATTTGCTTTGTCAGTCAAATCCTGAGGAATATCGGAAATCGCATACTCACCTTTACCATCACTATTAAATTTAATCATTTTCATTTTCAATACATCTATTACAGCATCGAATCCACTACCTTGGTTAACAGGAAACTGAATTACAGCTACTTCAGAACCAAAACATTCCCTGATTTGATTCAAAGCTGCATCATAATTTGAATTTTCAGAATCCAGTTTATTGACTACAAAAATGACGTTATTACCTATTTCTTTTGTAAATTTGAATACAGCCTCTGTTCCAACTTCTACTGCTTTAAATGCATCAACTAATATTAATGCAGTGTCCGTAATTCTGAGAGATGATTTAACATCTCCAATGAAATCCATATAACCGGGAGTATCAAGTATATTAAACTTAATTTTTTCTCCTTTTGTATTTTTCCAGAAAGCATTTAAGATAGAAGAATTTATCGAAATTTGTTTTTCAACTTCATCTTTATGATAATCGCTGACTGTATTACCCTCTTCGATTTTTCCAAATCGGTTAGTTACACCTGCGGCATATAGAATCCCTTCAGAAAATATAGTTTTCCCGCATCCACCGTGTCCTATTATCGAAAAATTTCTAATTTGGTCCGATTTATAATCTGCCATTTATTTTCTCCTGTTATAAAGGTATGTTTATTTATAAAATAATTGAATTTCAAAATCGAAATAAATGTTAAAGATAATATTATTAATACTTATTTTAAAGTTACTTTATAAAGATATCGAAAATCATTATATTTTTAATAAATAATTAAATTCTTTGAAAATTGCCTGAAAATCTTCCAATAACAACGTATGGAATGGATATTTTAAGGAAAAAAACCATTCCTGTTAAGAAAATTGATAACAATTTAATATCTCTCGTAGAAAATATGTTTTTCACGATGAGAAATGCAGACGGGATTGGGCTAGCAGCTCCCCAGGTAAACAATAACTTATCGTTAGCGGTTGTTGATATTTCATGCATAGATAAATATAAAGATGAAAAGCCCCTACTTATGATAAACCCGGTTATCGAAGATATTCATGGAGAGTGTTTGATGTCAGAGGGATGTCTTAGTTTGCCCGAAATAAGAGCAGAAATAACAAGGCCTGAACAAATATTTCTTAAGTTTTATGATATAAATATGAAAGAAACAAAGCAGGAATTCAATGAATTGATGGCAAGGGTAATTCAACATGAAATAGATCATTTGTATGGGAAATTACTAATAGATTATCTTGATAAAGATGTTTTAAAAACCTTCAAGAAAAAATTAACCGAAATAAAAAAAGGCAAAATTAATACCGAATATCCCTTGCACATATATAATGAAAATTTTCATGGATATTGATTTCCATCTCGCAAAATAAAATGCAGGTTACCCAATGAGAATAATATTTATGGGAACACCCGGTTTTGCGGTTCCTTCTTTAAAAATATTACTTGAAAATGGAGTTAATATTACATCTGTCGTAACAGTTCCCGATAAAAGAATGGGTAGAGGTTTGCGAATTAGTTCTTCGAAAGTAAAAGATTTTGCACTTACAAATAATCTTAATATTCTTCAGCCTGAAAATTTAACTGATCCCGAATTTATAAATCAGATTTCAACTCAAAATCCGGATTTAATATTAATTGTAGCCTTCAGAATACTACCGACTGAAATAATTAATATTCCAAAATTAGGAACTATTAATTTACATGCTTCTTTGTTACCAAAATACCGCGGTGCGGCTCCGATAAACAGAGCTTTAATAAATGGTGATACTGAAACCGGCATAACAACTTTTTTTATCAAACAAAAAGTGGATACGGGCAATGTTATTCTACAAAAGAGAATACAAATTTTGGAAGATGAAGATTTTGGTTCCGTATATTCCAGACTTTCCGAAGAAGGTGCACAATTACTTTTAGAAACTGTGAATAAAATCTCATCAGGGGAATATAAATTAACTGAACAGGACGAAACTCTTGCATCCCCTGCTCCTAAGATATTAAAAGAAGATTGTAAAATAAACTGGAACAAAGAATCTGTTACGATTCATAATCTCATCAGAGGACTCTCACCAATTCCCGGAGCATTTTGTTATTATGGAAATAAAATGCTTAAACTTTTTAAGTCAAAATTATCGAATATAAAATCAAATTCGGTTCCCGGGAAACTAATCATTCAGAGATAAAAAATTATTTGTGAATACAACTGACATTTTTATTGGAGATTCTTGAATTACAAATGGAAGGAAAGAAAAGGGTAAAATCCTCTGAATTCATTAACTCCATCCCCAAAAACAAAGAAATAATTTTAGAATAATTATTCTGATAATCTGATATTTCCGTCATCATCGATTTCAATATTTGATTCCGGAAAATCATTTTTTGTTAAATTACGGATTTTGGATATTACTTCATTACTTTCATCGTAAACAGGGATTCCTCTTTTAATTTGTCTTATAGGAATTATTTCGCCTCTGAGAAAATTTCCCTGTTTGTCAACATATAATTTCAATATTGGAGCTATTCCTAAAACGCCTTGCAACCCGAATTTTCCGAATGTGCAAAAATTACCTAAGCTATACGCTATGAATTTATTATTATACACTTCCATCGCCCGTGTTACGTGTGGTCCGTGTCCGAATACAACATCTGCTCCTGCTTCAATTACTGTATGCGCGAATTCATAAACATTTCCCCTGTCTTCATCTAAAAAATATTCACGATTTCCCGTAACATGCTGACTAGAAGTGCCTTCCGCCCCGCCATGAAATGAGACTATTACAATATCTGCTTTTCGCTTTAGTTCAGCAATAATCTCTACAGCTTTATCCAGATTATTAATATCACAAGTGTTTATATTTGGAGAAAATGCAGCAAATCCATATTTAACACCTTCTTTTTCAAATATGTAAGTCGGGCAATCAATTTGTCCGGCATATCCTATTTCATATTTATCCAGAGTTTCCTGCGTTGATAATCTTCCTTCAGGTCCCATATCATTTGCATGGTTATTCGCGATACTCACAATATTGAAACCCGCATCTTTGAGATATGATGCATAGTGTTCAGGCATACGAAATGCAACACAATGACTTTCAGGTTCACATTTTTTGGGAGTCCCACCTTTTGTTAAAAGTGGACCTTCCAGATTACCAAATGTCACATCAGCATTCAGCAGAAATCTTTTTACATCAGAGAATAGTTCTTTTCCATCCCCTGGAGGAAGTGTTTTGAAAGGATATGTTGTTCCCATCATAATATCTCCAACCCCTATAATGGTTAAAGTATCTGATTGAATTTCTAATGTAGTTTGAGAGGTATCTTCCTTAATATTTTCTATTCTTACATTATCATTTGCTGTTTTGTTACATCCTGTAAAAAAAAGAAATAGAACGATTGCAAGAGTGGAAATTTTCGTATTTAAATTCAAATTATTAAAATGATATTTCGAATTTTCTTTTGTCGATTAACTTTTTATTTTCATCATAAATTAATTCTTCGGTCAATACTCCATTAGTGTCATAATTATATATTCCTTCGTTATAATCTTTTCCCTCTTCATCAACTGATTCGGATATATACTGAATTAAATTATTAGCTGGATCATATTCATATGATGTAGTTTTTTCTCCTTCATCTCCATCACTTTTAATTGAAACAACATTTCCTCTTTCATCATAATGAGAAAATTTCATTTAAGGTCTCACTTCCTTCGTTTGAAATTATTTTATGATTGTCCATTTTCCCTTTTTCGTCATATGTAAATATTTCTTTATAATTTTCACCTTCATCATAGTATTCTTTAACGTCAGACTCCTGAAGATGTCCATTTTCATTATACTGATTTACTATGGATTTCCTAATTGAACTATCAGAATTATATATATTTTTTGATATTATATTACCTTTTTTATCATATTCAATATTAGAATAATTATTATAAATCAATGAATTATCATTGTTGTACCACAATTCTTCCATTATATTTCCTTTATTATCATAGCTGAATATTTCTTTTTGTACGACTAGTCCATTATAAAAACTATTTTTTTCGACCATAAAACCGAGGGAATCGAATAGATATTGGAATTCGTATTTCGTAATTTTCTGAAGGTGTATTAATTTTTATAGCTTTATAGGAATTTATTACCTTAATTTTTTGTAATTTATTACTTTATTTTTCAGGTCGTTGCTTTCAATACTTATTTGAGAATATGAAAATAAAGGGGATATTATAATTACCAAAAATAGACCGAGTAATTTGAACATTTTATAAAATATTTA
This sequence comes from uncultured Ignavibacteria bacterium, assembly GCA_963806045.1. Lineage (GTDB taxonomy): Bacteria > Bacteroidota > Ignavibacteria > Tepidaquicellales > Tepidaquicellaceae > DATCHW01. The sequence continues at coordinate 55,768 of CAWDWP010000007.1, read as the reverse complement.
ATAGTTAATTATTTGAATATAATATTTATTTAATTCAATTTAAGCATATGATTTTCAACTTCGTTTTTATTTAATCTTAAATTCAATATTTTTCAATAATTTCTTAAATTATCTAAATTATGATAAAAAAGGAAAATGAAAAAAACTCAGTAAAACTTAGGTTAAAAGAAATAGAAAAAGAGGTTGCAGAACTTTCATCACAAAAAGATGAACTGACCGCACACTGGAATCTCGAAAAGGGTTTAATTAAGCAAATAAGAACTGCTAAGGAAGAGATTGAGAAATTAAAACTTGAAGCTGAAAAACTTGAAAGAGATGGTAATTTAGCGAAAGTAGCTGAACTGAGATATGGAAAAATTCCTTTACTTGAAAAAGATATGGCTCAGAAGAGAAATTCACTGGAAACTATTCAAAAGAATAGCAAAATGTTAAAAGAGGAAGTTGATGCCGAAGATATAGCAGAAATCGTTTCAAAATGGACAGGTATTCCTGTTAACAAAATGCTGGAAAGCGATAAGCAAAAGCTTATTAACATGGAATCAAAACTGACTGAGCGCGTTGTCGGACAGCATGATGCTGTAATTGCGATTTCAAATGCTATCAGAAGAGCAAGGGCAGGATTGCAGGATGAAAACCGTCCGATAGGCTCATTCATATTTCTCGGGACAACAGGAGTTGGTAAAACAGAACTTGCCAGGGCACTTGCAGAATTCCTTTTCGATGATGAAAAAGCAATAACTAGAATTGACATGAGTGAATATATGGAGAAATTTTCGGTTACCAGACTGATTGGAGCACCTCCGGGTTATGTAGGGTATGAAGAAGGGGGACAACTAACAGAAGCTGTCAGACGCAAACCATATTGTGTTATACTATTAGATGAAATTGAAAAAGCTCACCCGGATGTTTTCAATATTTTACTGCAAGTTTTAGATGAAGGGCGGTTAACTGATTCTCAGGGAAGAACAGTTAATTTCAAGAACACTATCGTGATAATGACTTCTAATCTTGGTTCTCATTTGATTCAGGAAAAGCTACAGCTAATTAATGACGAAAATAAAATAGATATTATGAACGAACTGAGAGTAAATCTACTTAAGCTATTGAAGTCTACAATCAAACCCGAGTTTCTTAATCGAGTTGATGAAATCATTTTATTTAATCCATTAACAAAATCAGATATAAGAAAAATCATTGATTTACAAATCATGCTCCTTGAAAAGCGACTTGGTAAATCCAATATCAAATTAAAGATTGATGACGAAACAAAAGACTGGCTTGGCAGATTAGGATATGATATAGTATATGGTGCACGCCCGATTAAACGAACCATACAGAAATATTTAGCTAATCCCCTTTCCGAGAAAATATTAAATGCAGATTACCTGCCCGGAGATACAGTAATAGTCGGATTGAACAAAAAAGGACTTATTGAATTCAAAAAATGATAAGTGGAATAGAGAATAATTAATGATTAATTTTACACAAAACTTTTTTAACCTGACTATTCTGAAAATTTCGGATATAAAACTTCATGAAACTACAGAGACGAAGAGATTACGAAATATTTTTTACAGGATTTCAAAAGACAGGAAATTAATTAATCCTGTTATCGTTGCACATCATAAAGGGATAAATATTTTAATAGATGGAGCAAATCGTTTAAGCTCTCTTGAAGATATTGGTTGCAAACTAGTTTTAGCCCAGATAATAAACTACGCAGATAATAAAATTAAGCTGAAATGCTGGAATCATTTAATTTATGATTTCGACCTGAATATCATTAGAGATTATTGCGAAACTAAAGGATTAAAGATAAAAGAAGCTAAATATTCTTACGCTCAGGGTATATTTAAAAAAAGCAAAAACCATTTACTCGCATCTGATACGAAAAATTTGAAAACATTGTTAATTCACATACCTGGGAATCAGAACTCGGTTGTTAAGGAACTGAATGATTTTACGAAATTATATTTTAACCGCTTTAACTTCGACAGGTCCGAAAGTGAAATTAAAATTACTGATTTAAAAAAGTATTCCCGAAAATATGGTATATTAATTGAGTTTCCTTCTTTCAATAAAAAAGATATAATCACGATAGCCAGTGGTGAAAACCGAATTAAAATTCCTGCAGGCATTACTAGACACATTTTAGTAAACAGGGTATTGCATGTCAGGTATGATATTCGAAATTTATTGAATGAAGAAGATATTATTGAGAAGAATAAAGATCTGGAAGAATGTTTAATTAAAAAAATTGATGACAATAAAGTTAGACAATATAAAGAATCTGTTATCGTTTTTGATGAATAATCTATGAAAGGAATTGAATATTTTATTGCCAAACGATATTTATTCTCGAAGAGACGTATAAATTTTATAACTATTATCACATTAATTTCCATCATTGGTGTAACCATTGGTGTAGCAGCGATGATAATTGTTTTATCTGTGTTTAACGGTTTCAACAAAAGAGTCACGGATATATTAATTGGTTTCGACCCACATATACGTATAGAAGCAAAATCAGGTCATATCTCTGATTACGAAAGTATTTTTTCAGAATTACAAAAAGAAAATATCTCGGATGCATCTCCATATATACTTTCAAAAGGCTTATTAGCAAATAAATCTTTTAATAAGGTTTGTTTTATCAAGGGAACAGATGAAAATAAAATATCTAATGTTTCGGGTGTAAAAGACTTTACAAGATTAGGCAAATTTGAACTTGATGACAATGGAAGTATGGGGGGAATTGTTTTAGGGATTGTCCTCGCAGACCAGATGCGGCTTCTAATAGGTGATACTATTACCCTTATAAGCCCTGTAGGACTTGAAGTTTCTCTTACTCAGTTTATCGAGCCTGTAACAAAGCAGTTTACAGTTCGAGGGATTTATGCTTCGGAAAATACAGAATACGATTCAAAATATGCTTATATTAGTATTCAGAATGCCCGTGAACTCTTTAAAATTGAAAATGCAGTTGATGGAATAGAGATTCGGCTTAACAACATCAATGAGTCAGATGAAATTAAAGAAAAGCTCGAAAGTAAACTTGGAAATAATATATCTGTCATGACATGGTACGATTTACACAAAGATTTCTATTCAATCTTAAAAATGGAAAGATATATAGCCTTTATAATTCTCAGCCTTATAATATTAGTAGCAACATTTAATATATTAGGCTCCTTAACAATGACAGTAATAGAAAAGAAAAGAGATATTGGTATTTTGAAAGCAATGGGGGCGAGCGATAAGCAGGTAACAAAAATATTCCTGTTTGAAGGAATTGTAGTTGGATTCGTGGGAATGATTGCCGGTACTTCATTAGGATTAATTTTGACATTACTTCAGAAATATTATGGAATTTATAAACTTAATTCATCGATATACAAAGTTGATTTTTTACCTGTTGAATTAAGGCTTACAGATTTTGTTTTTATACCTCTTGCGGCTCTTTTGCTTTGTTTTTTAGCATCATTATATCCCTCTAAAAGAGCAGCAAAAATTGACCCTGTACAATCTATCAGATGGGAATAATTTTAAAAAGAATTAAATATAATTATGACTGATAATATTTTATTAGAGGCTTTTGATTTAAAGAAATCCTATCAAATTACGAAGCAAAATAAATTAGAAGTTCTCAAAGGTATAAACTTAAAGATTTATAAAGGCGAAATTGCTGCTATCGTTGGTAAATCAGGTGCCGGTAAGAGCACGTTACTTCATATTTTAGGAGCTCTTGATACTCCCGATTCAGGGAAATTGGTTTTTGACGGCAAAGATATATTGACAAATAATGATAAAGATTTGGCAAATTTCAGGAACCGTGAAATTGGTTTCGTATTTCAATTTCACCATTTGCTTCCGGAATTCACAGTTTCGGAAAACATTCAAATTCCGGCTATGATAAACAGGAATATAAAAAAAGAATATTTACACGAGTTATTAAATTTAGTGGGGATAACAGACAGAGCAGATCATAAACCGTCTGAAATCTCAGGTGGAGAAGCTCAAAGAGCAGCGATAGCAAGAGCATTGATCAATTCACCAAATTTGATTCTTGCTGATGAGCCTACAGGAAATTTAGATACTGAAAATGCGGAGTCTGTAATAGATCTAATATTTAAATTAAGAAAGCAACTAAATACTACATTTATTATAGTTACACATAATTCCGAATTTGCACAAAGATGCGATAGAATTATTCGAATCAATGACGGTGTCATTTTAGAATAATTATTAATAATTCCTTAATATATAATAATTATATTTGTATACTATATTAACCATTATTGAAAACGATAAAAATAAAAGCAGAAACTCTGAATCTATTCTATGACAATGGAAAAGTCCATGCTTTAAAAGACGTGAATTTTGAAATTGAATCAAACAAGATTACTGCTTTAATCGGACCCTCGGGTTGTGGCAAATCTTCTTTTCTCAGGACATTAAACAGAATGAATGACTTAATTGACAACGTAAAAATTAAAGGAAAAGTAACGATAGATGAAATTGATATTTACAAACGTGGTCTCGATGTCGTCGAATTAAGGAAAAAGGTTGGTATGGTATTTCAAAAATCCAATCCGTTTCCAAAATCAGTATTTGAAAATGTTGCATATGGACCCAGGATTAATGGAGTTTATACCAAAGCAGAATTTCAGGAAATAGTCGAAAAAAGCTTGAAGAGAGCAGCTTTGTGGGATGAAGTTAAAGACCGGCTCGATAAACCGGCAATGAGCCTATCAGGCGGGCAGCAGCAAAGGTTGTGTATAGCGAGAGCTTTAGCAGTTGAACCTGAAATAATATTGATGGATGAGCCAGCTAGTGCACTTGACCCAATTTCAACGTCAAAAATTGAGGAATTGATATTTGATCTTAAGAAAACTATTACAATTATAATTGTCACCCATAATTTACAGCAAGCGGCAAGAGTCAGTGATAACTGTGCATTTTTCCTTAATGGACGATTAATAGAATTTGATTCGACACGTAAAATATTTACAAAACCTGTATTGGAAGAAACACAGAATTATGTGACAGGAAAATTTGGTTAATTTTTAATATTAAAATAATTATTTATGTATCATTATCTTGAAGAAGAATTAGATCAGTTAAGAACGAGGTTAATAAAAATGGGAAGCCTGGTCGAAGAACAATTAGAACTTTCAGTTAAAGCCTTATTAGAAGGTAACTTAGAAATTGCAAAATTAGTAATAGACAGAGACGAAAAGGTTGACAAATATGACAATAAAATTGATAAACACTGCCAGAGGATATTTGCCTTGACTCAACCTGTTGCAGTTGACTTAAGGCTGATTATGTCTGCATTAAAAATGAATAGTGAACTGGAAAGAATGGGAGATATTGCTGTTAATATCGCTGAGAGGGTTGAGCCATTAACCGATAATATTGAATTGTTAAGGCGATTTAAAATTGATGAAATGATGAATTTAGTATTGAAGATTGTAAAAGACAGCATAGATTCTTTTATTAATAACGATCCTGAACTTGCGGCAGAAATAATTAAACTCGATGATACGGTTGATGATATGGATAAGGAGATTTTTTATGCGATGATTGAAGAAATGAAAATTAATTCGGAAGTTATTCCCGCTTGTTCTCATAGCATAATGCTATTAAGACATGTCGAAAGACTTGCAGATCATGCCACAAATATTGCTGAAGATGTAATTTTTCTGATAGATGCAAAGATTATTAAACATAAGCACACACTTGATGAGCCAGGTACAGAAACAACTGAAAAAACTGAATAAATTTTCCCGGGAAATAAAGTATTTCATTTAAATTGGTGTAATTTTTCATTAGAATTGTAGGATGAAAAATTCTATAATACTTGTTTTATTATTGATTTACGCTTCAGGTTATAGTCAAAATAAATCAAAAGACTCTACTTTTATTTCCACATTTGATAAAAATAAAATTAAGAATGCCTATATTTTTGATACAAATTCTGATACTACAGATTATAATAAATTTATATGGAGTGATAAAAGAAATCTAGCAGAAATTTTAAATGAACTTCCCGGATATTATGTGACAGGTTTCGGCGAAATTGGAAGCAGAGATTTAATAAAACACACTTTTGGAGATGAATATTCAATAGGATTTTTCAAAGATGGAATACAGATTAATGATCCTATCTTTGGAGGTTATGATATTGAAAATATTTCTGTTAATGAGATAGATAAGATTGAAGAAGTACCTAATACTATTTCCTTTCTTTATGGTTTGAATATAAGTGGAAAAAGTGTCAACATTATAACTAAAGATTTCTTCAAACCCAAAACATTTTCTCAATTACGATATTCTCAGGACAGAAATAATTCCCTCAATGCCGACATAAATTTTACAGTACCATTATCTGAGAAATTTAATTTTAGCATTGGCTTGAACAACAATAACTGTGACGGAAGATATAATAATTCTGATTTCAGCACCTGGAGAGGCAGAATACGACTGAACTACTTCCCTTCTCCAAAATTGAATCTAAGGTATAATTTTAATTATGCTCAAATTCAAAGAGGACTTAATGAAGGACTTATAAATTCAACAACTGATACGTTATCAGACCCGATATTAGCCCGAATCATTAATCCTGATTCCTATGAGAAGATATCAAACTTTTTATCAGATATATCATTAAACGCTAACTTTCTAAATAATGATAATTCCTTAACAAAAATAAAGTTTTATGTTTTAAATTCTTTCAGGCAGTACCGTGCAGAACAAAATCGTCCCAATCCGACTTTAACATATCAAGCCAATGATTACAGAACGATTCAATATGGTATAGACCTGAAACAAAATTTGTTTTTCCTGTTAAGTAAAAAAACGTCATTTTCATTACTATTCGGTTATAATGGTTATTTTAATATTTTTAACATTTTACAAAAGATTCCCGGAGTAATTGATAATGAAAGGCATTCAAGTGTTAATTTTCATTCAGTGTTATCTAAAATAGAAATACAATCAGAAAGATTTAATATCAATTTAGCTGATCGCTATAATAATATTATAGATGGTAATAACAATTTCGGGGGAGATTTGAAATATTCGCTAATAAAAAGTGATAATTTTCAAACAGGATTAAGAGCGGGTTATAGTAATACTTCCATATCAGATGCAATTCCGTATTTTGGAAGTGCTGCATATGATTATAATTATTATGAAGCAGGAGCTTTTCTGAAATTCAAAGATTTAAACTTAAACTTTTTATTTTTCGATATTAAACGGAAATCTTCTTTTGAATCCAGGGGTTTTAACATTTCTGCAGACTATGATTCAAAATATTTTACGGGATATTTACATATTGATAAATTTAACGACATTAATTTCCCCGATTATAGTATAAAATCTGATATATCTTTTCACGATTATTTTTTCAAGAATAAATTGAATCTAAGAGTTGGATTAAATATCAAATACTTTAATAATGTTGAAATAAGCGATTATAGTCAATTTTTATATCGTTCTCTTTCAATTACTAACAATATAAGAAATAATTTTAACTTGGAATTCTATATTGGAGCACGGATAGGCACTGCAAATATTAATTTTACTGTGGGGAATATATTAAACTCATTTAATTATGATGCATTTTTATATCCGACGATTGACAGAGGGGGTGTCTTTCAAGCTCTTTCAAGATTTACGATTGTCTGGGATTTCCTTAATTAACAACTCACATGCATCGAAGACTTCATTTACTTCAATAGTTTTCATGCATTTAAATTTTTCAGTGCCTTTCCAGATACATGAGGCTGGTTTAGGAGAATTGTAAAAACATGGGCTGCAATCTAATTGTTTTCGAACAATAATATGCTTAGTTTTCCATGGATATAATTCATTATAGTTTGTATAACCAAAGATTGCAACGATTGGAATGCTTAACGCAGATGCACAATGAAGAAAGGCAGTATCATTAGAGACGAATATTTTACAATACTTCATAATGGCAATAGAATCCATAAAATTTGTTGTGTTGACAACCGTGCATTGTTCTCCGATATTTTTACATATTTGATTATTTAATTCAACTTCGTTTCCGAACAATAATATATGTGCATTGTATTCTGAAACAAGTTTTTTGCCTAAATCAGAGTATTTTGAATTTTGCCATCGTTTATTAATATGATTTTTGATAGTTGAAGAACCGGCGTGAAAGCCAACTATCAATCGATTTTTAAGATTATTTTTTTCAATCCAGTCTTTTGCAAGTTTATCCTTTTCCTCACTGAAATAAATCTCCATTTTTGATCCTTCAATATCATTATTTCCGCACAATAACTTAGCCATCTCCAGATTCTGTAAAACATTATGAATATCTTTTTTTTCAGCAATCAAATGGGAATTCAGAAATTCAAACCTGAAAATATTTGAATGAATATAGCTAAAAGATAATCTATTTTTTGATCCAATAAGGAAATTTAACAGATTATATTCAAAACGATTTGAGGGGTAGATATTAATCGTATAATCGTAGTTATTTTTTCTTAAATCAAATATTTCTTTTATTGATTTTAACTTTGATTGATTTATTAAATCAATATAATAAATCTTGTTTATATGAGGATTATTTTTATAGAGTTCTTTGACAGATTTATACATAACGAGGAAATCGATCTGAACATCCGGACAATTTGTTTTTAATGATTCCAGTGTTGGTGAAAACATTAAAGCATCGCCAATACCTGATAAAGCGTTAATCAGTAGTTTCATTTTTTTTGATTACGTCTTCCTTTTTTCTTAACCTAACCCCAAAAACTATTATTGATATGATTGTTAATGATAATACAATTACCGAAACGGATTTACCCGTTTGATATGTATTTGAACCGTAAATAAATTCAATATTATGATTACCCTTTTCAACATAAATGGAACGCATTGAAAAATCCGTCCTGAATATTTCCGTTTCTTTTCCATCGATAAAAGCTTTCCATGCCGGATAGTAAATTTCGCTTAGAAATAGAAAACCATTATCAGAAGTTTCAACTTCGATTGTTATTTTGTCATTTTTATAATCTGTTATTTTAACATTGTATTTAGGGTTATTCAGAGAATCAGTTATAACAGGAAGTTTAATATTTCCGGGATTCTTTTCAAGAACCAGCGTTTTCTGATAATCATACTCGTTGCTTTCCATATATTTTCTTAGTGATACAGAATCATTTTCTATTACTTTTATATCATAAAACATCTTCGTTCTTGGCAAATATCCCGGATTTAATATAAATGCTGCTGTTTTTTTATTCTTGTCGACAGATATATCGTATTTAATATTCATTAAATCATGATTCTGAGAGCTCTCACCTCTTTTATTAATTGGATACATTCTGTTAAGCAGCAAGGCTCCGTATCCTTCAATTAAGGGAATTCTGTCTATCATTCCTTGATTTCTCTGAAAATGCGAATAAGACCCTCCTTCAGGAAAATATTTTCTCATGCTTACCCTGAAGTACTCATTTTTTAGTTCTTCTTTAAGTTTCTTAACGTCTTGGCTATTTTGAGATAATATTTTTTCAGGATTATTAGAGCCATTATTTAAATCGTACCAAATATAATAAATTTCAGCCAATAATAGAAAAATGAGTAGGATTGAAAAAACATTTTTCTTTATTTTATTATTCAAAAAAAAGTAAATTAATCCTGAAAATAATAACAATAATATAAAGAATGTTACATATTGTTTAGAAATCCAGGAAGCAATTTCTTTGTTTTGAATATCTGCAGGATTAAAAGAACCACTTAGTACGAGTATTAATATAAAAGCAAATACGGAAATTAGAATCAAAAAATATTTAATTGAAAATAATGCCAAAATATTTTTTTGTCTTCTGACAATCAAATCTATGCCATATGAAATGAGAATTGAGCCTGAAAAAGTAAAGAGAAATAAAATGTGTCCGGGATTCCTAAATCTGTTAAAAACCGGTAGTGTGTCAAATAATAATTTATGCAAGAAAAAATTACCTCCAAGGGCGAATAACAGTGAAAAGATAATAAATCCAATCAATAATCCATTAATAATAATATTTTCTTTCTTTCTGAGAATGTAAATAATTACAGGTATTAAAATAACAACTGCGAGAACAGATATAAATATGTTTGATATAGAGAACATGAATATTCCTTCTGAATGTTTTGTCCAGTATTTTAAATCGGTTGAGGATGCATTTTCTGTCCACACCCCGAATACTTTAGGTACTATAAAAGTAACAAAATCAACAAAGTATACCGAGCCTTGTTTGGCAAAATCATAATCAAAAGTTGCTCTGTTTGAATAACTTACAAATTCATTTGCAGGTAACAGCTGAATAGCTGCAATTCCAAATGGAATAATCAGAAACGATAAGAATCCCGCCGAAATATTAATTAATCCTTTATAATCTTTTTTTCTGAATCTAGATACGAAAATAATTAAAATAAATATTGCAATAAATAAGTATATGAAAAATGCAACCTGAGGATAACCACTTAATATGCACATTGTCATAGAAACTCCGGCGAGTATTACATAAATATATTTTTTATTGTCTACAAATTTCATCCATAACAAAAATATTAAAGGAAACCAAATAACAGCTTCAATAAGCGGCATATGAATCATGTGAATCATCATATAACTTGAATAAGTAAATAGAATAGCAAGAGCTAATGAAGAAAGATTAGAGAATTTAAGCTGTTTTCCAAGAAAAAATGAGAAAATTGAACAAAGAAAATAATGCAGAACAATTGTAAATTGAATCAAAACCGGGGATAAATGATCTCCGTTTACAAAAAATCTAAATATATAATTAAATGGATATAAAATTGCTATCTGCAGGTCTGCAAAAAATGGCATTCCCGAAAAGGTATAAGGATTCCAGAATGGAAATTCTCCGGAATTTAGTGTTGCAGCAGCGAGAGTTTTACCGGGGTAATACTGTTGAGCAAAATCATCCCAAAGAAAAGCCTTGCCAGTTAAGATCTGTGAGAAAAATATTAACCAGAAAACGAAAAGAATCCCCATGCATATCCAAATATTCTCAAATAAATCTTTTTCCGGTTTGACAATTACGACAGGTTTTTTATCTTTCACTTTTGCCATAAACTAAGTCATATTATTTTTTGTAGTGATTATAAACTGATAAGCAAATAATCTCTTAAAGATAATAGAGATTGCATAAAGAATTTGGTTTAATAATTTTCCCAGATTATTTTTCAAATAATTAGGAAGCACTTCTATTATAGGAATGGGTGAAACCTTAATTTTCAGAATATTAAAGCCATGCTTTTTCAGAAGCCTTTTGATAGATCCGAGTGTAAAAAAATGGAAATGCGTTCTGTCAAGTATTCCCCGATCTAAGTATGGAAAACGTCCAAATAAAAGGTTCAATCTCACATATACATTTGCGATATTTGGAAGTGATATAATTAATGAACCATCATTATTTATCATGTTTTTTAAAAGTTTTAATACCATTTCATAGTCAATCAGATGTTCTAATATATCCAGGCATAAAATAAAATCGAATTTTTGATCTTGCAAATCTTTAGGCAGACCATCATTAAGATTAAACTGATAATAAAGATCAAAATTTTTTTTAATAATATCATCCTGAGGAATGAAATCAACTCCTGTTTTATAATTATTCCCTTTTATATTAGAAGCAAAAAATCCCTGCCCACAACCAACATCCAATATCTTAAGATTTTCTTTTGATCTTAGTTCTTTTAAAGCTATATAGTGACTGGAATGAGGATATAATTTTAATGGATAATTTACATAATACTCTGAATATGTCTCCGACTTCGATTTTCCGCTTATTGTTTTCTTATATTCTTTAACAGTACTATAAATATTCTTTGCATATTTCATTCCATTGACATAGCATATTTCTTCCCCATAGTAGGTAGGAATTGGTATTTCAATGATTCTGAAATTATTATGATTTGCCTTAATAATTATCTGAGTGTCAAAATGAAAATCATTCGAGCAATTTTCCAGATTTAATTTCTTTAGTCCTTCGATTGAGTATGCACGATAACCTGAGTGGAATTCTGTAAGATCCATTTTCAGGGAATGATTTTCAAAAGTAGATAATATTTTATTTCCTAAAAATTTATACAGAGGCATTCCTCCTTTAAGGGCACCACCATACTTTTTCATCATCCGGGAACCTAATACAACTTCAGCTTTATTCTCGACAATCGGTGTATACATATCATCAAGTATTTCCGGAGCGTATTGTCCATCCCCGTGAAGCAATACGACTACGTCGAATCCGCGATCAATAAAATATTTAAACCCATTCTTTTGATTTCCACCATAACCGAGATTCTTTTCGTTGAGATATATATTAAGTTTCTCAAGCTTATTTACTTCTTTATATCCTACTGTAAGCATATATGTATCATCTTTGCTTGCATCATCAAATACAGCAATTTCATCTATTTCTTCATAAACCTTTTTAGGAATCCTGTCCAAAACTTTAGCAAGTGTCGATACCGCATTATATGCAACAACTAAAATTCCTATTTTTTTTCCATTTTTCATTAATATTCTTATATCCGGAGATCTTTTAATTCAACATCTTACTTAATATTTTGAACATATTAGAAATTCACATTATTATTCACAGAATATCATGGCATTTCATTATAGATCTTTTCATCATCTAAATCATCCGAATCTTCTTTTCTGTTTTTCCCTCCAGCCATTTTTTGTTTAATTGTTTCAATTTTCTGTATTATAGATGCATCATTTGGATTATCTCTTGAGAGTTGATCTAAAATATTCATAGCTGATTTATAATCTGCTCTTACATCATATATGTCTAATAGTATTCGGTAAGGATTATAATACGATTTTGCATCAAAATTCTTTTTGTTTATAACTTCACTCTTTATAGTTATTTCAACTCTGTCAGCATAAGCATTAAATTTATTTAAATCCCCTATTTTATAATATAGCATTGCAATTTCGTATTCCAATCTATAATCTATTTTAATTAAATTTCCTGGAATTAGAATTTCCATTCGGTTCAAAACCGATCGTGCTTCCTTATATTTCGAAGAATCATCAGCCAATTCTGTTGCAAGTTTAAGAAAAAGAGTTCTGTAGGATTCAACTATTCTTTGCTCATTATTATCATAAACAAGATTTTTATTGTTTAAGCCTTCGAAAATCATTCCGGGCTGAGGTGAAGTGTTTGGGCGTTCAGGTGAATTCAACAAACATACTATTAAAAAATCTTTATTCAATGGAGTATTATTAGGATTATTAACATCCTTTGTTTTACGCGGTACAAGTTTCATAGTTAAACCTTGTAATTCAAGATAATCCCCCAAACCTAAATAATTATCATCAGTTACTCCTAAAGAAAAATAAATTGGTCTCTTCCAGTTATTTGATTTCACAATATCCAATAATATATAATCACTGATTTTTAAAAATCCGAATACATCATTTCCAATTTTTTGATGTATTGAAACGGGAATCTTAAACTCTATTTTATTCTTAGAATCATTATCCCCTTTTATTGTATCAGTAAATTCATTCACCGGAACGTCAAGTTCAATCAGTTTTCGTTCATCCCAGCCAGCTGACTCAAGCTTGACCATATTAGCATTTTTTAACTGTTCATCTGAAAATGACATTGGAACCGGTAGAGAACCAAACGGAGATTCATTTTTTAATTGAAGATTATACCAATCATTTTGAGCTAAGGGAATATTAATTATCCGAACATCCTGACGAATTCCATATACAGTCTGAAGACAAAGCAAAGGATATGTATCATTGTCTCCGCTTGTAAATAGTATTGCATCTTTTTCAACGCTTTGAAGAATATTATAAGCATAATTGAATGCTAAACTATTACCAACTTTCGACTGCTGTTGATAATTTACTCTAAACATATTTCCGGGTATAAAAACTAAACCCAGAAATGTAATCATTATGGATAAAAGCATTACACCTTTTCCTTTATTAAAAAAAATTACCTGATTTATTAATGCAGCGATTCCAGTGCTTATCCATACTGAAAAAATCATAAATGCCGGTATGAAATAATAGTCTCTTTCCCTCGATTGCGGATCCTGAAAATTCAAAAATATGACTGTGAAAATGCTTGTAATGAAAAACAACATCAAAATTACAAAACCCATTTTCCAATTTTTACGAAATTGATAGAACATGCCTATTATGCCAATCAGAAAAGGGATTGCATAAAATTTACTATAATCGAATCCATCTCCTAATTTATTCCCTGCTTTACCAATATATTGCCAGAAAAGATAACGATTAAACATTTCATTTATTTGATATTTCCACATAAAATCCCCGTTGCCACTATATTTTTCCCAAGTTCTGCTAAACTGCGGGTCCTGTGAATATCTTCTTTGCCAAATTGATGAATTAATATTAAACTGCTCGTTTTCTATATATGGTGCTAATAGTTCAATTTTGGAAGGGCTAGTATAATTAATTGGTAAATTCGGAACTGAGGATCTCTGGAGTACTGAAAAATATGTGGAATAACCAATTACTAATAGAAATATAGACAGAATTGCAAATAAGATAGTTTTATTATTCTTTCTAATCAAATAAACTATAACAAGAACAATTATCAATAAAAATATTAATAATCCTAATAATAAATTCCAGCTTAATATCTGGGGATACTTTTTAGCAATTAACCAAAATATCAATACTGTAAGAAATACATTTGCCGCAATTGCTATTAAAAAAGATTTGAAAGAATAATCAAATCTTTTAAAATAATAAATTAACCCTATTACAGGAATAATAAATATTAGAAATGAATTTATACCAAATGATAATCCTATTAAATACATAACCAGCAACAAATATTTATCACTGTTGTTTTCGTCTGATTTTTCCCACCAAAGAAAAACAAGATAGATACACAAAGCAAGAGACAAGTTTCCAACGATATTAACTCCGGCTATTGAAGAACTGAACCAAAAGCTTTCACTAAAAGCAAATGCCAAAGCACCAATCAAAGAGGACCCGGATATAAATAAAATATCTGAATTGTTTTTGGGCTCACCTTTCCATTCTTTGATTAATTTTGTTGAGATAAAGTATACCAGCATTATGGTAAACGATGCGGAAAAGACTGAAAGCAAATTCAATCTGACGGCAAAATCTGAAGAAAAGGGTAATATTGTAAAAATTCTTCCGATTAAGGTATACAGAGGAAAGCCCGGTGAATGAGGAACTAATAAAGAAAATGAACTTGCGAGTAATTCTCCTCCATCCCAAAACGAAAAAGAAGGCTGTAAGGTTAAGGTATAAACTAAAAATGAAAGAAATAATACAAATAAACCTATTACTCGGTTAACTTTTTTATAGCTCATTCAAATGGTTAAAATAATAAAATAAGAAATATTGATGCTTACTTTAAAGAAATATAATTTAATAGAAACTAAAAGTAATGATTTTCTGATTAACCCTTCTTTTCGGGTTTCTCTCTTTTGTTCAATATCATATCTATTAATCCATAATCTTTAGCTTCCTCAGAAGACATGTAATTATCCCTTTCGGCGTCCTTCGCTATTTGTTCGACTGTTTTACCGGTGTGAAATGATATTATTTTATAAATAGTATCCCTGGTACGTACCATTTCTTTAGTATAAATTTCAATATCAGTTGTCTGACCTTGCGTTCCCCCTAATGGCTGATGCATCATTATTTTGGAATGAGGTAATGCAATTCTCTTATTTTTTGCTCCTCCTGTCAGAAGGATTTGTCCCATAGAGGCTGCCATCCCTACACAAGTTGTAGAAACATCACTACGAATATAACTCATAGTATCATAAATCGCTAAACCGGCGCTGACACTTCCCCCGGGAGAATTAATGTATAGAAGAATATCTTTGTCAGGATCTTCATATTCCAGGAATAATAGTTGTGCAACAATCAAAGATGCAATTTCATCAAAAATTGGAGTCCCCAGAAAAACTAATCTTTCTTTCAATAATCTCGAATAAATATCATAAGCCCTTTCTCCTCTTGAAGTTGATTCTACGACTATCGGGACTAACTGACTTTTTATATGTCTGGCTTTATCTAAATTATTATTAATAAAGTCTTCGTTCTTTTTGATAATACTTGTGAAATCCATTTTAATATTATTTATTAATTAAGAAATAATTTCTTCTTCTGATTGTGTTTTACTTAAATCTTTTTCTGAATCTTTTATTTCAGAACTATCTATCAAATACTTAAATATTTTATCTTCAAGTATAGAATAATTTATATCTTTATTTTCTTTATATGTTTTCACTAAAACATCAGGAGTTAATGGCAGATTATATAGTTTAATATTCTTTTCTGCAAAATCAATATAATCTTCTTCTGATACCTCTATTTTCTCAAGCTCAATTAGTTTTTCCCTGAAAAAAAACCATTTAGCCTGTACAATTGCATCCACTCGTCTTGATTTTTTATATTCTTTCTGATCCTCTTCGGTAAATTTTGCTTTTTTATACATCTTTGTATAATCTTCCCAATATCCCCCTAATATTCTTTCTACGAATTTATCGGGGATTTCAATTTCATTTTCCTTAATTATTTCGTTAATAATATCTTTTTCTAATTTTTTATCTGATATATTAACATAATAATTTGTAATTTCGTCCTTTATATAATTTCGAAATTCTTCTGAGGTTTTAAATTCTTTTCCCGTAGCTTTCTTAAAAAATTCTTCATTTAATTCGGGATAAATTATTTTTTCGACTTTTGTACAAGTAATCCTAATTTTTTTAGGTTTTCCTTCACTATTTTTCGTATCAATTATACGTTCTTCATTTTCTTTAATATTTTTAAGTCCTTCCTTGAATTCAGGGAACATGTTTTTATTCCCGAGATAGATTTTCATATCTTTAGTAGCGTCACCTATAATAATATTTCCAGAATCATCTAAACCCTGAGAATCAACGGTTATTCTGTATTCATCATCCAATGCTTCCCCATCAAGCTCATATTGTGCAAAATTAAAACGTATATTTTTAATTTCATCATCGATTATTGAATCATTAATTAAATATTTATCTCTAGTTAAACTCAAATTTTTATAATTTTGAAGTTCTACTTCAGGTAAAACCTCAAAAACGATATTAAAGGTAAGTTTTTCCTTAGGTTTATAATCGATATCTGTAAGATTTCCTTTATCAATAATATGAATATGATTGTCATCCAGGTAATGTATGAAAACATCGTTTGCGATATCTTCTAAAGCAGAGTATTCTATACTATCAGCATAGAGCTTTTTTACCATATTTATTGGAGCTTTTCCTTTCCTGAATCCGGGAATTGAGATCTTTTTACGGTATTCAACAAGAGCTAAGTCAAAATGTGGTATCAGTTCCTGATAATTAAGTTCGGCTGTGAATTCTCGCTTACAATTCTCTAATTTTTTAATATTTAATTCCACTATAAATTAAATTTTATTATATAATCTTAAAGATACAATATTGCTTTTCAATTCTCAATGAATTAAGAAATATTTAAACTCGCTTTTATATAGTATAAATTGAGAATTATTAAGGTTTAAATAATAATATTGGGAACTTTTATTTCTGTATAAATCAATGATTTATTAAAAAAATAATTTTGTGTTTAATTTGAAATTTATCTTTTATAAATTGTAAAGCGTGTAAAAATCAAATTTTATTTTATGTCTCAATCACATAAAACACTTCGTTTAATTGAAAAATTAATTCAAAATATTTTATAAATTTATTCTTTAAAATAATGAAAAAAAATAATTACTTCTATTCGTTGATGGTTTCAACAGTATTGTATTTGTTTTTTCTATCTAATGCAAATCTTTATTCCCAACAATTAAAATACAGCAATCCGTGGGGACCTGATGGAATGTCTGTAATAAATCAAAGTTCGTCGAACGTTGAAATAAATTTTTCAATAAGTAATTTGTATCTTATAGATATCCCTGTTGATGGCATGAATTTGAAAGCTGTAAAACTTCCCGGAATTTTTCTTTCCGGTGATCCCGGTAAACCTGATTTGGCAGGAACAGGGCGATACATTGCTGTTCCACAAGGCTCTCAGGTAACTTACAAAATAATTTCCTCCCGGTCTGAGGTTATAAAAGATATTGATATCGCTCCGGCACCTAATGTTCCTTTAGATAATGATCCGACTCCTTTAAAATATGTGAAAAATCCTTCGATTTATAACAAAAATCAACTATACCCTGAAAGCCCTGTTATTGTTTCTTCGGTCTCAAAGATTCGAGGTGTGGATGCAGTTGTTGTAGGTATAACTCCTTTCCAATATAATCCCATTACAAGGGAACTGACAATTTACAGAGATTTGAAAGTTGATTTAAATTTTACAGGAGGAAATGGACATTTTGGAAATGATTTATTCAGAAACAGATGGTGGGAACCAATTTTAAGTGATTTTCTTTTGAATTATGCATCTCTTCCTGTAATAGATTTTGATCACAGGTATAATTTTACTGATGCAAACGGTTATGAATATGTAATAATTACCCCTAACGGTCCAAGTTATACGGCATGGGCTGATACTGTTAAAAGATTCAGAATTCAACAAGGCATTAAAACCGGTGTTTTTAAACTATCAGATATAGGTGGAAACGATGTGACAACGATTAAAAACTGGGTTGCAAATATATACAATAATTGGACAATTAAACCCGCAGCCATAATGCTTCTTGGAGATTACGGCACTGATGCAAATATTAATGTTATATCAAAGTTAGAAATTCATCCAGATGGGTATCCAAATTTTGCAAATGATAACTGGTATGCCGACGTAAATAATGACACTATGCCTGATATTGTATTTTCTAGAATAACAGCTAATGATGCTTCACAGTTGCAAGTTATGGTCACAAAATTTTTAAATTATGAAAAAGCACCTCCTACAAATCCGAATTTTTATCTTCATCCTATTACTGCACTTGGTTGGCAAACTGAAAGATGGTTCCAGATTTGCTCCGAAGTTATGGGGGGTTTCTGGAGTAAGGTTTTAAATAAACAACCTGTAAGAATAAATAAAATTTATTCAGGTACTCCCGGGAATCAATGGTCGACAAATCCTAATACTCCGTTAGTTGTGAATTATTTTGGGACTATCGGAAAAGGGTATATCCCTATGACACCCGATTCTTTAGGTGGTTGGGATGGCGGTAATGCAACCATGGTAAATAATGCTATAAATTCAGGTGCATTTATTCTTCAACATCGTGATCATGGTATGTACACAGGATGGGGTGAACCTGCATATACTACTTCAAATATATCCGGATTAACAAATACTGATCTTACTTTCGTCTATACTATTAATTGCGAAACCGGTGCTTTCCAATATAATCCTGTTAGTTTTGGTGAAGTATTTCACAGGTATACTTATAACGGTCAAAATTCCGGTGCTCTTGGATTTGTGGGACCAACTGAAACATCATATTCATTTGTAAATGATACATATGCATGGGGTATGTACAACAACTTGTGGCCAAATTTTATGCCCGACTTTACTCCAAATCCCTTGCCCAGAGGTTTGAAACCGGCTTTTGGAATGGCGGCAGGAAAATATTTTCTTAAACAGTCCAGCTGGCCAAATATTCCACAATACAAAGATGTCACATACAGATTATTCCATATGCACGGGGATGCATTTTTAAATTTGTATTCAGAGGTTCCGATGAATTTGACTGTTTCTCATAATCCCGTTGTTCTATCAGGTGTAAATTCATTTAATGTAACTGCAAATGCCGGTTCATTTATTGCTATATCATTAGATACCACACTGCTTGGAACCGCAACCGGTACTGGTTCTCCAGTAGCAGTCTCTTTACCAGGAACACAAATACCCGGTCAAGTTTTAAAAGTCACTATCACGAAACAAAATTATTATAGATATAATTCTAATGTTAATGTAATCCCGCCTTCAGGACCATATTGTGTTAAAGACTCTGTTGCAATAAATGATGCTTCACCACTCGGGAATGGAAACGGATTAATGGATTATGGTGAAACTAATAAATTAGCTTTAAGATTAAGAAATGTTGGGTCTGCTATTGCAAATGGTGTCAACGTTAAAGTAACTACTACGAATTCATTTATTACTATGACTGATTCATCGGAATCATTTGGTAATATTAATGCAGGAAGTACAGTCCTGAAAATTGATGCATTTGCTTATACCGTCGCAAATAATATTCCCAATAATACAAATGTTACATTTACAGTTATTGCGACAAGTGGTTCTGAAACATGGGTTAGTTATTTCGATATTGTGGCACATTCGCCAGTTTTAAAATATGCAAATTATTTGATTAACGATTCGACCGGAAATAACAATGGTAGATGGGATGCAGGTGAAACTGTAGGTTTGAAAATTAGAATAAAAAATATAGGAAGTTCGATTGTAAATAATGTTGTAGGAACCATATCGTCCACGGATCCATTCGTTACGATTAATTCAAATAATATTAATTATGGTAACATTTTGGTAAACGATTCCATAATAAGATCTTTCAGTGTTACGGCAGCTGCAAATACTCCTGCAGGTCATGTTGCTAAATTCAATTTGGTATTTAATGGGAATCTCGGAATATCGTGTGCAGATTCACTAAATACTACAATTGGTCAAAATATTGCTATTATTGGTAACGGGACAACTTCCTGCGGATATCCTTATTATACTTACTATATGGATTCAAGAACTCAAATGTTATATACTTCTGCTGAAATATTAGCAACAGGTGTTTCTCAAGGTGGTATGGTTACAAGAATTGGTTTTGATGTAACGAGTGCATCTTCTCAAGTAATGAATGGTTTCAATATTAAACTCAAGAACTTTTCAGGTTCAAGCTTGACTGCATTTGAAACTACCGGGTTTACAACTGTGTATTCACCTTCAGCCGGATATACAGTTTCCGGTTCAGGCTGGCAATATGTTGATTTTACCACTCCATTCCAATGGAATGGTAATGATAATTTGGTGATTGAAATTTGTTTCAATAATAGTTCGTATACAGAGAATACTACAGTTAACGGAACAGCAAATTCTCAAAATCAGTTAAAACATCAGCATCAGGATTTATCTTCAGGAAATGGATGTGTTGATATAACAACCCCATCAACTTCATACACTGCAAGACCGAATATTAGTCTTACCATCAATGCAATAACAAATATTAATAATGGCAATAATGGTATTCCGATTTATTATTCTTTATCTCAAAATTATCCGAATCCATTTAACCCAATTACTAAAATAAATTTCTCAGTTCCAAAAGCAAATTTAGTTACGCTAAAGGTATTTGACATTTTAGGACGTGAATTAGTTACACTTGTGAATGAAATTAAACAGCCGGGGTATTATATGGTTGATTTCGATGGAACAAACCTTGCAAGCGGTGTTTATTATTATAGAATGGAATCCGGTTCATTTAGTGAAACAAAGAAATTAATGTTGATAAAATAAAATTTAGAAAATACATTTTTATATGTTGAAAATCATTTTATATATGTAAAATTTTATAATTGCATTTCAGGTTAATTATTCCCCGGTAATTAAAATATACCGGGGATTTTTTTTTTGCATTAAGCGACAATGAAATTCTATTTGCAGTGGAAATTATTCTGGAAATAATTACTTTTGAATTAAATAATAATGCCTCTGTAGTGTAATGGATAGCACATCGGTCTTCGGAACCGCTAGTCAGGGTTCAAATCCTTGCAGGGGCACATTCTATTACAGCATCTCTAAAGCATCCATATCTATTGTCATTCGAACTGTGTTCGGGAAGTTTTGTTCTGAATAATCTTTCGCAATATTGAGTGAATTAATAAGATATCTACCCGAAATATCTTTAGATTTAAAAGACTTAATTAATAAATGAAAACGATACATATCCTTCAGTTTTGAAAATAAAGGAGGACCCGGTGGAAGCAGTTCAAGAAAATTTTTTGTATCCTGGTTCTTGATAACATTGTATAATTCTTTAATCTTTGATTCACATAATATTTTATTTTTCGCTTTTAACTCAATTAAAGCAATACGGCAAAATGGAGGATATTTTGCAATTTCCCGATTTTTAATTTCATATTTATAAAAGTTCAGATAATCATGATTCATAACATAATTAAATACTCTGTATTCAGGATGATGAGTCTGAATTAGCACTTCCCCTTCCAGAAAACTCCTCCCGCTTCTGCCGGATACTTGTGTAAGAATTTGAAATGTTTTTTCCGTCGCCCGAAAATCAGGATAAAGCAAACCAATATCTGCATTAATTATTCCAACCAAAGTTACTTTAGGAAAATCCAAGCCTTTAGAAATCATTTGAGTGCCAACCAGGATATTAATTTTCCCATTATAAAAATCTCTCAATATTTCCTGGTATTTTTTATCTGATTTGATAACATCTGAATCGACTCTTTTCATTATCGCATCCGGAAACAGTTTCGATATTTCTTCTTCAACTTTTTCTGTTCCTGCACCTTTATTGATAATTCTCGCTGAAGAACAATTTGAACACTTTGTGATTAAACTTTTATAAAATCCGCAATAATGACACTTTAAATAATTGAAAGTTTTATGATAAGTAAGTGATACACTGCATCTTGGACACATTTCAACATTACCGCAGTCGACACATTCTAAATATGAGTGATACCCTCTTCTGTTCTGAAGTAAAATGATTCCTTCATTTTTGTGCAACTTTTCTGCTATTTTGTAAATAAGTTCTTTCGATAGAAATCTGACCCTAACTTTGTCTATAACTGCCAAAAAATCATCTCCTGCATTAATTCCATTTTTTCTTTTTGACTCATTCAAATCGAGAATCCTTACTTCGGGAAGTTTTATGTCACTTGCCCTTTTCATAATTGTAAGTAGTTGATATTTCCCGATAGAAACATTATGAAAACTTTCAATTGAAGGTGTGGCAGAACCCAACACTACGACAGCATTATTTAATTTAGCTCTCACAATAGCTGCATCCCGGGCATTATATCTTGGAGAAGAATTTTGTTTATAAGAAGAATCATGTTCTTCATCAACTATTATAATTCCAATATTCCTGAGTGGTGCAAATAATGCAGATCTTGCACCTATGACAATTTTAATTGAACCATCTAATATTTTATCAAAAGTATCTAATCTCTGTCCTTCAGATAATTTACTGTGTATAACCCCTATTAAATTACCGAATCTTTCCTGGAATCGGTGAATTAACTGAGGAGTAAGTGATATTTCAGGAACTAATACAATTGCAGTTTTATTTTTTTCAAGAACATTTCTAATAATCTGCATATAGACTTCCGTTTTCCCGCTTCCTGTTACTCCGAATAATAAAAATGTACTAAAGTTTCCTATATCTATCGCATTCTGAATTTCTGAAACTGCATCAATTTGCTCTTTATTATAGGTTATATTGTTTTGAGTTTCTTTCAGAAGTGATTTAAATCCACGATATTTCCGGACTTCTTCTATTTTTATAAGATTTTTTTTCTGGAGAGAGTTAATTGCCTGATAAGCTGATTTAATTTTTTTATTTATTACACTTTGTTCTATAGCTTCGTTTTCAATTATTAATTTTAATATTTCTCTTTGATTGTCAGATTTTATATCCCCTAGAATATTATCGGCGTCTGCTAATTCAAAATTTCTGATTATTAATTTTATTATTTTTTCAGATAATATTCGGGAAAACTTGTTAAAAGAATTCATTATATACAAATCTGCAAGAGTTTTCAGATAACTTGTAATATCGGAAGTTCTTAGCTTATTTTCGATTTGTTTTTTAGTTAACTGATATTCTGTACTTTTGAATAGCTCAATAATTTTAAAGTAGAAGTCATTTTTCAAATTTGCTTTGTCAAGATATTCGACATAATTGTTATTTAACGTATAATACCTATCTGTTTTGAGATTAATTTTTGAAGGTATAGCTGAAAAAATAAATTCCCCTATTGGTTGAATATAATATTGAGATAACCAGTTGCTAAACTCGATATATTCCTCTTCGATTAATTTCCCGCTATCTAAAACCGATTTTATATCTTTCACATTCTTTAATTTAGTGTTTCCAGTAATGTCAACAATAAATCCTGTTAATATTTTCCCTGAAAAATTAACCAAAACTCGTTTTCCAATTTCGATTTCCTTGATTAAATTTTCGGGTACTTTATATGTGAATAATTTATAAATCGGCAAATCGAGAGCAATATTTAAAAATACTTCACCCAATTAATTATTTCATTAAGAGTTAATTCTGAAAAATTTTATGCGTATAAAATATATAAGATTTGCAATAAAAATAGTAGTAAAAACACCTATAATAGTGTACCAAGTGTATGCTATTTTTGTGAAGTAAATTACGAATACCATTCCTAAAATTCCTGCAATAAAACCTATTAACGCATCAATCTGTTTCAAATATTTGAAAAACAGACCAAGCAGGAACGTACCCAGTAAGCCACCATATGTAAAGGAAGCAATTGAAAGACCTAATTCTACAACCGGATTTTTCGTATCCCTGAAAAGCATTGCTCCGCCAATCAAAACTACACCCCATAACAGAGTAAAAATTCTGGACCAAAACATTTCGATACGGGGATTTTGGACTGAATCTGTTTTTTTATTCTGAAATAAGTCTAAATACGTTGACGACGCTAATGAACTGATTGCTGATGATAATGTTCCCATGGCGGAGGCAAGGACACCTGCGATTACAATACCCGCAACTCCGACCGGTAAGTTTTCTATTATAAATTTAGGGAATATTTCATCAGAAGACGACAGTTTAAGTCCTGTCGAGTTTAATGTTAAATTTTCAAATGAAACACCATTGTAGAAAGTGTAAAGAGCAACACCTAAAAATAAAAAGAAAGCAAATTGCAGAACAATCAAAGAAGCATCAAGAATTAATGCTTTCTGGCTTTCTCGTTTTGATTTGCACCCTAATAAACGCTGAACTAAAAGCTGATCAGTTCCATGAGAAGCCATTGCAAGGAATGTACCTCCAAGAAGAGCCCCCACAAGAGTGTATGGGGAAGCAAAAAATTCTCCAAAACTATTCGTAAAATTGAGATTAAATAATTGGAATTTATTTTGTCCATTAGACGCAGCGAAATTGAAAACATCCTGTGCCCCATTTGGAAGGTAGCTGAAAATAATTAATAATGATGCAACTGCACCGCCTATATAGATGAACATTTGAACCACATCCATTGCGACAACTGCTTTTAAACCTCCCAAATAAGTGTAAATTAAAGTGAAAATGCCAATTACTGCAATACAAACAGGATAATCCAATCCGGTGATTAAATGTACCGGAATTGCGGTAGCAAATAATCTTACTCCGGATGCAAGAACCCGTGTAACAATAAAAACTGAAGATGATACTTTTCTCAACAGTAAACCAAATCTTTTCCCAAGAAAATCATATGCGGTTTCCAAATTTCCTTTATAATATGCCGGAATGAAGAAAAAAGTTACAAACATTCTTCCGATAAAATAACCAAATACTAATTGCAGGAAAAAGAAATTACTTTTGTATGCTAATCCAGGAATGCTGATAAATGTTAAAGTACTCGTTTCTGAAGCCACAATGGAAAAACCTACAGCCCACCATGAAAGTCTTTTACCACCCAGGAAATAATCATTAGAGTTCTTTTGTTTTCCGGCTGAAATAATTCCATACACTACACTTCCAATCAGGTAAACAATAACTATACAAGAATCAATAAATGAAAATTGCAAATTTTAAAATTTTATTTTATCCTTTAAAAAATAGGCACCATTTTTTTCTTCTACCGAAGCACAATCCGTATACCTGTCATGTTCGAAGAAGAAGAATTGATTATTATCAACTGCATTCTGTAAGTATATTTTTTTCTCCTGAAGTGTTATGAGAGGTAATAAATCGTAACCCATAATATATGGAACCGGAATATGCGAAGCCATTGGTATTAAATCTGCTGTATAAATAATATTTGATTTTTCATCACAAATTTTTACTATTTGCATAAATGGAGTGTGGCCATTTACTACTTCTAAAGAAATGAAATCATCAAACTTATAATTTCCCTCCAACAATTTTAGATTATTGTTTTTGATAAGAGGTTCATAATCGTCCTGAATAAAACTTGCCTTATCCCTTTCAGTGGGATCTTTAGCCCAATCATAGTGTTTTTTCTGAACGTAATGAACTGCATTAGGGAATGTTAAATTTAGCTGGTTTTCATCGTCGTAATAAGTACACCCGCCGCAATGATCAAAATGAAGATGAGTTAATATTACATCTGTAATTTCTTCCGGTCTGATATTTATTTCTTTTAATGAATTCTCAAGCGAACACATAGAATTATCAACAGCATAAATATCCCTAAGTTTATCGTTCAACTTATTACCAATACCAGTATCTATAAGTATTTTCCTATTTCCATTATTAATAAATAAAGAATTTGTACACATTTCAATTCTGTTCCGGTCATCGGCAGGATTGGTTTTATTCCATAGATATTTCGGCACAACACCAAACATTGCACCTCCATCCAGTTTAAA
This sequence comes from uncultured Ignavibacteria bacterium, assembly GCA_963806045.1. Classification (GTDB taxonomy): domain Bacteria; phylum Bacteroidota; class Ignavibacteria; order Tepidaquicellales; family Tepidaquicellaceae; genus DATCHW01. The sequence goes on along the minus strand of CAWDWP010000007.1, from coordinate 29,160 downwards.
TAAACCGGTCTTTATTTTATAAACATCATAATTACCAATTTTCATAAAAGTATAATACTCCTTGGATCAGTTGTATATAAATATTCTTTTACTTGATTATTATAATTGAAATCTCAGTCCGGTAAAGAAAGAATAATTTGTAGTAGTTATTTTATCAACGAATGATGTACTTCCAAGATTATTCAATCCTCCATATTTGAAAGAAGTACCTAATAAGACACTGAATGGGTAAGCAAATACATAATTTGCGGTTAATACTCCAACCAATCCCAAATCAAAATTTTTATATCCTAGACCTGTTCCATTATCAGAAGGTGAACTCAGGAGAACTGCAAAATATGGACCCCCGTTAAACCACAATCCGAATTTTTCAGTTAACATTCCGCCAATATTGAAATTTAAAGGAATATCTAAATAATTACCTCTTATGTATGAAGTTTTCCCCGGTTTTATTTGAGCGGTATCGAAACCATAACTGGGAGTAGTTACTCCAAAACTCCTACCATTGAAACTTAAACCTGTTGAAAAGCTGACCATATTAAATAAATTCAAATAAACCAATGCTCCAGTCGTATATCCAAGTTTCGATGTGGTTGTATATTCACCACCAGTACTTCCGGGGGCTTTCGTAATATTTGCATTTGTTCCGGACGCACCTAATTGAAAATCTACATAGAATTCTATTAATTTCCCTGTTTTATAATTAAATTCTTTTTTAGCAAGTTTATAGTCCTGCAAGAACTTACTTGTATTAGAAAAACTAATTTTGTTCCTTGGATCTTTTTCATAACCATCACCGGCTTTAATATAACCTGAAGTTAAAAGAGTAATTGCGAAAATAAGTAATAAAATATTCTTCATTTTATTCTCCTTCCATTTTGTTTTGTTTTTCAAAACTTGTTAAATTTTCTATTTCCTTTTCCCAAAGAACACTTAGTTTTCTAATTTTGAGAAGAATATCTTCATATTCATTTTTTATTTCAACTGCTTTATTTACGTCTTTATAAAAATTTTGATCTATCATCATCTCTTCTATAGATTTTTTTCGTGTTTCAAGAGCTGCTATTTTATTTTCGTATTCAGATATAATTTTTTTAAATTTTGTTTGCTTCTTTTTGTATTCTTTTTTCTTTAGCTTTCCAATAAGCCAGGGATTTTCAACGGTTTCGGAATTTTCACCCGAAATATCTATAGAATTTTCTATTTCTGATTTTATTTCTTTATTATGTTTATATTTTAGATAATCTGAACTATTACCATTAAATATGTTGATTTTTTTTGATTTAAACTCAATAACTCTATTTATAATTCCATCAATAAACTCTCTGTCGTGAGAAACAATAATTACTGTTCCACTATAATTATTTAATGCACTTTTTAAAATGTCTTTAGATGAAATATCCAGATGATTTGTAGGTTCATCGAGAATCAGAAAATTAGATGGTTCAACGAGCATTTTTGCCAGTGCTAAACGTGATTTTTCCCCTCCTGAAAGAACTCCAACTTTTTTAAATACATCATCACCTCTGAATAAAAATCCGCCTAAAATTGATCTCAAATTTATTCTGGAATCATTTTTAGATGTTCTTTCCATTGTCTCCAGAATTGTTAAATCGAGATCGAGTTCTTCAGCCTGATTTTGGGCAAAATATTTTTTTTCTACCAGGTGGCCATCCTTAATGGTACCTGAATCATAGGGTTCAATTCCTGCAATTATTCTGGATAATGTCGATTTTCCCGATCCATTTACTCCAAGAAATGCAATTTTCTCACCTCGTTCAAAAACCAGGCTAATATCTTCAAGGACATTTTCTTTACCATCATAGCTTTTTGATAGATTTTTTATTTCCATTACAATTTTACCTGAATGTAATGCTGGCGGGAAAGAGAATCTTATATGTTTATCATTTTCAATTTCTTCCAGCAATTCTATTTTATCCAGCATTTTGATTCGGCTTTGCACAGCTTTTGCTTTCGTCGCCTTATATCGGAATCTTTCAATAAATTTTTCTTGTTCTTTAATATATTTTTGCTGGTTCCGTATTCGATTTTCTGTCAGTTCTTTTCTTTTTTCCTTTTCGGCAAGAAAAAAATCATAATTTCCGGAATATGAAGTCAAAGAACCATTAAATATTTCAATTGTATTGTTCGTAATATTATTTAGAAAATTTTTATCGTGTGATACTATTAAAATTGCTCCTGAATAATTGATAAGATAATTTTCCAGCCAAATAAGTGATTCAATATCCAAATGATTTGTAGGTTCATCAAGAAGCAATATTGATGGATTTTGGAGAAGCAGTTTTGCTAAAGCAATTCTCATTTGCCATCCACCGCTAAACTCTTCGGATGGTCTGTTGAAATCGTTTTCCTGAAACCCTAATCCCAGTAATATTTTTTCAACTTTAGAATTAAGTTTATACCCTTCTAATAAATGATATTTCTCCTGAAGTTCAGAATATTCATTTAGTAAATCTAAATAAACTTCGGAGTTTCTGTCGACAGTGTTTTCAATTTCATATTGAATGTCCCTTATTTCATTTCGTATATATGTCAAATCTTCAGCAGAATCATATACTTCCTGAAAAACAGTTTTCCCGATAAGATTTACTGTTTCTTGAGGCAGATATCCGATTGTCGTATGTTTTGATATAACAATTTCACCCGAATCCGGTTGCTGGATTCCACAAATTAGTTTTAAAAGAGTCGATTTTCCTGCTCCATTCGCACCTATTAATCCATATCGTTCTTTTCCTGAAACTCTTAAATTAATATTGTCAAATAGGTACCTGGTTCCATAATTTATTGTTATTTCAAAAAGTGATATCAATCTAGTATTACATTATTTTAAAATAATTATAAATATAACGTTTTATAAGTTCTAATTAAATTATAATCTGTTTCTTTTTTATTATTATTACAATAAATATAATATAAAAACCCTTTTGTTAATTAAAACAAAAGGGTTTCAAATTCAATTTCTAATTGGATTATTTGTTTAAATCTATTTTTTTCACTTTAGAAAAATTCCCTACATTAATTTTATAAAAATATACACCCGAATGAACATTAAAAAATATTAATTCCTTTTAATAGTGTTCTGTAGAATCCCAAACTGTTCGTTTTTTATTTGCTTTATACACTTTGAGGGCTCTTACTGTAGCAAAAAGATTAATAAAATTATCAAAAATTAATCTCACCAAACTTAATGCTGCATACTTAAATCCGTACCAGTTATAAGTTGAGGCAAATCTATGTACTACTCTTGTTATCAGAAAAAATAAAGTTCCTATCATAAAATAGTATAACAATGAACCTTTTTCAACACTTGGTTCAGGAACGGGATAATTAATTGCAAGACCAATCATATAAATTATTAAATATGCGAATACTAAATTGGATAAAAATATTCCAAAGAAACTTAATAATGCTTTTCTATCTCTTAGTAAAAAATATCTGGTTCTTATGTTTCCATCCCATTTATGTATTTTCCAGTTTTGGAATACTATACCTGCAATCCATCTTGATCTTTGTTTGACTGAACCCCAGAACGTATTTGGAAAATATTCAGCGGTAGCAATTCTAGTATTCTCATCTTTCTCGTCAGCTCGCATGTTTATAAAAGCCGTTTTAAACCCTAATTTGTGAAATCTTAATCCCAGTTCATAGTCTTCTGTGAGATTTGCGTTATTGAATATATGATATTTCTTTGTTTTATTAAGATCGATAAAATTCTCTGGTTCAGCTTCGATTCCAGGCTCTTCAAGTTTTTGGATTGAGTGTGAAACACGATTTGCCTGAGTTTTTAGAGTTTCACTTTGTTCGATTTTGTCAAATAATTTTTTTATTTCATCTTCAATTTTCTGTAGCTTTTCATTTATATCTTCCTGCGTTTTAGTTAATGTTGTCTGAACATATTCTTGTTTTGCAGATTTTTCTAAAAAATTATCTGAGATTAATTCGCGTTTTGTTTTATGAGTTCCTGAGATATTTTGCAGTTGATTATAGAAAGAATCAAATAATTTCTTATATACTTCTTTTTCATTTTCATTGTGTTTTAACCTCGATTCAGTTGTTTGATAATGATTCTCTGTATTTTGTTTTATTGATTTCATTTGATTCAAAATATTTGAATCAAAAAGTTGTTCCCGGGAATCGGTTTTCTCTTTTTCTGTTTTAAGAACATGTTTATCAAATAATAAATCGATTTTCTCGTTTACATCTTTTAATTTCTCATCTAATGTCTTTAATCTTCTGATGCTGGGTTCATTCTGCGATTTTGTCGCATTTTCAAGTTGTTTACTAAAATTTTCAAGTTTCGAGATTATAGTAGAATCATTTTCAATATTTTTATCTTCTACAAATACTGAATCGGGTTCAATATTTTTAAACTTCCGGAGTTTTTCTTCCAACTGTTCTAATTTTAAATCGATTGTTCCGCTATTACGTTCAATATCCTTCTTAATTTTATTTTCGGATAAAACTGTTTCCAATAATGTTAAGAAACTATCAAATAATCCTTTTTCCAAAAGAGCTTTTTTAACTTCAATACAAAGTAAACTTTCTGGAATCTCAATTGCATTGTGTATTCCCAGAAATACCTGAAAACTCTTTCGGTCAGATATTTCAGCATTAATTTTCGAAATTGGAATATCAAACAGAATTTCCAAAGCTATAGCTTTTAATACAAAAACAAGATTACTGGAATTGTATTTTATTTCATATAAAGATAGCTTTTGTGCAATTGAACCTGCAAGTAACTCCCAATCTATACCAAGGCCTATTAACTCAAGTGAACGCTGGGATTCTTTATAAGTAATCGAGCGGATATTATCCAAATGAAATTGAGTTATTTTTGAATTAGGAATATTTGTGCTCATTATATTATTATATGTGGTTGTTAATTTATTAATTTTCTTAATTCCATTGCTTGCAATTTTGCTTCTGATTAAAGTTGAATAATTCCCTAAAATAACCTGATATTTTGCATGACCATTATTTGTTTTATTTTGATTAACATATACCGGTGCATTAATGAATATTGTTTTGATAGAATCTGCTCTCGCTAAAGCATTCGAATTCAACATTCCATGACGATTCAAGTATCATGAAATTCCCGTCACTTGACTTCAAATACGCTATTTTAAGTTGTTGATCGATGAATTCTACTTCGAATTCCATTAAATTGCCCACAATATTATTATCATCGATTATTTCAGTTTTCTCACCTTTTGAAGTCTGTTTATTATCAACTTTTATTATAGAAGAACCTGCATTCGAATTTGAAGAAACATTTCCTGATTTAAATACAACAACTGCAGTTAAAATAAGTATTATTGATAACAACAAAAGTTGTTTAAAAGGTACTTTTTTCTTTATCTCTTTATGGGAAGAAATATCTTTTATTTGTCCACTTGAGTATCTCAATTCGGAGTTTGTATTAGTTTCTTGTGTTTCTAACTCTCGATCCAAACTTGACAGAATTTCATTTAATGATCTTCTTGAGTACATATTTGCATCTGAATTTAAACTCTGATTTGACTGAATGTTCTTCTGAGCATATTTCTCATCCTGTGTTTCAAGATAAAAAAACGCATTACGGTTAAATCCCATTCCGGTTCCGGCAAATGGCACAAAGGAACCTAAAGATTGTCTAACTATTAAATCTTTGGAATGAAGCTCAGCAAATGCATCACAATAAGTGCGATGAAAAAATCTACCATATTTACTTTTAATCGGAATAACCGGAATTTGAATTCCGTAATAACCTTTATATGCAATAAAATAATTAAATAATTTTAATGACAAGGGATGAATAAAATCTTCCGAATCATGTATTAATATAATTTCAAACAATCCATTTAATATTTCGTATTCTTTAAGACAGGAATATAAATTATTCAGATTATCAGCTTTTGTAGTTGGTCCGTCGATAATATTTAAACACAATATCACCCTTTTATCTTTTCTTGCAATATCTCTTACTACTTTAACAGTTTTCAAATCGTTTGGATACACTCCTACAAATATTCTGTAATTTGAATATTTAATCTTATTTAAAGCCAAAGTTAATGTTCTTCCTATTACTTTATATTCTTTCCAGGCTCCAATTATAATTGCAACCGGCTTCTCCGGTTTCCCATCTATTTCAGAAAATCCGGGCAATGAATTTTTATACTTCTTGCGATTTATCCAATACATTAAATCTATGAATGAATCATCTATTCCGCTTATGAGGAGTATTATAACTGTAACCCACAGCAATATATGAAATATATCGTATATCATCACAACGGTATATTAAAGTTTAATAAGAATCCTGCTTTTACCTGAAAAGAATTTCTTGTCGCAGAGCCTACCCAATAAAATTTATTCGATACTTCAACAAATAAGACAGGGAAATTGATGATGCTCGGTTTAAAACCAATTCCAGCAGATATTTCCCCGTAATTATTATAATCAAGTTGTTTTGTATCTCCTAAAATATTTTGTCCCAGATAAAAATCTATAAATGAAAAACCTCCAGTCAAAAATCTCATGGTTTCACGTAAATATATTTGTCCGAAGAAATTCCTGAATTTGTAATCATATAATCCTGCCGAATAAATATCCATAAAAATAGACTCTTTTTTAACATCGTTATTATCGGAATAGAACTTGGCATCACCTATTCTCATACCAAATGTTAATATCGGTTTAACATTAAAACTATTTTTTTTAAGGTCTATCTCTCTAACATATCCGGTTCGCAATTCAAAAGATAGATATTTAAGAAAGGAAACTCTCCAAAAGCCTCCAAATTCTACATATCTATCGTTATAAATTAAATCAGGTTTGGATCTACTGTCTAAATATAAATCCAAATATACACCAGTGGAAAAGTTCTTCGCAATTTTGAAATTCAAGTGACTTAACAAATTCGAAATGTAATTTTGTTGAAAACTATCATACACATTATAAAAATACAATTCAAGGGTAGTGTTTGAATTTGTAGAAATCATCTGGTTCAGGACAATAATTGCTTCCTTTGATGATGATATTTCATCTTCATTTTTGGACTTTGAAGCAACAGATTCAAATTTAATTAGAGCTTTGACATAATCTTTCTTTTTAAAATATATATAGGCAAGCTGAAGATTAATTTGACTTGCGTCGGGATTTAACTTCACATAATTTTCAAATAATGGAATAGCTGATTCAATGTAACCTTCATTTAAGTATTTATAAGCTAAGTCTAATTCGCTTTTATTATTCGTTAAAATAGTAGTATCCTTAATAACACTTTGTTCGGTTACATTTTGATTCTTTCTGTCTTTGTTGATATAATATATTTGGTTTTTTGCTTTATCGATTTCCTCATTATCAGAAGAATTATATTCGACATACTGAAAATAATAAAAAGCTTTGTCAAAATCCTTAAGATTTGAATAAGCATACCCTAATTGCAAATATATTTTAGTATCCTTCGGATTTCCTTTTATATAATTTTCGAATATATCTATAGCTTCTTTAACCTGACCGGAATTATAATAATTATATGCTAAATCCAAAGAATCTATGTTTTGGGAGTATACATCCTTATTTGAGCTAAATAATATAAAAAAGGAAATGAGTAAACTTATTAATGCGAATTTACGCACACCATAACAACTGTGAAACACCATTTTGATTAAATTAAATTTGACACTTTATAACGCATTGTTTATTATAGCAATTAGTATTCCAAAAATACTAATATCAATAAAAAATAACTAAGTTAAGAATTAACAATATTTTACATACTGCTTTTACGGAATTATTATCTTGATTGACACAAAAAAACTTAAGAAAATAATAGCGACGATACTACCTTTTAAGTTTTCATACTATGTTTTTTGTCTATGAATTTTTACCCCTGATTCAATCTTTTATTTAATAATATCTCGGAAGCTTCCAACATTCTTGGACCAGGCCTGAAAATAATGTTTTCATCAATTATCAAAATTCTTTTTGTAGAATAATTAGAATTAAGTTTTAAAATCTTTTGTATGTTTAAAATTGATTTTTCCAAATTAACTGAATCTTTTAAGTTTGCAGGATATATAATGTATTTTGGTTTCTTTCTTAAAATATCTTCTAAATTAATTTCAGGATAAGGGATTGACTCATCTGAATAAAGGTTATAAAATCCTGAATAATTAATTATTTCATTAACGAATGTATTTTTACTTGCAGTCATTAATGGGGTTATCGAAATTAATATAAAACATGTGTCAGTTTTCAAGTTTTTAACTTTTGATAGAATATTTGATCTTTGATTGATCATTTTGTTTATAACTGAATCAGCTTTAGAAATATGATTTGTCAAAGCTCCAATGTTTTTTACCATTTTAAGAACGTCGTCAAAATTTCTTGGATTCGAAGCAAATATTTTATAACCGAGATTTTTCAAACTCTGATAGGTATTCTGCGAGTTACCTTCTGCTGAAACCAAAATTAAATCCGGATTCAAAGAAATAATTGTTTCCAGGTCAGGATCAATCATTCCTCCTACTTTTTTTTTGTATTTTGCTTGCTCAGGATAATCACAAAAGTCAGTAACTCCTGAGATTAAAGAATCAGCACCAATTGCATAAAGTGTTTCCGTTATACTTGGAGCAAGAGAAATAATTCTTGAAGGAGTTTTTCCCAATACGATTTCATTCCCGAAATCATCTTTAATAGCAACGTTATTGCTTTTTTCAATATAAGATTTTCCGCAGGAAACGAAGCTAAGAACTAAAAATAAAGAAATTATTCTTAAAATTAACAATGCAAATCTATGTTTTTAATTTTTTCTTTTTTGCAGCTGGAAATAGAACATTATTTAGTATTAACCTGTAACCAGGGGAATTTGGAAATTTATTCAAGTCTGTTGGTCTCGCACCAACTAAATGCTGGTAATCTTCCGGATCGTGACCTCCATAGAAAGTGAATGTTCCCTTTCCATAGTTTGAATGTATATATTTAACAAAATCTGAATTTTCGTTAAGCGCTAAAATTGTTATATCTTTTTTAATGAATTCCTTGTGAAAGCCGGTTGTCTGTCCCATAAAACCATGAATTAGGGCTGTATGACATTGATTGAGCATTGTTGGAACCGGATCAAACTTTGCAGAGAAATCAATTAAAGTAAAGTAATCATTAAACTGTCCTATACTTAACATATCCTGTGTAATATCAATATTTGAATATTTATAAACATAAGGATTCATCTCTATCTTAAAATTCTCAAAAGCGAGACAATCAGTATAGTCAAGCTTATTATTGGCATTTGGATCAGCAGGGTCTCCGTCGTACATCGATTCACAAATATCAGTATACTGAGAAGCAAGGGCGATATCATAAGTATCAGTTGCAGAACACATTGTAAAAAGAAATCCTCCATTAGCAATATATTCTTTAAGTTTTTTTACCACTGCGAGTTTAAGTTTAGATACCTTTTGAAAGCCAAGCTTTTTTGCCATTTCTTCATTTGTATTTTTCTGCGTTAGATACCAATCGGCGGTTCCGTATGTAGCAAAAAATTTACCGTATTGGCCCGAGAAATCTTCATGATGAAGATGAACCCAGTCATAACCTTTCAGTTTACCCTGAAGTACTTCTTCATCCCATAACCTGTCGTATGGAATTTCTGCATATTCTAAAACAAGTCTGACTGCATCATCCCAGGGTAAGGCATTTGGGGGAACATACACTGCAATTTTTGCTACTTTTTCGAGCCTTACTACGTCAGTGTTGTTTTTTTCATCCTTTACAAATGCATATATCTGAGCGGTTTGTGTTCCATCCAATTGTTCATAATAGACACCTTTTGATTCACATTCATTTTTTAAATCTCCGGAAAATTTAAACATGAAAGAACCACCACGGTAGTTTAGCAGCCAGTCAAGTTCGAGATTTCTCATTAAATGACGATATGCTATTCCATACGCTTTTAGATGGTTTGTCTGGCTCAAGTCCATAGGGATAAGTAATTTAACCTGAGAATGCAAGCCTGTATCAAATATTATAATAATGAACAGTAAAAGAAAAAATTTTGCTATATATTTATTCACATTTACAATTTAATTTTAATAACATGTTAATTCAATATAGATAATAAAAAATATTTAATGAATATACTTGGTATTGAAACATCTTGCGATGAAACATCCGTTGCTATTTTAAAAGATAACATCATTCTTTCGAATGTAATATCTTCACAATTATTTCACTCGGAATTTGGGGGTGTTGTTCCGGAAATTGCCTCAAGAGAACATTTAAAAAATTTACCTTATATTCTGAGTTCCGCAATCGAAAAATCGGGGATTAAAATGTCTGAATTAGATTTAATTGCTTGTACATCAGAGCCCGGTTTAGTAGGTGCTTTACTAATCGGACTTAATTTTTCAAAATCATTAGCGATTTCTTTAAATAAACCATTCATCCCGGTAAATCATATTCAAGCACATTTATATTCTTCTTTTTTACAAAAGGAGTCCCCTGAATTCCCTTTTATTTCTTTAATCGTATCCGGTGGACATACTTTATTAATATTGGTTAATAATTATTTCGAACATAAAATAATAGGTTCAACTCAGGACGATGCAGCAGGAGAAGCATTTGATAAAGTTGCAAAAATGCTGGGCTTAGGTTATCCGGGAGGACCATTAATTGATAAATTATCAGCGAAAGGGAATAAAAATTATCACCAATTCCCAATTTCAATAATTAAATCAAATCCATATGATTTTTCATTTTCAGGAATAAAAACTTCTGTTTTATATTTTCTTAAAGAAATAAAGTTTAATAACCTGAGAGATGTTTCTATTATACCTGATATCTGTTCTTCTTTTCAGGAAGCTATTGTTCAGACTTTATTTGAAAAAACATTAAGAGCGGCAAGGTTATATAAAGTTAAAAATATTGCAATATCCGGAGGGGTCTCTGCAAACTTTAGACTTAAAGAAATGTTTTACACTCTCGAAACTGAAGGTTATAAAATATTCATCCCTGAATTATCACTTTCTACTGACAATGCAGCTATGATTGCATTCACCGGATATTTAAAATTTCGTTATAACTCTGAGAATTTGAATCAATAAACCTGTTCAAACAAAAAGCCCGTCCCAGATTAAATTACAAAGACTTTTAACTTCTTTTTCTCCATTTTTTCTGAGCCTTATTACTTGAGAAAAAATAAACGAGCACAGCTACCACTAAATGAATCCAAAACCAATGGCTACTTGTACCAAGATTATCGGCAATATATATCAGGATCAAAACTCTTGGTAAAAATACTGCAAGTAAGATATCTCCTATAATAGGAATATTATTATAAGGAATCGCATGAAGAAAATAATAAATAATTAATGTAATTCTTGGCAGGAAAAGACTTAAAATTAAAAAAGTATTATCCATAGATATCAGTTTTTAATCAATATAATTATTAATAATTTAATCTACAGTTCAAATAGAACAATATTGAAAGCGTAATTTAATTTAAGTATTTTGTATTCAGCAAACATTTAAACTTACAAATTATGAATATTCAAAAACTTCTCGAAGAAAATATTTACGATATAGTTAACGAGGCATTCACTTCCATGAAATGCGTTAAACTTCAAGGATATGACAAAGATGGTGACGAGCGCACCAAAGAAAAACTCAGAATGCTTTACAGTACATTAATTGAAAGCGTGAAAACCAAATCTCTTATCCCAATGATGAACCACGCTGAAACAATCGCTAAGGAAAGATTTGCATCCGGATATGATTTATACGAAGTTCAAACCGCCATTAATGAACTTGAGGAAGCTATATGGAAAAGAATATTTAAAGAAATTAAACCTGATGATTTAGCAGAAGCGTTGGGAATCGTTAGCACAGTGCTTGGCGCGGGTAAAGATACCTTAGCAAGGACTTATGTTTCTCTCGCTACAAAATCAAAAGTATCATCTTTAAATTTACAAGCATTATTCAAAGGCAGTGAAGGTAACAGATAAATTTCCAGAATTGAGAAAGGGATTCTCTTGATGAATCCCTTTTTAACAATAAATTATTTTCTTAATTTAATCTTCGTTCAACACAATATCGTCAATACCATTTTCCGAAGCAATATAAATTCTTGAACAAACGTCCCCCTTAAACTTACCGATTTTAATACAATTTTCATGGTTTCTTTTTAAAAACTCTTTATCAGTTGCCTGATTTGTAAAACAAAATTCATCGAGTTCGCTCCCGCATTCAGTACAGAATTGCACATCCTCATTTAGAGGATTTTGCTTTTTCGTAGTCTTTTTGTTCATAAAGTAGAAATTTTGATGTTTTGTTATCAATTTATTTTATCCAAAGCTTGTTTTAGATCATCAATTATCTCATTTGCATCTTCGATTCCGACGGACAGTCTAACAAGGCCATCGGTTATATTCGCTTTGAGTCTCAATTCTTTATTCATACTTGCATGTGTCATAGATGCCGGATGTTCGATTAAAGTTTCAACTCCACCTAATGATACAGCTAACTGGCAAAGCTGAACATTATTCATCAGTGTTTTTCCGGCTTCTACACCTCCCTTTAGTTCAAAACATATCATACCACCGTGTCCAGTCATTTGTTTTAATCCAACCTCATATTGAGGATGTGATTTTAATCCCGGGAATCTAAGCCATTCAACTTTTTCATTGCTTTCAAGGAACTGTGCAATCACAAGTGCATTCTTACAATGTCTCTCCATCCTTATCGCAAGCGTTTTAATCCCTCTATGGACTAAAAACGCATTAAAGGGATTTATAGTTCCTCCCAATAAATTAAGAGTTTTCCTCATTAATGCATAATCTTCCGCAGTTTTAGTGATAATTACACCACCGACAACATCTGCATGACCATTTAAAAATTTAGTTAGACTATGCAATACTATGTCTGCACCGATATTCAAGGGCTTCTGTAATATAGGACTCATAAAAGTGTTATCAACTATAAGAATTGCTTTATTTTCATGCGTAATTTTAGCGATTTCTTCAATATCTGAAATTAACATTGTTGGGTTACCCGGAGTTTCTAAATAAACGAATCTTGTATTTTTCTTGATAGATTTAATCACGTTGTCAAGTATTGTTGTATCTGTGAAAGTTGTTTCAACACCATATTTTTCAAAGATCGTATTTAATAAAGTTGTAGTAGGTCCATAAATTGAATCTGAACATATTACGTGATCTCCCTGTTTCAGTAAAGCTGTAAAGATTGTATGAATTGCTGCCATTCCGCTTGCACATGCGAGAGCTCCGTAACCATTTTCTAATATTGCAATCGACTCCTCGCAAGCCTGGATGGTTGGATTTCCTAATCGCGTATAAATGTAACCATCTTCTTTAGCTTCGAACAATCTTGCGCCATGCTCTGTATCCCTGAATTTAAAAGTTGATGTTTGATAAATCGGAGGTATAACCGCTAAATGTTCATTTTCGCAAATTCCTCCATGAACTGATTTTGTAAAATCGGAATAGTTTTTTAAATTCTTCACAAAAGCTCCTTATTCTAATATTTTTTTATACGAAATTAATTTAATAAAATACAATTATTAATTATTAATTTCAGTACAGAAATAGTAAGTTTCATCCTCGAAATAAGTTATAAGTCCGGTTCCAAGGCATGTTTATTGCTTAAATGATTACTATAACTCTTGCATTTTATAAATTAGAAAATAAATTTATCTTATGAATAATCAAAATAATAAATCAATGAACTCTAAATATTTTTTATCTGTATTTTTGTTATTTTTCATAAGTTTCAATATTTCATTTTCGCAAAATGAAATAAAAAACAAAGGTGAATATGTTGAACCGAAAAGAGGATTTTTTAATGAAATACTTAAAGAATCAGACAGATTTACTTCCGAACAGCAGACACAAGAAAAATATTTCAAGGCTGATTTCTCAGGTATGGAATTGCCAAAAGATATTTCTGAATTTAAATATTACTGGCATACACCTACAGTTTCACAGGGACTGACCGGAACATGCTGGTCCTTCTCAACTACATCTTATTTCGAATCTGAGATTTATCGCCTGCATAATAAACAAATCAAGCTTTCAGAGATGTATACAGTTTACTGGGAGTATGTAGAGAAGGCTAAATTCTTTGTGAAAACCAGGGGGAAATCAAAATTTGGGGAAGGTTCTGAAGGAAATGCCGTAGCAAGAATCTGGAAGTTATATGGAATAGTTCCTCTCGAATCATATTCGGGATTGATTCCGGGTCAGATCTATCATGACCATAGAAAAATGTTTCAGGAAATGAATAATTATCTGCAAAATGTTAAGACCCTGAATTCATGGAATGAGTATGAAGTCTCGGAGACTATAAAGTCAATTTTGAATAATTATATGGGAGTCCCGCCTTCTACATTCAAATATGAAAATAATGAATATACACCTAAAGAATTTTTTAATAAAGTTGTTGATTTAAAACTTGATGACTATTTGGATTTTGTTTCTTCAATGCATGATCCTTATTACACTAAAGTAATATTCGATGTTGAGGATAACTGGTGGTATAGCAAAGATTATCACAATATTCCATTGGATGTTTTTTTATCAACAATAAAAAATGCTATCCATAATGGATATACTGTTTGTATAGGCGGAGACGTATCAGAAGCGGGATATGATTCCTGGAATAAAGCTGCAATAATTCCGACATTCGACATACCCTCAGAATACATTGATGAAAACGCAAGGCAGTTTCGATTTGATAACAAAACTACAGGTGATGATCATGGAATTCACCTGATTGGGTACACAAATAAAAACGGAAAAGAATGGTTTCTGATTAAAGATTCCGGAGCAGGTTCAAAAAATATTGATCCTAAAGGTTATGTATTTTATCACGAAGATTATGTGAAACTAAAAATGTTATCATTTACGGTTAATAAAGATGCTGTTGGAGATTTGGTGTCTAAAATAAATAACTGATCGAAATGATTTTGTGAAAAAACGAATTTAAAGTTCAAATCAATAAAAATTTTAAATATAAATACCGTCAGGTGGAAATAATTTAATACAAAATGCTTCGACCTGACGGTGGTAAAATTATTATGATTTAATATTCGGAAGTTCGAGACCGTAACTTTTTTTCTTATCCTCGATTTTTAACAAAAAGGCAAATACTAAAGCCGTTATTCCAAAAAACATAAAAATAATCATTGGTAAAGTATAATTATAGTTCGTAACCTTCATACCATCTTGCATAGTTGAACCGATAACACAATATTTATCAAGTACCCATCCTATGATAAAAGGGACACCCCATAATCCAATATTTTGAACCCAGAAAATCAATGCATATGCTGTTCCAAGCTGTTTTTCCGGAATTATTTTTGGTACTGATGGCCACATAGCAGAAGGAACAAGCGAAAAACCAATTCCTAAAATAATTATTAAGAAAATGGCAAAGATTGGACTATTGAATATTGGAATCGCAAAAAATAAGTGAACAAAAATGATTAGAATCGATCCAAGAATCATTATCGATGCACCTTTTCCTTTGCGATCATAGATCGTTCCGAATAAAGGAGTAAGCAAAATATTTCCAAAAGGTAATAATGATGGAATATCACCTGCAAATTGTTCACTAATCCCAAATTTATTTATCATTAAATTTGCCGCAAATTTAAGAAATGGAAATACTGCCGAGTAAAAAAGAAGACATAATATTGAAATATACCACCAACCTTTGTTTTTCAGGATTAAACCGACATCTTTAATTCTAAATTTTTCTTCATCACTTTGATCTTGAATGCCGACGTTGGCAGCAGCAAAGGATTTGTCAAGCTTTCTATCCTGAATGCAATAAACAAAATACGAAATTAGCCCAATACATAACAGAATCAGCCCTATTAGAACTGGTACTGACACATCATTTTGAGATAATGCAAAACGTGTTGCACCAAATAAAGCTAATGCTGTTCCAAGACGTGCAATTGCAAGTTGAAGCCCCATTGCCAATGCTATTTCATGCCCGGTAAACCATTTTACAATTATACGTGAGACTGTAATTCCGGCAACTTCGCATCCAACTCCGAATATAGCAAATCCAATTGTAGCGACCCACACTTGTGCGGGATAAGTCCATATTATTGTCAAAGTTTGTCCATCCAAAGAGTGTGTTGTGATTGCCCAATATTTAAGTCCTACTCCAAGAATCATCACAATTCCTGATATAATTCCGGTAAATCGGACCCCCATCTTGTCTAAAATAAATCCACCTATTATTAGAAAAAATAAAAAAACGTTAAACAAACTATAACCGCCTTGAAAAAATCCAAATTCTTCACTATTCCAATTAATTTGTCTTTCAAGCATTTGCTGTAACGGAGATAAAGCATCGGTTAAATAATATCCCGCAAACATAGTAAACGATACGATGAGTAAGGCAGTCCATCGGGCAGTTTTAGAATCACTTAATACTTTTTTAATTCTTTCTGTCATAAAATATGATTTGAGATTGTTTAAAAATAAATTTTACAAATGTAAATAATTTTACCTCAAGGTGAAATGTTAAAATATGAAGGAAACGAAATGTACAATAGAATATAATATTCGAATTAAATCTTTAGAACAAAAATAATTCCTGAATTTATAACTTAGATTAGAACTTCAATTTTAAAACATCTAACAAATATCCCTTGTGATATTGTTCTTTCAGGTCCAGAGAAATATCGAATTTTTTATTTTTATGATAAGCAACGAAATATGTAATCATTTCTTTTATATTTCCTTCCATATCAAAGACCGGATTTTTAATTTTATCAGGTTCGAAAGAAGCATTACAGTCCGGACAATTCAGAGTATTATAAATATGCTGGGATTCAACAGCTTTTAATTTAGCTTGTTTACATACCGGGCAAAAATAATTTGTACTTGAAATTTGCATAATTTTATTGTTTAATTTTTTTAAATTTGTTTTACCACGCGGGTAATGTATTATCTGTTCCTCCCCAATTGTCGGGTAATAACTTGAAATTGTTGCCAGTTTCAAGATTATATATCCATATATCACCCACGAAATAGTATGGTAATTTTTTCACATATGCAATTAAATTTAAATTAGGTTTTCTCGCAGGGTACCGAAATTCATATTGATTATCTGAAATTAAATCTGTGGTACCAAGATTTGCCGGATAGCCTGCTTTTACAATTTTATAATTTCCTCCAATATTACTTTGATATTCAAATATTATTCCATCGCACACAGGATTCCAAGCAGCATTCCCGGATTTTCCATCATTTTGATAAATCAAATTATTAGTCGGGTTTAAAGGATCAATGTTATAAATTTTTCTATCCTCTGCTGAGTCTGCTGAGGAGTAATCATAAGAAACTTTATTTATCAGAATCCTCGGTGACCATTTAGGGTTGGATTTATCACCGTTTATCAAATTTGTAACAGGAAAAACTGAGTCAATATATATATTACTACCCGTTCCTAATATTTGCCCGCAGAATATTTCCCTTGGATAGGATAAATTTACTTTACCATTATCATCTATAACTCTTCTTTGGTCAAATGTTATATAATGCATATTTGGACTAAAACAGGGATTAGCGTCCTGATTACTATTTGCATAAAATAATTTTCGTGGATTTGGAGAAACAGAAGAATCAAATTTCCCGTTAGCATCAAAGAAATAAGCAAATATTTCCTTGATGTATCCATATGAAACAGACAAAGCCAGAATTCTTCCATCGGATGACCAGGCCGGTTGAGATTTGTCATCGAATGATGTTAAACCGGCAGTTAGATTAAACGGGTTTGAAGGATATAAGAGATTAGAAGAAGCTAAATTACCATTAGAATCAACCTGGGCAAGAAATACATTATAATGATTGGAGGAGTGCATTGAACTAAATGCTATAAATTTTCCTGTTCGGGTTAAATCTGACCTCGTAGGAATATCTGATATAATAGGATTTTCAGAATTATTACATGAAAAAAATATTAATGTGGATATCGAAAATACAATTATTATTTTTTTCATTATAATCTCCTTATCGAAATATACAATGAATTTTTAGATTTTATCAATGGTCAAATTAATATCTTTATAGTCAAAATGATAATCCTGATAATTTATTCTTTTGAATATAAAAAAAGCAGGCTTGAATTAACAAACCTGCTTTTCAGAAAAAGTCTTTTTGTATTATTCTACGAATTGCTTAGCATAATATTTAGCAGTAAGTTTTTCACCTGTTGCTTTTTCTATCATATCATTCCAAAAATATTTCATACCGGGTCCGAATACTTTTTCTTTAAGATAATTTCCAACTTCAGGTTTATTTGTGAAACTCTGATTTTTAAAATCATCAGATTTAATTACATTTTTTACTATATAAGAATATAATTGTGAAGCAAGAAGTTCTCCCAGCAGATAATTATGATAGTAACATGGGGCGGTTGCTATATGAATCTTAGATGCCCAATCGGGTTCATTTCTTCCTTCAGGTTTTTTTAACATTTGATATTTTTCAACTAAATCCCACCATAATTTATTTAAATCCTGGTCTGGGTTATCATACATACTTTTTTCAAAACGATACATAACCTGCGCCCATCTGCTGAATACTAATTGTTGTAATCTGAGTGATTTGAATCCGTCATCCGATATTTTTTTAGCCTCTTCTTCTTTTATGCCTAAGTTATCTTTCAACCACTGAGCATTTGTAGAAAATCTACCAAACAACATCGCAATAGATTCAGTAGTGAAAGTCTGAGCTGCATCTCTTAATACAAACGGTAAAGTGCGGTCAACGTTTTTTGCATAATCGCCATGACCAAATTCATGAAGCATTGTATTCATCCATTTTTCATTAGGAATAATGTTACAAAGAACCCTCACATCACCAATCTTATCAATATCACTGCAGAATGCATGCTGATTTTTACCGGGTTTCTCATATAAGTCACTCTTCTGAAGTAAATCATTAATCGGAAGATTTATCCCGTTATAATAGGATTCAGTTATTTTCGCAAGATCTTTTCCCTTATAGAATTCATCAAAATCTACTTTGTAAATCTTTGGCGCTTCCTGAAAAAATCTGTTCTGATAATGCCAGGGTTTAAGATCTTCCTTTTTAACATTATATCTTGTTACAAAGTAATCATCCATATTGGATTTTTCTTTTGTAAATGCATCTTTAGTTAAATTATCAAGTTCGTCAAATAGTTTTGATATTTCTTCAGGATCTTCTTCACTTAGTTTTAGACTCATATCATGATAATTCTTGAATCCTAATTCTTTTGCAATTTCGTTTCTTGCTTTTACGAGTTTTTTTAAATCATCTGCAACTAAAGTTCCTATTTTCTTATGAGCTACCCAAACATCCATTAGCTCTTTAGAATCTTTAGATTCCGAAAGAACTTTTTCAACTTCGTTGTCTGTTAATTTTTTTCCTCCTGCTTCTGCTCTGAAATTACCATATTTCTGTTCGATGTCATTTTGCATTTTATTGACGGCATTCAATTTAACCGTATCCACCTGATTCCCGAGGTAGTAATTATATAAGACAACAAGTTCTCTTTTAAGTATATCGTCTTTAATATCACCCGATTCTTTTAATTTTTTTAAAGCATTAAAATCCTCTTTATTCGCATAAATTGC
This sequence comes from uncultured Ignavibacteria bacterium, assembly GCA_963806045.1. GTDB lineage: Bacteria > Bacteroidota > Ignavibacteria > Tepidaquicellales > Tepidaquicellaceae > DATCHW01. The sequence goes on along the minus strand of CAWDWP010000007.1, from coordinate 9,503 downwards.
TGTCATTTTATTTTGCAAATCTGCGACTTTATCGAAATCCTCTTTCTTACCCGAAATTGCAGCATTCCAATAAGCAAGGTTCACTTCTTTATAAAGAGGTACAACTTTTAATTCGTATTTTTCAACAAATTCTTTAAATTTTGTTTGCATATCAGTATCCTTTTTAGTGCAACCATTAAATAATAAAACAACCATTAAAATCAAAGTAAAAAGCGAAATGACAATTTTAATTTTTCCCATAACCAATGATTATAAATTATTAAAAATAACTTAGTTCAAATTAAGTAAAAGTAATTTTAAAAAATATGTAAAATGCTTTAAAATTTTTAGTATTTAATAAAACGCTGATAAATTAGGAATACGTTTTAAATTGTAATTTGTTTCAATAAATTATACTGTCATAAAATTAAATCTTTAATTTTTACAAATTTGGTATTAATTTAACGATATTCTTGATTAAAAACTTAAAATTAAGCTTATGTCAGAAAACACTTCTACTGGTATTAAAGGATTACCCGAAAATGCCTATAAAGAATTAAAAAAAGGTGAAGTTTATGAACCTATTATGCCACCGCAAAAAACTTTTCCGGAAGTAACATTCTGGTCTGTTGCATGGGGTTTAATAATGGCAATAATCTTCTCAGCAGCTGCAGCATATCTGGGTTTAAAAATTGGTCAGGTTTTTGAAGCTGCAATTCCTATAGCTATAATTGCTGTTGGATTATCATTCATAACTAAAAGAAAAAATGCACTTGGAGAAAATGTTATTATACAATCTATTGGAGCAAGTTCAGGTGTTATTGTTGCGGGTGCAATATTTACATTGCCTGCATTATACATTCTGAATCTTCAGGCAGAATTTTATCAGGTCTTTTTGTCATCTCTCTTCGGAGGAATGCTGGGAATTTTATTTCTCATTCCATTCAGGAAGTACTTTGTTGCAGAAATGCATGGTGTATATCCATTTCCCGAAGCAACCGCAACCACTGAAGTGCTTGTTTCTGGTGAAAAAGGAGGTGACCAGGCAAAGTTACTTCTAATCGCAGGATTAATAGGAGGTATATATGATTTTATAATAGCAACTTTCGGATGGTGGAGTGAAGTTTTTACAACAAGAGTCATCGGCGCAGGAGATATGTTAGCGACCAAACTGAAATTGATTTTTAAATTAAACGTAGGTTCTGCTGTCTTAGGATTAGGTTATATAGTAGGACTTAAATATGCAGCAATAATTGCTGCAGGATCATTTGTCGGTTGGTATTTTGTAATTCCAATAATAAATCATTTTGCACCTGCATTGACCGGAATGGTTGGTGCAAATGTGACGAAAATTGTTTCAGATATGTCACCTGAGGAAATTTTCAGAAATTATGTAAGACCTATCGGAATAGGTGGCATAGCTATGGCAGGAATTATAGGTATCATCAGATCTTCAAAAATAGTTAAAAGTGCATTCTCTCTTGCAATTAAAGAGATTGCCGGAAAACATAAATCAGCAGAGGGAATACTTAGAACGCAGAAAGATCTTCCTATGGGAATTATTGCGGGCGGAATTTTATTCGTAGCAGTATTAATTTTCGTATTCTTCATGTTTGGAGTCGTTCACAATCTGGGTTATGCTTTGATTGCTTTAGTAATTGTGATGGTTATATCATTTCTTTTCACAACAGTGGCGGCAAATGCAATTGCTATTGTAGGTACAAACCCGGTTTCCGGAATGACTTTGATGACATTGATACTTACTTCTGTTGTAATGGTTTCAGTTGGATTATCAGGAACTGCCGGAATGATATCCGCATTAGTTATAGGCGGAGTAGTATGCACTGCTTTATCTATGGCAGGAGGTTTTATAACAGACCTCAAAATAGGTTATTGGCTTGGATCATCTCCTTATAAACAGGAAGGTTGGAAATTTTTAGGAACCATTGTTTCAGCGGCAACAGTTGGTGCAGTAATCATCCTTTTGAATCAGACTTATGGATTTACAGGACCGAATGCACTCGTCGCTCCTCAAGCAAATGCTATGGCAGCAGTCATTGGACCTATGATGTCAGGACAAGCAGCTCCCTGGATGTTATATCTTGCGGGAGCATTATTATCCCTTATTCTAACAATGATTGGAGTCCCTGCATTAGCATTTTCATTAGGAATGTTTATTCCGCTTGAATTAAATACTCCAATTTTAATTGGTGGAATTATTTCCCACATTGTTTCAACAAGAAGTAAAGATGAAAAAGTTAATAATGCCAGAAGAGAACGAGGAACATTAATTGCATCCGGTTTCATTGCAGGCGGTGCATTGATGGGAGTATTTGCAGCTGTTTTAAGATTCTCAGGTATTAATTATATTAATGAAGCCTGGTTTGAATCACACTCTGCCGAAATACTGGCATTAGTTATGTTTGTTTTGATAGCCGCATATATGATTTGGGATTCCATGAGAGCAAAAGCAGAAAAATAATTATCAAATTAGAATTATTAAAATAAATAAATGAATTAATCATGAAAGAAGAAATTTTAGAAAGATTTTTAAGATACATTAAAATTGATACCAAGTCAGATGAAAATTCTGAAACATGTCCCAGTACATCTAAACAACTGAATTTAGCGAAAGCATTAGTTGATGAATTAAATAAAATGAAACTAAAAGATGTAAGTTTAGATGAAAATGGATACATAATGGCAACATTGCCATCGAATATTGAAAATGAAGTTCCGGTAATCGGATTTATTTCACATATGGATACCAGTCCTGATATGTCAGGTGAAAATGTGAATCCTCAGATTATTGAGAACTATGACGGAGGGAACATTATAATAAATAAAGAAAAGAACCTTACTTTGACGCCAGAACTTTTTCCTGAGCTTTCGGAATATATAGGTCAAACTATTATAACTACTGATGGAAATACTTTATTGGGAGCTGATGATAAAGCCGGAATTACTGAAATTATGACAGCAGTGAACTATCTTGTAAAAAATCCGAACATCAAGCACGGTACAATAAAAATAGGATTTACACCTGATGAAGAAATCGGGCGAGGTGTGGATCATTTTAATGTGGAAAAATTCGGAGCTCAGTATGCTTATACTATGGATGGCGGCGGAGTCGGGGAATTAGAATTTGAAAATTTTAATGCTGCAAAAGCTGTAATTTCGATTCAAGGCAGAAACGTTCATCCCGGATACGCTAAAGATAAAATGATAAATGCAATGCTTGTTGCAATGGAATTAAATGCATTATTACCTGTAAATCAGAGACCCGAGTTTACTGAAAATTATGACGGTTTTTATCATTTAATTAGTATGAACGGAACTGTTGAAAATGCATCATTAACTTATATAGTTCGAGATCATGACCGAACGAAATTTGAAAATAAAAAAGTATTAATTCAGGATTGTGTAGACTTATTGAATAAAAGATTCGGTAAAGATGTAATAACTCTTAAACTGACAGATCAATATTTCAATATGAGAGAAAAAGTCGAAGAAGTATATCATATTGTGGAGATTGCTCAGAAAGCAATGGAACTTTTAGAAATCGAGCCAAAAGTTGTCCCAATCAGGGGTGGAACAGATGGTTCAAGACTTTCTTATATGGGACTTCCCTGCCCCAATATATTTGCCGGAGGATTAAATTTCCACGGAAAATTTGAATATGTACCTCTTGAATCAATGGTAAAAGCAACTGAAGTAATCCTGAAAGTAATAGAATTGTATTCACAGAAATAATACTAATAATCATCCGATGACTTTGAGTCATCGGATGATTCTAAAGTTCAAACTCTATGATAATCCCCTTTCCAATTCTTTACAGCTTTTTTAATGTCTTCTTCATCCATACCTTCGTCAGCAGCTTTTTTAGCAAGTTCCGGAAACTCCTCGTCTGAAGCGAATCTTAGACCTATTATCTGTCTTAATGTCAATCTCGAATCAAAGGGTTTTCCCGTCAGAAGATAATACCTGAAATTTTCTTCGGCTCTAATAGCCCTATCCTGAGCTTTTAATGCAAACATTCTCGCATAAAAGAACAAATTGAATAAAACTATGGAAACAAGGAATAGAAATAATCCAGGTTTTAAAGACAAATGAGCATTTGCAGCCGAAATTGTATAATAAATAGAAGATATGAATAATAATATAATCAGAAAAAAAGTAAATCCGTGATACATCATCACAAATCTTCTATGGTTGGAATAATTTTGTGTTTTCATAAAATTTATTTATGTTTAAGTATGAAGTTTAATTTATCTAATACAGTTTAACACCATTAAGTTATTGTTATTATATCAAATTTCAACTTCCAATCCTATTTTTTTCTCAAGTGCCTTTTTATATACAAGTTGTGCCGTGGCAGCGTCCTGAATTGCAAGTCCGTTTGATTTAAACAGAGTTATATCTTTATTATTTCTTCTTCCGGGTTTTTTACCTGTAACAATTTCCCCAAGTTCTGCATAAAAGTGCGATGCTTTAATGCTTCCCTCTTTCATTGGAATCATTATATCACCGGCTTCGTTAAAACAGGCTTCCAGCGAATCACCAATGAAAATTGACCTCTTTACAATTTCGGTATCCAATTCCCGGGCATCAGGAGTATGGCTTCCGACTCCATTAATATGCGTTCCCTCTTTCACCTTTTTTCCGTCAAAGAGAGGAACTGAAGAGGACGAAGCTGTACAAATAATATCACTATCTATTACATCCTGTATCGAAACTGCTTTTACAATATCAATTTTGAGTTTTTCTGTCATCTCTATAATAAAATTAGCGATGACAATGTCATTTATATCATATACTACTGCTTTATTAATATTTCTGACACAACACATTGCCCATAATTGATTTTTAGCCTGAACTCCTGCACCGAATATTCCAACTTTCAGATTTTTCTCCTCTCTTGCTAAATATTTCGTAGCCACACCGCTTGCTGCTCCTGTTCTGACACCGGTTAAATAGCCGCCATCCATAATACACAAAACATCTCCTGTCATCACATCCTGCAATAAAACCTTTCCTATAGTGGTAGGCATATTGTATTGCGATGGATTATTCTTATAGACAGTTACTACTTTACAAGCAAGTGCCCCCATTTCTCTAAGGTAAGAAGGCATATATAACGATAATCCACCTTCCGGTTTAATTACTGTTCGTAATGGTAAAACAGCACTTCCATTTGATAATTCTGCAAAAGCTTTTTCAACAACTTCGATACAATCGTTCATATCGAGTAATGACATTACATCTTTTCTGTTTAATATTAAGGTCATGTTACCTCCTTTTAATTTTGTTTATAATATTCAATGATTAATTTAATTTCCAAATGCTATAGTTAAGTATTGATGCGAAACTAACCCAAATTAAATACGGTATTAATAACACTGATGCTGTTATTGAAATTGGATAAAACTGTATAATGCAAATTAATATAAATATCCAAAGAACAATTATTTCGAGAAAGGCAATTCCGGGTGATTTTAATCCAAAAAATATAATCGTCCATAAAGAATTTAAAACCAGTTGGAAAATAAAAATAATAATTGCAGTTTTTGTGGCGGGATTGTTTACATTGTTCCATATCAGATAGAAGGAAATTCCCATCAAGAAATATAATGTTATCCAAACAGGTGCAAATACCCAATCCGGGGGATTAAATTCGGGTTTATTAAGATTTGAGAACCATATTGTAATATTTTTACGTGTAAAAATAGTACCGATAATTCCGGCAAACTGACAAACAACTATGCTAATAATTAACTTAAACCAATTCATTTATTTGATATATTTATATAATTGTTAAAGCAATTTCTTTGACTAGTTTCCATGCATTTAATACATTACTCTCTTGTACATTCGTTTGAGCTATTACAAACCGTAATGTATATTTCCCATTAAGTTTTGTATGAGTCATATATATCTTTCCTGTTTTGTTAATTTTGTATAACAATTCTTTATTTATTCTATTTAACTCCTCTTCAGAGATTTGATTACTGGGATTATATCTGAAACAGATTACATTGAAAATCACAGGAGCGAGCAATTCAAAATCATTATCATTTAATACTAATTCTTTAAACATTTTACCCAGGGAAATATGGTATTTTAGTTTTCCTTGAAGCCCTGTTACCCCAAAACTTCGTAATACAAACCATAATTTCAAAGCTCTGAATCTTCTGCCGAGCGGAATACCCCAATCACAATAGTTATTTACTATATTATCGGGAATTGTTTTCAGATACTCAGGTAGAAGTATTTCAAATGTTTTTATTAAATTTTCCTTATCTCTAACAAAGAATAATGAACAATCAAAATTAGTAAAAAGCCATTTATGCGCATTAAAAACAAAACTATCAGCATATTCGATACCTTCTATTAAAAAACGATATTCCTGAAGCAATAATATTGAACCAACATAAGCAGCATCGATATGAAGCCAAAGATTATATTTCTTACATATTTTCCCAATTTCTAAAATATTATCCACTGCAGCTGAACCGGTAGTACCAAGTGCTGCAACCACACAAAATGGTCGTTTACCATTTGAAATATCTTTCTTAATCGATTTTTCTAATTCATAGGTTTTGATACCAAACTCATTATTTACTTCTATTTTTGAAAGACATTTTCTTCCCAGTCCTGCAATCTTAACTGCTTTTTCAATCGAAGAATGTGCTTCAGAGGAACAATAAAGTTTTAACTCATGAATATCCTGAACTCCATTTTCATTTATTTCATAATTTGAATACTTTTCCCGGGCACAAATAATTGCCGCTAATGTAGAAGTCGAAGCTGTATCTTGTATCACTCCCGAAAAGTAATCCGGTAATCCAATAATATCTCTAACCCAGCACATAACCCTTTCTTCAAGTTCAGCAGCGGCAGGTGAGGTCTCCCATTTCATACATTGTGCTCCCATCGCAGCTGTAAGCATTTCAGCAAGAAGAGAAGGAAAGCTGGAGTTAGCAGGGAAATAAGCGAAAAAATTGGGACTTTGCCAATGTGTAATACCCGGAATAATAATTTTACAAAAATCATTGAATATTTCATCAATATCCTCACCATTTAAAGGTGCATTGTCCGGAAGAGATTTTAAGATATCTCCGGGTTGAACTTGTGATTTTACAGGGTATTTCTCAATTTCTTCATAGTAATTTACTATCCAGTCAATAAACTTATGAGCATTTATTTGAAATTCCTGTAGATTCATTATTTCATTAATTTAATTTAAATTAACAAAATTCGTATGAATGATAAATTCTAAAAAATAAATTTATTTTATAGTATCAATTTGTTTATTTCATTTATGCTTAACCTATTATATCTTATATACATGTTAAACCAATAAATACATAGTAATGAAAATTATAATCTTATTAGTCACATTGTTTTTCGCAACATTGCAAATAAAAGCCCAGGGTGATGCTTTAACGTTATATGTTGCTAATCATAAAGGCGAAATCAAAACCGTCTCTATGGGAATAACCAGCTGTTATCTTGTGAAAGAATCAATAAACAGCGAATGGCAGAATTACAATGGTATGATTGAAGGTTTTAATTACAAAGAAGGATACGAATATATACTTCAGGTAGAAAAATTTGCGGCTTCAAATCCTCCTGCAGATTTTCCGCTGTTTTTTTATAAATTAATATATACAATCAGTAAGAAACCCACTATGAAAATTTCTTACCGTGATAAGGAAGTTCTTAACGGTTCCAAATTCATCATCAGAAAAATTAGAATAAATGGTGATCTTCAAGCCATCTCAAATGACAAAATGATAATCTCATTTCTATTGAATAATAACACCGTCTCAGGGAATGATGGATGTAACGATTTTACAGGAAGTGTTGAAATTAATAAAAATAAAATTTTATTTTCAAATTTCGGATGGACTAAGATGTTCTGTGCTGAAACGAATTTAGATAAACAGTTCAACACTTTAATCTTTGAAGTTGATAAATATAAACTTATTAAAAAACATCTGAAATTGTATAAAGGCAAGAAATTGTTATTTGTATACGAAATAATAAATTAATTTACAATATTACTCCCCGTTCTAATACGGGGAGCAAAATAATATTAAATTATTTTCTTGTCTTTTAAATTCTGTGATTATCCAATTTGTCGTATTCACCACTAAAAATGAGATTTCTAATTAATTCTTCATGAAAGAATTCATGCGGGAAGCCAAGGTCAATTTTACTTACTTCATCAAGTTTTTTTAATTGTTCTTCGGGAATCGTGAAATCTGCTGCCCCCAATGAATCTTTAATTTGTTCTTCGGTTTTTGATCCGACAATAGGAATGACAACCTGGTTCTTCTGCATCGCCCATCTGACAGCTACCTGGGTTGGTGTCACATCCAATTCTTTAGCAACTTCCACATTTACTGCCGCAATTTTTGAATTAATTTCGTTTCTTCTTTTCGAATCAACTGTAATTCTACCTTTGGCGTCTTTATTACTCAAATATTTTCCACTTAACACACCGCCTCCTATGGCTCCCCAGGGTGTGATTGCTATATCGAGTTCTTTTGCCATTGGAAATAAATCTCGCTCCGGTGTTCTTGCGATTAAGCTGTATTCAATCTGGAGTCCTGTAAATTGTGTCCACCCTCTGAATTCTGCAATCGTATTTGCCCGTGAGACTATCCATGCAGGGGTATCAGAAATGCCTATATAGTGAATCTTTCCGCTTGAAATTAAATCATCTAAACTTCTCATTACTTCTTCGACAGGTGTTGAAAAATCCCACATATGAAGCCAGAGAATATCAATAAAATCTGTATTTAGACGTTTTAAACTTTCATTAACGGAACGAATAAGATTTTTTCTATGATTTCCACAGAAATTTAAATCGTTCATTTTGTCGAAAAGAGTATATTTGGTAGCAAGTACAAAATGGTCTCGGTCTGAATGAATAAAATCCCCTACCCATTTTTCACTTGTTCCTTCAGTGTACCGGTTTGCGGTATCTATAAAGTTCCCGCCCGCATTGGAGTAAACATCAAATACATTTTTACTATTTTCATAATCAGCACCCCATCCCCATTCTGTACCAAATGACATTGCACCGAGACAAATCTCAGATACGCGTAATCCGCTTTTACCAAAAAGTTTAATTTCATAAATTAATAATTAATGTTTGAGAAAGTAATTTCCATTTCTAAATAAAGATTTGGAAAAGATAAAATTCCAATTTTTAATTTAAAATTTCAAATAATCCATTCCCATATTGAAAACAATATCTACAGGTATTTTTGCATCTTTAATTCTATCCAAATCTTTTTGAAGCTCTGATTTAACTTTTCCGTCTTCTTCAATTAATTTCTTAGCTAAATACACTTTGTCTCCCTGAATTTTCAAAATCTGTTGAACTGATGATGTAACTGCATCTTTCATCTTATCAAAATTGACACTATATGTTCCATCTGTATTTCTTGCGTGAATGCACCCATATTTTCAAAATAATAAAATCTTACCATATTTGCTTTTCCGTGAGCTTC
>CAWDWP010000006.1:0-50805 GCA_963806045.1 uncultured Ignavibacteria bacterium | reverse complement strand
TAATTAAATAACGATGGTTGTTTAATTAATAGTCCTCCAATCTTTTAGGAGGATATCAAATAAATGACGATATTCATTTTATCATCCTGCCCGACTTATCGGGGATAATGATTAAATAATACTTTTTGAATATTAACCCCTCCCTCTCCATTCAAGTGGAAGAGCCTCAGAGGAGGTGAGAGGGATATTAGGGTGCGGTGTAAAAATTTAGTATTATAACATTTTTGGTAGGAAAATGTCTTTATTTTATTAATAGCATCTTTTTTGTATCAATGAAATCTTCTGTTTGTAGTATATAAAAATACACTCCACTCGTCAGATTACTCCCGTCAAATATTACTTCATAAATACCCGGGTTTAAATTTTCATTTACTAATGTTTTAATCTCACGACCAGCGATGTCATATATTTTGAGAGTTATAAAACCCTCCTGCCCCCCTTTGTAAAAGAGGGGATTAAGTTTGACGTTTCACTTTTGACGTTTGACGGGACTTCAAACTTAATTTTCGTAGTTGGATTGAAAGGGTTAGGATAATTCTGATATAATTTAAATTCATCCGGAAGTTGTGTTTCATAATTTCCGGTAAAGGTTACTGATGCATTTGTTGTTTTAAGAATCAATCCGTTATATCCTGCAATCCATCCTGTGTCTTCATTAACAAAGAAAATATCAAAATAGGGGTCGCCTGCTCCCTGCTTTACTGTAAACCAGTTTATCCCGGCATTTGTTGTCTTTATTAATTTATAAGTAGCAATCTCCCACCAGTTTCCTACAGCATAGCCTGTATTCTGATTAACAAAATATACAGATTCATAACCGATATTATCGTTTCCTATCCTTTGTGCAATCCAGTTTAACCCGCTGTTTGTTGTTTTTAAAACTGTTTCACTGTCGCATACAGCATATCCGTTAAGCATATCGGTAAAAAATATTGATGCGATTCTTAGATTTGTTCCCGAATTCATTAATAAATAATTTATACCTCCATCTGTAGTCTTACGAATCATTCCGGCACTGCCTGCTATGAATCCTGTCAAACTATTGAAAAAATATATTGTCCAGATATTCGCACCGGTCACTGTATATTCTACCCAGTTATTTCCTCCATTCGTTGTCTTCAGATATGTTCCGTCATATCCGCCCGTAAAGCCTGTATTCTGGTCAACAAAATATGTTGCAAAAAAGGCATCGAACATCTGTGTATATTGAATTATCCAGTTTAGCCCTCCGTTTTCAGTTTTCAGGATTTTGTTTGTTCCGATTCCGCCCATAAATCCGCCGCAAATCCAGCCGGTTTCAGGATTAATGAAATGAATTCCCTGAAAAAAATCATCCGGTGAAGTGCCTGTGTTAAGTCTTATCCAGTTAGTTCCTCCGTTGGTTGTTTTTAATACGAGAGAACTGTCACCAATAGCATAACCGGTATTTGAATCCAGCATTCTGATTTTTGAAATAAAACAATTCGTATTGGTTTGCTGCGGAAACCACTGTGGATAAATACCGTCAGTAGCTAAAAGTAGAATTGATAAAATTATCGCTGATTTTATTAAATTAATTAATTTAGATTTGTGCCTCATACATTTAAATTTTACACATTATAAAATTATATGTTTTAATAAATAATTAATAGTGGTATTTTTATCATTAATAGACTTATAAATCCTTTAAAAATAAGTTTTATTAGTGATTTTTGCTTCATTCATAAAATAATTTTTTCACTGTCTACTTTTGGAAACAAAATTTAAATAACCGGAGTATTAAAATAGAATCCAATTGCAATCAGGTTCTAAAGAATATTTGCCAATTTTAAATCTCATAAATGTTATGAATAAACTATTATTGTTGTTATCCGTAATATTGCTATCAATCACAGCCGGTTCGCTTTTGGCTTCTGATATAAAAACTGATAATCAAAATAAATTATATTTTGATTATGATAAGGAATGGCAAAAAGCCGACTCTCTTATCAATATTGGACTTCCGAAGTCTGCTCTCGAAGTTGTTGTAAAAATTTATGAATCTGCAAAGGCAGAAGGAAATCAGCCGAATTATATTAAAGCAATATTTTACAGGGCGAAAATAAAGCGTGACGTGGAAGAATATGATATTGAACACGCAATCGATGAAATCCGGGCAGATATTCCATCAGCACCTTTCCCGTCAAAAAATGTTCTGTATTCAGTTCTTGCGGAGCTGTACTGGGACTATTATTCAAATAATAAATATAAATTCCTGAATCGTTCCGAAGTTGTGAATTTCAAACTCGATGATATACAAACCTGGGATTTAAAGAAAATCGTTCAGGAAGTAATAGATGATTATAAACTATCTCTGGAGAATCCCGGAAATCTGCAGAGCATAAAAATTGATGATTATCAATTGCTTTTATTGAAGCAAACAATAGGACATAATAATATTGACGGAAGACAATTCAGACCGACAATGTATGACCTGCTGGCTCACATGGCAATTGATTTCTTTATGAATACGGAAGCGGGAGTAATAAGACCTGCAGAGCAGTTTGTGCTTAATGATGCAGAATATTTCGGTGATGCCGGAGATTTTGTAAGAATGAATATAGAAACTAAAGATGAATTATCATATAAATTTTATGCGGTAAAGATTTTTCAGGAATTGTTAAAATTTCATCAATCGGATTTAATGCCTGATGCACTGATTGAATCGGATTTAAAAAGACTCCAGTTTATTTATGCAAATTCCGCTAATCAGGATAAAATTAATTTATATGTAAAAGCGTTACAAAATATTCAGAATAAATATTCATCCAATCCCATTTCGACCGAAGCAATTTATGATGAGGCAATGGTATATTATGAAAACAGCGCAAAATACGACCCGCACAAATCCGACGAATATAAATGGGAAGCCAAAAAGGCTTATGACCTCTGTCAGACCGCAATAGATAGATTTCCTGAATCGGTCGGAGCTAAAAACTGCAAAAGTCTGCAGAATACTATTGGTTATAAAAATGTCGAGCTTACATTCGAAGAAACTAATGCTCCCGGAAAACCTTTCAGGTGTTTAATAAGTTATAAAAATCTGAGTAAATTATATTTCCGTGTTATCGAGACTACAACTGAGGAATTTGAAGATTTAAGCACGAGCAAACCGGATGATGCGGATTATAATTCTTATGTTATTGAACATTACAAAGCAAAAACACCGGTTCAAAAATTTCCTGTTAACCTGACGGAAGAGGGTGACTATCAGCAGCACTCTGCAGAATCGAAAATTCCGGAATTACAAATTGGTACCTATATTATTCTCGCGGGAACTGATGAAAATATGAATTATAATAATGATGCTGTAACATACAGTCTGGTTAAGGTTTCGAAAATCAGTTATATCACGAGGTATGATGCCGAAAATAACAGGGAATTCTATATCCTTAATTCTATCACAGGGGGACCGATTGCAGGAGCGAAAGTGCAGGTCTGGGATTATTATTATGATTACAATAAATACAAATATGTAAAAACAAAAGGAGAAAAATTAACAACAGATAACTCAGGTTTTATAAAAGTTCTTGCCGGGGATAAGTACAGGGATTTTTATCTGGAAGTTACTACTGATGAGGAAATCGTTATGCTGCAAAGTTATTTTTATCTCGGAACAAAGTACAAGAAAACTGAATTCGAAACTTATACGACTTTATATTTCTTTACCGACAGGTCGATTTATCGCCCGGGGCAAACAGTTTATTTCAAAGCAATTGCAATAAATACAAAGTATAAGACCAGTGAAATAATTCCAAATAAAGATTTCAATATTACTTTCCGCGATGTCAATAACAAAGATATTTCCTCACTCGATTTAAAAACAAATGAGTTCGGAACAATGAACGGCTCTTTTACCGCTCCTTCATCTGGATTAAACGGCAAGATGACAATACTATCCTCCGGAGTTTATGGTTCAGCCCAGGTTTCCAGTTGAAGAATACAAGCGTCCGAAATTTGAAGTACAGGTAAATGAACTATCAGGAAGTTATAAACTTGGTGAAAGTGTTAAGGTCACAGGATTTGCGAAAGCATATTCGGGTGCTAATGTAGATAATGCAGGTGTAAAATATAGAGTTGTCCGGAAAACATTTTTTCCTGACTGGTGGTGGTACTGGTATAGCTCATATTATTCAAAAGCAGATGTTGAAATCACGAGCGGTGAAGTAAAGACAAATGAGAACGGAGCTTATGAATTTAATTTTATTGCTGTGCCGGATTTATCTGTTCCGAAGGAATCCAATGCGACTTACTCATACACAATTACTGTAGATGTCACTGATATAAACGGAGAAACCAGAAGTGCCTCGAAATATGTGAATGTGGGTTATGTGACATTGAAAATTAACACTGACATACCTGAAAGCATTAATAAGAATGGGAATACGAATTATAAAATCATGTCCCGGAATCTCAGTAATGTTTTCGAGCCGGCAAGCGGAAGTCTTTCAATATACAGGTTAAAAAATCCCGATAAAGCTTACAGGGCAAGGCTCTGGAACGCTCCGGATAATTATATATTATCTGAAACCGAATTCCACAGTTTCTTCCCTGATGACTTATACAAAGAAGAAAATAATATGCTGAAATGGGAAAAAGAAAAAGATGTTTTTAATCTGAGCTTCAACACAGCAAATGATACATCTTTAAATCTAAATGATTTAAGAAACTGGCAGACAGGTGAATACTTACTGGAGATTAATTCGAAAGATAACTTCGGGCAGGATGTGAAAGAATTAAAATATTTTACGGTTTATTCCACTGAAGAAAAAACTCTTCCATATCCGACCGTTAACTGGTTCAATACAATAAAATTCACTGCTGAACCCGGTGAAGATGCACAGTTTCTTGCGGGAAGCTCTGCAACAAATCTGAATGTGCTTTATGAAATTGAAAGAGACGGTGAAATTATACATAAAGAATGGTTGACGTTATCAAATGAGCAGAAATTATTTCTCATTCCCATCAAGGAAGAATATAGAGGAAATATCAGTGTGCATTATACTTTCATATCCAATTACCGCTGTTATTTAAATAATAATGTAGTCATCGTTCCATATACAAATAAAGAACTCGATATTAGTTTTGAAACTTTCAGAAATAAGCTTGAGCCGGGTGAACAAGACCAATGGAAATTAAAAATCAAAGATAAGAAAGGTGATAAAGTAGCAGCCGAAATGGTTGCAGCTCTTTATGATGCTTCGCTTGATGCATTTCTGCCTCATAGCTGGGGATTCAATATTTATGAATCATATTATGCTTATCGAAACTGGGAACAGCCCACGAATCTTGGCGTAACCAACTCAACATTACACCAGCTAAACTGGAATACTTATTCAGATTATTATACCTATGTTTTTGATTATTTGAATACATTTGGTTTGGTTTATAATTATAATGCTTATTTTCCTGCAGTATATAATCAGCGAGTAATGGACGGAGTCGTAACAGAACAGACAGGAAGAGTTACACTTGAAACTGCAAAGAAGGAAGCTGATAAAGGAGATGTATCTAAAGATGAGAAAAAGTCCGCCAAGAAAAAGACTGACGGGAAGGGAAAAGATGATGAGGAAAAAATTGCTGAATTACCGACAGGTGGCATTATACCCCCGGGAATGCCGCTGAGAGCAAACTTTAATGAAACAGCATTTTTCTATCCGGAACTTCGAACCGATGAAAATGGTGAAATTGTAATATCTTTCAAAATGCCTGAATCACTTACGAAATGGAAAATGCTGGGATTTGCCTCGACTAAAGACCTTAAATTTGGATTAACCACTAATGAACTTGTCACGCAAAAAGATTTAATGGTCAATTCAAACTTTCCTAGATTCTTCAGGGAAGGAGATAAAATTTCAATCACATCTAAAATTACAAATTTATCCGAGTCCGACCAGAAAGGTGCCGCACAGATTCAGTTATTTGATGCAGTAACAATGAAGCCGATTGAAGAACAATTAATCACCGGTGATAAAATAAAATCATTCGAAGCTGTAAAAGGTCAGAGCACATCAGTTACTTTTGATTTGATAATCCCGAATGATATTTATGCAGTCACCTGGAGAGTATATGCAAAGACTGATAATTTTTCAGATGGGGAGGAATCAACTGTTCCTGTATTAACCAATCGTATGCTGGTTACAGAAACACTTCCTATGCCAATAAGGAGTTACCAGACAAAAGAATTCAGATTGGAAAAACTTTTAGATAATAGTTCACCGACAATTTCTAATTTCAAGTTGACTCTCGAATTCACTTCAAATCCAATCTGGTACGCAATCCAGGCTCTTCCTTATATGATGGAATATCCGTGGGAATGCGTTGAACAGACATTCAACAGATATTATGCAAACAGCATAGCCACACACATAGCAAACTCGAATCCGAAAATTAAAAGTGTATTCGATATCTGGGCGAAGTATGACCAGGATGCACTTAGCTCTAACCTCGAAAAGAATCAGGAACTGAAAACGCTTATGCTGGAGGAAACTCCGTGGGTAAGAGAAGCAGAAAATGAAAGTGAATCCAAAAGACGGGTGGGGGTGCTATTTGAACTTCACAGAATGAAAAATGAACTTGAAGCATCAGTCTCGAAATTGGAAAAGCTTCAACTCTCAAACGGCGCCTGGACCTGGTTTCAGGGTATGCCTGAAGACCGGTATATGACGCAGTATTTTGTTACGGGATTCGGAAGACTTGACCATCTTGGAATAAAAGATGCAGATTATAATAACAGAGTCCAAAGTATGATAAATAATGCGATAAATTATATGGACTATGCAATTGTGAAAGATTATGAAGCTTTACTTGAAGCAGAAAGAAAAGGTTATATAAAACTTTCAGATGATAACCTGGGATATTATGCAATCCAATATTTATATGCCAGAAGTTATTTTACAGATATCTCCATTCCGAATTCAACACAAGATGCATTTAATTATTTTTTAGGTCAGGCAAAAAAATACTGGATTAACAAAGGTAAATATATGGAAGGTATGCTGGGACTGGCTCTTTTCCGGTTTAATGAAAAGAATGTTCCTAATGATATAATAAAATCATTAAAAGAATATTCGATCAATAATGAGGAAATGGGAATGTACTGGAAGCAGTCATATGGTTATTACTGGTACGAAATGCCGATTGAAATGCAAGCTGTTATGATTGAATTATTTGATGAAGTAGCAAAAGATTATTTAGCAGTAGATGATTTAAAAGTATGGCTATTGAAACAGAAACAAACGGAGAACTGGAGAACTACCATAGCTACAGCAGACGCTATTTATGCTTTGATATTGAGAGGTTCTGACTGGCTCGCAACAGAGGTGATGGTTGATATAACGGTAGGCAGTTTAAAGATTGAACCAAATAAGATGGAAAATGTCAAAGTTGAAGCAGGGACGGGTTACTTCAAAACATCGTGGAGCGGTAAAGATATTACAAATGATATGGGAAGAGTTTCTGTTACAAAGAAGAATGAAGGAGTATCCTGGGGAGCTTTATATTGGCAGTATTTTGAACAGCTGGATAAAATCACTTTTGCTGAAACTCCGCTCAGTCTTAAGAAAAATCTTTTCATCAAACAGAATACTACTTCCGGTCCTGTGATTACACCGGTGGATGATAATGCGACCTTGAAAATCGGAGATGAAGTTATAGTAAGAATGGAATTAAGGGTTGACAGGAATATGGAATACGTTCAGTTGAAAGATATGCGGGCATCTTGCTTCGAACCCGAAAATGTAATCTCTCAATATAAATATCAGGATAATCTTGGTTACTACGAAAGTACCCGCGACGCATCCACAAATTTCTTTTTTGGTTATCTGCCAAAAGGAACGTATGTATTTGAATATCCCCTTAGAGTATCTCATAAAGGTGATTTTTCTAATGGTATCGCAACCATTCAATGCTTCTATGCCCCTGAATTTGCATCCCATTCTGAAGGTATAAGAGTAAAAGTAACAGAATAACAAAAATTTTAAATATTAATTTACTAAAATAACCCTTTTTCCATCCGGGAAAGGGTTTTTTAGTGTAATTCTGAAATTTTACCGGGTAATTTCAATTATTAATTACTTCGAAATATTCCTTTTTTAAATATTATTATATGATTAATTTATAATATTGCTTAATAATGATTTGATTGATAAAATCGCATAAAAAATGTTGAATTTTAACAAGAATGTTGAATCCTTGCAAGAGGAGATAGAACGACAGAATAAAATAATAGCGAACCTGTTAAAAGAGGTATCCGAACTCAAGGAAAACCGTGAAAAAATCATTTCTAAAAGGACAAAAGCTCTCGAAAAAGAAATTCTGGAAAGGAAACAAATCGAAGAGGAGTTAGTCAAAACAAAAGAAAGATATGAACTGATATTAAATGCGGAAGAAGTAGGAGTATGGGATTATTATTGTGATACGAAAGACACATTCATAGACCCTAAAATTAAAAATATCCTGGGTTATAAAGATGATGAAATTGAAAATAATATTGATAATTTTCTGGGATTAATTGCTGAACAAGACCTTAGTAAATTTCAGGAATTATTAAATTCTTCTCTTGTTGGAAAAACAGAAACTTTTGATATCGAACATAAAATGATTCATAAAGATGGTCGTCACCTGTGGTTTCTTTCCACTGCTAAGGTGATAAAAGACAGGCGCGGAAAACCGGCAAGGATTGTGGGTAAAAGCAAAGATATCAGTTCGATAAATATGTCAAAGGAGGCATTAAAGTCTTCAGAAGAAAATCTTGCGAGAAATGAAAAATTATACAGGACACTTTTCAATTTATCACCTATAGGAATCGTAATTGAAGATACTGAAGGAAATATTATTGAAGCGAATGAATCCTATAGTAAAACTATGAAGTATAGCCGTGATGAACTGAAAAAGATGAACATTGCTGATTTAATATTTAACTATGACCCTCAGTTTGTAAAAGGTAATATCGAAAAATTACTTGCCGGACAGGAATTAGCAAAAGAAGTTATAAATAGAACTAAGGACGGAGAACTTAGAAATTTTGATTTAAGGGAAACTAAAATCAAAATGCCTGAAGGAAAAGAAGTTATTATAGTTGCCTCAACTGATATTACGGAAAGAATTAAGATGGAAAAAGCTTTAAAGGAAAATGAGGAAAGACTAAGGACCTTAATTAATGCATCACCGGATTTCATTTGTTTCAAGGATGCAGGCGGCAAATGGCTTATCACGAATAACGCAGGTCTGGAATTATTTGACCTGAAAGAAATTGATTATGCCGGTAAAACAGATCACGAATTAGGAATTCTGAATCCTTTTTATATTGAATCATTTGAACACTGTATATTGACCGATAGCAGATGCTGGGAATCTAAGAACATAACACAGTCAGAAGAGATTATAAAAAAACCGTCCGGGGAAGAAAAGATAATGGACATTATAAAAGTGCCCGTATTCTTTGAAGATGGAAGCAGGAAAGCACTTGTAGTACTGGGGCGGGATATAACCGAACGGAAAAGAGCTGAATCAGAACTCATATCTTCAAAAGAAAAAGCTGAAGAAATGAGCAGGCTGAAATCAAGCTTCCTTGCTAATATGTCTCATGAAATAAGAACGCCTTTGAACGGGATACTTGGTTTTGCTGATATACTTAAAACTGAAATTAATGATGAGACACATCGCGATATGGCGAATGATATATTTGACAGTGGAAGAAGATTACTGAGTACTTTAAATCTCATTCTTGACCTTTCCAAAGTTGAAGCTAATAAACTGGATATAAATCTCAAGCAGCTCGATGTTGAAATTGAGATAAAGAAAATAATCAAACTCTATTCGGTAAATGCAAAGAATAAAAATCTGTTTCTCAATTTTACTTTAAATACCGATATTAAGCCTGTATACGGCCATTTGGATGAAAGGATGTTCCACAACATCATTAATAACCTGGTTAATAATTCTGTAAAATATACAATGCGCGGAGGCATTAATGTCGAATTAAAAATCGAAAAAATTGATAATAAAGAATTGATTGTAATTAATATAAGTGATACAGGAATTGGAATTGATGATAAGCATTTGAAAATAATATTTGATGAATTCAGACAGGTAAGTGAGGGAAAAGGGAGATTTTATGAGGGAACAGGACTTGGACTCACGATTACCAAAAAATTTGCGGAAATGATGAACGGAACAATTTCTGTTAAAAGCGCTTTGGGTAAAGGGTCAACTTTCACTCTTCATTTCCCGCTACCGGAATATTACAGGAAACCGGTGCCTGAACCACCCGAAAAGAAATCTCTGAAAGTTCCGGTAGAAGCACAAACTAATCTAAAAAAATTAAACGAAATACTTTATATCGAAGATGATTTTCTAAGCCAGGAAGTTGTAAAAATTCAGTTAAGAAATCTGGCTGAAATCGATATAGCCACGAATGCCAGAAATGCATTGTACATGCTCGGAAATAAACAATATAACCTGATACTGCTTGATATAAATCTCGGCAGGGATATATCCGGACTGGATATCATCGAAAAAGTAAAATCAATGCCAAGTTATAAAAACATACCTATAATAGCCCTTACTGCGTATGCAATGAAAGGTGATAAAGAAGAATTTCTGGAAGCAGGTTGCGATGACTATCTTGCTAAACCTTTTGACAAAGAAGACCTGGTAAATCTTCTTAATGAGTACCTAATTAATAAATTAACATAAGATCTTGCTGCAAAAATTTAAGTTGTATGTATCCCGAATTAAAAAGGCTGCTCAATGATTTTCAGTGCATATGAATAACAAAGATAAGAGATTAAAGGAAATTTTAGACGAGAACGAAAAACTAAGGAATACAATAAATTTAATTCAATCGTTTTCAAAACAGTCAGTATCAGATACAAATCCTATTGATTACTCTTTATTTTATAAAACCCTCGTAGAGACGTCTTCATTCTCTTACTCTCTGATGGATACAGAAGGAAAAATTCTGTTTTGTAATAATAATAAAGCAAGGTTATATGGATATGATTCAATAACCGACCTTATTGGTAAGAATGAAAAAACATTCATTGCCCCCGAGCATCAGGATTTAGCAGAAAAGCTGCAAAAAGAGTTACTAGAAAAAAAGCATACATCGTATTATGGTGTGTTACTTTTGAAAAAGAATGGTGATAAGTTCAATGGAGAAATATCCCTATCCCTTATTGAAGATAAGGACGGGAAGGCTTTATACATATTGACATTAGTAAATGATGTAACTGAACGAATCAATTCGGAATCATTATTAAAAGAAACTTCTGCCCGCAATTCTGCTTTACTCGATGCTATTCCCGATTTAATGTTCCTTCAAAACTTTAACGGGGATTATCTGGATTATCATTGCACGAACGAAGAACTTCTTATTTCTAAACCTGCAGAATTTCTCGGGAAAAATATGAAAGATATTTTGCCTGAAGAATTATATAAATTATTCAGGAGTGCATTTGATAAAATTATTGAAACCGGAAGACCACAAATTGTTGGGTATCCTTTAATACTTGAAGAACAGGATTACTTCTTTGAAGCAAGATTTGTGAAATGCGGGGATAATGAAATTATCAGTATTATTCGCGATATGACTGCCATCAAGGAATTTGAGAACAGGTTAAAAAAAGCTATATCTGTTTCAGAGAAAATGAGTAAATTGAAATCCGATTTCCTGGCAAATATTAGTCACGAAATCCGGACACCATTAAACGGAATCCAGGGATTTACGGATATTTTATATAGCGATATAACAAATGAATCCCAGCGTGAAATGCTTCGTGATATTAAATTGAGCGGGAAACGATTGCTGGAGACTCTCGACTCTATTCTCGATATGTCAAGGATTTCTTCAAATCAGGTAGATATCAAATTGAGAAGAATTGACCTGGATGAGTTTATCAGGGATGTTATAAATTATCATTCTCCTTCTGCACGTAAAAAGAGGCTCGTTTTGAACTTCATTTTAAATAAAAGACCCGATGGAACAATTGATGCAATGCTTGATTCGAATTTGTTGAAGACTATAATGAATAACTTGATTAATAATGCGATTAAATACACTCAAAAAGGTGAAATAGTTATCGAACTGGCAAGCCTGTTATATGATGCGAAGGAGTTTATAGAAATTAAAGTTAAAGATACCGGCATAGGGATTAAAGAGGAGAATATTAATTTAATCTTTGATGAATTCAGGCAGGAAAGCGAAGGTATTAACCGGTATTACGAAGGTGTAGGGTTAGGACTATCTGTAACAAAAAAATATATTGAATTGCTTGATGGGAATATAAGAGTTGAAAGTAAATTGGGAGAAGGGACTGTTTTTACTCTCAGACTGCCATCCGGAAAAACAACTTCAGGATGGATATATGGGCGCGCGGATATTTCAATGGCCAATTTAGAAAAAGCCGGAAATCCAAAAAGTAATATTGAAGGATTAAAAAAAGTGTTATATGTTGAAGATGATTTTCTGAGCCAGCAGATAGTAGAAGCATTTCTTAAAGATATTTGCAAACTGGATGTAGTGAGCAACGGCAAAAGTGCGCTGAGCAAGCTCTCAGCGAATTCTTATGACTTAATCCTTATGGATATTAATCTCGGTAAAGATTTTTCCGGAATAGATACCATAAATGAAGTGAAGAGAATGGATAATTACAAAAATGTTCCCATCATTGCAGTGACAGCATACACACAAAAAGGAGACAGGGAAGAAATAATGAGTTATGGCTGTGCAGATTATATTTCAAAACCATTAAACCGGAAAGCGTTTTTGAATTCAATAAAAAGACATTTAAATATTACTTCAGTTTAATTATCTTTAATTAAAATTTTTTATTGGGGTATGAAAATAATTTTTACTATTCTGCTCGTAATGTTTTTATTTTCTCCGTCAGTAATTTTATTCGCACAGAGTGCCGAATATTATTTTAATAAAGGCGTTGAAAGCCTTGATGACGAAGATTATAATCAGGCTCTTATTTATTTTGATTTATCCATTCAAAAGGACTCGAAACTTGTAGAAGCTTACAATAACCGCGGAATTGTTAAAGATAAACTTGAAGATTATGATGGTTCTTTAAAAGATTTTAACAAAGCGATTGAGTTAAATCAGGAATACGCTGAAATTTATTTTAACCGTGGTGCTATTCGCGAAAAGCTAAGTGACTTTACGGGTGCCCATGAAGATTATAATAAAGCGATTAAGCTGGACCCAAGGTATTTAAAAGCATACCTTAGCAGGGGAGGAATAAAAAATGAACTTGGGGATTACACAGGAGCTATAGATGATCTGTCATATGTTATTTCCAGTCATTTTGAACTTTCTCAGGCTTATTGGAGCAGAGCGATTGCAAAAGAAAAACTAAACGACCTGACCGGTGCTATTGATGATGTCACAAAAGTAATTAACATGAATTCCGAATATGCTGAAGCATATTTCTACAGGGCAAAACTTTATCTGAGTAAGGGAAATAAGGAAAGCGCTTGTCTGGACCTGAAAAAAGCGTATGAAATGGATTTTGAAGGTGCTTTGGAATTGATGAATACCGAATGCAAATAAAAGATATTTCAATTTCTTAGTTAAAATAATTCTTTTCAAACTTACCATCGATTAAACTATTCTCTGCTTATCATTGTCTAACAATTAAACCTTAATACAAATTAAAATGAAAAGTAAAATGTTAAATTCGAGAAAAGTATCTATGTTCCTGATTTTTATGATGTTAGCATTTAGTATAAATGCTTCATTTTCGCAGGATAAAGATAAAAAATTCGACCCGGCATCAAAAGCGAATAAAATATCGGAAAAAATCCAGAAAAAATTAAATCTAAGTCCGGAAAAAACTACAGCGGTAAATCAGGCGTTTCTGAATTACTATACAGGTATGAATAATTTCAGGACTGCTAAATCAGAAGACAAAACGAAAAATAAGGCAGCTATAAAAGAAATACGAAACAGTTTTAAAACCGATTTGCAAAAGACACTTGACAAAAAACAAATTAAAAAGATTAAGAGATTTATGAACCATAGAAAGCACAAACGATTTATGAGAATGCATAGATAGATTTTAAACTTCATTTCCCATCCAACTCATAACCCGCACCCTGAAAATATTTCAGGGTGTTTTCTTTTTTACATTCATTTTATTTAATATAAATTGAATATTGTTCATAAATTATTTGAATATTTATTTTTATTAAATTCTGTTACTGATAAATTCTAATTTTATGAGAAATTTTCTATTGTTTATAGTCTTGTATATATTCTTTCCGGGGGAAGCAATATTTTCACAGGATAATGTAACTAATAAGGAAAAAATTCCGCTTGACCATTCCGTTTATGATAGCTGGAAACGTATGGAAAAAGCGAGAATTTCCGGAAATGGCGAATGGATATCTTACGAAATTAATCCTCAAAAGGGTGATGGAAAACTTGTTTTATTAAACATAAAAACCGGAGAATCAGATACCATTAATAGGGCATATGACCTTTCTTTCTCTCCCAATAATAATTTTGCAGCATTTAAAATTAAGCCTCAGGAAGATTCAACGAGAAAAGCAAAACTTAATAAAAAGAAAAAAGAAGAAATGCCTGCAGATTCGCTTGGCATTTTAGTTTTTGAACATTTAAATGAAATTCAAAAAGTACCATATCTAAAGTCTTTTTCTGTCTCTCAGGAAAATACCTCAATCGTTACATTCTTAAATGAAAATAAAGATGAGAAAAAAGATACTCTCTCAAAGAACTCAACGGAAATATACGATTTTACAATTTATAATCCTGTGGAAGACAAGAAAGAAGCATTTAAGTCCGTTTCGGAATATAGTTTTTCAAAAAATGGAGGACTGATTGCTATTTCGGAATTAAAAAAAGGAAAGACCAATATTTCATCACTTTATATATACAATGTCGAAGATGCAAAAACTACAAATATATTCAGGAAATCCGGCAGTATTAAAAATATTACGATTGATGATAAAGGCAGGCAGACAGCATTTATATTTGTAAATGACACTGTCAAAACTAAGAGTTACGGTATTTACTACTGGAATAAAGAGCTTGATGAACCAAAATTAGTCATTGATACTTCAATCACAGGTTTGCCTGATGGCTGGGAAATTCCGGAAAATACTATTCTGAAATTTTCTGAAGATGGCTCGAAACTCTTTTTCAGAACCGCTCCTAAAGCGGCACCCGAAATAAAAGACACACTGCTCGATGAAGAAAAATACAAAGTCGATGTTTGGAACTGGAATGATCCGACACTCCAGACTGAACAAATTAAAAATCTTGATAAAGATAAAAAGAAGACATATCTCGCAGTCTGGAATATTCCAAAAGATGTTCAGGCAGGAAAGCAAAATATATATCAGTTGTCGGATACTCTTATAGACGATATCAAAATAGTTTCAAAAGGTAATGGGAATCTTGCGATTGGTTATTCTTATAAACCATATTTAAAGATGCAAAGCTGGGATGAAACAGAATATAAAGATGTTTATGTTCTCAATCTGAAAACGGGCGATAAGAAACTTATAATATCTAAAACTCAGTTTGGTGCAGAGATTTCTCCAAAAGAAAATTTTGTGGTATACTTTGAAACCTCTGACAGTTCCTGGTATTCTTATAATATTAATACGTATGAAACATATTCCATTACAAAATCTATAAATGTAAAATTCGGAGACGAGCTTTTTGATTTACCTGCCCAGCCTAATCCCTACGGTTTCGGGAGCTGGACAGAAAACGATGAATATGTTTTGATTTATGACAGATATGATATCTGGAAAATAAATCTGAATAAAAGTGAAGCACCTGTTAATCTTACAAATTCCAGGAATAATAAAATCATATTCAGGTATATCAGGCTTGAAGAAGATAAAGAATATCTGGGGAAAAATGAAAAATTTCTTTTAAGAGGCGTTAACGAAGAAACTTACTCAGAAGCATTTTATTTTGCTGACCTTAACACAGGGGTGAATTCTAATTCCCTGATATCAATGGATAATCATTTTTCTGACCCTCTGAAGGCAAAGAAATCAGATAAAATTATCTGGCTGAAAAGTTCATATATAGAGTATCCGGATTTATGGTTTAGTAATCTTGATTTTAAGGATATAAAAAGGTTATCGGATGCAAATCCGCAAATGAAAAATTATTTGTGGGGAACCGTGGAAATGGTCAACTGGAAAAATTTTGATGGTGAAGATATGAGAGGTCTTTTATATAAGCCGGAAAATTTTGATTCTGCAAAGCAATATCCAATGATTGTTTATTTTTATGAAAAATATACTGACAAAATAAACGCACATTACATTCCCAACCCAAGCCGCTCTGTTATTAATTTTCCGCTCTATAATAGTACGGGTTATTTAGTTTTCATTCCGGATATAACTTATAAAATCGGTTATCCCGGTGAAAGTGCATATAATGCTATAATGAGCGGTACTCAATATTTAATCGACAAAGGATTCGTTGATAAAGAACACCTCGGGCTTCAGGGACAAAGCTGGGGCGGTTATCAGGCTGCCTTTATGGTAACCCAAACCGAGTTGTTCAAAGCCGCAATGGCAGGTGCTCCTGTTTCAAATATGACAAGTGCATATGGGGGAATTCGTTGGGAATCAGGAAAAAACAGGATATTTCAATATGAAACGGGACAGAGCCGCATCGGAGGTACACTATGGGAGAAACTTGATTTGTATATTAAAAATTCTCCATTATTTTTTGCAGATAAAGTTACAACTCCATTGCTGATAATGGCAAATGATACTGATGGTGCAGTTCCTTATCAGGAAGGTATTCAATATTTCGTCGCTTTAAGGAGACTCGGAAAGCCTTCATGGCTTCTTAGTTATAATGGGGATGAGCATAATCTTACTAAATGGCCTAATAGAAAAGATTTATCTGTAAGAATGAAGCAGTTTTTTGATCACTATCTGCAAGGTGCACCGGCTCCGGTCTGGATGGAAGATGGTATACGTGCTTTGGAAAAAGGAAAGAAAAGCGGATATGAATTGAAATAATGTCAAAGCTTCCCCCTTTAATAAAATGGGGTTGGAGGTTTAGAATATTTTCGGTTTTTAATAAAAAAATTCTTTGCGTTCTTAGCGATATTTCTTTGCGCACACAGTTTATCCCGACTTGTCGGGACGGTTAATTTTTTTATAAATTTATGAAATTAACTTCGCGATAAAAAATGCAGCACCTGCCGCTAAGCCGCCTGTTACAACTGTTTGAATCGCTTTCCGGAATGGTGTCGTACTGATAAATCGACCTTTTACATATCCGAATATTCCAAGAGCAATTAATGTAATAATGACGGAATAAATTAAAGCGTTGCCGCCTGTGCTAATAAAAATATAAGGTGATAATGGTATAATCCCTCCTGCAATATATGAACCTGCAATTGTCAGAGCACTATTTCTCGCTCTTTTCGGTTCAGGTTTCTCAAGTCCAAGTTCAAACTTCAACATGAAATCAACCCATTTGTTTGGTTTTCTTTTTAGTGCTTCAACGAGCGGTTTACTCTCTGCTTCAGATACTCCATATTGCAGCATTATGTCGGAAATTTCTTTCTCTTCTGCTTCAGGAATATCTTTTATTTCTTGTTCTTCTCTATTTTTCTCACTTTCAAAATGTTCCGCATCACTCTTCGCTGCTAAATATCCGCCTAAACCCATTGCTATTGAACCTGCAGATATTTCAGCAAGTCCTGCAATCACAATGATTGAGTTATTATCAACTGCTCCGGACAAACCGGCTGCTAAAGCGAATGGAACAGTTAATCCGTCAGACATCCCGATTACAATATCTCGTACCGTATCACTCGCAGTGAAATGTTTTTCAATATGTCTTTTCATATATATTACATTTAAATGATTGGAATTATTTTTTTCTTCATCTATAAATTCATTTACTGATAATTCAATATCAATTACAAAATATATGGAGGAATAGAATCATAGTGTTGAAATTAATCTTTAAAATTAAAATTATTCAAATTTATCCCCCCTTTTATAAAGGGGGGCAGGGGGGTATTCAGTCATATTATTCTTTAAATTTGTTATCAAGATTGGTAATTTAAGCATCTGTTATTCGTTAAATATAAAAATAATAGCTTATGCACATTATTGACTGGTCTATTGTTGTTATATACTTCATTATAAATATCCTTATCGGCCTACATTACTACAAAAAATCGAGCGGGAATACAGAAAATTTTTTCCTATCAGGAAGAAAAATGACCTGGTGGCTTGCCGGGCTTTCGATGGTTGCAACCACGTTCGCAGCCGATACACCTCTTGCCGTAACTGAACTCGTCGGAAAGAACGGGATTGCAGGGAACTGGCTCTGGTGGAATATGATGATTGGAGGAATGCTTACCGTATTCTTTTTTGCACGATTGTGGCGGCGTGCTAATATTCTGACCGATGTTGAGTTTATTGAGTTAAGGTATTCCGGAAAAGCTGCTTCATTCCTGAGGGGATTCAAGGCAATTTATCTCGGTATATTTATGAACTGCATTATTATGGGATGGGTGAATCTTGCACTTGGAAAAATTTTAAAGGGTATGTTTCCGGGACAGGTCGATGATGCAAATGTTATGTTTTTCATTCTGGCTATTATGATAGTAACAGCAATCATCTCTGCAATATCGGGATTATGGGGTGTTGCTGTTACAGATGCATTTCAGTTTGTTATTAAAATGACCGGCTGCATTATTCTTGCAATTCTGGTTGTTAACTCTGATAAAATTGGCGGTATTTCCGGTCTTCAGGCAAAGCTTCCGGAATGGTCATTAAGATTCACACCTCAAATAGGCAGTGAAGGTGCTGGGGGCACGGGAGGAATATTGATGATGACAATTTCAACTTTCCTTGCTTTTATAGGAGTTCAGTGGTGGGCAAGCTGGTATCCCGGTGCAGAACCCGGCGGAGGGGGTTATATAGCTCAAAGAATGATGTCTGCAAAAAATGAAAAACATTCTTTACTCGCAACTTTGTTCTTTCAGGTAGCTCATTATTGTTTGCGTCCCTGGCCCTGGATAATTGTCGCACTTTGTGCTATTGTACTTTATCCTGATTTGCCTATGGAAGATAAAGGATTAGGTTATGTAAAAGCGATGAATGAATTTCTGCCTGTCGGTTTGAAAGGATTATTGCTTGCGACTTTCTTCGCAGCATCAATGTCAACCATTGCCACTCATCTCAACTGGGGCACTTCCTATTTCATTAACGATTTTTATAGAAGATTTTTGAAACCAAATGAAACTGATAAACATTATGTTACTGCTTCCAGATTGATGACAATCGTATTTATGATCATTGCAGTTCTAATCACTAACTTTATGTCAACCATATCCGGGGTCTGGGCATTTGTAATTGAATGCGGTGCCGGGCTTGGATTGGTGCTGATTCTCAGGTGGTTCTGGTGGAGAATCAATGCAATAAGCGAAATTGTAGCAACTGTAACTCCATTCATAGTTTACGGAGTTATTCATTTCGGTGGAATAAATGTTAAATTTCCTGAAACATTATATATTATTGTTCCAATAACGACGATTGCCTGGATAATCACTGCATTCATCACTAAACCAACTAACCAGGCTCAGCTTCTTAATTTCTATAAACGTGTTCATCCCGGAGGTGCCGGATGGAAAAAAATTGCAGGAATGCTTCCCGAAGTGAAATCTGATAGAGGCTATGCGATTTTATTTTTAGATTGGTTTCTCGGAGTTGTATTAGTATATATGTTCCTTTTTGGTATTGGCAGGATAATACTGGGTAGTTATTTAAATGGTATTATTTTCATCTTGATAGGTCTTGTGGCAGGATATATAATTCTTCGCCACGTCAATTATCTTGGTTGGGGAGAACAATACGAAAATAAATAAAAAAAGGGATTCGTTAAATCGAATCCCTTAATAATTTTTAATCTTAATAGTATACTTACTTACAGTATTGTAATAATAAAGAATCTGCTTGTGGAAATCCAAGTTCTTTTGCTTTTTTGAAATCTTCACAGCTTGATTTTTTATTTCCCAATTCAATATCACAAAGACCTCTTAACGCATAGCTGTTCGGTATCGTTGGTTCTGTTGAAATAATTTTATTCATATCTTCTTTAGTTCCCTGAAAATCTTTCATCAGGTATCTTGTATTAGCTCGATAAAAAAACGCATTCATATTCTCAGGATTTAATTCAAGAGTTTTATTAAAATCAGTCAGTGAATTTGCTAAATCTCCTGTTTGAAGGCGGCACAAACCCCTGTAAAAATATGAATCTGGTAAATTAGGATTAATACCGATTACTTTCGTCAGGTCCACTATCGCTTCTGCAAACTTACCTGTATTTGCAAGTATCAGTGCTTTAGAATTTAAAGCTTCGAGATTTTCAGGGTCGAATTCAAGAGCTTTTTTAAACTCAACTAATGCTTCCTGAATTTTTGACATATCCGGTGTCTGGCTGTTTACCTGTGCAGAAAATAAATCAGTACCTGATTTTACATATTTCTCAGCTTTACTTTTTTTATTCACAAGGGGATTAATGTCCGAATTCCAACCAAAATAAGCAATTGCAACCACTGCCAGAACAATTATTCCGATTATATATTGATTCCTGGATATTTTCTTGTTTCCTATTTGTGCATCCGATTTTTCTTCTGCTTCATCTTCAAAAATCTCGGTCAAATCGCTTTTATTGAATTTGTTCACGTGTTTGCACTCTTCACATATGAATTCACCCTTTTTAAGTTCTTCCGGTTCTAGTATCAAATTACAATTACAGTTCGAACAAACTGCCTGATATTGCGGTTTATTGGTCATATTTCAATATTTATTATTAAATGTTTTGTTTAAAATACTCATAAAGAATTTAGAATGAAAGTTAGTAAAATAGGAATTCAATAGTTCTTGCAATAATAATTTAATTGAGTTATTTTTACCCTTTTATAACGGAGCCGTAGTTCAGTTGGTTAGAACGTCTGACTTCTACGGTTGAGGTCGTCCCGATTTCTCGGGAACTCTCGTGAAAAGTTCTTAAAATAGATTTTGAAATAAGGAGCCGTAGTTCAGTTGGTTAGAACGTCTGACTGTCACTCAGAAGGTCGCGAGTTCGACTCTCGTCGGTTCCGCTAAAAAAAGCCATCTATATGATGGCTTTTGAATTTATGCATTATACTTATATTTTGAAAAGTAAAATAAAAGATACATTTTATATTGGTTCTTGTGAAGATCTTGTAAAACGACTTGAAAGACATAATTTGGGAAATAGCAGATCAACGAAAGCATATATTCCCTGGGAAGTTGTATATTTTGAAGAATATCCAACTAAATCCGAAGCAATAAAAAGATAATATTTTATTAAAAAGCAAAAAAGCAAGAAATTTATTGAAGACCTTATCAACACAGAAGGTCGTCCCAATTAAATCGGTCCTGAGAATTCGCAATTGTTATTACTCTGCAGTTAGAAATATATTGATTTTAATTGTTTAACA
The DNA here is from genome assembly GCA_963806045.1 of uncultured Ignavibacteria bacterium. Classification (GTDB taxonomy): domain Bacteria; phylum Bacteroidota; class Ignavibacteria; order Tepidaquicellales; family Tepidaquicellaceae; genus DATCHW01. The sequence continues at coordinate 29,290 of CAWDWP010000006.1, read as the reverse complement.
TTGTATTTCATATTTCTTTTTTCTAATATTTTATTAATAAAAATAATATATGGTTTTCAAATTCACTAAAGCATTAATATTTTTCATTTTCTTATCAGGTATTTCTAATGCACAAGTTAAAATTGCATCTTATAATCTTTTAAATTACCCTGGTTCGGATTCAGCAACCAGGAACCCTTATTTCAGAACTGTCATCAGTTCGATGAATCCCGATATCCTCGTAGTTCAGGAAGTTACTTCGCAGGCCGGTATGATAGGCTTTTTGAACGGTGTTATGAATTATTACGGCAATTTCTATGATACAGGAAAATTTGTTTTTAGCGGTCTTCCAAATGATAGTTATAACGAAATATTTTACAAGCCATCTTTATTTATTTTTATCAGTAATACTCCTATTCATACTGCTTTACGTGATATAAGTGAATTTAAGGTTGTTCACATATCCACACACGACACTTTAAGAATTTATTCTGTTCATCTGAAAGCAAGTGCAACTACTGCTGATGAACAGAAAAGAGCAGCAGAAGTCGATAGTTTGAGGAAAGTTACTAATGCGTTGCCTCCCAACTCATATTTTATTGTATGTGGAGACTTTAATATTTATAGCTCAAATGAATCCGCTTATCAGAAATTGCTGGCAATAACTGGAAATGACGGTAATTTTAATGACCCTCTGAATATGACAGGTTTATGGAACAATGCAATTTATTCATCTTATCATACTCAGTCAACAAGAGTTCGTGCTTTTGGAGGTGGTGCTACAGGTGGACTCGATGATAGATTTGATATGATGTTATACTCAAATGCAATCAAAAATCCAGGTGGCAGGATAACTTATATTAACAATTCATTGACTCCTTATGGAAATGATGGAAATCATTATAATGATTCAATTAATAAGCCACCCAATGCTATTGTTTCTCAACCAATAGCAGATGCCATACATTATTCGTCTGACCATTTGCCAATCTATGAATCATTTACATTTAGTTCTCCTTCGGTTAATCTTGCTCTTACTGCATTATTATCCGGCAATTTTAATGGGACAACTATGGTTCCTAAAAACGTTTTGGTCGAATTACATAATTCAACAACACCTTATGCTTTAATTGATTCTCAAACAGTTCAGTTAAATTCATCAGGAGCAGGTAACACGGTATTCACAAAAGCAGCTAACGGAACATCATATTATATTGTATTAAAATCTAATAATGGACTGGAAACCTGGAGCTCAACACCACAAATGTTCAGCGGTTCTACTTTAAGTTACGACTTTACAGATGTAGCCACGAAAGCGTATGGCAGTAATCTGGTTTATGTTACAAATAAATGGTGTATAATCAGCGGCGATGTAAATCAGGATGGAAGTGTTGACGCACTTGACAGATCAGCATGCTGGAATGATAGAAATCTGATAGGAGTATATACAACAGATTTAAACGGGGACGGAGTAGTAGATGCGCTCGATCGTTCGATTGCGTGGAACAACAGAAACCTTTCGGTACAAAAACCTGCTCTTGCCGCAAGTCCGGGAATAAAACGGGATAAAAGCAGAGATTCAAAAGGCATGTATGATTTGAAACTTGACGGTTCAAAATCAAAGAGGGTTACAAAAACAAATAATTAATAAACAGAAATAATAAATTAAAATAATTTTTAGATATAGAAAATCAAAAAGATGAAAAAACTTATATTAATTTATTTGTCGTGTGTTACTATATGGGTATCATTAAGTACTAATTTATTCAGTCAGGTTTTATTTAAAGCTGAAGTAAAAAACCAGGTATTAGACAGGACAAATTTGACATATGGACCTTGCGTATTTTTTGATGTTTACCTGACAGAAAACACAGGTTCTTCCGGACCATTATATTTAGCAGACGCAGATTTTAAGTTTTTCTTTAATGTTTCCAATTTTACAACTCCGGCATTCGAATATATAGACGGCTCAAGTATGCTGTATAATTCCAGCGGAGTATTAACAACATTTTACAATGCGAATATAGCGACTTCATTTATTGCCTCCAATCAATTGGTTATTAATGTGTTAGGATTGGGAATTACTTCACAGACCCAATTTAATACTAGGGTAGCGAAGATAGATGCTACTCCCTCAAAGCATAAACTTGGACAATTTGTAGTATATACTTGTAAATTGACAGGAACATTTGGATTAACGTGGAAAACCGGAATAGGTGGAACAGTAGTAACGTCAATGCTGCCGGTTAGTCCCTGGTCTTCCTCTCCAGCATCCGGAACACTTCTTACCGTTCCGGATCTTCCGTTGCCTGTAGAAAATATCGAAGTACGAGTTCCGACTGAATATAACATATCACAGAACTATCCGAACCCGTTCAATCCGATGACAATTATAGACTTTGCGCTTCCATTTGACAGCTATGTATCATTAAAACTGTATGATATGAATGGCCGGGAAGTGATGACGCTGTTAGATGAAACTAAAGCAGCCGGGTATTATTCCAAACCGGTAAATGGAGATAATCTATCAAGTGGAATGTATTTCTATCGCATCATTGCAGAGAGTAACAAAAAGAAATTTGTAATGACAAGGAAAATGATTTTCCTGAAATAAAAATCCATTTCAATTTAATTTTTACGAAGGCCGGGGTTATACTCCGGCTTTTTTTTACGAAAACCGGAAATCGTGATTTGTAGAGTTTTATTGAACATTTTGGGTTCAATAGGGGGTTTTCGTCAGTTAACACAGTCATTTAATCAGAAAAATTATTATCTGAGATTTTAATTAAAGTTGATTAATTAAATTAACATTATTACATTACATTATCTTATTGTTGGTGTAATTTCGTATAGATATGATTTTACAAACTATTGTTTTTTAGCCGCGTTATTTAAAATATTTAAGTTTTTCATCATTATTTGCGTATAATAGACTTGCAAAAGAATGATGAGTATGCAATCCATAAAACATAAAGAATTTTCTGAACTTAGAACACAAGTTATATTGAATATAATTTAATTACTAAATCGAATTCATCTTTCAATTTAAGACCGGTTTTAAATGAAATAGCCACAGCAAATTTATTTATATCAAATAGTATAATTCATTATATAAATTACTTTAAAATAAACAAGGAGCCAGAATGATACACTCTTCATTATTCCAGTTGAAATCGAAAAACATCACTTTTTTAGTTATAATAGGATTGATATTATCGTGTTTCGGATTCTCGGATGGAAGTAACCCGATTACAAATTTCTATTATTATAAAGATAATCCTTACACTCTTGATGTAAGGACAGATAAAATCTTTATAAAAACAAAGCAACAATTTTCAGTAGAAGAATTAAAATCAAGTTTAAGTATTTATCCGCAGATTTCGATTTTGAATAAATATGATAAAGATGAAAAGATGCAGTTTGTTGATTTAAATAAATCCATGAATACATCTGAATTGACAGACTTATTAAGTTCCATAAACAAGAATTCAAATATTGAATATACTTCGCCGGTATTTTCTCCAAGAGAAGGTGAAGGAAATACAAAAGTTCTTCAGGGTGTGACTGATGAAATATTGGTTCAATTTAAACAAAGTTTATCTGATAATATAATCAACAATTATATCAGCAGTAATAATTTTACTATCGTACAGGCTTTAGATTTAAGTGGTGGTAAATCATATGTTTTAAATGTTCCAAAAAGTTCGGGAATGTATACGATAGATGCCGCCAATATGGTTTACAGTAGTGGTCTAGTTAACTGGGCAGAACCAAATTTCTATTATTCAGGCTTATTAACATATGTTCCTAATGACCAGTATTTTTCGCAACAATGGTCGGTTAGAAATTTAGGAAATAATATTCCGGATGGAATTAGCGGAACGGTAGGATGTGATATGAGAGTTGATAGTGCCTGGAATATTTCTTTGGGTATTCCTCAATGTATCGTGGGTATGGTTGATTCAGGTATTGATACAACTCATGAAGATATAAAGGCAAATTTAATCAATTCATTAGGGTATGATTTTATAAATGGACATCCGTTACAAACTGACGACATGAACCACGGAACTTGCACCGGTGGTATAGTTGGAGCAGTTGGAAATAATTCAATCGGAACCTCAGGAATAGCACCGAATGTGAAATTAATCGGAATAAAAATATTTAATGCAGGTGGTAGTACATCAACTGCAGCATTAACGAATGGTTTAATTTATTCCTGGCAGCAGGGAGAATGGATTTCCAGTAATTCATGGGGTGGAGGTACACCGGTTTCAGCGGCAGATCAGGCTATTTTAGACGGTGTAACACTCGGAAGAAATGGAAAAGGTACAGTTTTCTGTGTTGCATCAGGTAATGGAGATGGACCAATACAGTGGCCTTCTACGAATCCTAACGTAATTTCAGTGGGGGGTAACAGCCCTTGTAATCAAAGAAAATCTACTACAAGCTGTGATAATGAAACCTGGTGGGGTGCATCTTATGGAACAGGATTATATATCGTAGCACCTTGTGTAAAGGTTTATGCACCGGATAGAATGGGAAGTGTAGGTTACTCTACTACCAACTATTTTAGTACATTTAATGGTACTTCCAGTGCTACTCCAAATGCTGCAGGGGTATGTGCTCTTGCTTTATCTCTCGATTCAAATATGAGATGGGATTCATTGAGAATTAGAATAAGCAGAACCGCAGACAAAGTCGGTTCCTATGCATACACCAGCACCGGACCTTCATCAGTTTTAGGAAGTACCTGGAATAATGAAATGGGTTATGGAAAAGTGAATGCATTTAGATTATTGCAATATACTCAGCAAATGATGGGTCCAATGATTTCACATACACCACTTGGAAATACCGAACTGACAACGGGTACAAGGGCAGTAAATGTTGTAATTACTCCCGCAACAGCTCCTATCGTTACTTCAATGACGAAACTCTTCTTTTTAAAACAGCCGGCAGCTTTATATGATAGTGTGCAAATGACAAACCCAAGTGGAACTAATTGGACGGAAAATATTACTTTAAGTGGCGCAGGTATATACAGATATTATATCAGAACAGCAGATAACAGTGGAAAGATAGCATATTCACCTTTAGGAGCACCGGTAAATTATTATTCATTTACGTCAGCTCCCGATAATATAAATCCTGTAATTGTACATACACCAATCGGTAACACAGCAAAATCTTTATGGCCTGTTACGTTAACAGCAACTGTAACAGATAACATTGGAGTCGATTCCGCCTGGGTAAGATGGTATAAAAATACTACCTCTAATACTAAGACATTTAAATTAATTAATACTACAGGAAGTACTTATTCCGCAGCCTTTAATTCTTTAAATTCTGATGTGGTAATAGGCGATTATATATATTACAGAATTTAACACAGGATAACTCAAGCAATCATAATAGGGACTCTACTGCATTATATAATTTTAGAATAACATCTTTAAAAATATGCGAAAATTTTAGCGGCGGAGTAGTTCCACCAACCGGATGGGCTGTAAGCGGAACTTATTGGTCTTATAACTCTGTTAGCGGATATGGAATCGGTACCGGTTCTGCAGAATTTGACTACTATAATGCGGTCAGCGGCGTAAATGAATATTTAACAACTCTGACATTCGATCCGTCACCGGCAGGAGACTCGATTAAATTCGATTTAGCACACGCATATTATAGTTCTGCTTATATAGATTCATTAATTGTTGAAGCTTCAACCAATGGTGGAACTTCATACACTGCATTAGCAAGAATGTATGCGGGAACTACTTTTACTGCAACGCTTTGTATGTCAACAGTTTCAACAACCTCATCTTTTACACCAACTTCAGCACAATGGAAGTCAAGAGCTTTTGGACTGCCAACTGGAACAAATAAAGTTCATTTCTATGCAAAGAGCGGTTATGGTAACAACTTATATATAGATAATATTTGTCAATCATCATCGACAACATCTCCTTCGCTTAGTTTTAATCTTACAGCGTTATTATCCGGAAATTATAACGGGTCAACTATGGCGCCTAAAGACGTTATAGTTGAATTACATAATTCAACAACACCATATGCATTAGTTGAATCCAAGACAATTACCTTAAATTCAGCAGGCGTAGGCAATCCCATATACACGACTGCAGTAAATGGAACTCCATATTATATTGTTTTAAAAACTGATAATTGTCTGGAAACCTGGAGTGCAACACCACAAACATTTACCGGTTCTGTCTTAAATTACAACTTTACAACCGCAGCAACGCAAGCGTATGGCAGTAATCTGGTTTATGTCACAAATAAATGGTGCATAATCAGCGGTGATGCAAATCAGGATGGAAGTGTTGATGCACTCGACAGGTCAGCATGCTGGAATGACAGGAATCTAAGCGGGGTTTATGTAACAGATTTAAACGGGGATGGCGTAGTAGACGCACTCGACCGTTCGATTGCCTGGAACAACAGGAATCTATCGGTACAAAAACCGGCACTTGCTGCAAATCCAAATCAGGAATTAAAACAGGATAAAAAGATAGATAAAAATAACTCAAAAGGAACGAAAGATTTAAAACTTGATGGTTCAAATGCAAAAGTTAAAAAATCAAAATGATTAATAACAAATATTTTGAAAAAATAAATTATTTTTCTCAAAATACTAATAATTTGATTTTTTCTTAGACTTAATATAAAGCCGGTAGTTTATGCTACCGGCTTTTTTTATAAATAAATAAAATTAGAAATTTAAACCTTATATCAGATATAAATTTTAATATTGAAAGGGAAGTTGGTATTTATGAAATCATTCGTTGAATAATAATATTAATTTTGTTACTTTATAGCTGTTATAATTCGAAGCGTCGTTATAAGAAAAATAATTTAACTTTACTTAAATTTCATTGCTCGTTTGTCATTACAAATGCTCAATGAGTATAACAAACAAGTGGTATTAAAAAATCACTTCGTTATGTTATTTTAATATATAAAATTACAGTTTAGATTGTTCGAGAAAATGGCACTTTTCTCAAATCAATAAACGGTGAATGTAAACAAAAGAATTATGAACGAAAATCAATTTTAAATGGTTGTTATTACTTAATAAAGTTTACTCAAATAAAAGAAATTAATTTAAAAAATTTTAAAATTTTAATAAAATTCTTAATTAACTAACCTAAATTATTATGAAAAAATCAATTTCTCTATTTCTGATTGTTGCTTCTATCGCAATAAGCTTAAATCTTTTTGCGCAAGAGAAGTGGTCATCGGATCCTCGTAAAGTTGGTATAGTGGGTATCGGTAAACCATCAAATCAAGGTTTTATAATGCCTAACTATATTAATCCTAATACAACTCCAAGGATTATAAATTCACCATCGGGTATAAACACAATTAATCCGAATATTCGTGTTCACCCAAATAACACTAATTATCAGAGTGAAGTTTATCTGACTCGAAGCCCGGTCAATCCTCTTATCATGTTTGCAGGTTCAAATACTTACACTGTTGGTCAGAGTAGCAGTTTTCTTTATAGTACGGGTTATTATATCACTACAAATGGCGGTGTAAACTGGTACGGAAACGACACATTAAACAGCAATTATGGTGATCCGGGTCCGATACTCGATAAAAACGGTGTAATGATTATGACATATCTTGGCAATCCTAGCGGAATGGGTTCTGTACGTTCAGTAAATAACGGTTTATCCTGGGTAAACGCACAGATTTTCGCAACTGGAAGCGTAGATAAAAATCTTGCTAATACAGACGAATCACCATCAAGTCCTTATTATGGAAGAAGTTATTGTGTATGGTCAAATTTTTCAGCTTCTTTTCCTCCGATTGTAGTTTCTTATACATCAAATAGCGGTGTAAACTGGTCAGCTCAAACTCAGATTAATACACCTCCATCCGGGGTCTATTCTCAAGGTTGCGATATAGTTGTAAATAATGCAGGTTTGGTATTAGTAACCTGGGCTGCACCGGTTGCCGGTTCACCATATACTGAAGATTATTTTGGTTTTGCAAAATCAGCAAACGGCGGAGTAACATGGACAGTAACGGAAAATGCATTTGACGGAAATGGTATAAGAGGAACACTTGCAAATAAAAACGCATTGAGAGTGAACAGTTTCCCGAGAATAGATGTTGATAAAACATGCGGTATTTATTCAGGTAGAATCTACATTGTCACTTCCCAAAAGAATCTTTCACCTGCAGGCACAGATGCCGATATAGTTTTACATTATTCCACTAATGACGGAACTTCCTGGTCAGCTGGAGTGAGAGTTAATCAGGATGCGCTGAACAACGGGAAAACCCAATGGTTTCCCGTAGTAAAAGTAGATGAAAAAGGCGGAGTTAACGTTGCATATTATGATGACAGGAATGTACTGACAGACTCCGCAGAAATTTATGTATCACGATCTATGGATGGTGGAGCAACATGGTCGGATGTACTTGTTAGTGATGCAAGAATGGAAGTTTTCCCCATAAGTGAATCAGGAATCGCAACCGGATATGGTGGCGACTATATTGGAATGGCTTGTTCAAATAATAAAGTATGGCCTTTCTGGATGGATAGAAGAACAGGTTTATGGCAGGCATTTACCACTTCCATAGATTTAGGTCCGGGAATTAATCATACTCCCTTATCTAATACAGAACAATCAACCGGAACCATACCTGTTAATTGCGTGATAACACCCACCGGTTCCCCGATTGTAACTTCACTGACAAAGTTATTCGTTGCAAAATCTCCTGCTGTAATTTTCGATAGTGTTCAAATGACAAATTCGAGTGGAAATAACTGGACGGCAAATATTACATTATCAGGTGCAGGAACATATAAATATTACATCAGGACAGTGGACAATTTAAACAGGTCTGCTTTTGTCCCTGCCTACGCTCCGTGTACTTATTACTCATTTGCTTCAGCACCCGATGTAACTCCCCCTGTAATTGTAACGACTCCTCTGGGAAATATAGCAAAAAGTCTATGGCCTGCTACTGTAACAGCAACAGTAACAGATAACTTGGGAGTTGATTCTGCCTGGGTAAGATGGTATAAAAATACTCCGGCTAATACTAAGACATTTAAATTGATTAATACTACAGGCAGTACTTATTCAGCGGCTTTTAATTCATTAAATTCGGATGTGGTAATAGGTGATAATATATACTATAGAATTATAGCTCAGGATATATCAATCAGTCATAACAGGGACTCTTCAGCATTAAATAATTTCACAATAACAAATTTAAAAATTTGCGAAGATTTTAGTGGCGGAGTGGTTCCACCTACAGGTTGGACTGTAAGCGGAACTTATTGGTTATATTCATCAGCCAGCGGTTATGGTACAGGAACAGGGTCGGCAGAATTTAATTTTTATAATGCATCTTCCGGGGTAACGGAATCTTTGACTTCACTAACTTTTGATCCAACCAGTGCAGGTGACTCTATTAAATTTGATCACGCTTACGCCACATATACTACTGAAGTGGACCAACTTGCCGTTGAATCATCTACTAATGGTGGTTCAGTTTGGAATACAATTATCACTCTGAATGGTGGTACGGTCGTCGGTACAGGTATGGTAACAGCACCTCCTCAAACATCTGTTTTTACACCTAATTCATCTCAATGGGCAACCAAGAAATATGCTTTACCGGTTGGAACTAATAAAGTGAGATTCAGAGCCATAAGTGCATTTGGAAATAATTTGTATATAGATAACATTTGTCAATTATCACCGGCACCTATAACGCTTAATTTTAATCTTACTGCCTTATTATCCGGAAATTATAATGGATCAACTATGGTGCCTAAGAATGTTACAGTAGAATTACATGGAGCAACAACACCTTATACTTTAGTTGAATCCAAGACAGTACTATTAAATGCATCAGGAGTAGGCAATCCACAATACACAACGGCAGTAAACGGGACTCCTTATTATATTGTTCTAAAATCTGATAACGGACTGGAAACCTGGAGCGCAACACCACAAACTTTCAGCGGCTCGACTTTAAGTTATGACTTTACAGATTTAGCAACGAAAGCGTATGGCAGTAATATGGTTTTTGTCACAAATAAATGGTGCATAATCAGCGGTGATGCAAATCAGGATGGAAGTGTTGACGCACTTGACAGGTCAGCATGCTGGAATGACAGGAATCTGAGCGGAGTTTATGTAACTGATTTAAATGGAGATGGTGTAGTTGACGCACTCGACCGTTCGATAGCCTGGAATAACAGGAATCTTTCGGTACAAAAACCTGCGCTTGCTGCAAATCCAAATCAGGAATTTAAACAGGATAACAAGGTGAATAAAAATAACTCAAAAGGCACGAAAGATTTAAAACTTGATGGTACAAATGCAAAAGTTAAGAAAAATAAATGATTAGTTTTAAATAATTGTGAAACAGAGTATTATCTTAATCCCTTACCCCCCTTTGAAAAAAGGGGGGTATCTTTTATGCTTAACTGTTTGAATTTACACGTTAAAAAAAGGTAAAAAAACACAAGTGTTTGCATTTAATTATCCCTCTCTGATTATATGACACTTAATGAATGTCACCAAATAGTTTGTATTCGAAGGTTTTTCCTTCCCAAAATAATATTGTGTAAATGCTTGTACATACTCAAATAAATCAAAAATTTATATATTGTTGAAACAGGAATCCTTATTAAAATAATGGGACAGTTAATTAGGATTTTGATTTTAAAATAAAAAAATATGTCGGGGCAGAATTTAGTCCTGATATTGGAATTTCAAGGGTACAAACTCCGGAACAAAACAAAACAGTTAAGAACAATTTTCATTTGATATTGGGATGAAAAAATATATACGCATAATTTTTTTATTTGGTACATTTCGTGAAACTAATAAATAGAAAACAGTAATGCAAACGATTATAATTTTGCTTAAACAGATTTTTCAGATTACTTTTATATAATAAATATAATCACGATGAAATATTCAAACCTTCTTTCAGAAAGAATTATAATATATTCAATTACTTTTTTACTTTTTGGTTTTTCATTTCCGGCACTTTATGCACAGGTAGATGACCCAAATGCAGACCGTATTCCCGAAAAATATTTAAATCTTCCGAAAGTCTATTCCCCAAACTCAGTTGTAACTGTCGGTGATTATGATAATTTCAATATGGGTTATGATATTTCTGAGGGACATGTCTCAATGAATCCGAGAAATCCGTTATGGTATTTCTGTGCTTATAATATGAACGGAGCCCACTATACCATTAATGGATATGACTGGATAAATAGTACAGTATCGTTTCCAGGTGTTCAGGGAGATCCTGTTACTGCCTATGACAGTTTAGGGAATTTGTATTATCAAAACATGAAATTTGCTTTAACCGGATGTTGGCTCGCAAAATCTTCAAATAATGGTCAAAGTTGGATTTATACAAATATGACCTGTGTATCCGGCAACGATAAAAACTGGATTGCGGCTGATCAAACAAATGGTCCCTATACAAACTATGTCTATTGTACAATGACTGCCGGATATTTTTGGAGAAGTACCAATTTAGGAGCTACATTTGCTCAGACAACACAACTGTCTCTTCAGACATTGCCCGGTATGATGGTATGTGTCGGAGCAAATGGAAGTATCTCAGGCGGATGTGTTTATGTTGTAACCCACTCCGGTACAAATTCTGCAGGTACCTATACTTTTTTAAATCAACCAACGGCGGACTTACCTTTACTACATGTTTCAACTCTAAGTGTTTCGGGATATATTGGAACTGAAGTTTCGGGCCGTTCAACTATTGGTGTGATGAGGACAAGACCATATCCTATGATAGCAGCCGATAATAGCTGGGGTCCGTACAGAGGAAGATTATATCTCAGTTTGGGCATCAAATGACCCTCCCGGAAATGGTAATAAATCAGATATCTGGATTAAATATTCTACCAACCAGGGTTCAACATGGTCAGCTAATATGCGAATTAATGATGATTTGAATCCAACGACTCATCATTCATTTTTTCCTGCAATCTGGTGTGATAAAGAATCAGGCAAATTGTATGTTGAGTATTATGATACCAGACTATGTCCGACAAGTGACAGCATGGATGTTTATGCTACTTATTCAACAACAGGCGGAGCATCGTTTGCACCGGGTCAAAGATTAACGAATAGTACATTTAAAATTAGTTTGCCTGGTAATACTGCGCCCGCTTATCAGGGTGATTATTTCTCAATTACTGCTAATAGTAAAGTAGCACTTGGTATCTGGAATGATTTTAGAAATGCCAGTTCGAGTTCTATAGGCAGTTTTTCAGCATATTTCCCGGATTTTGGTATGAGACTTTCACCTGCGACCGATAGTCTTAACGTAAATAGTTCAGTTACAATTCAAATGCAGGTTCCGGGTGTAAAATTATATACAGATACTGTTATTGTTTCTTCAACAATAACACCGACTCCACCAAACGGAACTCTCACAATATCTTATCCTTCAGGAACTGTATTGACTTCTTACCCCGGATTCATTCCGGTGCAAATTACCTCATCCGGTGATGTAACTTCCGGGTTATATACTCTCGAAGTTAAAGCAAAAGGTCCAAATGGAACTCCTATTCACAAAAGAACCGCTTCAATTGTTGTTTATTCATCTGTGAAATCACTTAACCTTACAGCGTTATTATCCGGAAATTACAACGGGTCTACTATGGTACCTAAGAATGTTACAGTAGAATTACATGGAGCAACAACACCTTATGCTTTAGTCGAATCAAAGACGATATTATTAAATGCATCGGGCGTAGGTAATCCACAATACACAACGGCAGTAAATGGAACTCTCTATTATATTGTAATTAAATTCGATAATGGACTGGAAACCTGGAGTGCAACACCACAAACATTCAGCGGTTCGACTTTAAATTACGACTTTACAGATTTAGTAACGAAAGCGTATGGCAGTAATATGGTGTTCGTCACAAATAAATGGTGTATAATCAGCGGTGATGCAAATCAGGATGGAAGTGTTGACGCACTTGACAGGTCACAATGCTGGAATGACAGGAATCTTACTGGAGTTTATGCAACAGATTTAAATGGAGACGGCACAGTTGATGCACTTGACCGGTCAATAGCCTGGAACAACAGGAACTTTGCGATACAAAAGCCGGCTCTTGCCGCAAGTCCGGGAGTAAAACAGGATAAAAAGGTTGATAAAAATAACTCAATAGATTCGCACGGTTCGAATACAAAAAAACTTATTAAAAAATAAATATTAATAATATGTCTAATTCGAAAATTACATTTTATTTCATATCTTTAATTTTGTTAACTTTATCTTTTAATATCTTTGCTCAAAATAATTCTCAGGAAAAATATTCAAAGGTAAAGATTCATGCTACATCTGATTTTGATTTCAACAGTATATCCCGGGCAGGTCTGAATTTTGACGGCGGCATTTATAAACCCGGGCAGTATTTTGAAACCTGGCTTTCAGAAAGTGAAATCAAGATGTTAAAAGCATCAGGCGTACCATTTGAAATAACGGTTCCGGACTGGGTGCAATTTTATAATAGCATTCCCCAAATGACACCTCAGCAAATTCAAGAACAAATGAAACAATCTGCAGATGTTTATAATGTCACTCATTCTATTTACGGCTCGATGGGTGGGCATTTAACATATTCTCAGATTGCTAATAAATTGGATTCTATGAGAATGGAATATCCGAATTTCATTTCTGCTAAATTCTCTATTGGTAATTCGGTCGAAGGCAGAACAATGTGGACCATTCGTGTTACAAAAAATCCCGATGCACCAACAGGCAGACCTGAAATTTGGTTAAATGGAGTAACTCACGCACGGGAACCTATGGGTATGATGAATGTATTTTATTATCTGTATTGGCTTTTAGAAAATTATAATATTGACCCTGTTGCAACCTATATTTTAAATAATCGTGAAATATATTTTACGCCTCTTATAAATCCTGATGGCTACGCTTATAATGAATCAACTAACCCTGCAGGTGGTGGTATGTGGCGTAAAAACAGGCATAATTTTTCCGGAACCTACGGAACGGATTTAAACAGAAATTTCGGAACTTATAATTTTTGGAACTCATCAAATGGAGGTTCTTCAACTTCAGTATCCAGCGATACCTACAGAGGTCCAAGTCCATTCTCTGAACCTGAAACACAAAATTTCAAGACATTTTTTAATTCAAGAAATTTTAAAGTTAATTTAGATTATCATACTTATGGAAATTATTTAATAAAGCCATATGCCTGGTGTGACCCGACCCCGACTCCTGATGATGCTGTATTCAACGAGTTCGGCTCGGATATAACCGCTGATAATCATTTCTCGTTCGGAACACCTTTCCAAACAGTCGGCTATTATGTCAGAGGCGGTGACATTGATTGGTGTTACAGCAATGATACGACCGGTCACATAAATCATGTATTTGGAATGACTCCTGAAGTTGGTGTTATCGGATTTTGGTCCACACCTGAAAACATTATACCCGAGGCTCAAACTTGTTTGTGGCAGAATATTTATTATTCCCTCGTCGCCGGTGCTTATCCCGGTGTAAAGAATATTGTTTTTAATAAAACTAATTATACTCAGAATGAAACAGGCAATGTGAAAGTTGTATTCAGAAATAAAGGATTAATGAATGCTCAAAATATTAAAGTAGAATTTACTCCTCTTAACGGTTATGTATCGATCCCTGTTCAATTATATACTAAAACTTCGCTGCCTTCCAGGACATCTGATAGTGTTACTTTTAATTTCACAATTTCCGGTTCCTGCCCGAATGGATATGCAATCCCTGCAAGAATTAGAATTAAGCAAAACGATACATTAATTGTGTACAGTCAAAATTATAATATTTTGGTCGGAAACGGCGTTATAACATTTGCTGATAGTGCTGAAAATGGAACATCTAACTGGACATATGGAACCGGTTGGGCAATAAATACTACTAATTATCATTCTCCGACACATTCGTTTGCATATCCAAATTATGCTGCTAATGTGAATAGTTCCTTATCTTTGAACTTTCCGTTGAATTTATCTTCTTACCCTGTAGTATATCTTGAATTCTGGCATAGATATGATGTCGAAACAGGATATGATTATTGTTATGTGGAAGTATCGAGCGACAATGGGACTACCTGGCAGAATGTTGCAACATATAACGGAACTATGACAACCTGGACAAAACAATCTTTTGATATATCATCAAAGGTAAATTCATCGGGCAATTTTAGAGTAAGATTCAGACTTACAAGTGATGTATACATTGAAAATACAGGGTGGTATGTTGATGATATAAAAATAACAAATTATCAGGGACAGACATCACTCCCTCTGACTCTGAAAGCCTATCTTAGTGGATTCTATAACGGGTCAACGATGGTTCCTAAAAATGTAACAGTTGAATTACATAATGCAACAACACCCTATGCTTTAGTTGAATCCAGGATAGTTCTGTTAGACGCATCAGGCGTAGGAAATCCACAATACACAACGGCAGTAAACGGAACTCCTTATTATATCGTGCTAAAATTTGATAATGGACTGGAAACCTGGAGTGCAACACCACAAACTTTCAGCGGCTCGACTTTAAGTTATGATTTTACAGATTTAGCAACTAAAGCGTATGGCAGTAATATGGTTTTTGTCACAAATAAATGGTGCATAATCAGTGGTGATGCAAATCAGGATGGAAGTGTTGACGCACTTGACAGGTCAGCATGCTGGAATGACAGGAATCTAAGCGGAGTTTATGTTACTGATTTAAATGGGGACGGCGTAGTTGACGCACTCGACCGTTCAATTGCCTGGAACAACAGAAATCTATCTGTACAAAAACCTGCACTTCTGGCAAATCCGAACAGCAAAGGAGTAAAACAGAATAATAAAGTAGATAGTGATAATTCAAAAGGAAAAACATTTGATTTAAAACTTGATGGTTCAAATGCAAAAGTTTTAAAGACTAAATAATCATTGACAAATTTATTGAGAAATAAAATAATTTTTCTCAAAAAACTATAAATTTAATGATTGTAAGTTCAACAAAAAGCCGGAGGTTTAACTTTCGGCTTATTACTTTTTCCTCTTTCCGAACAGGAGTTTAAGATTGAGATTAAAAATTTTCTCTTTTTTTTCTTCTAACCCAAAAAAATCCGTAACATTATACGTTATTACTTTGTTTTGAAATCTAAATTAAGAATATAATAATTAGGATTTATAAAACTTTAATCACCGGATTATGAAAAAGTTATTGCCCGTTTTGTTATTAATTTCTTTTATGATATCCTTTCTGGGATTTACTTCAAAAGAGAATAACACAAATACAATTCACACATTTGACTCAAAGAAATTCAAAAAAGCAGCAAATGAATTATCCATCGGTTCTCCTTTGAACAAGATAAACAATTTACAGGAAAACAAATCAGCTTTAGATGGAAATAATTGGAGTGACGATTCAAGGAATACACTTGTTTCTGCTGGTTTTAATCCGGATAAATTTCATCCTAGCGAGATATTCGGAAATGAAACAAATGAATTTAAAATGCCGGAAGACTCCATTTCCGATGCAATGTCCGTGAGAACCTATAACGGTCAGGCGCCAAACAGTTCTTACGGATTTTCTGTTGCATCTGCCGGTGATGTAAACGGTGACGGATATGCAGATGTGATAGTGGGTGCAGAAGGGTATTCATCATCTACTGGCAGGGCATATATTTATTACGGCGGATTAATTCCGCATTTTACTCCTGATGTTATTTTAAACGGAGAAGCTATGGATAATTATTTTGGTGTTTCGGTATCATCTGCAGGTGATGTAAACGGCGACGGATATTCGGATGTTATTGTTGGAGCAAACGGATATTCAACCTTTACCGGCAGGGCATATATTTATTACGGTGGAATATCAATGAATAATGTTCCTGATGTAATAATGACAGGAGAGACAGCGAATAATTATTTTGGAACATGTGTTTCAACTGCTGGAGATGTAAACGGTGACGGTTACGCAGATGTTATTGTTGGGGCAACCGGATATTCATCATTTACCGGCAGGGCATATATTTATTATGGCGGAACATCTATGAATAATGTTACCGATGTAATATTAACAGGGGAAACAACAAATAATGTTTTTGGTAATTCAGTTTCGACCGCAGGTGATGTTAATGGGGACGGATATTCTGATGTGATTGTCGGAGCTGATGGATATTCATCATTTACAGGCAAGGTATATATTTATTATGGTGGTATATCAATGAATAATGTCGCCGTTGTGACATTTACAGGCGAAGCAATCAATAATAATTTTGGTAATTCCGTTTCAACTGCAGGAGATGTAAACGGAGACGGATACTCTGATGTTGTTGTGGGAGCATCCGGTTATTTAACACAAACAGGCAAAGCTTATATTTATTACGGGGGTGCGTCTATGGATAATGTTGCGGATGTTATCATGACAGGGGAAACAACAAATAATTATTTTGGTGTTTGCGTTTCAACAGCTGGAGATGTCAACGGAGATGGATTTGCAGATATTATTATCGGAGCATATGGATATTCATCATTTACAGGCAGGTCTTATATATATTACGGAGGTCCATCTATGAATAATGTTGCTGATGTAATAATGACAGGTGAGGCAACTAATAATGATTTTGGTAATTCTGTTTCCACCGCAGGGGATATCAATGGCGACGGATATTCCGATGTTATAGTCGGAGCATTTGGATATTCATCATTTACAGGAAGGGCTTATGTCTATATCCAGTCAATGACTGGAACAGATATTCCAGACTTATCAATGACAGGAGAAGCAGCATTTAATAATTTTGGCTATTCAGTTTCAACCGCAGGCGATGTTAACGGCGACGGTTATTCTGACGTAATTGTCGGAGCATACTCATATTCATCAAATACAGGTAGGGCATATATTTATTTCGGAGGAGCGTCGATGAATAATGTTGCCGATGTAACATTGACAGGTGAAGCAACATTTAATTATTTTGGTACTTCGGTATCAACCGCAGGAGATGTGAACGGTGATGGATATGCAGATGTAATTGTTGGTGGATATGGATATTCATCATTTACAGGTAGGGCGTATATTTATTTCGGAGGACTTTCGATGGATAACATCCCCGATGTCATTTTGTCAGGTGAAGCAATAAATAATAACTTTGGTTATTCTGTTTCAACAGCAGGAGATGTTAACGGCGACGGATATGCAGATGTTTTTGTCGGTGCATACGGATATTCATCAAATACCGGCAGGGCATATATTTATTACGGTGGTGCGTCTATGAATAATGTTGCAGATGTAACAATGACAGGCGAAGCAGTAAATAATATATTTGGTACTTCTGTTTCAAATGCAGGAGATGTTAATGGTGACGGATATACAGATGTAATTGTCGGCGCAGATGCATATTCATCTAATACCGGCCGGGCATATATATATTACGGTGGTTCATCTATGAATAATGCTGCTGACGTGATTTTTACAGGCGAAGCAACAAATAATTATTTTGGTATTGCTGTTTCATCAGCAGGAGATGTCAACGGTGACGGATATTCTGATGTTATTATTGGGGCAAATGGATATTCATCATTTACAGGCAGGGCATATATATATTACGGAAGTGCATCTATGGATAATATTGCCGACGTAATTATGACGGGGGGAGAAGGAAGTACAAGTACTAGTTTTGGTAATTCTGTTTCTACCGCAGGAGATATAAACGGCGACGGATTTGCAGATGTCATTGTCGGAGCACCCGGATATTCATCTGCTTTTGGCAGAGCATATATATATTACGGTGGTAGATTAATGGATAATGTTGCTGATGTAACTATGACGGGTGAAGCATCTGCTAATTATTTTGGTTATTCTGTTTCAACCGCAGGGGATGTCAACAGTGACGGATATGCAGATGTTATCGTTGGGACTCCATCTTATAATTCTACTGTAGGTAAGGCATTTATCTTTATGGCCCATACGCCCCCTGTAAAACCCACGCTCATTTCTATTCAGGATGTTCCAAGAGATCAGGGAGGAAAAGTTCTTGTCAAATGGGCACGGAGTGGTTATGATGTTATCGGACAGAATATTATAAGCAATTATCTTGTACAAAGAAGCCCCGCTCCTATCGGGGGAGGTTATGCATGGGAAAATATTGCCAGTATAATACCCAGTAAGGAATCTTATTATTCATATGTTTCAAATTCCTATTCTGATTCAGTTCCTACCTTTTTTAGGATAACAGCACAAACTTCAAATCCAAATGAATTCTGGCGTTCGAATATTATGTCAGGATTCAGCTTAGATAACATACCGCCATTAATGGTAAAAAATCTTGCAGGATTGATGGACACATCAAAAATATATCTGCACTGGACTCATAATACAGATGCCGATTTGGGAAAGTATAGGATATATAGAAATGATATACTTTTTGCAGAAAAGACGGATACTACAATGAATGATTTGTCGGTTCAGATTGATTCAACATATAAATACCGCGTTGCTGCAGTCGATATTCACGGTAACGAGGGAGCAAAATCCGATTCGCTTCAATTCACTTTCGGACAAATACAGCTGAACTTCACCGTTCTGATTCAGGGGTTTTATGATAATGTGTCGGGATTGATGGTAAAAGATACTGTAACAGTGCTTTTGAAGAATGTTACAACACCCTACTCCACAATTGATTCTGTCAGAACCATGCTTGATTCACTCGGGCAGGGAATAATAAAATTAACGGGTACAATCAGAAATGGAACTTACTATGTAGTAATCAGGCACAGAAATTCACTTGAAACCTGGAGTACCGCTGGCGGAGTCTTGTTTAATAGTTCAAATACAAATTATAATTTTACGACGGCAATAACGCAGGCATACGGAAGCAATCTACAGCTAAAGGGAACAAAATGGTGCATAATCAGTGGTGATGCAAATCAGGATGGAAGTGTTGACGCACTTGACAGGTCAGCATGCTGGAATGATAGGAATCTAAGCGGAGTTTATGTTACTGATTTAAATGGGGACGGAGTAGTTGACGCACTCGACCGTTCGATTGCCTGGAACAACAGAAATCTATCTGTACAAAAACCTGCACTTCTGGCAAATCCAAACAGCAAGGGAGTAAAACAGTATAATAAAGTAGATAGTGATAATTCAAAGGGAAAAACATTTGATTTAAAACTGGATGGATCAAAAGTTAAAAAAGTAAAGTAATCTAAATAATTTTTTAATCGATACGAAACAAAAAGCCCTGTAATATTTACTTATTACAGGGCTTTTTAAGTTTATGTTTGAAATTTCTTTTCTTTCCGATATTTTATTTAATGAGTGTCATTTTTTTAATCTCAGAGAAATTTTCTGTCTGTATTCTATAAAAATATGTACCGCTTGAAAATCCCGAAGCATTCCATTGGATTGTGTGTATTCCTTCTGTTTTAACTTCATTAACTAAAGTCGCTACCTCTCTTCCAAGCATATCATAAACTTTAATCGAAACTAATCCGCTTGTTGGAATCTGATAATTGATAGTCGTTGTAGGGTTAAATGGATTAGGATAATTTTCCATAAAACCATTTATTATTTCATTTTGTTCAGGGAGATTTCCACAATGACCTTTAACATCTTTGGTTGCTAAGTTTCCATTATTTCTAATTAAATATAATACTTTTTCTCCATGCTCATTTTCTGAAATTCTGACTTCATTTGGTGTCCCGCATTGAGCTGTATAATCAAGCGTCCAGGTAGTACCTCTGTTTGTAGAATAAAAAACCTGAATTGAGTTAACCCATGGCGAGTTACGATTATTTCCGCTGCGAGTAATTCCGGTGACCCATAATTTATTATCGGTTCCTGTTACTGATAGAATATATTGATTAAGTGTTCCTCCATATGGATCATCCATATGAAACCACGTTGCACCACCGTCTGTTGTTTTGGCACCTCCGGCATATCCGGTTAAAGAATCAATAAATTGTATTGAGTTAATTTGAACTACTCCCGGCGTCGTAGTGAAAGTCCATGTTTCGCCTCTGTCTGTGGATTTGTAAATTCTTGCATCAGGACCGAAGTTGTCATTGATATCGAATAAAGTTGTGCCGAAGTAAACAGTGTTTCCAACATGAGTCATAGCATTTCGCCAACCCCAACAATTTCCTAACTGTGCCGGCGGAAATTCAATCGGTGTCCAGGTTGCACCACCGTCCGAAGTTTTATAAATTTCCCAGAACATACCTACAACGTCAGACAAAACAGGATCACCGTATAAAATGCCGTTATCATCATCAAAGAATGTAAATGCATTGAATAATCCTTCCGCCTGTGACTGTAATACTTTCTGCCAGTTTTTACCGCCATCAACTGTTCTGTAAACTGAAGTCATATGATTAATATTCCAATTTTCATCATAACCGGTTACCAGAGCAGTTTTTTTGTTAAATGCATATATTGACAATAAATCCCCTGCAGGACTTACAGATACATCGCGCCAGCGCTTACCATTATTTTTAGTTAACAATACCGTGCCGCCCGGACCTGCAACCCATGCAACATTTTCATTAGGTGCAGAAACAGATAATAAATTTACTGAAGTACCTGAGACCAGTTCTTTCCAATGATGCTGCTGAGCATTTGCACTTCCGAAATATAAAAGGGCAGAAATGAAAACCAATGTTGTAAAGAATAATTTTGACCTCATTTTTTTAACCTCATTTTTTATTTATTTTATAATAATCACCCGTGACTTTTATAACCGGGATTTTTATTTATTTTCGATTTTTTTTAATTAAGATATTTTTTTATCGCGAAATAATTAATATTTAAATATAATTATCGTTTTATAAATATATAACCTCGAATATTTAGCTCCCAAAGCTGATATTACCCCAAAATATAAATAATTTTTTTTGAAAATTCAACAAATATTTTTATTTTGGCTAATTTTTTTACCAAAATAGCTTAAATCGGATAATTTGAGTGAAAAACATCAGAAATGGCGAAATATTGAGGTATTTATAATTAGTTTAACTAAATTTAATGAACAGTTTATTATTTTCTTTTCATATAAATATCGATTCCGTCTATTATGTCTCCCTCTTCGAGCTGTTTCACTTCCACAAGCTGGTATTCCTGTTCAGATGTAATTGAGCGTTTATTTAATTCCTGAGGGTCAGGATATATTTTGTAATTTCCGGGAGGTACATTGTCAAAAATATACTCACCGTCTGAAAATGTAAATTTTTCAAATTTCTGTTTTCCATCAGTTGACTCAAGTATGATTTTCATAGATGGAATTCCTTTCATACCTTTTTCAGCTTTTAACATAACATTTCCGCTTATTATTCCGGAAATAAAAACAGGGACAGGAATAAACTTGAATCCGTTCGGGTCAATTGTCACTGCGTAAGTTTTATATTTTGGCCTGTACATTGGATTGTCAAATGAAACGGGAATTACTTCGAGCCGGTAAGTATTATATGGGTCTAAATCAACATACCATAAATCATTTTTATCCGAAGACCTAATAAGTTTTCCGGCATTTAGTTTTGTACTGAATTCAGTTTTCAGGTAATGTTCTTTTTCATCCATAATATCATTGTTGTTCAGGTCTATGAATGGAACCAGCGTAAGTCCACCCCTTGATACCATGTTTTGATTGTCGGTAATGAATTTTTGTTTAAACTGGTCAAATCCTACTGAACCAAATAATGATTGCTGGAAATTCCATCCTGTGTTTGCAGCGGAATAGCCGGCAGAATATCTCGTGAATGGAAAATCAAATCTGAATGTCAATCCGCCGTAATAACTTTTATTAACAAAATCCCTGAAAACAAATAATGAAAGCCAGCCGGTTTTAAAAATACTTTTATCCAAATATATTCCCGCGTTTGTAACTTTTCCTGAAAAATGGTCAATATCTGTTTGCTGTCTTACAAGCAGGTCGCTGAGCAGACGGTATGACAGACTGACAGAGGACCTTGAGCCAGCATCAACATATTTTCCCGAATAATCTGACCAGGTTGCATTTGTCATAATGCTGCCCTGAAATCTTCTGTAATTTACAAATACTCCGGTATTAAGAAAAATGAATTTATAGTTGTCTGATATAACATTGCTCGCACTGATTCTGAAACTTGTTGAAAAATTTTTGAAGGATAACGGAACGAATGCAGATAAATTCCTTTCTTCGGTAAAATTCAGCGGATTAAAGAAAGCTATTGCTCTTGTGCTTAATGAATGAAAATGATGTAAAAATCTGAGAGGGGAGCAGTACGCTTACGCTCACTATATCTTTCAGGTCAGGAAAATAATTTCCGCTTAATATAATATTATCTATTACCCTGACTGAAGCATTGACAAAAGGATAATATTTATTGATTCCGGGTGCATTTAAATATGTTAGTCCCGACCCTAAGGTTAAAAAAGATGTAGCGCCCCAGAATAAATTTGATTCCGAAAAAGCATTGTGGTCACCGTATTTCAGGGTTCCTCCGCTAATGTTATATTCTAAAGTTCCCTCAGGGATAAAATTAAACGGAACCTGTATGACCCTTTCTTCATTTCTTATCTCACCCGATGTGCCGTAATATTTCAGAGTAATATAATTTGAACCATATAATAACGGGACATTAAACTCAAAGTAACCATTGCTGTTAGCTTTTGTATAAGCTATAAATTCATTGTTGATGTATAATTCCACATCCCAGTAAGGATTTATCCTGTCAAATATTTTGTATTTTCCGATTGTCCTTCTTGCGATTGGCGGTGAGTTAGTTATCTGGAATCCCTGGGCATTAAATAATAAACCGGAATTTAAATTTAAATTTCCGAGAATTGCCTGCTTAAAATATTTTTTGTCATCAACAAATCTCCATCGCCAGTTAGCATTATCAAAAACATTATTCCTGTTGCCTGTAATAAAAGCATTTAAATCGCCGCCTAAAATTTCCGAGCCCAGTGAGAGATTGTAATTAAAATCTTCATTATCCGGAGACGTATGACTGTAATTCAGCCCCCAATCCATCGCTCCCAATCCCAGCAATTTTCTGTTCCTTCCTGCATAAAAGTCTGCTTTAATTGAATCCTTCTGGTTTTGTTCCCTGTTGCTCCTGAGTATATTCATTTCAATCTCCGTGACGATTGGCAGTTTTACCTTTGAGGTAAGATATGCCTTTAACTCTTTTTTATTCAAATCAAGCTTAATCCCAAATATCTTATCATATAAATCTGAATTCAGATATACCTCTGTTTCCGTTACATAAAAATCATTCCTTGTGAATGTTATTTTCCTTTCGTTAATGGTTGCATTGTTTTCTAGAATATTAATATTATATCTTGTGTTTTCATCTACAAAAAAACCTTTCAATATATTATTATTCTCCGGGTAATTATAATCAATTCTTAAACGTGAAAATAATTCTCCGATTGGAATGTATAATATTTGACCGCCGATATATGATGTAATATCTAAAGTCCCGATTTTATCTGCACTGATTTGTAAAGGAGCTTCTTCTGCGATGGGGTTTGATTTTATAAGATTCGTATCTAAAGTACCGGCTTCAGCGACCTGAATTCCGGAAAATATCAAAAAAAAAATAATACTTTAGCTGAGAGGTGTTTCATCAATTGATATTTACAGTAATTTTTCTGGATACGGTATTTCCCTGTATAATCTTGCCTCCCGGTTCATCCCGGTCTGTATTTAATTGTACCTCGATGGTATAAACTCCTTTAGGCAATAGTCCTGTTTCAATTTCTATCCTTTTGTTGAGTTCATAATATACAGATATTTCCTGAGAAACTTCTTTCAGTATGTTTCCCGACTCATTTGTAATTTTAGTTTTTATGTTCCCGATATATGCGGCGTTTCCTTCTCTTTTTAAGCCTGTTAATATTACAAATTTATTTGCGTCAAATGTACAGGTTACATCTCCTATACTGATTCCTGTCGAGACTTTTCCTTTACGGTAATTTAATGCTATAACAGTCTTAAATTCAACTCCCAATCCGATTCTAATAGGGTCTGTATTTGTTGTATCAGGATTGTTTATTGCATGCGAAGTGATTATCGGTCTTCCCCAGTATTCCCCCTCTTTGATGTTCTTTGGCTTTGCTGCTATCCTAACGGTCTGCTCTTCCAGAGGTTTTAATAAAAATTTTCTCGGATAAAAACTTATCCATTCCACTGCAGACGGGTCCGATTCACTTACTTTTTCGGGAAAGTATATTGAAGTCTTTCCTGTTGAATCCGATACCGGATAACCGAATTTCATTTCAATGCTCACTTCCCATTGAACCGTAGTTGAGTTATTCCGGACAACAACGTATCCGTTTTTATTTGCATCGCTCAGATGGACTGTTACAGGTGCAACAGTTACCTGTGAAAATAATAAATTACCTGATAATAAAAGAAGAATAGCAATTAGTCCGGATTTAATTTTCATTTTTTTCAGTTCGATACGGTAGTTAAAATTATTATAATTGGGGATGAATAATCACCGGCTTTCTGCACCTGAGGCGGATAGATTTTAGCTCCAAGCTTGATGTAATATTCTCTTATCTTATCACTAAATGTTAATGTTGTGCCTGCATAAGGGTCAAACGGAATTCCGGGTTGATAATCATTTGGATTATCGCTTTGTGTTGCCGTATATGTTATCGGAATGCTGCCCGAACCGCTTGAGATATTCTGTGATAAATTAAATGCAACGTTTACAAGATTACTTGAACCATTTCCGGTTATAGTAAATTTTCCTGAGTTCGGGTCTGTCTCGGTGATGGTTTTATTAACGCCGGGAATTATTTGCTGAAAATTTATATCCCGCATATATGTTATTTGCAGATTGCCTGATTGAGCATTGCAACTATATGATATTAATAAATAAAGAAAAATTAAAATTATTTTCCTCATACCTGTGATTAATACAAAATTAGTAAATATTGATTCTATATTCAATCTTTTAAGCAATTTCGGATATTTGTTTATCAGGTTCATAGCATCGAGATGAAATGATAAATTATAATATGTACTATAAAGAATCAAAGGGGTTTTCCCGTGAAAAAACCCCTTTGAAATTTAATTATGTTATTATAAATTAATTGCCTGTGTAATAAAACTCAACTGTTACCAAGCCTTCATAAAGTCCGCCCGGCTGAGTATAAGTTGGTGATACTGTTCCGCCAAGATATACATCCATTGTGTTATCTGTTCCGAAAACTGCATTAACAGGACTAATCGGATCAAAATCTGTCATAGTTCCACCGGGAACTATATATCCCGCATCGTCCGGATTAAAGTAAAGAGCCAGAACGTTATCACCGTTTGTTAAATTTCCCGGTAGTGCCATTACGATACTGACTTCTTTTCCATTTTGTCCCATTATGGAAAATTTTCCTGCATTGTTATCAGTTTTAGCAATAACTCTCGGTACTCCGGGAAGTAAATCGCTTCCAAAATCAAGATCCCTTGTTGATACAACTGATATTGGAGCCAGAACTGTTCCTTTTGCACTAATAGTAGCACTTACCGGTTGAGGTCCCGGACCTACTTTAACCTGAGCAAAAGTATTGTTTACCATAAAAAAAGCGAGGGTTATTAGAACGCCCCTTAAAATTGTTTTCATTTTAGCCTCTTTTCTTTTAGTTTACAAAAAATAAAATATTTCCTGCTTGTTGAAAAGAAGTCGCAATTTTCGTGCCAATACTTACACCGCAAAAACAGAACAGAATTCAAGATTTTATAAAAAAGTGATAAAAAATTAATAGTAACGACACTATGTAATTTTCAAAAATATTTTGTTATAGCCATTTATTATCATATAGGGAACATATTAATATAATTATATCAATAAAATTATATTAATAAAATGACAAATTCATTCAATTAAACGTAAAAACATTTCATTAAAAACGAAATATTGATAATCTATACTAATTAGAAGTTAGACTTCTAATTAGCATTAAATCATTATTACATCAAATCTTATTTTTTACCTCGTTACTAAGGTCCTCCTTGGTAACGCGAAATTCTCCGAAGCTCCCGCTTTTCCAACTGCTTGTTCCCAATGCTTGCCCACCTCAGGTGTGGCTCAAGCGTGGGAGCGTTATATTTGCAGCGGGTGTACCCTCAGGTTCTTACAGCTTTTTAAGAAAATAACTAATTATTAATTGCTCTTTGAAATCCTAATTCTAATTCAGTTTTCTTTTTTATTTGTTGACAATTGTGTGACAATATTGTATATTAAATAAAAAATAATTATGAAATTTATAACAGTAAGAGACTTCCGGACATATCCAAAAAAAATATGGAAAGAACTTCTGGATATACAGGAAATGATTGTGACTAATAACGGAAAGCCAATTGCACTGCTCACACCTGTTATCGATTCTGATATAGAATATACAATTAAAGCTGTAAGGCAGGCAAAAGCTAAATTAAGCGTTGAAAAAATGAGAGAAATATCCGTGAAGAAAAAATCAAATACATTAACACAAAAAGAAATTAATAACATAATCAAACAAACAAGAACGGCGAAAAAGTGAATGTAGTCGTCGATACTAATGTTCTTGTTTCCGGGCTTATTAATCCTGATGGTAATCCTGCCAAAATCCTGAATATGATTTTAAACTCGAATCTGACCGTGTTATATGATGAAAGAATTCTAAGTGAATACAAGAATGTTCTGAAAAGAGAAAAGTTTAACTTTCCCGATGACTTAATTAATCCGTTGATTGAATTTATCCGAAGCGAAGGAATAAGTGTAATTTCTGAACCAATAGCTTTGAAATTCCCGGATGAAGATGATAAGAAATTTTATGAAATAGCATTAACAGGTAAAGCGGATTACCTGGTAACAGGTAATAAAAATCATTTTCCGAATAAAAGATTCATTGTTAATCCAACGGAATTTCTGAAGAGAACTTTACAATGAATAATGAATAATGATTAATGAGTAATGCAAAGAGTAAAAAACAATCACTGAAAAAACGGATTCGACTGATTAAAAAAAGTTTCACAAAGCTACACGAAGGTTGAACGCAGAGATACACAAAGAAAAGAATATTATTTACATTAGTTACCCCCATTTAACTAAAGGGAGGCTGGGGGGGTTTTACTCTTTCTTTGTCATTCCCGCGCAGGCGGGAATCCAGGAAATACTTATTATTATTTGTCTTTACAAACTTGAAATCACAAATTGTGATTTCAAGTTGCTTTGTTTTTTTTAAGGCGGTTAAGTAAAAATAATTAACAAATAATATTTACCCCCATTTAACCAAAGTCGAAGAACCTCCGTGGCGGTGGGGGCAGGGGGGTTTTGCTTTTGACGTCTTTCGTTTCACGTTTGACGTTTCACTTTTTAACTACGAGTGACAAAACTAGTGACATTTTTAATCACTGAAAAACAAAAGTTTATTTTTGAAATGACACCGGCAAAAAGTTAAGTATTATATTTTTAAGGAGGTTAAAAAAAATGTATTTTTCTTTGGTGTCAAAACAGTGTCATTTTCGGTTTAAGTCATTATAATTACAATAATTAAAGTGAAATTCCGTAGTGTCATTTCGGTGTCTTTTTGGTGTTCCTAACTAGTTCCTGATCGGGACTTCCCGACAGGCAGGGACAGGTCGCTTCGCTCAGCATTAAATACCATAGTGACAAAATATAGTGACATTTCTTAATCTGTAAAAACAAATATTTAATTATAAAAATGTCATAAGAAAAATCACAAATTAATATTTTACACATACTTACAATCTAAGATAAAATATCATGACAAAACGTGGACAAAAAGAAACAATTAATAATGAATAATGAGTCCTCCCAGGAGGATCTTCGATAATGAATAATTGAAGAACAACGAAAAAAAGAGCAAAATCAATCATTCAAATAATATATAGCAAAATTAAATTATTTTAAAGGACACGCAATATATAGTATAACCATATATAATTATGGCTAATACAAAAATAATGAGATTACACGAAAAAGTCAACTAGATATTAGTAATGATTATTGAATCCTCGCATTTTTATCATTCCGTACTTGATATTGAACCCAGATATTCTCTGTGATAAATGGAGCTGAAAGTTCTATCAATTTGATTTCTTTCTGACTGGCACAGAAATGCGAAGAGATCACTCGATTAAATGTATGATCTTATATTCTTTTCAATATATAATATTATGTTAAATAAATGTAAATTGTATCAAAAAATTGATATTTGAGGTTTCAATATTACAGATTATGAGCAATGTGTAATGTTA
>CAWDWP010000005.1:0-209245 GCA_963806045.1 uncultured Ignavibacteria bacterium | reverse complement strand
CACCTAATCTGAATAAATCCGGAGTCATCCATTCGTCTCCCAGAGTTTCATTTAATAAGATTAGATATGAAATCGCGTCTTTTGTTGTTTTAATTCCACCTGCAGGTTTCATTCCGATTTTTATTCCCTCTTCACTATAATAATCTTTTATTGCATCAAACATAACCAAAGTAACCGGCAGCGTTGCAGCAGGCTGAACCTTCCCTGTAGATGTTTTAATAAAATCAGCCCCTGCGAGTATCGCTAATATGCTGGCTTTTCTTACATTATCAAATGTCTCCAGTTCACCTGTTTCCAATATCACTTTCAAATGTACTTCTCTTTTTACACCTTTTTTCTGGCTGTGCTTATCTGATAAAGACTTACAGAGCTCTTTCACTTTTGATATTTCATTGAAAACATACTCATAATTGCCTGATAAAAATTCTCCACGCGAAATTACCATATCAATTTCATCTGCGCCGTCTCTAATACATTTTTCTACATCGTTTAATTTTAATTTCAGGGAAGACTGGCCTGAAGGAAATGAAGTCGCTACCGATGCAACTTTAACACCCGAATTATTAACAGCTTTTTTTGCATAACCGACAAGATGTGGGTAAACACAAACAGCCGCACAGTGTGGTATACTAATATCACCCGGGAGCGGGCTTTTTGCCTTCTGACACATAGCATAAACTTTTCCTTCCGAGTCTTTTCCTTCCAAAGTTGTCAAATCAATCATTGAGATTGCAATCTTTATCGCATTTATTTTATTCTCGCCTTTGATTGTCCTGGTTGTAAGTATTGATGCTCTTTCTTTTGTATAAGTTTCATCAATAGTCGAATCAAAATGCTCTAATGTTGTTAATAACTTCTTCATAAATTGGATATTATCAAACAATATAATAAATTAATGCCGCAATATAAATTTAAATGATATTTTAAACAGATTATTGAGTTTAAATATTCTGTCAAATTGATTATAATAAAAAAATAAATTAAATATTTTATTCAATGAACGCAAGAATTGAAATTCCCAAGATGTATAAGCTATTTATCGGGGGAAAATTTACAAGAACAGAATCTGAAAGATATATCGAAGTCATTAATCCTAAAACTAAAGATAAAATATGTAATATATCAAGGGCATCAAGAAAAGATGTCAGGAATGCAGTCGTATCCGCCCGCTCGGGATTCGAGAGCTGGTCTTCAAAATCCGGTTATGAAAGAGGACAGATTTTGTATAGATTTGCCGAAATACTCGAAGGGAGAAAAGAACAGTTCATTGAAGAAATTTATTCATCAACTTTACAAAAAAAATCTGCCTGTGAAAGTGAAGTATCAAAAGCTATAGATAGAATTATTTATTTTGCAGGTTTCGCCGATAAATGGATGCAGCTGATTAGCAGTGTGAATCCTGTTCAGGAAGGGTATTTCAATTTTTCTGTTCCCGAGCCTGTCGGTGTTGTAGGTATAATTCTTCCTGATAATCTTAGCTTTCTTCCTCTTGTGTCAAGAATTCTTGCGGTTACCACTACGGGAAATTCCTGTGTTATAATTGCTAACGAAAAATCTCCGCTGCCTTCTCTGACATTATCCGAAGTTATTGCAACAAGTGATTTTCCATCAGGTGTAATAAATATACTTACAGGTTATAAAAGTGAATTGATATCTCATCTTGCCGGACACTATGATATAAATGCAATAGATTATTGTGAAGAGACAGGAAATAACAGAAAACTCATCAAAGAATTGTGTTCAAATAATGTAAAAAGATTTAATGAAACCGGTGACAACAAAAACTGGGACTGGTTTTCAGATAAACTAAATGAGAATTTTAAAGAAATCGGAAAATTCACAGAATTAAAAACCGTCTGGCAATCAGCATAAAAATATATTATAACCTTTTGCATCAATAAAAAATCACTTCCAATCCGTTGTATCTGTTCCATCAGTTTTCCATTTTACAAATCTTATTATTGAAAGCCGGGAGTCTTACTTCCGGCTTTTTTTATTATAAAAAACTTATTTATATTTTTCGGAAAAGATAGTTAAATAAAGATGCTGATTGCCTTGTGAAAATAATTTGTTTAAATCTCTTTTCTTTGTAATTTTATTTAAAAAAATAGGGTTAATAATATTATTAAACTATATGAACTAATATAGTAGTTCATAAATTTTTTGCTACCAATCGGGAAACGTAAGAGAAATGATTTTGAGATAGAAAGGATTCATAATAAAATCCTGTTATCTCGAGGACATCATAGTAATTCACTTAATAAAAAATTTATTATTGAAATATAATCTTAACTAAACAAAGGAACCAGAATTATGAAAAATTTCTTTTTGATTACTATAGTTGCTGTATTTTTGTGTCCTCCTATGAACATAACGGCTCAGCAGGTGAATACGGCGTGGGTAATAAATAATTTTACTGGTTTCCCGGTCGGCGTTATGATAGGGCTTGATAATAGCGGTAATATTTTTGTAACCGGTCAATCCGGAGATAACACTAAGATTATTACCACAAAATACGACACAGCCGGAAACTTAATTTGGCAGAGGTTTTATTCCATTCCAAGTCTTGGTGTGGTTGCAACCTGGTTATCCGTCGACCCATACGGTAATCTTATTGTAACCGGATATCCCCGTACATTCAGCAGTAATCCTGTTGAGGTTGGTTTACTTACATTGAAGTATGACAATAACGGAAATCTACTTTGGGAGAAATTAATTTCAGGCACCTGGGCTTTTGCAGTGCGTTCAATCGTTGATCAGTCCGGGAATATATACGTAACAGGACGAGCGTGGCAATACACAGCTACATACGATTTCGTGACAGTTAAATATGCTCCTGACGGAACTCAATTATGGTTTGATACTTTCGATCAGAATACAGGATTTCATACACCAACCAGTATGGCTTTAGATCAGGCAGGAAACCTTTTTATTACCGGTGGCGGCATGAGCGGAGGTTTAATTACTGTTATGTATAACAGCACCGGTACGCGTCAATGGGTCAGAGAGAAACCTGGAACTGCCGGACATAGCATTAAGGTTGACGTTAACGGTGGAATCTTCGTTACCGGCTCACTCTGGAATAATGTAACAGGTGATGATATAATGTTATTAAAGTATAATATTTCAGGCAACCTGGTCTGGGAAAAATATTATGACTTTGGGAATTTTGAATATGGAAAGTTGATAAATTTTGATTCCCATTCTAACATATTTATAACCGGTCAAGGTGCCTTACCCGGACAAAATATGGGTTGGCTTTCAGCCAAATTCGATTCAGCAGGAAATCAATTATGGTTTAAAAGATTCAAATTTAATCAATTCTGGGAAGAATATCCTTACTTTGCTATAACCGGACCGGAGGATGAACTATATGTAACGGGAAATGTTGGTCAACCATCCGGTGGAACCACATATAATGGATTGGAAACGGTAAGATATAATTCTAACGGAAGCAATCCCTGGGTTGCCAACGTAAATCTATACGGAGGAATCGGTAAAGGATTGGCACTTGGTTCTGATTTGAGTTTGTACGCCGTCGGAATGTATTATTATTCTGTTTTAAAATATTCACAATCCAATCTCACGGGAGTTATTTCATACGAGATTCCTGAGAAATTCAGCCTTGAACAAAATTATCCTAATCCGTTTAATCCGTCGACAAACATTCGCTATAAATTACTAAAGAATGGTTTTGTTAAACTTGTTGTTTTCGATGCACTAGGACGAGAAATTGAAACTCTTATAAACGAAAAACAATCACCAGGTACTTACGAAGTAACATTCAATGCTTCACGACACCCAAGCGGAGTATATTTTTATAGGGTGTCAACTAATGGATTCACCGAAACGAAAAAAATGTTTCTTATAAAGTAACGATACTTACTTATTCGCTTATCCTAGCTTGCCGTGAAAACTTTTCGGCAGAATTTTTATAAGCCGAGTTTTACTTCCGGCTTTTTTTTATTATGAAACTATATATATAATAAATCGTATTATAATATAATATGATCTTAAACTCTTTTTAAACTTTCTATTAAAGAATATTCTATGAAAAAATTATTTATAACCATTTTCCTTTTCTTCCTGTTTGTTTTTTCAATCAATGCGCAGGAGGGATTGTGGCTTTTAAATCAAATCGACAAACTCGATTTGAATAAAAAAGGTTTGCAGATTGATGTAAACCAGATTTATACACCCGGGAAGTCAGGGCTTTATAGTGCCGTTGTTCAGTTAGATGGAGGAACAGCCTCTTTTGTTTCCCCGAATGGTCTGCTCGTTACCAATCATCACGTAGCTTATGCGGCACTTCAACGGGTAGCGTCGAAGGATAACAATTATATCGAAAATGGATTTCTTGCAAGAACTAATTCTGAAGAAGTTCAGGCACAGGGTTACCAGGCAAGATTAATGCTTGAAATGAGGGATGTCACTTCTGATGTACTTGAATCAGTGAAAGGTATTTCTGACCCCGGTGAAAGAGCAGATAAAATCAATACGAAAATTACCGAAATGTCAGATGCAATTACAAAAGGGAAAGAAGATATGGAAGCAAATATTGCAGAGATGTATAATGGAAATCAGTATGTGCTCTTCGTAAGCAAAGTATTTAAAGATGTGAGGCTCGTTTATTCTCCTCCGCTTTCAATAGGAAATTACGGGGGTGAAACGGATAACTGGATGTGGCCAAGACACACGGGAGATTTCTCGTTTATGAGGGTTTATGCTGCACCGGACGGAACCGGTAAAGAATATAGCAGTGATAATATTCCTTACAAACCGAAGGTATGGCTTAAAGTTGCAAGCGATTTCATCAAAGACGGTGATTTTACTTTCATTATCGGGTATCCGGGCTCCACAACCAGATACAGGTCATCGAATTCTATTGGCTGGAATCAAAACAATAATTATCCCTTTGCAATAAAAAACTTTAAAGAAATTATAAATCTTCTTGAAGATATTACTAAGAATGATGAGGCGGGGAAAATTAAAGTAGCTAACACGACTAAGGGTCTGGCTAACGTAATGAAAAATTATGAAGGAAAAGTTGCAGGGATGAAGAAAACTAATTTTCTTCAAAAGAGATATGAATTTGAAAAAGAATTTCTGAACTGGATTAACAGCAGTCAGGATAGGGTGTCAAAATACGGAGACTTAATAGCGAAAGAAAAGAAAGAATATGATATTATATCCAAAACTAAAGACAGAGATAATGTTATTGGAATATTTCAGGGTCTTGCAGGAATACCTATAGTCCTTGCTTCGCAAATATATCTTATTTCAACACAGCTGTCAAAACCTGAGAATGAAAGAACTCCGGGATTAACAGAAAAAAATATTAACCAGACGATTGAGAATCTGCCGTTACGATTTGGGGGATATTATGAACCTGCTGATAAAGCATTGTTTATCAGGGCGCTGAAAATGGCTGCTCAACTCCCCGCAGACCAGCGGATAAAAGGACTTGAATATATTTTAGGAGACAATTCTGTATCTATTGAACAATTCGCAGAGAATGCTTTTAAAAATACGAAACTGACAGATGTTGAGTTTGCAAAGACTTTATACAGAAAATCGCCATCTGAACTTGCTGCATTGAACGACCCGTTTATCAATATGGCGATTAGTCTTGCACCTGAATATGATGAAGTTCAAAAAGCCGCGCAAAAATTTAATGCAAATGTTACTTATATCAGAAAAGAATATATGAACGCAATTTACGAATGGAAAGGAACAGGACTTTATCCTGATGCAAACGGAACTATAAGATTCACCAGCGGTCCTGTTAAAGGATATAAGCCTGCCGATGCTGTCTGGTATTCGCCTTTCACTACTTTAAAGGGAGTTATTGAAAAGAATACAGGTGTTGAACCCTTCGATGCTCCTGCAGGGTTGGTTGAACTTTATAACAAAAAGGATTTCGGACGGTGGATGAATCCTGAATTAAAGGATGTTCCGGTTGCGTTTACTCATATCTGCGATATTACAGGAGGCAACAGCGGAAGTCCTGTTATGAATGCAAAAGGAGAAATCATAGGAATTGCATTTGATGGAAATTATGAGGCGATGATTGGCGACTGGAAGTTTGATTATGACCTGCAGAGGACAATTTCGGTGGATATACATTATGTCCTTTTTGTAACGGAAAAATTCGGAAAAGCAGGATTCATTCTAGACGAAATGGGAGTAAATCATTAATCCCTTTTAAATAATATATTAAAGCCCTGTAAATATAATGTTTACAGGGCTTTTTCTTTATAATCAATTTCCTCATTTATTACCGCTTTTTTCATCTCATTTCCGGCAACTTCTTAAGTAATTATCAATATTTTAGATTATTCAGATTTAGACCGAAGGTTTTTGCAATTATGCGTGTCTTATAGGTAAAATAAGAATTTACCCCCAGAGGGGGGAACAAAAAAAGAACAAAATAAGTTAGAATAAAAAGAGTAAAAAAATTAAATGAAAATCCGAAAGGAAAATTAAAAAAATGAAAACAACAATATTAATAATTAGCTTACTCACTGTACTATTATTTGCGGCAATCAATAATAATAGTTCAAATTCAGTTTCTGCAAATAACCGGTCTGTGGTAACCGGTAATAATAATCTTTCGGATAATTTAAAACCGGATGATTATATTAATACTTCAGATATGAATGATAATTCAAATTATCCTGTTAATTCATATGTTTCGGGTAAATCATATGATAATTCATATCAAGCAGGCAATTCGGATATCACCGGTGCTTCAATGCGAACAGAGGATACAAATTATTACGATGAAAATGCGAACACAGAAGATACGATTAGTTTCCAAACCATTGAGAGCTCACTTTCATCCGACGGTCAGTTTGTAACAGTTAATAACGATGAAATTGACCCTGAAAATATTGCATCCGGTACAGAAGGCACCATGGATGAAGATCTTTATACTGATAGAATTTGGGTACCTAACTCTCATTATATAAATGAAGGGTGGAATCCATATACTAATGGCAGATGGGTCTGGACAAGCTGGGGCTGGAGCTGGGTGTCAGATTACAGATGGGGTTTAACATATCACTACGGAAGATGGTGGTTTTCTCCTATCTACGGCTGGGTATGGTCACCGGGCAGAAGATATGCTCCTGCATGGGTATTCTGGTCACATCATAGAGATTATGACGGATGGTATCCTATATCACCCAGAATACGTCACAGAAACTGGAATTATACAGACGAAGGCAGAAACCATTTTAATCGGAACAACTGGATATTTGTCAGGAATCAGGACTTTACAAAACACGTCACTGTTTCAACAATAATGCCGTATGAAAAAAATAAAGAAATATTGGTCAACTCGAAACAGACTTTAACTCTGAAAGATAATGGTAAAAAGATATATAATCCGAATCCTGATGTGAAGTCAATATCAACAGTAGCGGTGAAAAAAATCGACCAGAAACCTGTGACTAAGAATGTGACTACAGATATAAAAAATCAGGATAATAAAAAAATACCGGTTAATAAAACTGAAGTTAAAACAAAACCGGTTGATATTAAGAAGAAAACAGAAATCAATAATAAAAAAGTTGATAATGTGAAAACATCAGGAAATGTAAAAAAAATTGATACAAAGAAATCAGGAACTGTAAATAAAACCGTAATTGACAAAAATAAAAATGTTGATAATAATTCAATAAATGCAAAAGTGAATAATAACAAAACGATTGATAATAGTAAAACAGTTATAAAGGCCGGTAATACAAGCAAGACAGATATTAAAAACACTAACACGAATAACACCGGTATTAAAAATAGCAATACGAAAAAGAACAATACAAATATTGACAATACGATAAAGTCTAATACGAAAATTAGTAATACTATAAAAACTGATACGAAAAATTCTAACACTAATAACACGGGTATCAAAAATAGCAATACGATAAAGACAGATACTAAAAAGGTTAACACTAATAATACAAAAATTCAAAACAATAACACGAACAGAACAGAAATAAAAATTGGTAACACAAACAATACCGGAACAAAATCAGGAAATACAGTAAAGACAGGAAATTCAGGAAAAAATGAAAATCCGTCTCCTAAAGTAAATCCTTCTCAAAATAATTCAAACAGTAAGAAAGTCAAATAATCAATATCTTGCTGTCATTTCTCGTTCCCAAAGATTTCTTTGGGAACGAGATTCATTTTATACAATCCCTCTTCCTTAATAAAACAATTAAGCAATATACCAAAATCACTCAATATTTACTTATATTTTACATTTCAAATAATATAGTTTAATTTATTAAATTTCATATTATATTATAACTTAGCTGTAATATACGACTGACATTCTTTCTGAATAATCGATATTTCGGCAAAAAACTATGAGTTAGGAATCTTGCTTTTATACTTAAAAAATTTAAGCGTATACATAATTATCATCGGATAAATGATGTGTCGAATTAATATTTATTATCTGCTATGACAAAATATAAAAATATATACCAGTCCCCATTTGCACTAACCCTTACTTTCATATTCGTAACAATTGTAATTTTAGTGATTGGTTTCAGATATTATTATAGTCAAAAAGGAAAATTTAAAAAAGAAAAATACGAAGAAATTTCCGGGATTGCAGAGTTAAAGGCAAATCAGCTTATCGCGTGGAGAAAAGAACGGCTCGGAGATGCTAATGTCATATCGGAAGATTATTTATTCATTACTTCAGTTAAAAACTGGCTTGCAAACCAGGGTGATATTAACACTCAGAAAGAAATCGAAAGACACTTAAGGTTATTTTTGACTTATTATCAATATAAAGATGTCTTATTACTTGATGAAAACGGGGCAATAAAAATTTCATTGAATGAATCTCATAAAAATCCCGGAGATAAATTCACTTCCTATTTCAAAGAATCAGCAAAAGAAAGAATATCAATTTTTAGCGATATTATTAAAAGCGAATCCGATACTACATTAGAACTTAATATCATTACTCCTTTATTTTCCGGTCAAAAATTAATCGGCGGATTAATATTTTGTATCGACCCAGGTCAGTATCTTTTTCCCTTAATTCAATCCTGGCCTTCCCCAAGTAAATCATCCGAGAGTCTGTTAATAAAACGGGAAGGAAACGATGTATTGTTTTTGAATGAATTACGGCATAGAAAAAATACTGCATTAAAACTCAGGATTAAAATTGACAGTGCTAATATCCATATTCCTGCCGTTGCCGCTTATTTTGATGGTGAGGGCATGTTTGAAGGTATTGATTATAGAGGCGTTCCCGTTCTTACCAATATAAACAAAATACCCGGTTCTGATTGGATACTTATTACTAAAATAGATTTAGATGAAATTTATAATCCTATTAATGAAAAGTCTATTTATATCGGAATATTTATAGGTCTTCTGATTTTATTTTTTGGTTCCGGTACATATGGATTATGGATGTACCAGAAGAGGTCTCTCTGGTTAAAGCATCTGCAGATGGAAAATGAAAAGCAGGCTTTAAAAAAACATTTTGAATATCTTGTAAAATATGCAAATGATATTATCATATTGTCTGATGAAAACATGTTAATTACAATGGTTAATGATCGTGCAATTAAATCTTATGGTTATTATGAAGATGAAATGATAAATATGTCTGTAAAAGATTTACCGGCTGTGGATTATAAAAAGGGCTTAGAAGATATGATTGAAACTGCTAAATATGAAGAGGGAATTATATTTGAATCGGTCCATAAAAGAAAAGATAAAAGCAACTTTCCGGTAGAAGTGAGCATAAGATTGATTGATATAGACGGGAAAAAGTATTACCAGAGAATTATAAGGGATATTACCGAAAGGAAGAAAGCAGAAGAAGAACTTCGAAATAGTGAAGAGAAATTCAGATTATTCTTTGAAAATTCTCCCGTAGGAAAATCAATTACAAGTTTAGATGGTACCGTCAATGTAAATAAAGCATTTTGCGATATGCTTGGTTATTCCGAATTAGCCTTAAAGAATAAAAACTGGAAAGATGTAACTCACCCGGATGATATTCAGGAAACCGCAGATATTATGAAAGCTTTTCTTGAAGGAAAACGTGATGCCGTAAGATATGAAAAAAGATATATACACAAAAACGGAAATATTGTATGGACTGATGTTAGTTCAATACTTCAGAGAGATGAATTCGGAAAGCCGTTATATTTTATGACCAGTATGATTGATATTACAGAGCATAGAAAAGCCGAAAATGAAATTATTAAACTTAATGAAGAACTTGAATTGCGTGTTGAAAAACGTACTGCCCAGCTTGAAGCAGCAAATAAAGAGCTGGAAGCTTTCAGTTATTCTGTTTCTCACGATTTAAGAACTCCGCTCAGGGCTCTCGATGGTTTTTCAAAGATTTTACTTGAAGAATATTCTCAAGACTCTTGATTCCGAAGGTATAAGGATTTTGAATATCATTACAGATAATTCGAGAAATATGGGAGAATTAATCGACGACCTTCTCAGGTTTTCACGTCTTAGCAGGCAGGAAATAAGGAAATCCAATACTGACATGCATACAATGGCTAAAAATGTTTTTGAAGAACTTACAAAATATACGGATAAAAATAATATTAAATTTATCCTGGGTAATATACCAAATTCTCACTGTGATACTTCGATGATGCGTCAGGTTTGGAGGAACTTTATTAATAACGCACTGAAGTTCACATCTACGAAACCTGAACGGATTATAGAGATAGGATGCGGTATCGGAAACAGTGAATACATTTATTATATTAAAGATAACGGCGTTGGTTTTGATATGAGATACGTTGATAAGCTTTTTGGAGTATTTCAGCGTCTGCACAGCAGAGATGAATTTGAGGGCACAGGTGTCGGACTTGCTATTGTACAGAGAATCATACACAAAGAGGGCGGACGAGTATGGGCTGAATCAATACAGAATGACGGAGCAAAATTTTATTTTACTTTACCAATAACTAAGGAGAAAATTATATGAAGGAACAAGTTTATGATATTGTTTTAGTTGAGGACAATCCCCACGATGCTGAGTTGACTATCCGTTCATTAAAACGAAACAAGATTGCAAATGACATTCATGTAATCCCGAACGGAGCTGAAGCTCTCGATTTTTTCTTCGCTACAGGGAAATACGAGGGAAGGGATGTGAAAATAACTCCGAAACTTGTAATCCTCGACTTGAAACTGCCAAAAGTGGATGGCATAGAAATTCTGCGCAGGGTTAAATCTGATGAAAGAACAAAAATTATTCCCATTGTTGTTCTTACATCCTCAAAAGAGGAAAATGATGTCGTGGAAAGTTATAAACTCGGTGCTAATAGCTATATTGTAAAACCTGTTGATTTTCAGAAATTTGCTGAATCTATCAGGGATCTCGGATTATACTGGTTGTTATTAAACGAACCTCCAAGATAGCAAAGTTATATTTCTTGTAATAATTATTAGATATCTTTAATGGTTTATGGAAAAAAAATTAAGAATATTAATCGTTGAGGATGTTCATACTGATGCAGAACTCGTTATGCATGAGATTAAGAAAAATAACATTAAATTCGATAATGTTATTGTTGAAACTAATAACGATTATATAGATGCCATAAAATCATTCAATCCGGATATCATACTCTCAGATTTTTCACTTCCTCACTTTGACGGAATGCAGGCTCTGAAAATAAAGCAGGAACTGGTTCCGATGATTCCATTTATACTTGTTACAGGTTCACTGAATGAAGAGACCGCCGTAGAAGTAATGAAAGCGGGTGCCGACGATTACATACTTAAAGAACATATCTCGAGACTTGGCCAGGCAATTAAATTAGCATTAGAAAAAAGAGAAGCTACGAAAGCTAAAGACAAAGCAGATAAATTACTAAAAGAAAGTGAAGAACGAAACAGGCTTGTTTTAGAAAATTCTTTTGAGGCTATATACTTATTAGACAAAGTTTCTAAACTCATTATTTATGCAAACCCGGCTTTTTTAAGCCTTACAGGTTATAGTTTAGAAGAAGTAAGAACCATGTCAATTTATGATTTAGTAATTGAGAACCGACGCAGTATCGACAGTAATATTGATCAAGTCATATCAGGGAAAAGCTTTTCGATGGGAGAACGAAAATGGAAGAGAAAAGACGGAACTTTAGTGATTGTCGAAGTGTCAGTGAGTATGTTTATTCAAAATGAGAAAACTATTATTTTTATCAGTGGTCGAGATATTACCCAGCGTAAACAGGCAGAAATAGCTTTACAAGAGAGTGAAGAAAAGTATCGGCGTATTGTTGAACATTCTCCGGATGCGGTTATTATTCACTCGGAAGGAAAAATTCTATATGCGAATCCTGCAACCATAGAACTTTTGAATATTGATTCGGTTGAGCAAATCCTGAACAAACCTGCAATCGATTATGTACACCCTGATTATAAGGATGTTGCTCTTAAGAGGATAAAGGAAATCTATATTACCGGTAAGCCATCAGATTTTACTGAAGAAAAATTTATAAAAAAGAACAATGAAGTTTTTGATGTAGAGGTTATTGGTATTCCTGTGAATTATAAAGGGAAACCTGCCATTCAAACAATAATCCGTGATATAACCGAACGGAAGCGTGCTGAGAAAGCATTGCAGGAATCAGAATTAAAATTTAATACAACTTTCAAATATAGCCCTGTTGCGATTCTTCTTACTTCAGTTGAAACCGGTAAAATTATCGATGCAAATGAATTATTTCTGAATTATACAGGTTTCAAACGTAATGAAGTTATTGGTCGAACAACTATAGAGCTTGGAATATATGAAAATGATTCAGACCGTGAAAAACTGCTTAGTGAATTTCAGAAAGCAGGCTATTTATATGGTTATGAGTTAGACGTTCGTATGAAACCCGGTACGAAATTGAATTGCTTAGTATCAATTAACAATATTTCGATCGATGGTAAACCATGTCTTTTATCCACCATTATAGACATTACGGACCGTAAATTGGCTGAAAAGAATTTAAGAAGAAGCGAAGAGCGTTTTCAGCTCGTCGCCCGGGCTACTAATGATATCATTTATGATTGGAATCTGAAGAAGGATGAAGCATGGTTCAGTGAAGCTTATGAAAAACTGTTTGGATATACTGAATCGAACGAGAAATTTTCTTTATATAGCAAAAAGATTCATCCTGAAGACAGGGATAAAACACTTGCAATTACAAATGCCGTAATATCCGGAGGTGGAAACATATGGACTTGTGAATACAGGTTCAGACGCAAAGATGGTACTTATGCCTTCGTTTCCGACAGGGGATATGTAATACGGGATAAAAACGGACGTCCTGTAAGGTCGATTGGTTCAATTATGGATATTACTGAAAAAAAGAAAGCCGAAGAGGCTATCAAAAAGAGCGAAGAAAAATACCGGATTCTTATCGAAACAATGAATGAGGCTTTAATTTTTGTAGATAATGATGATAAAATTCAGTTTGTCAATAGAAGTTTATGTGAAATGTACGGTTATAATCAGGACGAGCTTCTCGGTAAAATTGGTTACGAAATAATAGTCTATAAAGATGATATAGAGATTATCAAAGAAAAAAACCAGCTAAGAACAGAAGGAGTTTTGGATAATTATGAAGTAAGAGGAATAAAAAAATCGGGTGAAATAATCTGGCTTAACATTAGCGGAGCTCCTCTTAGGGATAATGACGGTAAAGTAATCGGTTCGATTGGTGTAATAAGCGATATCACTAAGCACAGGCAGGCAGAGGAAGAATTGAAAAAACTTTCGAGAGCTGTTGAACAGAGTCCTACAACAATTGTCATAACGGATACTGAAGGTGGTATCGAATATGTAAATCCGAAATTTGAAGAGATTACAGGATATACATTTAAAGAGGTGAAAGGTAAAAATCCAAGGATTTTAAAATCCGGGGAATTACCTAACGAAGAGTATAAAAATATGTGGGATACGATAACATCAGGCGGGGATTGGCGCGGGGAATTTCATAATAAAAGAAAAAACGGAAC
The DNA here is from genome assembly GCA_963806045.1 of uncultured Ignavibacteria bacterium. Classification (GTDB taxonomy): domain Bacteria; phylum Bacteroidota; class Ignavibacteria; order Tepidaquicellales; family Tepidaquicellaceae; genus DATCHW01. The sequence continues at coordinate 195,223 of CAWDWP010000005.1, read as the reverse complement.
CTTGTACTGGGAATCTGCATCATTATCACCGATAAAAAACAATGAAGGAAAAATCACTCATTATCTTGCAATAAAAGAGGATATAACCGAAAAAAAGGAGAAAGAACGTGAATTGATATTGGCAAAAGAAAAAGCAGAAGAATCCGAACGTCTGAAATCTAGTTTCCTTGCAAATATGAGCCATGAATTAAGAACTCCTATGGTAGGTATACTGGGTTATTCTGAAGTTCTTGAAAGCCAGCTTGAAGAAGGACCCCACAAAAAAATGGCGGAAGCAATTCACAACAGCGGAAATCGCCTGATGAATACGTTAAATCTCGTTCTTGATTTATCCAGAATTGAAGCCGGCAGACTGGAACTTGAATGCAGTGAATTTAATATAATAGACACTTTAAAAAATTCAGTTGAACTTTTTGAACAAACAGCCCGGAAGAAGAATTTGTTTTTAAAGTTCGAGAAAAAAGTTAACAAAATAATTGTCTTTCTGGAAGAAAGATTAATCAGGGATGCAATTAATAATCTTCTGAATAATGCTATAAAGTATTCTGATAATGGCGGAGTTACAATTTCAGTTGAGGAAATAAAAGAAAATGGCATAAGGAAATTGGTAATAGATGTTGAAGACACGGGCATCGGAATACCACACGATGAAATCAATACAGTATTTGAAGAATTCAGGCAAGTGAGTGAAGGATATGACAGGAATTTCGAAGGTTCAGGTCTGGGACTCACTATAGTAAAAAGATTTATAGAAAAAATGAATGGTTCAATAAGTGTTAGAAGTGAACTTGGAAAAGGAAGCACTTTTACAATCAGGATTCCTTCGATTTTAGCAGCGCATACAATATCAAATAAACCCTTAGTAAAGGATGATAAAATGGAACAAAAAGAAATTTTGAATGAAAATCAGTATGAAATCAAAATAAAAAATTCAGTGTTACTGGTGGACGATGATGAAACCACAAATTCCCTGATTACATCATATCTGAAAAAACATTTCTTTATAGATGCGGCGGTTTCCGAAGAAGAAGCTCTTATTCTTGTAAAACAGAAAAAATATGACCTGATATTGATGGATATTAATCTGGGAAGAGGAAGAAGTGGAATAGCAGTGACAAAAGATATTAGGAATATGAAGGATTATAAAGATGTACCAATAATTGCAGTCACGGCATTTGCAATGGTCGGGGATAGGGAAGAATTTCTGGCGGGAGGATGTACGGATTATATCTCAAAACCATTTAAGTTAAAAGATCTCCTGGGAATGATACAAAAATATCTGCCGGAAAGTATAAAGATATAGGACAGCCCAAATATATTAAAATTATAAGGAACTTTTTATTTTCAGATTGGGTTTCTGATACTGAATTGTATTGCTTTCTATGACTTATATATATATCAATCGAGTTCATTTCTTTAAAATCAGTTTTTCAAAAAGTAACATAAATAAGAGGAATTTATGTTCGAGTATCACATCAAACACTGCAACTCTACAGTAAAACAGCATCATGAGAGTATTCGGCTATTAAACCTTAAAATCAAGAATTTAAATGTAATTGTTAATGACAGAAAATGGCCTGCAGATGACCTTTTTCTTGAAAATAAGAGGTTTGAACTTAACAGGTTATTGAAAGAAAAAGATACTTTGGAATTTCATCTGTCAAGAGCTCAGGAAATATTAAAATTCTGGAAGTCTTTATCGACAAGACAACAAACACTTATGTCTGTGTGACAAAACACTGCCGGTTTTTAAGAAATAGCATTTTAAAATGTGGTTTCTTGTAATGAACCGTTGTTGGATTATGCGAGACCAACAATGGAAAATGAGATTCATGTTTGGAGTCATTTATTCATTATGCCTTTGTTGGTGTTTAAGCAAAGCGAGACCAACAATTTGAATGGTTAATATATTCCAAATTGTTTTCCTTCCTTGAAATTTATGATATTATTTGGTAAACTAACATCATATAGAGGGTAATATTATGGTGGAATATTATAGAAATAAAAAAACTTATCCCGATGTTATAATATACAATCAATCAGAATGTTTGTTGGACTGTATGATTATATTTAAATACGAAATGAACTGTTAATAAAATAGTTCATTCCATTCGTGTGCAAGTAATTGTTTAAGAAATGTTTTTAGAAAATAAACTCTTTTAAATATATTTCGTCTGTGAATTTAATTTAAAAAGAATAAAAAACATTTTTATAAATCAAAAGGAGGTACAATGAAAGCTTTAATTAACACATTTCTTGTTATATTTTTATTAATCCCATTCACATTGTTCGCTCAGTTACTCGATGGGAGTAACAATTTACCTGCAAAAAATTTTACAAATCCCGGAAGTTCAGTTTCTTCACTTTCGGCACCTGTAAGAATAAATAATCCGATTACAGATGAATACGGGGAAATAGGGGATAATTTATTTTTAGGAGGAACAGGTCCCGGAGGATATCTTGCTGTTCCTGACGCGGGAAGTTTATACAATCTTGCTTCAAGCGGGACAATTGAAGCCTGGATTATGCCCACTGCTACTACAAGTTCAGCTCCGGGAATAGTTGCAAAAGGAGATTTAATTAATGTAACTTTTCTATTTGGCTGGCAGGCATCATCTTCATTCTTGTATTTTCGAATTGGCGGCACTCCGGTTGTAAATACAGGAGGAACTGTAATTCCTCTGAACAGCTGGTCTCATGTTGCTGTAACCTGGACAGGAACTCCCGGTAATTATACTCTTACTTTTTACGTCAACGGTGCAATTAGCGGAGCCCCGGTCCCCAATGCAGGAACAATGGCAGCAGTTACGACTGACACTCTTACTATAGGTAAAGCTAAACCTTTTTCAGGCAATACTTTTTATGGATACATAGATGAAGTCAAAATCTGGAATACAGTCAGAACTCAAGCGCAAATTGCACAGAGCAGATTTGTTGGAATTGGAGATTATGTAAATGCAAATACCGGCAATGCAATAACATCTGCTTTAAATTATACCGGATTACTATCAAGCTGGACATTAAACCTTAACACAAGGGATGATATTGGGGGTAAAGATGGAACTATTCAGAATGGTGCCGGATTTTATTATTATCAAAATACAGCCGGATTTCCGATTCCATATAATTATGCTTTATGCTGTACATCTTTAGCAGGGGTTAACGATTATGTAACGGTACCTGACAATACCGCATTTGACCAAACATCATCAGGAACTTTTGAAGCCTGGATATATTTAAATGCGGTGGGTACATTGCAGCCTATTTTCCAAAAAGGTAGTGCTTTTGCATCTACTACACTCGCGGCATATGTAACAGGCAGTAAATTTGGAATTAATATTGGTGCCCATAATTATTTTCCATCAACCAGCCCCGCTACTTTGGTCGCCAATAGATGGTATCACGTCGCTGCGACCTGGACAGGAGGTCCGAATTTTACAGTAAATACTTATGTTAACGGTGAATTAGATTATACTGCTACATTCAATTTGGCGATGCCGACCGCTACCGGACCTGCATGGATAGGTAGATATTATGGAACTCAAAGATTTAATGGATACATAGATGAAGTCAGGTATTGGTCAGGTGCGAGAACTGAAAATGAAATTAAAGACAATATGTTCGCTTCGTGCCGTTCATTGTTGCCGAATGCGAATTTAAAAGGTGCGTGGAATTTTGATGGTAATCTAAAAAACTTTTCTGCAACTGCAGGTATAGATGGTTCATTTAACGCCACCTCTAACTTAAGATTATCTGCTTATAAAAACGAAAGTATAACAGGTCCAGCTCCGGACATTCAATATGAGGCTTTTCCAACGGTTTTAAATAGTTCAGGTTATCCGTTAGGATTCATAAAAAGAGTAATTAGTGATGATATCCCGGATAATTCCAGTATTGCAGATACAATAAAAGCATCGGGATTAGCAGGAACTTTATCTGATATTCAGGTTTTTATTTCAATTCAGCATCAGAAAACCTCTGATCTTACAATAAAACTGAAAGCTCCGAATGGTACAGAAGTTACACTCGCAGCACTACAGGGCGGGGTAAGCGTGAATGGTTACTTAACTATATTCGATGATACTCTCGGAAATTCAATTGTTAGTGGAATTTATCTATCTCCCTGGACAAAATACGTTAAGCCGCAGAATCTAATGGGAACTTTCGGTAGTACAGTCTTAAACGGTAACTGGGCTTTAACTATAACAGATGGCGCAGCTTCTAATAGCGGAAGAATTCTCGGCTGGGGATTAAGATTTAATAATTCTATACTTGTTAGTTCCAATAATATTTCGGTCAATGTTCCGGATAAATTTAATTTGTATCAAAATTACCCGAATCCGTTCAACCCTGCAACAAATATAAAATTTGATTTGGCGAAGAATGCGATAGTCAAATTAAGAATTTATGATATCGTTGGAAGGGAAATCACAAAATTAGTAAATAGTCCGCTCAATGCAGGGACTTATAGCGTCGAATGGAATGCTTCACAATATTCTTCGGGAGTTTATTTTTACAAACTTGAGACAGAATCATTCACGGATGTAAAAAGAATGTTGTTAGTGAAATAAAAGTTGATTTTAAATTTAATTTAACTTCAGAGGCTGTCCCAAAAGGTCAGCCTCTTTTTTTATTACTTAATTTACCTCGTCCTAAAATAAACAGACACAAAAAGAACAAAGATGGACAAAAAAAGAAAGAAGGACGAGTCTAAAGGACTCAACGAGTTTGCAGCCTGAAAAATAATTCATTTCGAGAGGAGTGAATCTGCCGCTGTACTTGTCCAACTGGACAACAAATTTCTGTCTGCATCTTTCGCAGGTTCCGGAATAAGTTTCGTATGGCTAATGTAACTGAAAAAATTTTCTTTCTGCGACCGATGCGCAATATTATGTTGCTTCAAAGCTTTATAAGTAAAGGCATTCGGACTTATTACAGAAAATCTTTTAAAACTAAAATTGATAAAAGGGGTAACTTCACCAAATTCACTTTAAAAAATTTGTCATAATATTTACTACTAAAAAATCATAATTAGTATTATTGTTTAGACGATGAATTTATCACATTTTGCTAACGAACTGATTTACTTTTTCCCTATGAATTGTTTTATCGAGAGGTTCAGGTTACCATGGGGACAGTAAAATCACCAAAGTTTCACGGTCTTATTTATAATATTTGTCAGGTAATTTATATAATATAAAAATTATAATTTATTCAACAGATATTTCTAATAAATTCATTACAATATAAAATAAGTATACAGTTTAAAAGAATATTTTTATCTGTTTTTAATTAATCAATTAAAAAACTTAAATTTAAAAAAATGAAAACAAAAGTTATTTCACCCCTTTTGAAATCACTTGGCATATTAATTTTAGTCTTATATGCACAAATTTCAACTTCGCAGGCTCAGACTACGATTGACCCGTTAAGTCTGACAAAATACGTAGAAGCACTTCCTATTCCGGGATTCATGCCGCCGAATAGTCCGTCAACCCCAAATTATTACGAAATTGGAGCTTATCAAAAAACACAAATTGTTCATCCGGCAATACCTCCGACAACGGTTTGGTGTTACGGTGTAAGCAAGAATCAGGCGAGCTGGCCTGCATCTACAATTTTGTGCGTACGCGGCACGGCTATCGATGTTAAATGGACAAATAATCTGTATGACGCAAATGGACGCACAATAAAACATCACCCGTTACCTATTGACCCTACTCTCGGACAGGCACCGACAGAAGGATATGGAATTCCGATTGTGACTCACCTTCACGGAGGAGAATCTGAACCTTCCAGCGATGGACACTTTAATGCCTGGTTTACACAAGGCTTTTCAATGACAGGACCAATGTGGACACAAAAAATTTATCACTATGCAAACACACAAACATCAGCAACACTCTGGTATCATGACCACGCATACGGATTTACACGTTTAAACCCATTCATGGGATTGGCAGGCGCTTATGCAATTATTGATCCGCCAAATGACCCTGTCGGAATTCCCGGACCCGGTGGTCCGTACGATGTTCCTCTTGTAATTCAGGACAGGGATTTTAAGACAGACGGTAATTTTTATTATCCCAACGTAGGACAAAACCCACTAATTCACCCGGTTTGGATACCTGAATACTTTGGAAATATTAATTTAGTAAATGGTAAGGTATGGCCGTATCTCAATGTTGAAAAAAGAAAATACAGATTTCGTGTTTTAGATGGCTGTCAGGCAAGATTTTATGATTTAGCATTATCTAACGGACAACCATTCACAATTATTGCATCCGATGGCGGCTTTCTTCCAACACCTAAAACAGTTACTCATTTATTAATAGCTCCCGGAGAACGCTATGAAATAATCGTCGACTTTTCTGCTTTACCTGTTGGCACGACACTGATTTTACAAAATAGCGCCAATGGTCCCTACCCCGATGGAGACGCTGCAGACCCGAATACCACTGGACAGGTTATGCAATTTAGAGTAGTTCCGATTGTCGGAGTAGATAATAGTGTAATCCCGCCGGTACTGAATACTGTTTTACCTATAACTAACCCCGTCAAAACACGGGAACTCACTTTGAACGAAGTTGCAGGTGATAATGGTCCGCTCGGTATGTATCTCGACGGACACGAAATGATGCAGGCGCCGACTGAAATTCCTACGGTTGGAACTACTGAAGAATGGAAGATAATAAATACTACTATGGATGCACACCCGATTCACTCACATCTTGTGCAGTTTCAATTGTTAAGCCGTCAGCAATATAATGCAGAACAGTATATGATGGATTATGATATGATGAATCCCGTTATTCCGGCTATGATGACTATGAAGCCTCCACTTGAAAATTATCTTGTACCGGGAACCGTGAGAGGTCCTGATCCAGGGGAAGATGGATGGAAAGATACATATAAATGCTGGCCGGGAGAAGTAACTACGTTCCTTATCAGGTATACTCCACAGAATCAATCTGTGGGATCTCCATTCCCGTTCGATGCTACAGCATTTCCGGGTTATGTATGGCATTGCCATATTCTTGAACACGAAGAGCACGATATGATGAGACCGCTTGCAGTTTCCAGAGTTCCTGATGTGGATATTCCTGTTAGCGTCTCTACAACTCCGGTTAATTTCGCACAAAGCGGAGTAAAAATGCAGTTCACTAATATCGGCGCTAACAATGTTAATCCATCAGTATCAATACAGAGGACAAATTGTCCGTCAATGACGCCTATGTCAGCGGGTGATGCGCTTTATTTAAAATTGAAAATTACTCCTAATAATTTAGCTGATTTTACATTTTTAGCTACTGTTACTGTTGATGTCAGCGGCATTCCGGGATTCAGTGCTAATACGATTGTCATGGATTCTCCCGATGAAATGAACTGGGTTGCTTCCCACGGAACATACAAAGCAGCACAAAAAACATTCTCGTTTACTACAAATCATTGCTGCTATTACGCATTTGTGAATCCGGTCCTTGCAAACCAGGTGGATTTGGCTGTATCAACAAGTCCTACCTCATCGGATAATACAGTATTTCCAAACACTTCATGGAACGCGCCGCTAAGCACAGCTTCGGGGGATGCATTCAACTGGACTCCTTTAGCAGCTAAGCATGACTGGACTTATAAAATGAAAACAGGCACATATTATGTTGTTCCATCCGGAATTAAAAAGTCACCAAGGTCTATCAATTCAGCATCAATGAGAATCAGCTGGAATCCGGATATAGTATCAGGTGTGACCGTGACCGAAGGAAATTATTTTAATGATAATGGCAGTTCAAGTTTATTTACAATTAATAATGGCTCAAACTGGGTAGAAATTAATGCATCCTGTCTTGACTCAAATCAGACACCGGGAACCGGTAAGTACATTGCAAAACTTGACTACGTCTTTAACAATTCAGCAAGCGGGTTCAGCCCGATATTTTTAGATAATATTAATTTAACTTATTTGTCCGGAGGCATTGAAAATCCTGCGTGCCCTGTAGTGCAGAATAATGGCGGAAATTATAAATTCTACTTAGGAGATTTTGCTTCGCCTAACTCACAGAATTATTCAGATGGATTGATAAATAAATTTGATTTCAATTTATTTAACGTCGCTTACGGTTCGAGATATGTAGACAAAATATACAGATCGAAATTTGATATAGGACCTACAGCACCTATGGGAAATTACTTCGGAATACCTGTTCCCGATGGTAAAATTGATATCGAAGATTTATCAATGTTCTCTATTGGATTGTCAAAAACTTTATCAGGATCCCTGCCAAACAGTCCGCAGCCGACTTCAATAGTTTTTGCGTTCAGTGAAATTCAAAGAGATGCTAACGGACTTTTGAAATTACCCGTAAGACTATCGGGAAATGTTAATGATTTAAGAGCTTTTAGCATTAAGTTAAAATCCGGAAATGATATGGAATATTCCGGAGTAGAGATGGCAGGCGAAATGCTTGAAGGACTGAAGTTTTTATCGGGAAGAATTGAAGACGGATATTTATATGTAGATGGTGCATCGGTAGGCGAAAATGAATCCGGTTTATCAAAAGCCGGTGAAATAGCTTATATATTATTCAATGAAAAAGTTCCGGGAAATCATACTGCCACTATTGAGAATATAATTGCCAGAAACAGCAGCAATCAAAATCTCAATGCGCAATTTAACGGGATGACTATTACAAGCGAATTACCGAAATCATATAGCTTAAGCCAGAATTATCCAAATCCATTCAATCCCGTAACCAGAATTGAATATGCTTTACCGGCGGATGTAAAAGTATCAATTAAGATTTTTGATATTCTTGGCAGAGAAATAGTCCAACTGGTAAACGAGGTCAAAAAAGCAGGCTATCATAATGTAGAAATGAACGGAACTAACATGGCTTCCGGAATTTATTTCTATCAGATTAAAGCAGGTGATTTTGTATCTGTGAAAAAAATGACATTGATTAAATAACAACAGTTCATTTGTTAGTTTAAAAGAGGTTGTCCAAAAAAGGTCAACCTCTTTTATTTATCGATAAATGGTGATGTCTAATGAAGGCTGTAAAATTTTTAGTTAAATAAGGAATTTTTCAACCCAAAAACTTTTCAAAAATAGTTCTTCTAATGATGGCAGAAGTAAGTATTGTTGGGCTTAAAATTTTAAAATGAATAAAAAAAGAAACAGCATTCGAAAATGCTGTTTCTTTAAATAAAATCAATCATCATTTAGAAGGAGGAGGAGAAACAGGAGGTTGATATTCCGGAACAATATTTGCTATTGGTTTTGTTGATTTCAGGTATGCAAATATTGCTTTTATTTCATCATCAGAGCAAGCCTTGAAAAATTCCCAGGGCATAGGCGGCATTAATGTACGTCCACCTTTCATACCCTTAAATTTTCCTTCTCTTAAAGCAGTGATGAAATTGCTTTCCTGCCAGTTACCTATTCCGGTTGCATCAGAAGTTAAATTCGCGGCATATGAAATTCCCCATGGACCAACCCAGGCGGTTAATGTCTGTGTAACGGCATATCCTTTGCTTTCCATTTCTTTTCGGTCTACATCAGGCGCTGGCATTTTTGCCGGGTGTCCTGACAGCCTCAGTGACATATCAAGTTCCGGACCATTCGGTCCCATTTTTTTGGGAGTGTGGCAATCATCACATCCCATAATAGTTACAAGATGGTCTCCCCATTTGACCTGGGATTCAAATCCCCCAAATTGTGCTTTTGGAGTATCCTGTTTTCCTTGTTGTGAGCACGATGAAAAAAGAAAAATACCGGATAAAATAAATAAAGCCGTAAATAAAAATTTTTGTTTCATATATATTCCTTTCAGTTTATTTTACATTAAGATAACAATATTTAATACTTTATGGTTCATGTATCCCTGTTAAATACAAATGAATAAATGAACGTATAAGATACTTTTGCCGGTTAATTGTGTTTAAGCAAAGTAACAATCAGGAAATAATAAATACAAAAATTATTAATTATTTCACCAAAACCATTTTACGGGTTTCTAAATAATTTCCTGCATGTAATCTATAAAAGTAAATTCCGCTTGAGAAATCACTGCCATTAAACACTACGGAATAATTCCCGGTATTCATTTTCTGATTGACGAGTGTTGAAATTTCTTTACCGCGTATATCATAAACTGTTAATGTTACATAATCAGGATTTGGTAAAGAAAAATTAATTTTTGTCTCAGGGTTAAATGGATTCGGATAATTATTTAAACTATAAGATTTAACAATTTCACTGATAAAATTAACAGATGTTGCCGTATTAGATAGCTTTGCTACATAAGAGTTAATATAACCAGTGCCCACGACATTTATTGTGTCGAATGATACTGTACCGCCAAAATTGCCTGAAATCAAAATATTTCCCTGGTTGTCCGTTGAAATCGCATCACCTCTCGCATTGCTTGAGCCGCTTGAAGTTTTACCCCATAGGATAGTCCCATTCGAATTATACTTCAGTACAAGTAAGTTATTTCCAATCGTGCCGTATGTTATTACATTATTTCCCCAGTTAATAGTGTACCTGGAGAAACCTGTGAAATAAACATTATTCTGTCCATCCAATGCGATTGAATTGGATGTTCCCCTTGAAGCGTCTCCATTGCTTGGAGGGGAGCCATTCGGAACTTCCCTGACCCACAGAAATGTACCGGAAGAATCCATTTTTGTCAGATAAAAATCATAAACCCACGCCGGTCCCAGTGCCTGTATATTTCCAAACATAAAAGCACCAAAAAGCTCTCCGCAAGCAAATAAATTTCCTGCCGGGTCGCAAATAATATTCGGCTTCTGAACAGTTGCATCTTCCACAAATTTAACCCATATACAGGAACCTGAAGATGTGAATTTGACAAAATAATCATCATATGTATATGGTGCTACTGTATTTAAATTTGCGAATTGAACATTACCTCCGAAACAACTTCCTGCAACATAAATATTACCCTGTAAGTCAATATCGATATCTCCTATAGAAGTTATGGGGTAAGCATTAATGCTTAATAATTCGTTTCCATCAAGGTCATATTTCTTTATATAATTATTGGAATTGTATGAGGTGTATCCGACATATAATGAGAAACCTTTTATTTTAATAGTTTGGAGAGTAAATATCACCCGGATATATTGCACTTATATTTTTCTTCCAGACAAAATTACCGGATTCATTCAGTTTTATCAGAAAATAATTTAAATTAAAACCGGTTCCGGTATTTAAAATATAATTCAAGTGATCGATTCTAAGAGTATCCATAAAACTTCCCGAAATATATATGTTTCCCTGCCAATCTGTCTGAATCTTGTTTATATCTATTTTACCGGTTAATTGCTTTGTTAAAATTAAATTTCCCTGAGAATTATATTTCCGGATTTCCAGATTGCCGTAAAAACCAATTCCGTAGGAAAGTTTAAAATTGCTGATTGACCCATAATAATATGTCCGGATAAATCAGTTGTTGAAGGAAAACTGGTCATCTCCGGATTAAAGTTATGGGTACATAATTACTTCTAACCCATTGAAAAGATTGTGAAAATCCGGAAGTTAGATTTAGAATTAAATAAGTTAAAATCAAATTAGATATTTCATATTAGTTTTTTCTGAATAAAACCGAAAAATGAATTATGGAATTCCCTAAAATTGAAAATATATTTCAATATGTTTCTAATATTTATTTTATTTCAATGTTACTCTCAAACTCCAGCAATTTTGATATTTAATCCTATTATTATATGTCATTACATATGCTGTAACTACATTTAATATATAAGTATTACAAATAGAAACCTTTAATAAACGGTTTAATTTCATTATATTTTATTTCCTGGGACAAGTATAGTAGTTATCTCTTAAAAAATCGATATTGTATGAAAGAATCAAAATCTTACGATAATACTATTATAAATAAAGAGTCATATAAACTATATTATATGATGTTCGAAAATAGTGATGAAGGTATTAATGCTTATCTCACCTGCCGGAATGATATTTGATTGTAATCCTGCAGTAACAAAAATTCTTGGTTTTAAAAGGGAAGAAATATTAACAACAGACGTCAGCATTATTCTTGATTCAACGGATCCCGGATTATCTGAAAATCTTGAATGCTTGAAAAGGGGAGTATTTAATAAAGAACTAATATTAAAATGCAATGACGATTCAAAAATACTATGCGAAATCACATCAAGATTATTTGAAGATGAAAAAGGTGAAACATTTACTTTAATTAATTTCCACGATATAACAGAGTCCGGGAGAAAAGAAGAAGAATTAAGAGAGAACGAAGAAAAATACCATATACTTTTTGAATCTTCAGGGGACGCAATATATATCTTAGAGAGAAAAACGAGGAATATAAAAGATGCAAATCCTGCTGCTTGCGAACTTTATGGCTATACACTTGATGAGATGAAGAAATTAAATGTAATGGATATTTCTGCTGAACCTGAAAAAACAAACGAGGGAATTGAAAAAGGAATTACCTACATTCCGGTACGTTATCACAGGAAGAAAGACGGAACCATTTTTCCGGTTGAAATTTCAATTGGTGCTTATAACTATTAAATGGTGAATATTTCCATGTGGTTTTTTTAAGGGATATTACAGATAGAATTAAAATTCATAAACAGCTTGTTCACGACGCTTCATTTCCGAAATTAAATCCCAATCCAATTTTTGAAATTGATTTCTCTCTTAATATTACAATGTGTAATCCCGCAGCCCGGAAAATTGTAAAGCAAACAGGCGCGAAAGATGCGAGGATATTTTTTCCTGAAGATTTAAAAGAAATTTTGAAAATACTCAGACAGGATAATGATAAACATATTCAACAGGGAAGTAACCGTAAACGATTTTCATTATGAAGAAATAATATCTTTTGCACCGGGTTACGATGCCATCAGATTTTATTGCAATGACATTACGAGACAAAAGCAGGATGAAAAAGCTCTTCGTAAGAGTGAGAAACTGATTAAAGAAGCACAACATATAGCAAAATTAGGTTACTGGAGTCTGGATTTTGGGACTAATAAAGTTACTCTGTGTGAAGAACTTTATAATATTTTGGGAGTAGACATAAAGTCCTGGAACTCAGATTACAAAGATTATGAAATAATTTTTACTCCTGATAGCTGGATGAAACATTTTGATGCTATTACAAGAGCAAAAGAAACTGATGAATTCACAGGTATTGAGCTGGAATATATCCGGAGAGACAACGGAAAAAAGGGTTGGCTGAATTTGATAGGAAAAGTGGAAAAAAATAATTCAGGAAAAGCATTCCGTCTGTATGGAACTGCACAAGAAATATCTGAGAGAAAACAGTATGAGATAATATTAAAAAATTATCAAACAGAATTAGAAAATAAAGTAAATGAAAGAACTGCTGAATTAATAAAAGTTAACGAAGATTTAAGAAAAGAAATTATAGAACATTCTCTGGCTGAGAAATCTCTGATAGCATCTCAGCTCGAGACGCTGAATGAAAAAAACCGTCTCGAAGTTGTTATGAGTACTTTACCGGTGGGTATTGCAATTATGGATGAAAAGGGAGGTAATATTAGAACCAATGATGAATTCGAAAGAATCTGGGGTGAAAATAGAATAATACCTAAATCAATTGATGAATATGTGAACTATAAAGCGTGGTGGGTTGAATCAGGAAAACCTGTTCTAAAAGAAGAATGGGCTTCGGCTCTTGCATTGAAAAAAGGCGAATCTGTTGTAGGTCAGGTTTTTCGTATTCTAAAGTTTAACGGGAATTTTGCATTTATTCATAATAGCGCTTCTCCTATTAAAGACTTAGATGGTAAAATTATTGGCTGTGTTGTTGCTGTTCAGGATATTACAAACTACATGAATACGGAAGAGGAAATGAGAAAAAGCGAAGAGAAACTCTCAGCTTTATATTCCACAATGACAGAGGGAGTCGCTTTGCATGAAATTATTTATGATGAATCAGGAAAACCGATTGATTTCTTAGTTACAGATGTGAACCCGTCTTATGAAATTATCACCGGACTAAGCAGGGATTCTGCAATATTCAAAAGGGCAACTGAACTTTATGGTACAAATGAACCGCCATATTTTGATATTTATTGTCGTGTAACGTCTACTGGGAATCCCGAAACATTTGAGACCTATTTTGCTCCAATGAATAAGCATTTCAAGATATCAGTTTTTTCTCCCGGAAAAAATAAATTCGCTACTATATTCGAAGATATCTCTGTTCGTAAAATAGCTGAAAAAGAGCTTCAAAAAATGAACCGCACACTCAAGGCAATGGAACTCAGCAGCCAGATAATGATTCGGGCAACAGATGAAATAACTTATTTAAATGACGTTTGTAAAAACATTGTTAAAGAATGTGGTTATACAATGATGTGGATTGGCTATGCAGAAAATGATTTGAATAAATCAGTGAAACCGGTCGCATATTCCGGTTTCGAAGAAGGTTACCTTGAAACATTGAAAATTACCTGGGCGGATACTGAACGAGGTCGCGGACCTACCGGAACTGCCATAAGAACAGGTAAACCCGTGATGTGTAAAAACATGTTAACCGATCCTAAATTTTTACCATGGAGGGAAGAAGCAATAAAAAGGGGATATGCTTCATCTTTAGTCCTTCCGCTTTTTTATGAGGATAAAGTATTTGGTGCGATTTCAATTTATTCGAAAGATTATGATCCGTTCACTGATAGTGAAATCACCTTGCTTTCCGATTTAGCAAGTGACCTTTCACATGGTATCAATACTATCAGATTAAATCTGGCTAAAGAAGAAGCCCAGGAAGCTCTGAGTGCAAGCGAACAGCGTTTAAAATATCACTTCGAAAATTCTCCGCTTGCAGTAGTAGAATGGAATACGGATTATTTTGTTACCCAGTGGTCAAAAGAAGCTGAACATATTTTTGAATGGAAGAAAGAAGAAACCTTAGGGAAACGTATCGATAGTTTAAATATAATATATAATGAGGATATTCATATTGTAAACAGAACTATGGAAAGATTATCAGGTGGTAACGAAAATATAGTAGTATCTACTAACCGAAACTATACGAAATCAGGTAAAGTTATTACCTGCACCTGGTATAACTCTGTGCTTATTGACGAAAAAGGTGAAATGAAATCAGTTATGTCACTTGTTGAAGATATTACTGAAAGAAAAAAATCAGAAGAAGAAATTATTAGAGCCAAAGATGAATTAGAGCTTCGAATAAAAGAACGTACTAGTGAGTTGATGAAAGCGAATGATTCTCTGACCAGAAGCGAGAATGAGTTAAGAACTCTTTTTGAGATTCTTCCCGTAGGAGTATCAATCGTAGATGAAAACAAAAATGTAACAACTTCGAATCCCGCACTATCAAAAATTCTTGATCTTTCGGAAGAAGATTTAAATAAAGAAAAACATTTTAAACGCCGATACTTACATGGTGATTTTACAACAATGACAGATGATGAAATGCCAAGTAAAAAGGCTATAGAGCAACAATCTATTATCAGGATTCCGAACTTGGGATTGTAAAAGAAAATGGGGAAGTAATTTGGACAAGCGTTAATGCTGCACCATTATCTGATTCTACTGCCGTAGTAGTAACAGCAGATATTACTGAACGAAAGAATTCAGAAGCCAGGCTAATTGAAAGTGAATCAAAATTAAAAGAAGCCCAAAAACTTGCAAGAATTGGAAGCTGGAGCTGGGATGTTGAAAACGATATCAATATATGGTCGGATGAACTGTACGATATATTTGGCAGAGATAAGGATTTACCGGCACCAAAATATTCTGAACTCTCTCAAACATTTACAAAAGAAAGCTGGGAGCTGCACAATGTATCTATTGGAGAGTCAATCGAAAATGGAATTCCATATGAAATTGAACTAGAATACATAAGGAATGATAATTACAATCATGGATGGATATATGAAATTGGAAAAGTCGAAAAAGACAGCTCGGGAAAAATAATTAGGCTTTTTGGCACAGTTCAGGACATTACAGAACGGAAAGAAGCAGAAAGAAAACTTCAACAGGCAGAATTGAACTGGAAAGAAACATTCAATGCAATTAGTGACCGGATTTGTCTGCTGGATAAAGAAGGTACTATTTTGCAGTGTAATTCAAGTTTGAGTGATATGATTCAAGCACCACTGGATAAAGTGAACGGAATGAAATGTTACGAAGTTATGCATGATTGCAATTCATTTGTACACAGTTGTCCCTATGTTGATATGATTAAATCAGGTAAAAGGGAAATGAATGAACAGATTATTGGCGGCAGATATCATTCTGTAATAGTTGATCCCATTTTTAATGAATCGGGAGAAATTCAGGGTGCGGTACATATTATGCGTGATATAACTGCACGAAAGAAAGCAGAAGAAGAATTACAAAGAGCATCCCTATATGCACGGAGTTTAATTGAAGCGAGTCTTGACCCCCTGGTTACCATAAGCCCCGAAGGTAAAATTACAGATGTAAATGAGGCAACTGAAAAAGTCACAGGCATAGACGGAAGTCAATTAATCGGGACGGAATTTTCAAGTTATTTTACAGATAGCGAAAAAGCAATTAAAGGGTATCAGAAGGTTCTGAAAGAAAGTATGGTTAGAGATTATCCGCTAACGATTAGGCATAAATCAGGAAAAACAATAGATGTATCTATACAATGCTGTGGTTTACAGAAATGAGAAAGGAGAAATGCAGGGCGTATTTGCCGATGCCCGCGACATTACTGATATGAAATTAGCAGAACTTGCAATGAAGGAAAGTGAAAAGAAATACAGAACCCTTTTCGAAAAAGCAGTGGATGGAATTGCAATGATGGATTCGAAATTCTTTTATATTAACAGATTGTAATAAGGCTTTATGTAATATGCTTGAAATGGATAAAGACGAATTGATAAATAAACCGCACAATATACTTCATCCGGCGGGTGAAGAATTCATGAAAACTGCTCGATTTAAAGAATGCGACTCATTGACTGATAAACAAATCCTAGAAACAAAAATAATAACTAAAACATGGAGTCATAAAAGATGTTGAAATAAAAGCAAGCTCAATTAAAATTAAAAGGTAAGAAATTCACACTTGGGATTTTCAGAGATGTCACCGTCCGGAAAAAAATTGAAAACCAGCTGATTGACTCTCAAAATCAATTGCGCGAACTTGCACATCATATTCAATCAGTTCGTGAAGAAGAACGGAAAGGATTATCCCGTTCATTACACGATAACTTTGGTCAGTCTCTCACAGGACTTAAAATGGGAGTTTTTTCGTTACAGAAAAAACTTTTTAAAATTGATGATTTATCAGAATGATGATGATTTATTCGAAAATATCAAATCTATGATAAATCTGATTGACGAATTGATTATTCTTGACAGGAAAAATATCTATGGATTTGAGACCAAATGTTCTCGATATGCTTGGAATTAAATGCGGCAATAGAATGGCTTGTGAAAGATTATTCAAACAAAAGCGGAATTGAATTTAAATTAAATTCAAAAATAAATAATATTGATTTGAATCCTGAATATTCTACTGAAGTATTCAGAATTCTGCAGGAAGCTCTGACTAATGTAATACGTCATGCAAAAGCAACAAGGGTAATTGTTGAAATCTCGGAAAAAGAAAACAATTATATTATTACGGTAAAAGATAACGGAAGAGGTATTAAAGAAAATGAGATTACATCAATGCTTTCGATGGGAATTCTTAGCATGCGAGAAAGGGCATTACTATTCAATGGTAATATTGAGTTATCAGGTAAAAAAGGAAAAGGAACCACACTTATAATTAAAATACCTATATCAGAAAAATGATTAAATATTTTAATAGCAGACGACCATCCAATAATCAGGTATGGATTAAAACAATTAATTTCTGAAGAACCTGATATGAAAGTGACGGGGGAAGCTGAAAATGCAGCCGGGGTGTTTGAGATGATAAAAAAAAATAATTATGACATTTTAATATTAGATATGAGCTTTCCTGATGTTAATGGTCTTGAAGTAATATCCAAACTGAAATATGCTAAAGCGGATATCGCAATTCTTGTCTTAAGTGCACTACCGGAAGAACAGTATGCGTTGAGATGTTTAAAAGCGGGCGCTGCCGGTTATCTTAACAAAATTGCTGCAAGTTCCCAGCTTATTACTGCAATCAGAAAAATAATGTCAGGTGGAAATTATTTAAGCCCCGCCATTTCAGACCAGGTCCTTTCAGATCTGAAAAAAGATAAGAAAAAAGTTCGTCACGAAGATCTTTCGCATCGGGAATTTGAAATAATGTGCCTTCTTGGCTCAGGCAAATCAGTAAAAGAAATTGCGGATAATCTAATATTAAGTATCCCAACTATTTATACTTACCGTTCAAGAATATACCAAAAAATGAATATGAAAACCGATACAGAATTAGTTCAATACTGCATAATAGAAGGATTGTTATAAGATTTTATTATTTTCTTTCTTAAAGTAATACATTCCTGATTAAACTCATCGGATATAATTTTCAATTGTAGTAATAATTATGACATCAATATCATACATATTATTATTTACAATTCAAAATTAAATTAATAATATTTTTATGAAATATGAAATTTAATAAAACTTTATAATATGAATAATTGTTATCAGAATAATTAGTAATTCAAATTATTTTAACAACTAAACTTAAATAAATTATTAAATGAAAAAAGAATGGGAATGCTGGGATTGTGGTTTTATTTTCGAAAAAGAGGATAAACCAGAAATTTGCCCGAAATGTCAAATCATAAATAAAATGAAAACTGAAACATTTTTCATTGAATTACCAAGGTCACGAAAACCATTTATGGACGAAGAATCAATACAATTTATTCCGAATAAAAATGATAATATTAGTAAAGCTGGTAACCAGCTTTAATTTTCTGAAAATTACCGGAAATTTAACTTTTCACTACCTTCTTTGGAGTATTCTAATCAATTAAATCATAATAATTCTTGTAATATTAATTATGACATCTAAATCATATTTTTTATTATTTACAATTTCTTTATAATTCGCAAGATTGTTCTAAATAATATTTTTTAATTTCAGGAATTTACCAATATAGAATGGTAAAAATATTAATAGCTGATGATCACCCTATAATAAGGTACGGGTTAAAACAAATTATTGCTGATGAAGACGATATGATGATAAGCGGAGAAGCTGAAAATGGAAAACAAGTTTTTGACCTGCTTAATAAACATGAATATGACATACTAATTTTAGATTTAAGTATGCCGGATATTAATGGTCTTGAAGTATTAAAAAGACTAAAAATTATCAAACCCAATCTTCCTGTGCTTATTTTAAGCGCACATCCCGAGGAGCAATATGCAGTAAAATGTATAAAAGCAGGAGCAAAGGGATACTTGAACAAAATTGCCGTTAGCAGTCTGCTGATTAATGCTATCAAAAGAATATTAGAAGGGGAAATATTTCTTAGCCCTTCTTTTTATAAACAGATAATTTCGGATTTGGATAATAATTCGAAACAAGATCTGCACGAGAAACTCTCACATCGGGAATATGAAATTATGATTTTATTCGCTTCAGGTAAGACTGTTAAAGAAATTGCCGGAGCATTATTGTTAAGTATCCCGACAGTTTATTCTTACAGGTTGAGAATTTTCCGGAAAATGAAATTCAAAAATGTAATTGAACTTGCAAAATATTGTAATGAAGGGAATTTAGTTCTATCATAATTATTATTGAAAAAAATTTATTAAAGAAAAATCATTTTACTTATAACTTACATATTAAATCTTTGTGGAGAGACGCTTATAAAATAAAATTAGAAAGTTAAAAGAGTTTATCGACCTCATAATCTTTCTCTTTTTCATGACGCAAATGCCCGGGTTTTCTCCTGAATTCCCCGGGCATTTGTTTTAATCATTTATTAACCGGTAATAAATTGAATAACTTTATTATATTTTAATCTGATGTTAAGTAATATTCCTGGATTTATTTTACGAATTATCTTGAACTTATAATAATATTGTGTATTTTGCAAGATTATGAAATATATTCTAGTGCTTTTATTTATATCACTTGTGATTCCTGCTTATTCTCAGGAAGCGATTTATTCCAACAGGGATTTTTTTATTATAAAAAATATCATAGGTGAGAATGAAGAATATGAAACCCCATATTATATATTCAGAAGTGAATTTGAATATCCTAAAATCTTAATTGATGCGTGCATACACGGGGATGAAATTGCAGGTGCTATAGCTTGTGACTCTGTAATGAAATACCTTGATGTCAAAAAAGGTACGGTTATTTTCGTTCCGAGGGTCAATATTAAAGCCTATAACTCAGGTGTCAGGGGAGTGAATGTTGACCTGAACCAGTATTTTCCCGGAAGAAAAGACAGTGTTAGTTTTTATGAGGAGAGACTTGCTTATGATTTTATGAATATGATAAAAGAGAATAAACCGGATGTAGTTATAAATCTGCACGAAGCGTGGACAAAATATGATGATAACAAATATCAGAGACAGCACGATAAATCATTCGGTCAAACATTAATAACCAACCAGGAAACGCCGCCTTTATTCCTTTCTGAGGCGATGATAAAAATTAATTCTAAAATTGAAATTCCTGAACATAAATTCAGAACACAGTATTTTCCATACAAACCGAATCATTCGATGGATAATATTATTGAAAAACTTAAAACACCATCTTTCACAGTTGAAACTCTTCGTATATTAACTCTGGAAGAGAGAGTGAATTATCAGATTATCTGCATCCTGTCATTCATAGAACAAGCCGGTATCAAGTACACATACTACCGTTAAAACCTGAATTTCAGATATTAAAATATTTAACTAATTTAGTAATTTTTAAAAAATGGAAAGAGAACACAAATATTCTTTAAAAATAAAATGGATTGGGAATACAGGAAAAGGAACATCTAATTACCATTCATATAATAGAGATTATATAGTTAATGCTGTAAATAAACCCGAATTAACAGGTTCCGCAGATAAAATATTTCTGGGAGATAATAAAAAATACAATCCGGAGGATTTATTCGTTGCGTCTCTGTCTGTATGCCATATGCTTACATACTTACATCAATGTGCTGATTCAGGAGTCATAGTCCTTGATTATCAGGATGAGGCTGAAGGAGTGATGATAGAGACTAAAGACGGAGGAGGAAGATTTTCAAAAGTGACTTTATTCCCGCTCGTAAAAGTTTCAGATAAATCGATGATAAATAAAGCAATGGATTTGCATAATAAAGCTCATAAATTATGTTTTATCACTAATTCCTGTAATTTCCCCATTCTTCATAACCCGAAATGCATCATTTGAAATAATCAGCAATGCTTTCTTTGTTAAATCTATTTTTTTTAACTGAAAAAATAAATTACTTGCTTTTTATTATCAATCTTTTTATGTTTCGTTAAATAACGAAATGATTATGCTAAATCAATATGAAAAAATATTCAAGGCTTTGTCTGATAAAAGCCGCCTTCGGATTTTAAAAATGCTTATCGTAAAACCTCTTTGCGTCTGTGAGATAACAGAAATTCTGAAATTAGCAACCTCAACAGTTTCAAATCATCTGAGTATTCTTACGGATATTGGCTTCATTGTTGGAGAAAAGGATGGTAAATGGATAAATTATAAAATAAACCCTCACCCAAAGGATAATGTTGTTTCAAGTGCTTTACTATTTGTGCAGCTGCAAATTGAAGAGGATGAAATAATAAAAAGCGACAGAAAGTTGATTAAAAGTGTTGACAGAAAAATTTTATGCTGTAAATAATGAAACTTTTCATTTCGTTAAAACGTAAAATGAATGTATTTAAAAATTAAAATTTTACTAATATGAAAAACTCAACTGAAATAAAAGAAATCGTCAGGGAAAAATACGCTGACATAGCTAATCAATCAAAAACCGTAAATGAATCATCATGCTGCGGTACCGGAAGTTGTACCGGCGTTGATTATACAGTATTTGCCGAAGATTATACAAAACTAAAGGGTTATAATCCTGATGCAGATCTTGGTCTCGGCTGCGGTCTCCCGACAGAATTTGCACTCATTAAAGAAGGTGATACTGTGATAGATCTTGGTTCAGGTGCTGGTAATGATGCTTTTGTTGCAAGGGCAATTACAGGTGAGAAAGGTAAAGTTATTGGATTGGATTTCACGGAAGAAATGATAAATAAGTCAAGGGAAAATGGTGAGAAATTGGGCTTCAATAATGTTGAATTCCGCTATGGCGATATCGAGATAATGCCTGTTACAGCAAACGTTGCAGATGTGATTATCAGTAATTGCGTTTTAAATCTTGTACCTGATAAAGTGAAAGCGTTCAAAGAAATTTTTCGGGTACTAAAACCGGGCGGACATTTCTCTGTTTCAGATATAGTTGCAACAGGAGAATTACCGGGTGCTATAAAATCGGGTGCTGAATTATACGCAGGATGTGTTTCAGGAGCCATAAAGCAAAATGAATATCTTAAAATTATTGATGATACGGGTTTTGTTAATTTGAAAGTTCAGAAGGAAAGAGTAATTAATATTCCCGATGAAATATATTTAAAATTCATATCTGCTGAAGAACTTAAAAAATTCAAAGAGTCCGGTGTTAAACTTGTGAGTGTCAATGTGTACGCAGACAAACCTGAAAAGGAACAAACTTGCTGCGGACCGGAATGCTGTAATTGATATTTTAATATTACTTTCTTCCCAATCAGGTGATGACCATAGGGTACCCGTGAAGGAGAACAAAATATAATAATGGTTAAAGAAAAAATAAAATTGCTCTTTGTTTGCATTCATAACAGTGCCAGAAGCCAGATTGCAGAAGCTTATCTTAATTCATTTGCTGGAGAAAAATTTTTTGCAGAAAGTGCGGGTCTCGAATCGGGGAAATTAAATCCCTATGTTGTCAGTGTAATGATGGAAGCTGGATTAGATATTTCGGGAAATAAAACTAAAACTGTTAATGAATTTCTAAATGCGAATAAAACTTTCGATTACGTAATAACTGTCTGCGATGAAGCGTCAGGAGAACGCTGTCCGTATTTTCCCGGAAATGGGAAAAGATTACACTGGACATTTGAAGACCCGTCAGCTCTGACAGGAACCGATGAAGAAAAACTGAAACAGATAAGGTTAATAAGGGATGAGATTAAAACAAAGATTTTAGATTTTATTAAGGAAAACAAATAAGGAGGTTTTTTTGCTTACAATACGTGTATTAGGTTCGGGTTGTGTCAGATGCAACGACCTTGAAAAATTATGTATGAATGTTCTTGCCGAAAATGATATTGATGCTGACATTCAGAAAATTACTGATATGAAAGAGATTGCAAAACTAGGAATAATCAGTACTCCCGCATTAATTATTAATGATAAAGTTATAGTTAGTGGGAAAATACCAACTAAATCAACACTTCTTCATTGGTTTACGGAGAATGCCGGATAATGGAAGAAAAAAATACTAAAGCATATTATTATCTTTTATTTATACCCGTATTTATTGTAGTATATTTCAGTCTCGATTGGATTGTAAACGGTATTGTTTTTAATATCCTGAATCTAAATCCGGAATCTCATTTTACTTCAGCAATTCACTTCTTTATTTACGAAGTCCCGAAAGTCTTAATACTTCTAACAATAATTGTTTTTGCTGTCGGGATAATTCGTTCATTTTTCTCGCCCGAAAAAACACGAAGGGCACTCGAAGGTAAACCATTATTTCTGGGAAACGTTATGGCAAGTATTCTGGGAATCGTTACTCCCTTCTGTTCTTGTTCTGCAATTCCTCTGTTCCTTGGTTTTGTGGAAGCAGGTATTCCGCTTGGTGTTACATTTTCATTCCTGATTGCAGCCCCGATGATTAATGAAATTGCAGTTATTTTATTGTTTGGTCTATTCGGCTGGAAAACTGCGATGATTTATATTACGACCGGGCTGATTATTGCGGTTACAGCAGGATGGATTATAGGTCGGTTGAAACTTGAGCGTTTTGTTGAGTCTTGGGTCTATGAAATAAAATCATCACAGTCAGGAATTATAGATGAGAAATTAAATTTATCCGGCAGAATTGAATATGGAATTACTGCTGTAAAAGATATAGTATCCAAAGTCTGGATTTATATCATCATTGGAATTGCAGTGGGTGCAGGTGTTCACGGATTTGTTCCCGAAAATTTCATGGCAGGTTTAATGGGCAAGGACGTCTGGTGGTCAGTGCCTCTATCTGTAGTTATCGGTATACCTTTATATTCTAATGCCGCAGGTATAATTCCTGTTGTTCAGTCGCTGATTGAAAAAGGTGCATCGCTTGGTACATCACTTGCGTTTATGATGTCGGTAATCGGACTATCACTTGCCGGAAATGATAATTCTTAAAAAAGTATTAAAGCTTCCCTTAATATTTATTTTTATCGGAGTTGTGGGAACTGGCATAATAATAGTAGGATATTTATTTAACATAATTTATTAGTTAATACAGTCTGATGGAAAAAATTACTAAAAAACTATCTTTTCTTGACAGATATCTGACACTGTGGATATTCGTTATTATGTTTATAGCGGTTTTAACAGGATATTCTATTTCCGGATATCGCAAACTTCTGGAATACATTTCAGATCAGGAACAACAAACATCCCTATTGCCATAGGATTAATCCTGATGATGTATCCGCCCATTAGCTAAAGTCAGGTACGAGGAGCTGGGAGATGTGTTTAAGAATTAAAGATGTTAGCACTGTCTCTGGTACAAAACTGGATGATCGGACCAATCCTGATGTTTGCCTTGCTATAATTTTCTTCCGGATTATCCCCATTATATGGTCGGACTTATATTAATAGGACTTGCCAGATGCATTGCAATGGTAATTGTCTGGAATGAACTTGCAAAGGGTGATACGGAATATGCCGCCGGACTGGTTGCATTTAATTCTATATTCCAGGTTTTATTCTTTCTCTTTATATGCTTATGTTTTTATTACTGTTCTTCCTCCTCTGTTGGGATTAAAGGGTATTCGTCGTTAATATTACTATCGGACAGATTGCAGAAAGTGTATTTATATATCTTGGAATACCATTTATTGCAGGAATGATTACCAGATTTACTCTGATTAAATTGAAAAACAAAGAATGGTATCATAAGAAATTCATACCCAAAATAAGTCCGATTACATTAATTGCATTATTATTTACAATCTTTGTAATGTTCTCCTACAAAGGGGAAAATATAATTAAAGCTTCCGCTTGATGTTATAAGAATTGCGATTCCTCTGGTATTTTATTTTGTGATTATGTTTTTTGTATCGTTTTTTATGGGAAAGAGGATAGGGGCAAATTATTCAAAAACTGCAACGCTATCATTTACAGCAGCCAGTAACAACTTTGAACTTGCCATTGCGGTTGCTGTTGCAGTATTTACAATAAATTCGGGGGAAGCATTTGCCGCCGTTATTGGTCCGCTTGTGGAAGTACCTGTATCTAATCGCTCTTGTGAATGTAGCTCTCTGGCTTAAAAAGAAATATTTCAAAGAAGAAAAGGAAGAGAATATAAAATCTTCTGTACCTAAATCCTTAATAAAATAATATGGCAAATAAAACAATAATGTTTTTAATCTTCATAATTCTTACAATAATTTCAGGCTGCGGGAAAAAAGACGAAACCAAACTGAATAAGAAACAGAAAGCAAAATATACTGCTTATTATTTTCACCCGACGGCAAGATGTGAGAGCTGTATTAATCTTGAAAATTTTACAAAAGAGCTTCTGGACTACAATATATTCCAAAGACAGGATTCATATATAAAGAATTGAATATAGAAGAAAAAGAAAATGAGCATTACAGGAAAGATTACGAGCTTCTGTTCAGTTCCGTAATCATTGAGAAATTGAAACCAAAAAGTGGAAAAATCTTGACTCGGTATGGTCATATACAGAATAATAAAGATAAATTTTTTAAATATGCAGAAAAGAGAAATTAACAATTTTATTAATAAAAATAAATTATTATGAATATAAAAATACTGGGCGTCGGCTGTTCACGCTGCAAAAAACTCGAACAGCAAGTGAGGGACTTGGTTGCAAAG
This sequence comes from uncultured Ignavibacteria bacterium, assembly GCA_963806045.1. Classification (GTDB taxonomy): domain Bacteria; phylum Bacteroidota; class Ignavibacteria; order Tepidaquicellales; family Tepidaquicellaceae; genus DATCHW01. Next base: position 169,094 of record CAWDWP010000005.1, on the reverse strand, counting down.
AATAACATTAATTCTGAAATCGAAAAAGTAACGGACATTCAGGATATGATAAAATACGGAATAATGGCAACTCCCGGTCTCGTAATCAATGAAAAATTAAAATCAAGCGGGATTGCTTCCAAAGGATGAACAAATTTTAAACTGGATAAAGGAGGAAATCAATCATAATGAAAATATTTAATATGTTATATTTTCTAGTATTATTTATATCTGTTATTTTATTTTCATCCGGAAAAAAAGAAATGAGTCAGGTAAAAATAAACGAACAGAACACAGTTTCCGGAAAACAATCTAATAATTACAAAATTGAATTCGTAGAACTTGGCTCTGTGAACTGCATACCATGCAAGAAAATGCAGCCGGTTATGGCATCAATTGAAAAGAAATATGCCGGACAGGTGAAAGTTACATTCCACGATGTCTGGAAAGATGAGGCACCTGCAAAAAAATATGGTATTGATTTAATACCAACACAGGTATTCCTTGATGCCGGAGGAAAAGAACTTATGCGTCATCAGGGATTTTATCCGGAAGAGGATATTGATAAATTTTTACAATCACAGGGATTGAATATATCAAATTAATAGTATGATTGATTCGATATTTAATTTTCTCAGCTCTGCTCTTACCGGCAATCCATACACTGCTGTTTTTGCATCATTCGGCTGGGGAATCGTAAGCGTTCTTTTAAGTCCCTGCCATCTTTCGAGTATACCATTAGTCATTGGATTTATTAACTCGCAGGGTGAAATCTCTTTAAAGAAGACATTTTTAATTTCACTAGTTTTCGGAATAGGAATTTTAATCACAATAGCACTCATTGGATTAATAACTGCAATTGCCGGAAGACTAATGGGAGATGTTGGCATTATTGGTAATTATATTGTTGCTATTGTTTTTTTCGTCATTGGTTTATACCTGATGGATATAATTAAACTTCCCTGGGATAGGTTCAGGTGTAAAGACAACTAAACAAAAAGGAGTTCTTGCAGCTTTAATTCTCGGACTTATGTTCGGAATCGGACTTGGTCCCTGCACATTTGCATATATGGCTCCTGTACTCGGAGTAGTCTTTCAAGTTGCTAAAACGAATATCATTTATTCCGTAATATTACTTCTTGCTTTTGGAATCGGTCATATTTTAGTAATAGTTACCGCAGGAACCCTTACAAAGAAAGTTCAGCAATATCTCAACTGGACAGAAAAATCAAAAGCAGCAACATACATCAAACGAATATGCGGAGCTTTGGTAATCCTTGGCGGTGTCTATATGATTTATAACATATATCAATAAAGAAATCATGAAATATTTACTAACTGTATTAATTCTTATATCAATATCTTCATCTCAAATATTTGCACAGTTTTACACTGATTTTACGGCAGAAGATATCGATGGAAATGAAATAAAATTAAGTTCATTTGTTGATAAAGGTCCGGTTATGCTTGGATTTCTGGCGGTCGTGGTGTTCTTCCTGCAAAGAAGAGCAGAGAAATATGCAAATCTTATATGAAAAATATAAAGATAAAGGGCTTTTCATATATCGGAGTTAATATCGATAACCAAAAGATCCGTATCGAAGGTTAAATCTTACGTTTCGGCAATGGGATTTACTTTCCCGGTAATTCTCGACACTGATAAAAAGATATTTGAAATGTACGGGGGAAGTGAAGATGCTGTTCCTTATTATTTGATTATCGGAAAAGATAAAAAAATATTGCATACTCATTTAGGATATAAAACCGGTGACGAAAAAATGATAGAAGATGAAATTAAAGAAGCATTAGAAATCAAATGATTTTAGGAAACTGTAATATTTCAAGTTTTGTGTATTTTTTATTTATTACTTTAGTTTCATTATTCTCCAGAGAAAATGTATTCGCTCAAGAACAATTTAAATGCAAAAGCTTCGTTGAATAATTTATTCAGATATGGAAGCGGGAAAGAAATTATAAACGGTTTGGAAAACTCTAAAGAATACTTTGAAAATATTAGCGACGCCAGATTGCAGGTTAATGATATTGTTTTCGGAATGAGATATGAAATAAGTGACCCGATAGAATACGGAAGTGATTTTAAGGGAATTAAAAAAGAGATATGTTGAATATAAAGGTCTCAGATATGCTGAATGTCAGAGCCGGAGATTTTTGGGAAGTAATCGGGAGAGGACTTTCGATGAATACTTTTGAACAAAGACAATTATTTTATGATACGGGAATAGATGGTGTAAGGATAATTTTCAAAAAGAATTTTGGTGAATAAAAATCCTGTTAAAATTAAATCGGAAATTCTTGGAGGGAATATCGAATACAGGGATTTCTTAAAACCCGATAGAATTGAAACTTATAAAGTAAGGGATTTTAATTTTGAAATATCACCGTTGAAATTCTTGAATATCGGAACTAATTATGTTTATTCCACCGGAAGCATCCCTTCCGGAAATGTCGTTACACAAATTAAAACTTATATTCCGGAAATTTTTGCAAGTTTTAATCTTCCGGACTTTCAGGTTTATTCTTCATATGCTCACAAACACACGAACACAGACGCAAACGAACTTTATCCGTTTAACCTCTCTGCAAACGGAGATGCTTTCTATAGTTCGCTTTCATTTACAAAGCCGGGATTTGGAATTACATTTGAATATAAAAATTACAGATTCGATATTACAACCCCCGGATAATCAAAGCAATGAAAGACCCACCAAAATGCTACCGTTCCAAAACCCTCCGACCGCAGTGAAAGAACATACAACAACTCTGACCTCAAGAACACCTCATGTAGTAGATTTTAATGATGAAGTAGGAGGGCAGGTTGAAATTATGTGGACACCAAAGACAATCTTTTCTTTCATTTTGAACGGAAGTATTGCCTCGAAACATTATAGTTTCTCCGATATCGATACGAGTTCAAGAAGTAATATTCAAAGCAAACGACAGAAAATATAATTTCATCCCTTCGTTAAACGATGCATTTTCACCTTACTGGGAAGTTAGTTTGGAATCTGAATATTATTTATCCGATAAAATATTTTTAAAATCAGGATCTCTATCAGCAATTCGGAGTTTTATATAATGATATTTATCCCAAATCGGTTCCGATAAAAAACGGCTTATTTACAATTCCACTTGAAATGAGATATAAGATAACAAAAGATTACACATTAAATTTATATTTGAAAATCAATGGGCTTATTATTCATTAAGGAATCCTGAAAATCAAAATTTTACAAATCAATTTGCTGCCATAAGTTTGTCGAAGTCACCTGATTTTTCTTTAACTTTCAGTTCTGAATTTACAAATGATAAATCCGAACCTTCGGGAAAAAAATGTGGATGGAAGCAGAAGTTATCTTATAACTTAAATCAGTCGAATGTTGTAATCGCTTCTTATGGTTCTGAAAGAGGCGGACTCAAATGTACAAGCGGAATATGCAGATACGTTAACCCGTTTAATGGTTTCAGATTAACAATTCAATCAAACTATTAATATGAAAAAAAAATTATTGTTACATATTAATAATATTTACCGGAATATCGATTATTTCCTGTGAGAATAACCTTGATTCGCCTGTTCACACAAATCCGGACTTAAAAGCAAATAGCAAAGTATTGGTAGAATTGTTCTCTAATGTAATGTGCGTAGCATGCGTGCAGTCTGCAAATTACTGCGATGAAATAAGTTTTCTGAGGGGCGTTACTATAAATGATACAAATGTTATAATAATAAACATTCATTCTTCTCTGTTTCCGGGAGACCCGTTTTATAATTTCAATAGTACAATGAACAGCGAAAGAGAAAATTATTATTATGTCTTATTCAATCCCGCAGGTTATTTAATGGGCAATCTTAATGACTTCACCTTTTTCTTCCGAACAATGGACAAACCAGATAAACCAAAGATTAAGTAAAACAAATTCTTTTTCAATATTACTAAACAATACAATAGACACTGTTTCAAAAACCGGAAGTTTAAATATCGCAGCAGGGCAGATTAGCGGACAATCATACGGAGAATTGAAACTATATGCCATTGTTACCGAATCAGATCTATATTTCAACTCTCCAAACGGAAAGACAAATTACAATAATATATTAAGACAGATGCTTAATGGTTATAGCGGGGAGAATATTATTATCAGCCCGGGACAACCTGTAAATCTCATTAAGGAATACACCATTGATAACAGGATAGCAATAAAAAATGCTCAGATAATAGTCTTTTTACAGAGCAATTCAACCAAAGAAATTTTGGGTGTAGCGAAAATTAAGCTATAAACTTTATTTCGAATTTGAAAACGAAAAGTGTTCTTCGATTCAAGCCGGAAAAGGGTGTTGTGAGTAATCGTTTTCCGCCGGTATTCGAAAAGAATTCTATCTTAATTTAGCATCACTTTCATGAACAAATATCCGTTAATATAATTGATGTTTATTTTATCGCCGGTTCTTTCACCGTTTATTGATACAATTACTAACTTCATTTTAACAGATTCATTCTGTATTTCAATAGTCATATCACTTAATGAAGGAGAAGGGGAGTTGCTTTTTTTCAGCTTTTCAAGGAACACGATAAGGTCTATGCTCGATAATGGCTTACCCTGTTTTGTAATTTCAAGTATATTTTTGTCATCATTTTTATTTATTTCAAATGACATTGAATCAATTTTGATAACAGATAAATTTCTAACAGTATCATTATTTGGAAATTTGTAAATTAACAGGTAATCATAATCTTTTAAGCTGAAGGAATTGTAATCTTTGAGAACATAGCTGAAATTATTGTCATACTGGTAAGTCCAGGGTGAATAATATTTCAAACCCATATATTCAACAATTAATGCTTCTTTCTTTTTATATGTTCCGTTCATCAATGTATCGTTCAGATTTTCAAGATTAATGTCAAACCAGGGCTGTATTGCCGTTAGAGATTTGCGTTCCGTCAGATAATTTATTACTGAACTAATATCTTTTACTCCATCATCCGGTATATTCGTATCAATTTTAGTGATTTTGTTATTAATAAGTATCTTATTGTTTATTAAAATATTTTCGAGGCGGCTGACCTGGCTTTTTTCGGAAACAGAAAAGGCACTCCAGGGACCGAAAGAAGATAGAAAAGCAATAATGCAAAGTGAAATCGGTATATATTTTATGTTTTTTACTTTACTGAAAGTGAAATAAATTGCAATCCCGGTCAGCCAAACTGCCAGAATAAATACAAAATACCGGCGTTCAGTTATTCCGTAATCACTTGTTCTCCTGATTATTGCGATGAAAAGCAAAACTATCAGCGGATAAAGTGAAATGTAAAACCATTTTCCAAAATTCCTTATCCAGGTATTTCCTTCAATATTCCTGAGCGGATGTATCAGAAGAAGTGAAAAAATACCGGTAACTGAAAATCCAAGAATAAGGTACGAAACCCAGCCCATCGGTAATGACCATTCTATAATAATTTTTCCGGTATAAAGATAAAGAATAAAAAGATAGATAATCACAAGCGGAAGCAAAACATATTGCGTAAATATTTTCAGACCTTTTGGATAATCGATTCCTTTTTCCTCTGAATCTGCTTCTGAAGAAATATCAGATAGAAAGAACCAGGTATTAAAAACACCGAGAATAATGAAAAAAAGCTGAGCGTAAATTTTATTATGAATATTTGCATTGAAAAGCTTATTGAAAGAAAGTATTGCTATTGACAATCCCGCAAAGAGAACTCCCGAATAAACTGCAGTTATTAGAATCCTGATGAATATATCCTGGTTGAACTGCCAGAAAAGACCTAACTGTTTAGAAGAAAAAATATCTGAACTAATAGATGTGGAAAATGAAACAAGAAGATGTAAACCGATAATTAAGTAGAATATACCTTGTAATGTCTACATAACTTTTATCAGCGGGAAGTGAAATAAAATATGCTGTCAATAACATAATGCCTGTTATCTGTACTATTATGTTTACTGCCCGGGAGGACCTGTATCGTTCGGTGATGAATGAAAACGATATCAAAAGTGGAATCCCAAGTGAACAAGCCATTGCTGCATTATAAAGATACTGAGTATTTGATGCCTGGGATTTATCTAAATGAATAATATATCCCAAAATAAATGCACCTGCTGAAGATAGTAAAATTACAAATGGAAATCTAATAAAAGTTCTTTTAGCCCCTGTCAGCAATGCATTTATTGAAGGAATTTTCATATTTTGTTTTTCTAAATTAACTTAACTTAATATTTGACGCGGTAAAAATAAATAAATAAAATTATAAAGTTCAACTCACAACGTGGAGTCAGAGTTTCCCCTGACTCGCGGGAGGTTTTAACATTCAATTTTTTCTTCCTGTTACGAATTACTATACTTAATTTATCAAAATATTTTAATATTTTATTATAACGAAGCAAGAATACAAGAAATTGTATTAATTGCAGGTGTGTCTTTTCTTTATTTTAAATTTAAAAGTGAATAAAATGTCTAACATTTCTTCATCTGTGTTTTCACGCTGGTTTAGTGTGATGTTTAATTATAGAAAGCATGCAGGAAGCTGGGCTTGGATTCTGCACAGGGTAACAGGACTCGGACTTACATTTTATATTCTTCTGCATATCATCGCGCTTACCGGTCTTTTGAAAGGCGAAGCTGCTTTTAATGCAGAAATGAAACTGTTCAGTTCGCCTGTTTTCCTTTTTGGTGAGTGGTTCCTCGGAACACTGGTTATGTTTCATGCTATTAACGGCGTCCGGATTGTGCTTGTTGATTTAGGAAACGGTGCAAGATATCATAAGCAGATTCTGAAATTCGTTTATGTACTTTCCGTATTAATAGTAGCGGGCATGGGTTACCTTATTTTCTTTCACATTTAATAATTAAAAAAGTTTAAAAATAATGAATACGAGTACTTTTAAATTCGCCGGTTCGGGAACATCAGGTTCGAAAAACTGGTATATGCAGCGAATAACCGGGATAGTCCTTGTAGTGGTTCTTATAGGGCATTATATTCTTATGCACGCGACACCTGATAGCGGTCACACTTACCAGGCAGTGATGGAGCGTCTTCATCAGCCGATTTGGAAAATCATCGATTTAACATTTGTCACTCTTGGGCTTTGGCACGGATTAAACGGAACGTGGAGTGTCCTTGCGTGATTTTGAAATGAAACAATGGCTTACAACAACTTTATATACTATTATAATAGTCATTGCAATCGCATTCTGGTTCTTGGGACTGAATACAATTTTATCATTTTAATATAATAATAAATTAACTTAGTGAATTTCAAACACTAATTTTAAAAAATAAACAAAGTATGATACATAAACATGATTTAATTATTGTCGGGGCAGGTCTTGCAGGCTTGCGTGCGGCAGTCGAGACTTCTGAATATGCAGATGTTGCAGTAATATCAAAGCTCTTCCCAACACGCTCGCATTCAGGTGCTGCCCAGGGAGGAATCGCCGCGGCTCTTGGAAATGAAGAGCACGATACAATAGACTGGCATATTTTCGATACTGTAAAAGGCAGCGATTATCTCGGAGACCAGGACGCAATCACAATGATGTGCAGCGATGCTCCTGACGCAATATATGAACTCGAACATCTGGGAGTTCCTTTCAGCAGGACTAAAGATGGAAAAATTGCACAAAGGCAGTTCGGAGGACATACAAAAGAAATAATAGATGAAAACGGTAACTCAAAAAGAATGCCGGTACTGAGAGCCTGCTTTTCAGCGGATAGAACCGGACACGTATTACTTCATACTCTTTATGAACAATGTATTAAAAGAAATGTCCGCTTCTATGATGAATATTTTATTATGTCATTATTAATAGAAGACGGTGTCTGCAGAGGTGTTACCGCATACAATCTGAGGGATGGACAGCTTCACACATTCCACTCAAAGGCAGTTATGTTCGGAACAGGTGGATACGGCAGAGCATACAGAGTTACATCAAATGCATATGCAAATTCAGGTGACGGTGTTGCGATTGCATTCCGTGCGGGAATCCCGCTTGAAGATATGGAATTCGTGCAGTTCCACCCGACAGGTTTATATCCGCTTGGTATTCTCGTAACAGAAGGTGCACGCGGAGAAGGCGGCTATCTCAAGAATAAAGACGGTGAAAGATTTATGAAAAATTATGCTCCTACTGTAATGGAACTTGCCCCAAGGGATATGGTCACGCGAAGCATTCAGACTGAAATTAACGAAGGGCGTGGAATTGGCGGCGGAGATTTTGTAAATCTCGACCTCACTCATCTCGGTGCCGCAAAGCTAAAAGAGCGTCTCCCTGAAATTACAGGATTTGCTAAAACATATGTCGGTATTGACCCGGTAAAGCAACCGATTCCGATTCTCCCCACTGCACACTATTCTATGGGCGGAATTCCGACTAATTTATATGGAAATGTGCTTGCTGATGAAAAAGGAACTATTGTAAAAGGATTCTTTGCAGCAGGGTGAGTGCGCCTGCGTTTCTGTTCACGGAGCTAACAGGCTCGGAACAAATTCACTTCTCGATGCAGTTGTCCACGGAAGAAGGACAGGAAAGACGATTAAGAAATTCCTTCTTGATGCAGAATTAATGCCGATTCCAAAAAATGCCGGAGAAAGAGATAAAGAAGTTTTTGCAAATCTTTTTGCTACAACTTCAGGAGAAAATGCAGATAAGATACGCTTGAGACTAAAAGAAGAGATGACAAATAAATGCGGTGTGTTCCGTAATGAAACAGATTTGAAATCAATGCTCGAAACAATTCACGAACTGAAGGAAAGATTTAAAAAAGTACATATGATGCATAAAGGTTTAGTGTTCAATACCGAACTTATGGAAATAATCGAATTAGGAAACCTACTTGAATTCTCAGATGCAATTGTAACAGGGGCACTCGAAAGGAAGGAATGCCGCGGAGCTCACTGGCGGACAGACCATCCAAAGCGTGATGATGTCAACTGGCTCAAGCACACAATTGCTTTCAAAACCGAAAAAGGAATTGAACTAAAATATAAACCCGTAACAATTTTAAATTATCAACCACAGGAGAGAAAATACTAATGAAAGTAACATTATCAATCCAGCGCTTCGACCCGGAAAAGGACGAAAAGCCTTACAGGAAAGAATACACAATTGATGTTGACCCCACATTCAGGATACTCGACTGTCTTGATAAGGTAAAGTGGGACATTGACGGAGGTCTTGCATACCGACGCTCCTGTTCGCACGGGATATGCGGTTCCGATGCAGTAATGATAAACGGTAAAAATATGCTTGCCTGCCAGGTGCTCGTGCACGACTTCAAAAAGAAATTTATTAAGATTGATCCGATTCCTTCACTGCCAGTCATTAAAGACCTTATTGTCGATATGGACAGCTTCTTCAAAAAATATGAAGTCGTAAAGCCGTACCTGATAGCAAAGACACAACCGCCGGTTAAGGAAAGATACCAGTCTCAGGAAGACAGGGCTTTAATTGATGAAGCAGTTAATTGCATTTTATGCGGTGCCTGTTCTGCATCCTGTCCGTCTCTCTGGTCCAATGATGCATATCTCGGACCTGCTGCAATGCTGAAAGCATACAGGTTTGCATTCGACAGCCGTGATGATGCACAGGATGAAAGACTTGATGTTGTTGATACACCCGATGGGTTGTGGAGATGCCATACAATTTTCAACTGCGTGGAAGTATGCCCGAAGGATATAAATATCACCTGGCATTTATCCCAGTTAAAGAAAAAATGCGCAATGAGAGAATTGTAATATCGTTTAATTTATTAAAATTATTTTATTACTTTTTTAATTGTAAACGAATCTCTATTGTAAGACAATAAGTTGTCATTATTTGGATACTAAATAATGACAACTTTTTTATTATACTGCTTTTCCTATTGTTTTATTTCTACTACACATTTTTCAAAAATTTTTTAATTTTTCATTAAATTTTAACTTTTGATTTTAAACTTTTCAATTTCGTCTAAATCTTAGTCACTCATCGGGATTAAATCTTTAGGAAAATAATAATTTATCAAAATAAAAAAATATTATTTTATATTGATTATTAAAAGAAGAAATAATACATTTAGACTGGGATAATTCAACATTAAAACATAAGGTTATGAAGAAGTCACTTTTTGTTTTTTTATTACTCATTACTCATTATTCATTACTCATTGCTCAATCCGGATGGTTTGTTCAGAATCCGCTGAATTCATCAGACCAACTGTTAAATATTCAATTTTTTAATATCAATACAGGTTACGTTACAGGTCAGAATAGCATCTTCAAAACAACTAATAGCGGGATCAACTGGATTAATATTTCAAGCACAACAGGTTCCGGGTATTATGCATTGCACTTTCTGAATCAAAATACCGGTTACGTCGGTGGTCATTATAACTCATATAACGGTAGAATTCTTAAAACGACAAATGGTGGTCAGAATTGGATTGCTCAGCAAACAGGGCTATACGATGTGGAAGTAAATACGATATATGCGATTGATGAAAATATAGTAATTATAGGAGAAAATTTTGCAGGTACAAACGGACAAATATTTAAAAGCACTAACGGAGGTCAAAATTGGGTAAGAGTGTTTTTCAGCGCTTATAAAGGTATAGAGTGTATTAAGTTCATTAATAATTTTACAGGATTTGCTTGTGGTTCTAGTTTTTGGAAAACTACAGATGCAGGAAATTCATGGAATGAAAAAACCATTCCTTATTATTATCATCAATACAGTATTTGCTTTTTAAATGAAAATACAGGATATATGGTTGGAGTTAATTCTATTGCTAAAACTACTAACAGTGGTGATAACTGGATTGTTCAAACACCTAATATAAATTCTTATTTAATGTCAGTTTCTTTTATTAATATAAATACAGGAATGATTGTTGGTGATGGGAACACAATATTAAGAACGACTAACGGTGGAGAAAATTGGTTAAATATTTCCAGGCCAGGGTTTGATTATTTGGGTGAAGTCCAGATGTTGAATTCAGACACCGTTTTTTGTGCGGGTTGGATTTATGATACAACTTATAGAAGTTTAGTGCTAAAAAGTTATTCCGGTGGAATGACAATGATTAATAATTATTCAAATGAATATCCTGCTTATATCAATTTATATCAGAATTATCCCAACCCCTTCAATCCATCAACAAAAATAAAATTCGACATAGCTCCCCTCTTGAGAGGGGCTGGGGTTGTGTGGACAGAACTCAAGGTTTACGACATCACAGGACGTCAAATCCAAACACTTGTAAACGAAAAACTAAATCCCGGAACTTATGAGGTAACATTTGATGGGAGCAACTATGCATCAGGAGTATATTTTTATCAGTTGAAATCAGGGGAATTTGTATCAACGAAAAAACTAATTTTGCTAAAATAACAATCTTAAAAATGAAAAAGATTATATTTTTATTTATTGTTTTCCAATGTTCTATTATTATAGCCAATTCTCAATGGGTTCAGTGTGACGGCATCTTTGGCGGGAATGTTTTGTCGTTAGCGAATAAAGGAAATACCTTGCTTGCTGGAACAGCCGGATACGGAATTTTCAAATCTACAAATAACGGATACAACTGGGTGCACACTTCTTTCTACAATAATAATATTTATTGTATCACTGTCAGTGGAAATAATATCTTTGCAGGTGCAGGTAATGGAGTTTATATGTCTACAGATGATGGTGAAACATGGCCATTTATAGGTTTAGGTGGTAGTGAACCAATATATTCAATTGCTGTAAACGGTAATTCCATATTTGCTTCTCAACGTTTTCACGGTCTTTATGTGACTACAAATTATGGTATAAACTGGAATCATACTTCTCTGGTTTATAGCGACATAATATCTCTTTTAATCAACGGTAATAATATTTACGCCGGTTCCGATTTCGGATATTTATATTATTCTTCTAATAATGGAAACTCCTGGATAACTGTATATATTACCAATTCTCCGATTTATTCATTGAAACTCAGTGGTAATAATATTTTGGCAGGGACCGGTTCTGGAATTTACTTATCTACTAATAACGGATTAAACTGGACGCAAAGCGCTCTGAATAACGAACCAATTAGTTCTTTATATATTGAAGGCAGTAATTTTCTTGCAGGAGCATTCGAAAATGGCGTGTTTTTAACTACTGATTATGGTAACAACTGGACACAAACCTCATTAAACAATACATATGTGTATTCAGTAATTTTAAACGGAAGCAATTTTATAGCCGGTACTGAAGATTCAGGTGTTTGTATTTCTTCCAATAATGGAAATAACTGGACTCAAACCGGTTTAAACCTTTATTCTGTTTCTTCATTCGTAAAATCAGGTAATTATTTTTATGCAGGAACTTACGGCGGAGTATTTGTATCTAGCAACTATGGGAACAATTGGACTCAGACAACTCTTAATAACTTATATGTATTTTCACTCTCTGCAAATGGAAATACTATTTTTGCCGGTACGGGTAATTATGGGATATACCGTTCAACAGATAATGGAATATCCTGGTCGCAAAATGGTTTGGGTAATTATGATATTAATTCTTTTTTATCAATAGGAGATACTATATTTGCCGGTATAGATGATATTGGTGTGTATCGTACAACTAATAATGGAAATAATTGGATTCAGACTTCTTTAAATAATCAGACAATAAAGTGTTTAACGAGAAATGGAACAACTATTTATGCCGGGACAGATAATTATCCCATAGGTCAGGCTATGATTTATTATTCAACAAATTATGGAAGTAGCTGGACACAGAGTTCCAATTTGAATAGCCAGACTATATTTTCAATAATTGTAATTGGAAATAATATTTATGCAGGAACTTTAAATGGTATTTTCATCTCATCAAACTATGGAGTAAACTGGTCACAGACTTTTTTTAGTGATAGACGAGTATATTCTTTAATTGTTGATGGAAATAATATTATTGCCGGAACGAATCCGGGAGTTTATCTGTCTACTAATCTTGGAGTTAACTGGATACCGAAGGACCAGGGATTTAAATTTCCTCCTCCTGTTTATTCATTCGAGATTTCGGACGGTTATATATTTGCAGGGACAGATAAACAATCAGTCTGGAAGCGTTCTTTAGCCGAAATTGTTGGGATACAAAATACATCACAAACCTTGCCAAGCAAATTTTTACTATATCAGAATTATCCCAATCCCTTCAATCCAATAACAAAGATCAAATTTGATATTCCAAATTCTCCCCACCTTTACAAGGTGGGGCAAGGGGGGGTGTCCATATTAAAAATTTACGACATCACCGGTCGTGAAATACAAACACTCGTAAACGAAAAACTAAATCCCGGAACTTATGAGGTGACATTCGACGGCAGCAATTATGCACAGCGGAGTATATTTTTATCAGTTGAGAAGTGGTGAATTTATGGAAACGAAAAAACTAATTTTATTAAAATAATTTTTCAAGGTTATGAAAAAAATAATAATTATTTTTTTATTGTTTATTATTCATTATTCATTATTCATTACTCATTGCAAAGCCCAGCTTCCGCCGCATTATTACTGGCGTGTGATTCCTTCCCCGGTTCAAGCTAATCTGCATGCATATGCCAGTGACCCTTTTTATTCTTATATAATTGGAGATAATGGAACATTCCTGAGATCCGACAGTTATGGATGGACGTTTTCTTTAGTTCCGGGAACAAAAAGTGTTAATTTATATGGTATAAAAAGTTCAAGTTATTTTAACATAATCACTATAGTCGGACATCATGGCACAATTTATAAATTCACATATAATTCTTCTTTATTAATCCCGGAATTAAGTGGTACTACTGCTGATCTGTTTAGTATCTCAGAAAATCGAAGTCAAACCACTCCACCTGTATTCAGACGTATAGCAGTTGGTAACGGCGGTACAATTATTAAATCAACCTGGAATGTGGGAACAAATTGGAGTTCGTGGTCATCTATTCCATCAGGCACTACACAAGATTTATATTCTATAGAATTTTATCCTACCCCTTCCGGAATACAAAATTTAAATCCTGTCGGATGTATAGCAGGTAATAATGGACTAATATTACGAACAACTGACTGGGGAGATTCTTGGGTTATGATTAATGCCGGTGTTACAAATAAACTAAATTCTTTTCATTTCACTGATTCATTGACTTGTTGGATAACAGGTTCAAACGGACTGTTAATGAAATCAACGAATAGAGGATTAAATTGGCTGACAATTCCAACGGGTTCCAATATAGACATAAAATCCTTTGCAATTTCCAATACATATAACTATCCTATATCAACAACTACTACATTATATTATGTATGTGGAAGTGGAGGTGTTATATTAAAAAGTACAAATTATGGTGTTAACTGGATTAACAGTCAATCACCAACACAAAACAATTTAAATTCAATTACCTATTCATCATTGATTGTAGGTAATTCAGGAACAATTCTTCGTAATTCTGCAGATAGTGCTTATTCTATTTTGAAATTTCTCGAAGGTAATAATATCAAATCAACAATTCTTGGTTATGGGATTATTGACCAGGATACGAGAAGCGGGAATATGGCAGGATTCGAATGGCCCAAAGGTTCAAATAAAACTGCAATCTTTACGGCAGGACTTTCAATAGCGGGATACTATCAGGGACAACTCCGGGAAGCAATGGCATCATATAAGGGTGAGTATTATCCGGGTATTTGTAATAATGGAATTGCACAAGCAAGTGATACTTTTAAATTATATTCTGTTAAAAGAGAAGATGGACCAGCAAATACTGACTGGCTTAATTGGGGTTTGATGGTTCCCTATGGTGCGCCTTTTGTTGATGTAAATACTAATGGAATTTATGAACCGCAGATAGACACACCGGGTGTTAAAAATGCATCACAAACAATATTTCTCACTTATACGGATGGATTCCCGGGTACACATACTTCGGGTGAAGGATACGGTGGGGGAACTGAACCTCTTTACAGTGAAGTGCATCTGACAGCCTGGTGCTATTCACAACTTTCATACGCTGATATGCAATTTTTGAAATATGTAGTAATAAATAAAGGAACTCAACCGTGGACAAGGACATATTTTTCAATTGTAAGTGACCAGGACTTAGGATGGGCAAATGACGATTACGTCGGGTGTGATACATCCAGAAATTTAGGCTTCTGTTATAATGGTACTAATAACGACCAGATGTATGGAACCGCTCCCCCGGCAGTTGGATTTCTTTTATTGAAAGGAGCATACAATAAGTATTCCAATCCACAGATACAATATAGTATGACTTCATTTAATAATTTCCATGGTACGAGTACCGGAGTTCCTCCTTGTGAAACTGATCCGAATGGTGAACCATTGGGAGCATATCATTTTATACAAGGTTATAAAAAAGATTCAACCTGCTGGCTTGACCCAACCATTCTTGTCACACCTCCAAATTATTACAAAAAAACAAAATTCATTTATTACGGTGACCCTGAAACTACTATAGAATGGACTGAGTTAAAAGGACACATTGGTAATTGCAATCTCGATTCTTCGGGTCAGATAATTTTTCCAAATCCAGTCGGAGATAGACGCACAGCTTTAAATTCCGGTGCAGCTAATCTAACTGTTATGCCGGGAGATACACAGACAATAGTAATATGTCAGTTAATAGCAAGAGGAAGTAATAATCTAAATTCAGTAACAAAATTAAAACAACTTGCAGATGTCGCAATACAGTTTTATAATAGTGGATATGTGATTGGAATAAATAAAGTAAGTAGTGAAGTTCCATCAAAATTCAGACTTGAACAAAACTATCCGAACCCATTCAATCCAACAACAAAAATAAAATTTGATATTGCTAATTCCCCCCTTTACAAAGGGGGGCAGGGGGGGTGTTTACATCTCTAAAAATCTACGACATCACCGGTCGTGAAATACAAACACTCGTAAACGAAAAACTAAATCCCGGAACTTACGAAGTAACATTCGATGGAAGAAACTATGCAAGTCAGGAGTATATTTTTACCAATTGAGAAGTGGTGAATTTGTAAATACAAAAAAACTAATTTTATTAAAATAATTTTTCAAGGTTATGAAAAAATTATTTTTTATCTTTTTATTGCTCATTACTAATTACTCATTATTAATTACTAATTGCGAAGCCCAGTTTCCACCGCATTATTACTGGCGTGTGGTTCCTTCACCGGTTCAGTCCAACTTGAACAGCGTCTTATCTTCAAATCCGAATTATTATATAATCGGTGATAATGGAGCATTCCTCTATTCTACGAACCAGGGATATAATTTTCTGAATGCTTCCGTACTTCCTAATAATAATTTTTACCAAATAAATTATGGTTTTGGATATACTGCTGTTGGGCAAAACGGTTCTATTTATATTCCTACCGGTACATATACCACTCCCTGGATTCAGCAGCCTAGCGGAACTACTGAAAATCTGTTTAGTATTGCAAGCATGAGGAACTCGAATTCTCCGTTGATGTTTAGACGCATTAGCGGTTGGCTCAAATGGAATTATACTTAGCTCAACTTGGAATTCAGGAACTAACTGGAGTTCCTGGACTACAAAGCCCTCCGGTACTAACCAGGATTTATATACTATTAATTTTTGGTTTTTAACGAATTCAAGTTTTAATATTAATAACACCGGTTTAGCAGGAGGGAATAATGGAGTTTTATTGCGGACTACTAATTTTGGTGAAAATTGGACTTCTCTTAACATAGGAGTTTCCAATAAAATTTACTGTTTGAGCTATTTAGATACTGCCGTCGTTGGCTGACTGGTTCTAACGGATTGATTATGAGATCAACGAACAATGGAACTAACTGGGTTACAATACCAAGCGGAACAACATCAGACTTGAAATATTTTTCAACACGTTATTCAAATACAGATTCAGTTTATTATATTTGCGGAAACAACGGAATTATTTTACAAACTACTAATAGAGGAATATCCTGGATATCAACTCTGACACCTACAACAAATAATCTGAATTCAATTTCATATCCATTTGTTGTCGGTAATTCCGGAAAAATTTTGCGAAGAGATATCGATAGTTCTTACATCACTTCAAAATTAGAAGGAAATAACATCAGAGCTTATATAAATAGTACAGGTATTTTTGACCAGAACACAAAATATGGAAATTTGGCAGGATTTGTATGGCCTAAAGATTCAAATAAAACTGCAATCTTCACCGCAGGTCTCTCAATCGCAGGATTCTATCAGGGACAGTTCCGTGAAGTGATGGCATCGTATAAGGGAGAGTATCTTCCGGGATATTGTAATAATGGATTAGCACAAACAAACGATACATTCAAATTTTATAATGTAAAAAGGGAAGATAGTTATTCGACAAATCAGGATTGGGCGAACTGGGGTTTAATGGTTCCTTATGGAGCTCCATTCGTGGATGTAAATAATAATGGAATTTACAATCCGCAAATTGATACTCCGGGTGTAAGAGGTGCCTCACAAACTATTTTCCTTTGTATGACAGATGGATTTCCCCAATCTCATACTTCCGGGGAAGGATTCGGCGGAGGAACACCACCGCTCTATAGTGAAGTCCACCTAACTGCCTGGTGTTATTCACAGCCATCTTATAATGATATGCAATTTCTAAAGTTTGTGGTTATAAATAAAGGATTACAGCCCTGGACACGGACATATTTATCCTTAATATCTGATACTGATTTAGGGTATGCAAATGATGATTATATAGGATGTGATACAACTCGTAAACTTGGGTTTTGCTACAATGCTTCGAATTACGACCAGACGTATGGTACTGCTCCACCTGCTGTAGGATTTATTTTGCTTAAAGGAGCTTATAATAAATATAGTAATCCTCCTATACAGCTCGGATTAACATCATTCGTTCCTTTTTATGGTGCAAGTGTAAGTGGAGGTTATTGCGAGTCAGATCCAAATGGAGAATCTTACGGTGCTTATTTCTTTATGCAGGGATTTAAGAAAGATTCGACCTGTTGGCTTGACCCGACACAACTTATTAATCCTCCTAATTTTTATAAAAAAACAAAATTTGTATATCCGGGAGACCCGGAACTTAACACCGGTTGGACTGAAGTCAAAGGTATAATCCATAATTGCGAACACGATTCCTCGGGTACTCCTGTAATCCCGGCTCCGCAAGGTGATCGAAAATTCTTATTAAATTCAGGTTCAGATAATTTAACTGTTATGCCTGGAGATACACAGACGATAGTCATCATGTCAGTTAATAGCAAGAGGAAGTAATAATCTAAATTCAGTAACAAAATTAAAACAACTTGCAGATGTCGCAATTGAGTTTTATAACAGTGGGTATGTAATTGGAATAAATAAAATCAGTAGTGAAGTTCCGTCAAAATTCAGACTTGAACAAAACTATCCAAATCCATTCAATCCAACGACAAAAATTAAGTTTGACGTGGCAAATCCCCCCTTTAACAAAGGGGGGCAGGGGGGTTTTATATCTCTCAAAATCTACGACATCACCGGTCGTGAAATACAAACCCTTGTAAACGAAAAACTAAATCCCGGAACTTACGAAGTAACATTCGACGGAAGCAACTATGCATCAGGAGTGTATTTTTATCAATTGAGAGTGGAGATTTTATAGATACGAAAAAATTAATTTTATTAAAATAATTTTTCAAGGTTATGAAAAAAATATTTTTTATTTTTTTATTGTTAATTACTAATTACTCATTATTAATTACTAATTGCGAAGCCCAGCTTCCTCCTTTTTATATTTGGAGACCTGTTCAATCCCCGGTGCAGGCGAAAATTAATTCAATAAATACGCAGGGTTACACCTATGCCGTCGGCAATAATGGTTTATTTATCTATACATACGATTATAGATATTACCCTTTTAGACAAGTCCCGGGAATGAAAAATATTAATTTGAATGAAATCCGTCAAACTAATAATATTGCAATGAAAATTATCGTTGGAAATAATGGAACAATTTATAGATTTCCGAGTGATAACTATACTCAGCTAACAAA
Organism: uncultured Ignavibacteria bacterium; assembly: GCA_963806045.1. GTDB lineage: Bacteria > Bacteroidota > Ignavibacteria > Tepidaquicellales > Tepidaquicellaceae > DATCHW01. The sequence continues at coordinate 150,064 of CAWDWP010000005.1, read as the reverse complement.
AGAATCGAGCGGAACGAATGCAAATCTCATGGGAGTTTCAGATAATAAATGTTCAATGATTCCAAACTTTATCATTCAGGAGAGTTGCCGTCGGTACAGGTGGAACAATAATTCAATCAACCTGGACTTTAGCCGGCAACTGGGGTCCCTGGGTGCCCGTAACTTCCGGAACAACAGCAAATTTAAATTCTATAGATTTCTGTTCTGTTTTGGACGGTTATTTAAATCCAATCGGATGTATTGTAGGAAATAACGGAACAATATTAAGAACAACGGATTTCGGACTTAACTGGTCATATATTAATACTGGTGTAACTAACAATTTAAATTATATCAGGTTTTTCGATTCCCTAACTTGCTGGGCAACAGGTTCAAACGGATTAATAATGAAATCAACAAACAAAGGATTAAACTGGACAATAATTCCGTGCGGTACAAATGCTGATATAAAATCAATTACAGTATATAATATTTCAATAAATTATTTTACTTATATTAGGACATTATTAGTTTGCGGCAGCGGAGGTTTATTATTGCAAAGCACAAATGATGGTGCAAACTGGACAACTTATCAATCAAATACACAACATAATTTGAATTCATTATCATCATCGTTTTTCCTTAATTCGAGTTCCAGTACACAGTTTGCCGTAGGTGATTCAGGAACCATACTCTTCAGGGATATTGACAGCACTTATTATGGTTTTAGATTCCTTGAAAGAAATAATATAAAATCGTTTTTTAGCTCATAGGGGAATTTTTGACCAGGATAATAGGTCGGGAATATGGCAGGTTTTGAATGGCCTAAAGGCTCAGGAAAAACTGCAATATTTACTGCAGGTCTTTCGACTGCTGCTTATTATAATGGCGAATTAAGACAAGCAATGGCTTCTTACAAGGGTGAATTTGTGCCCGGTAAAATAACTAACGGAAATCCCCAGACAAATGACACATTTAAATTTTATTCGGTAAAACAGAGGTGACAATGTATCAACGAATTATGACTGGCTTAACTGGGGATTAATGGTTCCTTATGGTGCTCCATTTGTTGATGTAAATAATAATGGAATCTATGAACCACAGATAGACACTCCCGGAGTTAAAGGTGCATCTCAGACAATTTTTCTTAGTATGACCGATGGATTTCCAGCGAACTCATACTTCAGGTGAAGGTTATGGTGGCGGAACAGCTCCACTTTACAGTGAAGTTCACTTAACTGCCTGGTGCTATTCACAGCCGTCTTATGCAGATATGCAGTTTTTAAAATTTGTGATTATTAATAAAGGTACTCAACCATGGACAAGAACATATTTTGCACTTGTCAGTGACCCGGATTTAGGATGGGCAAATGACGATTATATCGGATGTGATACTGTAAGAAATCTTGACTATTGTTATAACGCAACAAATAATGACCAGTTATATGGGGTTGCACCTCCCGCTGTTGGTTTTCTTATACTGAAAGGTCCATATAATAAGTATTCCAATCCGCCTGTCCAAATTAAAATGACATCGTTTAACACTTTTATCGGAACAAGTACTTTACCTCCGCCTTGCGAATCAGACCCTAATGGCGAACCGATGGCTGCTTATCATATGATGCAGGGATATAAAAAAGACTCAACATGCTGGCTTGACCCGACTCAACTGATTTACCCTCCTAATTTTTATAAAAAAACAAAATTCATATATTATGGTGACCCGGAAACTAATATTGGATGGACTGAAATAAAAGGACACATTGGGAATTGTAATCTCGATTCCTCCGGAAATCCTTATATACCTAATCCACAAGGTGACAGAAGATCAGCGATGAGTTTTGGTGCAGAAAATCTTACTGTAATGCCGGGAGATACACAGACAATAGTAATTTGTCAGTTGATAGCAAGAGGAAGCAGTAATCTAAATTCAGTAACAAAATTAAAACAACTTGCAGACGTCGCAATACAATTTTATAACAGCGGATATGTGATTGGAATAAATAAAATAAGCAGTGAGGTTCCATCAAAATTCAGACTTGAACAAAACTATCCAAATCCATTTAATCCAACAACAAAAATAAAGTTTGACATTCCAAATTCTCCCCCCTTTACAAAGGGGGGCAAGGGGGGTGTCCACTCTAAAAATCTACGACATCACCGGTCGTGAAATACAGACTCTCGTAAACGAAAAACTAAATCCCGGCACTTATGAAGTAACGTTCGACGGAAGCAATTATGCAAGCGGAGTGTATTTCTATCAATTAAGAAGTGGAGATTTTATTCAAACGAAGAAACTAATTTTGCTAAAATAAAAATTTCAATTTTATGAAAAAGTTTTTTTTATTGATTTTTCTGGTTTTCTGTATTCAGGGGATGTCTCAATCTTCATGGAATAAATATACATTTACTACGGGTTTTGTTGATAAAAATCCTACTTTTGCATTAAAATTCAGGACTTCGAATGGTAATTTATTTTTTTGGGAATTTCTGATATTTGAAAGATATTTTGGAAGCAATTCACAGATTTGTGTTCTAAAAATTGGACAAAACGGACCCATTGATACAGTTAGATATCTCACTAATACATCTTCTCAAAAACGCAACCCGGCAATTTCCTATTCTTCCCGTTATCAATATCCAGGAATACAAGTACCTTACGCTTTAGCCATATGGGAAGAGTATCAGAACGGCAGGTGGAATTTAAATGCATCCTCTTACGATTCCCTATCGGGCTGGGGTCAGCCATTCGCTTTTGATACTTCTGCATTAAACAAATCAAATGTAAAAATAATAAGCAATGATTCTGCTTTATTCACAATAGTTTATGAAAAGAATAATGATATCATATTCCGGCAGTTCAATACTCAAACACATTTAATTACGCTCGATACAAATCTGACAGTGAATGAACCCGCAAACTGCTGGAATCCACTCGTTGTATTCGGTGCATTCGGTTTGGGTTCAAATTTTGTTGTCGCTTATGAAAAATTGAAAAGCGACAATAAAAAGGCAATCTATTATAATATCAAATTAGGGACAAATACCTGGTCAGTTCCTGATACAGTTGCATATATAGGGGATAATATAATAAATGAATTTGACGGGGATGGTTTTTTAAGACCGGAATTAGTTTTCCAGTCTGACAGAAATGGAAAGTATAAATTTTACTCGACTGTAATATATCCTTCAGGACAAAATTATCAGTCTGCTGTTTTTTATAATTTGAGCAGTCCCTATAATTATTTTTATTTCAGATCCTTTTTTTATCCAATTATCACTGATTATAGTGCATTTCAGGCTTGCTCATTTTTGAGAAAATCAGATAGCTCTAAATTATTCTGTGGATCAAATTACGGTTTTGACGACAGCACAAGTCTTGGGGATTCTTCAATAAATATCAAACCTTCAATAAACAGGGGAATCAAATCTGGCGGGGCCGGTGTTGTCTGGGTTGCCTTTACAAAGGACAGTCTGAGTTTATCGAATATATATGCGAAGAGAACCCTTGTAGCATTAACGAATATCAATAAAATCGGGAACTCTATCCCAGGAGAATATAAATTATTCCAAAATTATCCTAATCCGTTTAATCCGGTTACAAAGATTCGATTTAGTATACCCCCCTTTAATCCCCCCCTTTTAAGGGTGGGGAGTGGAGTTGTCACTCTTAAAGTCTACGACATCACAGGTCGTGAAATCCAAACTCTTGTAAACGAAAAACTAAATCCCGGAACCTACGAAGTAATATTCGACGGGAGTAATTTTGCTTCAGGAGTGTATTTTTATCAACTGCGGGCTGGTGATTTTATTCAAACTAAAAAATTAATTATTTTGAAATAAATTGGTGTACTTATGAAAAAAATAATATTTGCATTAATTATAATTCATTCCTTATTCTTTATTACTAATTGCAATGCTCAACAGGGATGGGGTGTGCAAATTTGCCCGACATCTAATAATTTAATGGATGTGTTTTTTATTAATACTCAAACTGGCTGGGCTTGCGGTGCATCAGGCACTATTATTAAAACTACAAACGGAGGTGTAAACTGGAATATTCAAAGTACACCCACAACAATTACGTTACGAGCGATTAGGTTCTGTGACAGCAATTATGGATATTCCGTAGGAGGAGATGACGATCAGAATCCGTTTTGCCAGGATTTAAATATAATATTAAAAACAACCAATGGAGGAGTAAACTGGATATACCCGCCAACTCTTACAAATCCAGATGATATATATTATGATGTTACGGTTTTAAATAAAGATACTGCATTTGTTACTTATGCAGGTTCAGATTTGAGTTGTTATAATACATCCGGTGGAACATACAGAACTTTTAACGGTGGAATTAACTGGACTCAATTCGGCGGAGGCGGTCATATGAAAGGCATATCATTTATAAACTCTTGCACAGGCTGGACAGCTATTTATGCTGCATCAGCATCGCCAATGTTCGAAACATATTATTTTTATAAAACGACGAATACCGGACTAAACTGGACTCTGATTTATTCTGACTCAACTATGGATTGGCATACCGGAAAAATAAGGTTTGTTGATGAGAATACCGGTTATTGTTATAAAAAAATTCTACGCAAGACAACGAATAGCGGATACAACTGGCAGAGCATAGATTCAGTGACAACCAATAATATGGGTGGCTTTTCATTAGCAAACAAAGACACACTCTGGATACTTAAAGGTTTTTATGTATTCAGAACTAATAACAGCGGTGTTAACTGGACACAGCAATTGACTGCTGGTGTCGGTTTAAATTCCATTTTTTTTCTTGACAAAAATACCGGCTGGACAGCGGGTAATGGCGGAATAATTTTTAAAACAGTAACAGGTGGTGTCGGGAATGAGGATTATGCTGCTTATTTTCCTATGCATACGGGGGACTTTTTCGTTTATTATGCCTGGTACTGGCCTTATCCAAATATCGGATCAAGATTTAAAGCAAGGATTACTAAGGATACAATAATGAACGGACATAAATATTTTTATCTGACAAATTTTCCTGATATAGGGACAGGTTGGGTAAGATATGATTCCACCCGGACGAATTTGCTTTATTATTATCCGAATGCAAACTGTTCAGGATATGTGAATGATAAAATCATTGACAGTTTAAGTGCAGAAATGAACAATCAGGTTAACAGTTGTGTCTATCATTGGTCTTACACGAGGTGTGAAGATACAGCGTATTTTACTTTGTTTAATAATTATAATGTAAAAACAAAATCATTCAGGCACGATGGTTTAGCGCTTGCCCATACAAGATACGCAAAAAACTTTGGCATATTGAGTTTCGATGTGGGAGAACCTCCGCCATCTGAATATTTTGTATCCTTGACTGGATGTTATATAAACGGTGTTTCATACGGTGATACATTATTAACAAATGTTTCTCAAATATCTACAGAAATTCCAAAGTCTTTTTCACTGAATCAAAACTATCCGAATCCTTTTAATCCTGTTACGAAAATAAAATTTGATATTCCAGGTGCAGTAAAAGGTAAAACGTTAGACGTAAAACTAATAGTATATGATATAACAGGTCGTGAAATTCAGACACTCGTAAACGAAAAACTAAATCCCGGAACGTATGAAGTAACATTCGACGGTAACAGATTCGCATCAGGAGTGTATTTTTATAAGTTATCAGTTGGCAATGAACTAATAGCATTTAAGAAGATGATTTTGCTCAAATAACATTAGAAATTAATATTTTTAAAATAAATATTTAATTCGATTGTTAATAATTTAATAAAATAATTATATGGTGTTAATCCGAAATCAATCCTGTTTATTATGTCAATCAGAAACAATATTAAAATTATTTACTTTTTCGATTATAATTTTAATTATCGTTTTTTTAATAGGTTGTAATAATAATAATCCGGTTACTCCGCTACAGCATATAAACATATCAGGTAAAGTTACAGATTATTGGGGGAATGGAGTGTCTAACATCAGAGTCGAAGTTAATTCTGCGTTTAAACAAACTTCTTCAGATGGCAGTTTCATATTCTCAGATATTCCTATTCCATATGATATAACTGTTTACACATGGTCCGGAACTGTAGAAACTTTCCGAAATTTAAGTAAAGCTAACCCTATTCTATCTACGGATCGTTCGGGCAACCAGTTCGACAATAATACAAATATTACTATTATTCTGCCCTCTTTTAATACTAATCAGGATGCAACAGTAATGTTTTACGATAATTCCGGTATTTATCAAAGTTATGTACATTTAAATAATATAAATTATGCAACTATGAACCATCGATGGAATGGTAATCCAAGTTCCGCCGGTTTAGTAGCAGTATGGATTTATACAACAAGCAAATCAGGAAACATTATCTCTTTTGATAATTACGGAGAAAAGCCTTTGACAATCAATAATGGAGAAGCATCAAGAATAGTTTTTAATAATATTGATTTGAGTACCGGACCTTATGATTCGATCATTTCGGGTATTGCAACACTGCCGACAGGGTTCACAATTGAAGATATTTCAATCGGAATGAACAGGTTTTCTTTCGCAAATATATTTAATTTCGGCTATCAGTTTTTTAATAATGCAGTAATAAACAATATGAATTTTTCTTCGCCTATACCATTATTAAATGGTAATGTCTATAAATATTATACCTGCACACGAATTCATAACCAGAGTAATTTTAAAAATGGCATTAGAATTTCAGAAATATCTCCTCACAATCCGAACAATATTCAATTTAGTATTTTTCCCTCGTTAATATCTCCTGCAGATAATGAACAGAATGTAAATTACAATACTGTATTTTCATTTTCAAAAGATTATCCGCAGGGAATTTATAGAGTGAATTTAAGATATCTTTATGGTGGATTTTATAATCAAAGATATTTTTATATAAACTCTGAAACCTTTAGATTGTCTGCCTTATCAGACACATCATCCAATATTCCTGATAGTACTGTATGTATATGGTCCGTATCAAAAATATCCGGGTTCACAAGCACGGACGATTATACAAGTAAACCTATTGCCATCAGTCCAAAGTATAATGAAGTATTAAATTCAGAAGAAAGAAAATTTACATTTAAATTAACAAATAAAAAATGAATAGTTTAAAAACATTTTTTTTATTTATCGTAATAATAATACCTCTACAGCTAAGAAGCCAGGTTCATGAGGAATGGGATGTGAGATACAGAGGGGCGAACGATAATAGTGTATATTCAAATAAAGTTAAGTATGATAGTTATGGTAATGTATACGTTTTAGGTAGTGCGAATTCATCACAGTTACTAACTTTAAAATATAATAACCGGGGCGAGCTTCAATGGGCTTCCCGGAGATCTAATACATATGCTGTTACAATGGAATTAGATAATCTGGGGAATGTTTTTGTCTGCGGACAAATATCGAATAACGGCGGCGGCATTATTATCAAATACAGTTCTTTCGGAGCTACACAATGGGAAGTAACTCAAAATTACGAAATTAATGACATGGTAATAGATGATTTTAGTAATATTTATATTACAGGATATGGAAGTAATGGATATAACGCAGGAATTCTAACTGCTAAATATAACACTGCCGGAAATTTATTATGGACTCAATTATTAACCTCAAGTGGTAACGGGCATGAGGGATACAGAATATTACTTGATAATGCCGGAAATGTTTACTCTCTTGGTGATTATGATTATGTGGGTAATACCAGTATAAAATTATTAAAATATGATAATACTGGGGTCCTGCAATGGATAGGCACGACACAGGGGTTTGATCTCAGTTATTATGGTTTTGCAAGTTTAGGAGTTGATAATTATGGAAGTATATATTGTGCAGGTACTTATTGGTCACAAGCTTTTAAGAGGGATTTTATAGTTACTAAATTTAGTACAGCCGGACAGGAATTATGGAATAGAATTTATAACAGCGAATATAATTTGGATGATATACCGATTGACATGAAGGTTACTGATAAAGGAGACGTTTATATAACGGGCTACTCGTTTAAAGACGCGAACTTGAACACAAAAGTTTCAACATTAAAATATGATTCGACAGGTCAACTAAAATGGAAAAGGGATTTTAATAATAGCGGTTATTTATTTCCGGGTGGTTTAGCAAAAGACATTTTTGGTAATATATATCTATCCATAACCAACGGTAATTATTCTAAGTTAACCACAATAAAATATGATTCATCAGGAAACCAGAAATGGCTAATTGATTATATAGGTACCAGCAACCAAACAATTGTAAAAGATATAGAAACTGATAACTATGGAAATATTTATCTATGCGGATTTACAAGTGGTGTACAATATCCCGAATGCTTAACCATCAGATATCTTCAAAGCTGGAATTCCAATTTAATGATTACCGGCTGTGTAAAATTTAAAGATAATGCCTTGCCGGTAGAAGGCGGGTACATAAAAGCGGTAAAACTCAACAAGAATAACGGTAATATTATTACTATAGATTCGACACCTATTCAGGTTACGGGATACTATTCATTAAAACATATTCCATCAGATTCCGTTTATCTGATTGCATTCCCACCGGAAAATCAAAGTTTTACTCCTTCGTATTATCCGCAGGGAATATACTGGAAGAATGCTCAAAAAATATTTGCCTCATCAAATTTATCAGATGTAAATCTGAACGTGGAGAGACAGCTAGCATCATCAGGAAATTGTACCGTAAAAGGAAGAATTTCAAAAATTGTAAACAAAAATCAAGAATTCATCAAAGACGCTTTAATATATTTAAAAAGCGGAAACAATTTTTCAAGAAATGTTGCTTCTGATCAAAACGGATCATACGAAATAAATTCTGTTCAACAGGGAAGCATTAAAATAATAGTTGACAGACTCGGATATTCCACCGATAGTTTAAGTATGTTATTAATTTCCGGAAACACATATGACAATATTAACTTTTATTTGAATCAGATTTATGTAAATATCTCTCACTTAGGAAATAACATTCCATCTGCATTTTTATTACATCAAAACTACCCGAATCCCTTTAATCCAACAACAAAATTAAAATTTGATATATCGTCGAATGTAAAACGTCAAACGGAAGATGTGAAATTAATTGTTTATGATATTTGCGGGAAAGAAATACAAACACTCATAAACGAAAAACTAAATCCCGGAACGTACGAAGTAACATTCGACGGGAGTAATTTACCGAGTGGGGTTTATTTTTATCAATTAAGAGCTGGTGATTTTGTGAATACTAAAAAATTAATTTTATTAAAATAATTTTAATATAAGAATTTTGAAAAAAATATTTTTTAGTTTTTTATTTTTAATTATTAATTACTCATTACTAATTGCTCAAAGTAATTGGTTTTGGCAGAATCCAATACCAACAAATAATGATATATGGGGAATTCATTTCATCAGTTCTCAAACCGGATGGGTAGTTGATGACGGCGGAACGGTACATCGAACAACTAATGGAGGTATAAACTGGAACACCAATTCAACAGGGTCAGGAACCTGGTTACGCTCGGTACATTTTATAGATTCTCAAACCGGATGGTCTGCCGGAGCATATGGAATATATAAAACTACAAATTCAGGAATAAATTGGATTGTGCAGGCAAGTGGAAGTGGTTATAGTTTATTAACAATCTACTTCTCTGATTCACAGAACGGATGGGCTGCAGGATACGGACATGTATATAAAACTTCAAACGGAGGTTTGAATTGGATCTCAACATATTACAGTGGTACTATCTATTCGATTCGATTTGTAAACTCACAAACAGGATGGGCTGCAGGAGAAAATGGAGTTATAATAAAATCAACCAATGGAGGAAATAGCTGGGTATCACAGGAATCGGGTACCTATTTGTCTTTATATTCGATTTTTTTCTCTGATTTACAAAATGGATGGGTTGTGGGTATAAACGGAAAAATTTTAAATACGACAAATGGTGGAACCAATTGGTCGCCGCAAATTTATGTAAACGGGAAGTGGCTATTTTCTGTTCACTTTGTAGATTCACAAAACGGTTGGGCTTGCGGTCAGGCAGGAACAATTTTAAATACAACTAATGGAGGAATAGTCTGGCAAATTAAAACTGAAGGGATCAATGATTTAAGAGAAATTAATTTTACAGATTTACAGAACGGGTGGACTGCAGGTTCAAACGGAATAATTTTAAATACCACTGATGGCGGTTACAGCTGGTTTAACAAGCAGACGCGAGTTACTTCAAATTATCTGCGAGCAGTACACATGGAGGATTCTCAGACAGGTTATGCTGTTGGCAGTAACTCGACGCTTTTAAGAACAACAAACAGCGGGATAAACTGGGTATTGCTGCCTTGTGGTTCAATAGGCAATTTTATGTCTGTACATTTCATTAATTTTCAAACGGGTTGGATATCAGGATATGACGGTACGGTAATAAAAACAACTAACAGCGGTGTAAACTGGATTTCTGAGTCGAGTGGTGCGCCCGGCCCTTTAAATTCTATTTACTTTGTTGATTCACAGAATGGGTGGGCAGTTGGAGGGCTATACAGTTACATCATAATCAGAACTACAAACGGGGGAGCCTCATGGTCACCGCAAACATGTTCTGCAATGAATCCCCTGTCATCCGTATACTTTATTGATTCACAGACAGGATTCATTGTTGGTAATTTGGGTACCATTCTTAGTACAACAAATGGAGGAATTAATTGGGCTTATAAAATCTTTGAACCTTCGCGTCTTAATTCGGTTTATTTTACGGATTCCCAAACCGGATGGGCTGTTGGTGACAACGGATTGATAATAAAAACCACTAACAGCGGGTTAAACTGGACCTCACAATATTTATCTAATTATATTTTTAATTCGGTTTATTTTATTAATTCATTAACCGGCTGGTGTTTAACTGCCGGATATGTTTTCAGAACAACAACTGGCGGAGCAAACTGGATAACTCAGAATATTCAGTCATCAAGTAATCTTCAGACAATTTATTTTGCCAATTCCCAGACGGGATGGATAGTTGGCGGAAATGGAACAATATTAAAAACAACAAACGGCGGTAGTGTTTTCATTAATAAAACATCTTACAGTGTGCCATCAACATTCAAACTCGACCAAAACTATCCCAACCCCTTCAATCCGACAACGATAATTCGTTTTGATATCCCAAACAATTTGTCATTCCAGCGGAGGCTGGAATCCAGTAATATTACTCTCAAAGTTTATGACATCACAGGTCGTGAAATCCAAACTCTTGTAAACGAAAAACTAAATCCCGGGACTTATGAAGTAACATTCGATGGGAGTAACTTCGCATCAGGAGTTTATTTCTATCAGTTGAGAAGTGGAGACTTTGTTGAAACAAAGAAATTAATTTTACTAAAATGAAAAAAATTATTTTTACTGTTAGTTTCTTATTACTCTATTGTAATTCTTATTCCCAATCGGGTTGGTTTCGGGTTTCCGATTCAATTCCTGATTTAGTAATTATGTCAATGCAGTTCACTTCTGATAATACTGGTTTTATCGTAGGAAGTTATGGTGCGACTTGTCCCGGTGGTGTTTTAAAAACAACCAATGCCGGTTTGAATTGGCAGTTTACAAACTTTCCAAATTTCTCTGCCGATGATGTTTCTTTCCCTAATGTGAATACCGGATATATCTGTTCCTGGTTTTGGGGATTAGGGTCATACGTTATTAAAACAACAAACAGTGGTGTTAATTGGATTTGCACGGATACTATAATGAAGAGTTTTTTTAAGATGAAATTTTTTGATGTTAATACCGGTATAGTTGCATCTAAATACAGTACAGTTCATAAAACCACAGACGGCGGATACAATTGGATTGCTCAGACAGGTGTGAACTGGATGGAACCGTATTGTATCTGGTGCTTTGATGCTGATAATTGGTTGGTTACAGACAAATCGAATCTGCTTAACAAAACCACAAATGGAGGGGTTAATTGGTCTATATTAAATTTCAATAATTTCGAATTGGGAAGCCTTTTCTTTATAAACAGTACAACAGGTTTTAGTTCTACTCAATATGGTGGAATTTATAAAACCACAAATAGAGGAGATAACTGGGTTCGGATTGATTCCATTGTACATTATCAAAATTGGGGAAATATATTTTTTGTAAATGAAAATACAGGGTATGTATGTGGATATGGAAGTTATGGTAACATATACAAAACAACTAACGGAGGGTATAACTGGATTCCTCAATCTACTAATACAAATAAAAGGATGTATTATATTTACTTTACAAATTCAAATACAGGTTATGTAGGAGGTGAAAATGGAATAATATATAAAACTACAAATGGAGGAGTATGGATAAAACAGACAGGAAGCCAGATACCTGAAAAATATTTGTTATATCAAAACTATCCAAATCCTTTTAATCCTGTTACAAAAATAAAATTTGATATTCCAAATTCTCCCACCCTTTACAAGGGGGGGCAAGGGGAGGTGTCTCTCAAAATCTTCGACATCACAGGTCGTGAAATCCAAACACTCGTATACGAAAAACTAAATCCCGGTACATACGAAGTAACATTCGATGGGACGAATCTTACATCAGGAGTTTATTTTTATCAATTGAAATCGAATGAATATGTGGAGACGAAAAAATTAGTTTTATTAAAATAAAATTTAATATTATGTTGAGCGAAGCGGGGCACCCTTTGGGTCAATCCCGATCCTTATCGGGAAAAAAGATATTTTTTTGTTTTTTATTATTAATTATTAATTACTCATTACTAATTGCACAAAGCGGTTGGTTTATTCAGCAAAGTACATTCCCCGGAATTCCTCAAAATTTATTTTTTGTAGATTCTAATACAGGCTGGATAATGCTCGATTCCGGTAGGATTATAAGAACTACAAACGGAGGCACAAACTGGTCTCAGCCATATTATCATCAGTCGCCTTATCCTATAACTAAAATTAAATTTGAAAATTCATTAACAGGATGGGCAGTAGGAGGAGCCCCTTATATTAATCCTTTTTCACTCGAATATTCAATAATACTCAAAACAACAAACGGCGGAATTAACTGGATTACACAGTTTTCAGATTCCTGGGGACCGCATTTTAATGACCTTGCCATCGCGGATTCAAATTTTGCATTTGCAACTTCAGCGGGTATAGATATATATGGTATGGCTGCTTATGGAATACTTAAAAAAACTGCAAATGGTGGTCAGAACTGGTCTACTGATCCTTTCTCAGGTATGGCAATGAAATCGGTATTTTTCACAAATTCACAGACAGGGTGGGTTTGCGGATATACACAATCAGATGTACCGCCAACTGTAAATTATATTTATAAAACAACTAACAAAGGTGTAAACTGGATTAGAGTTTTTAGAGATTCTGTTCCTACCTTCGCTCCTATAATAGAAAGAATTTATTTCCCGGATATAAATACAGGTTATAAGATATATGGATGGAAAATGAAAAAAACAACAAACAGTGGTTTAAACTGGACATCATTGGATTCATTGAATACCTATAATCCGGCAGATATGTTTTTTGTAAGCGGTGACACAGGGTGGATAATTAAAAATAACATTAAAAGAACTAATAACGGTGGGATTAACTGGACTATTCAAAATGCTCCTGCGTCAGCAAGTAAAATATTTTTTGTAAATGCAAATACCGGTTGGGCATTAGGTAGTGTATTAATGAAAACCACAACAGGCGGATTGACTTTTATAAATCGAATCGCTAATAATTTTGCCGACGATTTTCATTTACATCAAAACTACCCAAACCCTTTCAATCCAACAACGAAGATTAAGTTTGAAGTCCCCTTTATTAAGGGGGGATTAAAGGGGGTTGTTACATTAAAAATCTACGACATCACAGGTCGTGAAATCCAAACACTCGTAAACGAAAAACTAAATCCCGGAACATATGTAGTAACATTCGATGGAAGTGATTTCGCATCAGGAGTTTTTTTCTATAAATTGAGAAGTGGAGATTTCAAAGAAGTCAAACGAGCAGTTCTTATTAAATAATCAAATATAATTACAAGGGGGTGGGGGAACCCCCTTGTAATTTCTTCATCTGTGTCAGTTCATTTTTTCATCATAATAAATTATTCATTATTAATAAATAATTTATTATTTCTTGTTTCTCTTTCCGTCGATTTTTACATTTTTAGAATTATTACCCGTATTATTTTTCGGTGAAATATAATTATTATTGTTATGCGGACTCATTTTAGTATCATCAATATATTGTCGTTTTCCCGAATTATTTCCAGCATTATTTTTGTTAATACTGCCATTCCTATTATTTTGTTTAACATCATTTCCTTTATATTGATTCAACTTAGATGAATTATCTTTTTTCTGATTATTATTTACAGTATTGCCCCGGTTATTGTTATTAGTTTTATTCCCCGAATTGATCTTATTACCATTAACCCTCGTCTGATTCGATGTATTATTTCTTTTACCCGTATTATTATCAGGTTTTATCTGAACATTATTCTTTACTTTATTCCTGGTATTATTATTGTATCCGTTATCACTATTCTTATTGTAGGTGTTATTCCTATTCCCGCTGTTATTATTAGATTTCACCTGTTCGTTATTCTTTACTTTGTTCCTGGCATTATTATTGTATCCGTTATCACTATTCTTATTGTAGGTGTTATTCTTATTCCCGCTGTTATTATTAGATTTCACCTGGTCGTTATTCTTTACTTTGTTCCTGGCATTATTATTGTACCCGTTATCAAAATTCTTACTGGAGGAATTCAATTTCTTTTGATCATTTTTGCTATTTCCTATATTCATCTTTTTATTATCACGGGTATTCAAGTTATTGCTTAAAGTATTATTATTGTTTCCTTTGTTCAGCTCTTGTTTGAGGTTATTCGCACCATTATCATTGTTCTTCGTATAATTCTGATTTCTGTTCAGCGATGCATTATCCCTGCTTTTGTTATTTGCAAGAGAGGTATTATTTTTACCTGATTCTTTGTTCTTCAAACCAAAGTTTTCGTTCGAACTAAATTTATTTCCGGAAAACTTTTGAAAAACATCACTCTTGCCATTCTGTATATTTTTATTTCCTGCTCCGTAAGAATATACATCAAATTGCTTTTTGTTGTATCTCACATCTTCCCTGTTTGAAACCATATTTATATTGACCGGGTTGATTCTTCTGCCGTAATTTTTTTCTATATTTTTAAAGTCCGGTCCATCATTATAAACCATTCTGTCTCTGAAATCCAGCCCGTGAACTCTCTTCATATCCCTGAATTCATGCCTTTCATCATGTCTTCTGTATTCGTGTGAATATCTGTAAACATATGGGTCGAGGAAATGCCTTTTTTCAACAACTACGCAATTGTTTTGCCAGTCATAAGGTACTGTATAGTAATCGTTATCGTGGTAAAAGCATGGAGTGCTTGGAGTCCAGGATATATAATCATCATTCTCTTCCCAGTCGACCCAGGAAGGTGCCCAGGTACTTCCGGGTACCCAAATCCATCCTTCATCCGGAACAAATATCCATCTGCCATAGTGATGAACTATCTCTTCCTGGTATGTTGCACCTCTGAAGTACCATCCGTAATCACTATAAACCCATTGTCCGTTTGTATATGGAATATATTCCGGTGATGGTTCTCCTGCTACTATATTAATTGCCAGTGTGGGAAATGGCTTCCAGACATAAAAAATACCCCACCCAAAGTCCATATCAGCCTTTGCATCACTCACACCGAGTAAATTTCTTAAGGCATCTGATATTCCCGTTTTCTCTTTTTGCTTATTCTTATCCGGAACATAATCTGAAAGATTTATTTTTATCCATGTCCCGTATGGCTCTAAATCATCATAATATTTTGTATAATCAACATTAAGCAAGTCCTGATTATTTTTTATGATATCTAAATTATCAGGATTTACCTCTTTTGCCAGGGATGCCATGGATTTAACCTTATTGTTGTTTATTATTTTGAAAAAACCCAGGACATTGTATGAGTAAAATGAATAAAATACCAGAAATACCATAACAAGTACCGAATTAAACAATATTTTTTTATTTTTTTCCAAAATAACTCCATTTTAAGTTTTAAAAAATATTTAATTTGATTCCCCCCGAGGGGGTAACAAATATTTTTAAAGTACAATATTATAAACACTCAGTCAAGTTATTTTGTTCCATTCAGTTTATAATAATATTATTGCATATTCGAAATCTTCATTTGAAAATATAATTAATGTCGTAACTTTCAGATAATCAATACCGTATAATATCGTTAGATGATTATCGGTTATGTTTGAATCTTCAAATAAAAAGGAAATTATGTTTTTTTTTAATGCTTGTCTTATAATATCATAACAAATATATGAAAATATTCACTTTACTTTTATTAACTTTTTTTCTTATCCCACTTCCGGATAAAGACTAAATCACAAACGTCAAAAGAAGATTCCAAAATGCCGGTTATTGATGGTAAAATTGATGATATTGAATGGAAAGGTGCGAAGGTATTCACTGATTTCCATATAACTGTTCCGAAGACAGATGAAAAATATTATGACAGTACCATAGTTTATATCAAACAGTCAAAAGATGCTTTATATTTCGGATTTAAATTCTGGCCCAGGGGAAAAGTGATTTCAAAATCATTCACACGGGACAGAAGCACTGATGAAGAAAACGAATTTTTTATTTTACTTGATTTGGAAAATAAACACGAGAACGGGTATTTCTTTTCATTCAGTTTTTTAAATAATCAGCGTGATGCAATAATTTACAATCAAAAAAATATGTCTTCTGACTGGGATTGGGTCTGGGAATGTAAGTCTACTATTCACAGGGAAGCCCGTGATGGCGTCCCCGGTTATATAGAAAGCGAAGTGAAAATTCCAGTTGATAAACTTCAGAATAAAAATACAAAGACTATTGGTATCGATATACAGTTATTCGCTTACAAGCCTGATGGGACATTTTTTTTCTATTCGATTATCCCGAACAGCCAGTTAATGTCATTAAGAAGTACTTACCAGTTTGATATTTTTCCTTTTGAAGAAAAAGTTAATCTGAATTTCGATGTATCACCATTCGTTGTTTCAAGTAAATCTAATTCTGATAAACTGAAAGCAGAATTTGGCGGAGATTTGAATATTACACTTGATAACCATAAATTAAAAACCACAATAAACACAGATCAGTCAACACTTGAAGCAGATCCTTATACATTCACATTTTATAACCGTCCTGTCTTTCTGCAGGAGAAGAGACCATTCTTCAGTAAAGATCTGGATATTTTCAGAACTCCGATATCGTTGTTTTACACACGTGCAATCGATAGTATAAAATACGGAGGGAATTATACATACCGCGGTGATAAGCTGAAGGCAGGAGTGATGTTTGTCCGGGAGCCAAAAGATTCGACATTTAAAGATTATTTTGTTTTAAGACCGAATTTAAATTTTAAAGATTTCAATCTGGGAGGTTTATATATTTATACAAAAGACGGCAGAACAAATGTTCAGGAAGATATTTTAAGTATCGATGGATTTTACAGGGTTCCATCAAGCCGATTGAGATTTCTCGGACAGTTTGCTTCAAATGTTGGAGATAAATCAAATGGTCAGGCATTTCATGTTATATAATTATTTTGATTATAATCCATCGGGCGGACCATATTATGACTTTAGTATAAACCGGGTTACAAAAGAATTTCATTCCTCAACTTCATTTAATTCACAGATAGGAGCGCCCAATGATTATGAAGAAATAAGTTTAAGCGGAGGATATCAGTGGATAAATAACAGGAAATATTTATCAAATATAAACCTTAACGGTGGTTATTACAGAGGTAAACAAATTTCCACGGATTTTAAATATCAGGAGAAAGTTTATACTGAATTATTTTATAAACTCAATGATATAATAAATTTCGACCATTATTTTGAATACAATCGGCCGAATGATTATGACGCGAATAATAATGTTATCACGAGAAACAATTTTGATTTTACTAACAGCGTCAAATTTCTCATCGGGCGGAGTGCACTAAATCTTGGATACGAATTCGGACCATATTTTGGAAGCTATATAAAACATCCTTTTGCAAGTCTCGATATGATATTTCTTGACAAGATTTATATGCAGTTCACTTATCATTATCGTGAAGTTCAGGATATTAAACAAAGTATATTCAGCGCTAAGTTTAACTGGCGAATCATCCCCCGTCTTTTCCTGCGTTCATTTTATCAGCAGGATACTTATAGTAAACTTGCATTATGGAACACTCTGCTTCAATATGAATTCTTCGCAGGAAGTAATATATATTTAGTTATTAATCTGGAAGGTGAAAAATTACAAAATACAATAAGGTATTTTAAAATAGGATATAATTTTAATTTGTAATTTATATTTACTGTCATTTTTATTTTACCAACCGAGAATCACAACTTCAGATTTTTTCAATACTTATCATTTGCGGGATTGAAATTCTATTCATATTATCATTGTTTAAGTAGCAAAGGATAAATAAATTAAATGTATGGAGGGTATTAGATTTCATATAAATTCAAAACCATGAAATATCATTTTTACTATATACATATAATATTTGTTGTATTTTTTATCTTATCTAACAATGCATTTTCTCAATGGCAGAAAACATCCGGACCTGAAGGTGGTTTTATAAATACTATCTATTCCGATGGCAGTTCAACTGTTTTTGCCGCACCGTCTTATAACGGGATATACCGGTCGACTGATAATGGATTCCACTGGTTTGCTTCAGGCCTCGCATCAAATGATATTAATCATATTTTCTCTGAAGGAAATTTTGTTTTTGCTTATAATAATAATTATCTTTTACGTTCCGGAGATAATGGTGATACATGGACAGATCTGAATTTTAATAATATTATTAACTGCTCTACTACTAAAGGAAATTTTATATTTTTGGGATTTTCAGGGAGCAGTATGTCACAAGATACTCTATTGAAATCTTCAGACAATGGAAACAGCTGGGTAAAGGCTAACTCTGGGATTTCGAGTTCAACAATTAATAGTCTTGCTGCAAATGATAAATATTTATTTGCATCGGTAAATGGTTTTGTTTACAGGTCTTCTGATACAGGCAGAAGCTGGAATCAATATTTCGTTTCAGGTCTCCCGTTAAATGAGGGGTTTAGAAGTATGGTAACGATTGATTCTATAGTTTTGGGAATCAGCAACTCTACATCAGGAATTTATCGTTCAACAAATGACGGTATAAACTGGACTAAATTCGGATTTGACACGACGTATATCACCTCTATTGTAAAAAAAGGCAACATTATATTTTTAGTAAATTCGGGATTGGTGGGTATAAAACAAAAAGGTATTTACCGGTCAGACGATACCGGAAAATCCTGGATTTGTCAAAATACTAATTTAATATCCCACGAAATAAGTACAATAGCAAACAATTCTCAGTACATTTTTGCAGGCACACAATTAGGGGTCTCCACTTCTTCAACTAATGGAAATAGCTGGACTGTTACAAATTCAGGATTGAAAACCGTAGATATAGATGACATAGTAAGCCTTGATAATTATTTATATTCATCAAACTTTGGCTTCTCTGATTATCCGGGTGCCGGAATATATTTCTCAAGCAATTTTGGAAATACTTGGGTAAAAGATGATTTAGGTCTCACTTTAACAAAAATCGATTGTCTGGCTGCAGATAAAAATACACACCGGGTATATGCAGGGACTTTTGGAGGAGGAGTTTTTTATAAAGATATTGTAAATAATCCATGGACACCTGTAAATACAGGATTGACAGAATTGAATGTAGTTTCACTTGCTGTTGACGTCGACAGGATATATGCCGGAATGTATCTGGATGGAATTTTCACTTCGACAGACGGAGGTCAAAACTGGGATAATACTTTCGACGGGGGAAGAATTTACAAAATTGCTGTAGGTCTGAATGCCGTATATGCACTTCAGGCAAGCACTTTCGGTCTGCCTAAACGGTGGATATGGAAATCGACGGATAAAGGGTTAACATGGTCAAATATAATATTGTATCGATTTCCGATTTTGACAAATACAATTATTGCGAATGGCAGCGATGTATTCTGGGGAAATACCGATGGTATATACCGCTCAACAAACAATGGAGTGAACTGGGCAAAATCAATGTCAGGAATCGGAGTTTCGGATACCAATATTTCTGCACTGTCTTATTTCAATAATAATATAGTAGCCGGAACCACTTCAGGAAAAGTTTATATATCAAGTAACAATGGGGATAGCTGGACAGCTTTTATTGATGGGTTCCCGAATGACAGGAATGTACGATGTTTTGCAGTAAATAATAACATTCTTTTTGCAGGCTTAAATTATAACAGCGTCTGGAGATATGGAGATGTGACAAACTCAACTATAATTAGTACCTTAGTCCCGAATAAATTTGTCTTGTTTCAAAATTATCCGAACCCGTTTAATCCGGCAACAAAAATTCGTTTTGACCTCCCGCATCGAACAGGGATAGGAGGGATGACTACATTGAAAATATATGACGTTATCGGTCGTGAAATCTCGACTCTTATAAATCAGCAGTTACAACCGGGAACTTATGAAGTAACATTCGATGGAGGTAAATATTCAAGCGGAGTGTATTTTTATAAAATTGAAACAGAAGGATTTACCGAAGTTAAGCGAATGGTATTATTAAAATGAAAATTTTCTAACATACAGTTACTAATCAGAAAAAACTCCCCGATATTATTTTGATGTGAATATCTTCTTATTGTGAACGGCTAATCATTTTCTTTTCACAATTAAAGTAAAAAAGTTTTACTTACTATACCCTATGTCTAGAATTACGAAAGTACCGGGTCTGATTAATGGACGCGGCTTAGGATTATCCGCAGTCGGCTCGGGTGCTGGATCGTATTCAGCGGCAGGTAAATATAAATGATGAGTCTTCCTGCTTATGGCTATTGTTCTTGCACCTTTTTGTGTGTTTATCGTTTCAATTACTTCAAATTTATCTTTACTGTTCTCCTGCACAACAGTTATGGTACCGGAACCTCCGTTAGCGCTATATGCTCTTTTTAAAACAGGATCAAATACAACTCCGTCTGAACCTTCTCCTATAGGCAAAGTAGAGATTACCTGACCGGTCTCTGCATCTGAAACTACCATTAATTTATTTCCGCATACACTGAATAATAAATTGTTCTCTCTATCCATTGCCAGACCCGTTGGTTCATCTCCGGGAGAAATTGACCAGGATTTTTCAACCATAAGAGTAACGGAATTTATCTTCGTAATCATATTTTTATCTTCGATATTTACATAAACTTTACCTTTCCCGTCAGCAACAGCGAATTCCGGCTTTCCGCCAAGAACAATTGTTGTCACAACATTATTCGAATATCCGTCAATCACCGTTGCATTTGCGCTTCTCCCGTTGAATGTAAAAATTTTATGCGTGAATTTGTCGAAAAGAATCGCATCGGGGTTTTGTCCTGTAACTTTTACTCTTGTAATAAATTCAAGGGTTTGAAGATTAAATATTATAACAGAAGTATCCCGTCCGCAGCTTATAAATCCCTGGTTAAGATCTGTTGCTATCGCAATTCCGTGAACACCTTTCGTATCCGGAATTGAACCAATGAGGTTTCCATTCGAAGCATAAACTACATTGACCGTTGTTCCGTGAGAGATGTATAATCGTCCGGAAACGTCGTCTGCCGTTATATAGTCCCAGCCTCCGTCGCCTTCTATTTGAAATTTATTTTCGATTTTATATTCTGAAGTCTGTGAAAAAATTGATGTATTGACAGTGAGTGAAAAAATTAAGCTGATAAAAAAAATAATATTTTTCATAATATTATTTCAATTTTAATTATTTTAAGTTATATAATCATTTTTAAAAAAACAATTATAATTTTTTAAAATTAATTGTAAAGTAAAATATTAAAAGACGATATAAAGTTATTAAAATTGTTATCTTAAAACTATAAACCGGATTAAAAGGTTATAGAATTTAGAACCATTCAATTTATTTAACCACAATGAAACAAAGTGAAAATGAAAATATTTAATGGAAGATAGAGAATTAATTTCCGGTATTAAAAATAAAAACAAACAGGTATATAAAGAGTTCATCGAACAATATCAGAAATTGGTATTAAATATTTGTTTCAGGTTTGTTAATAATTCCGATGATGCTAACGATGTTGCTCAGGAAGTTTTTATCGAAGCATACCGTTCCATTGAAAAATTTCGTGAAGATTCAAAAATATCGACTTGGCTATACCGAATTTCCGTCAATAAATCACTGAATTTTTTAAGAGACAATAAAAAAACAAAAATTACTGACAGTTATTCAGGTGAGCAAAAAACATCCGACGGTTCACTTCAGACAACAACCACACCAGAAACTAACTTCATTAATAAGGAAAGAAAAGAAATAATAGATAAAGCAATAAATTCACTTCCGGATAGGCAAAAAACTGCTTTCATTCTGCATAAAAAAGAAGATTTAAGTCAGGAAGAAATAAGCAAAGTTCTGGGTATCTCAATTAAAGCTGTGGAATCCCTTATTATAAGAGCAAAACAAAACCTTCAAAAAAAGCTTATAAACTATTATAAAAATTAAAATTAAGTATCCGAAGTAATTACTTTCAAGAAATCTGCTGAACAAAAAATACCGAAGGTTTATTTATTTATTTGTGTCTAATATTAGAAGAGAGAATTGATTAAATTGTGATATAATTTTATCTTTTTTGAAACAAATGCAATGAAAAATTAGTTTAATTAATGCTCTGTAATTTATATATAACACGCACATATAGGAGAAAAATAATATGAAAACAAAATCGCTACTAAGATACATATTACCGGTTTTAATATTAATATTTCTTAGCGGATGCACGAGTCTGCAATATCTTGATAAGGAAATAACGACGGATCCTTCCGATACAAAAGTTGATATTGGCTCTTTTAAAGATTCGCTTTCTCCGTATGGAACCTGGTTGAAAATTTCTGTAGATGAAATTGATCCTGATGAATTAGTTTTAAAAGACACACTTAATCCACTGGACACGTTGATTGCCGGTGATACACTATATTTTAACGACACACTTTATACTAACGATTCATTATATATCAACGATTCTTTGTATGCTCATGATTCTCTTTATAATAATGATTCACTTTATGCAAATGATTCTTTAAACAATATCGACGAAGATGTTGACCAGGAATATGTCTGGATTCCGGACCGCTCTTTTATTTATGATGGATGGACTCCGTATACAGAAGGTAGGTGGATTTGGACTAACTGGGGCTGGATGTGGGTTTCTGATTATCCGTTTGGATGGATAACTTATCATTATGGAAGATGGTGGTATTCCGAAGTTTACGGATGGGTTTGGTCTCCGGGTTATATTTGGTCTCCAGCGTGGATAATGTGGTGCAGTTCCGGTGAATACACCGGCTGGTATCCATTACCCCCAAGAAGACACGACCATAAAAAAAGAAATAATGGTGTCTGGGTATTTGTAAATAATAAAGATTTTATTAAAACCGTTAAAAAAGATAATAAAATAAAAGCTAAAAAGACCATTGAATTATTAAAAAATGTTAGCAAATATACTTATCTTGTCAAAAACGGAAAGAAAATTTTCGATCCGGGTCCCGATATAAAAGAAATTGAAAAAGCTCAGGATAAACCTATAGAACAAATATCACTTACAAAAACGGTTATTATTTCTGTTCCTGTATCAGGCGTGAAAACTGAACCGGTTAATAAGGATAAAAATAATAATTCCGATACGAAAATAAAACCGGTAGATGGTACCAAATCAAAAAATAATAATAATAAAAAGGAGGAAAATAATACTAAGAAAGAAAATACTACCAGGACAGAAGAAAATAATACAAACAATTCTGATACTAAGGTATATACCCCTCCTCCGCCACCACCGGCTCCGAATCCAACTCCGGTAGTTCCACCGCCCCCCCCCCCTCCGGCTCCAACACCTGTGGTTCCACCGCCACCACCTCCACCTCCTCCACCGGCAAAGGAGAATAATCAAAATAAAGGTGATATTAAGACAGGAAATTAATCAGCTTAATATAATATCATTCTCATAAATATCATAAAATTTACAAATTTAAGCTCTTTATCGCTTGTTTTATCAGCATTTATATTCCTCTTTATGTCTTTTGAAAGTGATGTAAAAAATTTTAAAATATAAGCGAAGGTTTTTCGGTTTTTCTGTGTCTTATTATAAAAAAACCGAATTATGAACTGCAAAGACATAAAAAATAACCTGATAAATTTCCTGGAAAACGGACTAAATCCCGAAGACGAGAAGGAATTCAGAATCCACCTGGAAAGCTGCAGGGAATGTTCGAATCTGTTCGATGAAGTAGCTGAAACTTACCATACTATTGATATTAAAGAAGTAATTGAACCCAAAGCATTTTTTGCCGAAAGTGTATTAAGTAGAATGTACAAAGAAGAAGAATTAAAGGAATACAATGGACCGCTGTTTGATAATATCTTTTATAAGTATTTTAAGGAAGTATTATATTCAGGTTTAGCATTTGTAATGGTTTTACTTATTGTATTTTATATCAGCGAAGGAACTTTCTCTTTTAACTTCTTATCTGATAGCGATTACTTTTCCACAGGTGATGTGTCAGGAATGTTTTTAGACAACTAAAAAAATTAAAATAATGAAAAAGAAATCTTTGATAATGTTGCTTGGTACCTTGATCGTAGGTATCATAATTGGTTCAGCAGGTATGGGTATATATAGTCATATGAAGTCTAAATCGATTTTCGAAGTACCTTCAAAAGAAAAATTCATTCAGAGGACAACAAGAATGTTGGATCCTGATGCAGCTCAGTTGAAGCAAATACAGCCGATAATAGACAAGTATTCTGAAAAAGCTTACTTGTTGACTAAAGAACACTCAAACCAGATGTTCACTAATTTTAACTCCATGTATGTTGAGTTAATGCCTAATTTAAGCGACAAGCAAAAAGAAAAAATTGAAAAAAAAATAAATCACATAAAATCTATAATTCAAAATAACAAATGAGTCAAATAAATTTAAACAAATACATAATACTATTATTTCTGATTATTTCTATCTCAGGAAATATTCTACAGGCTCAGAGTAAGCAGAATAAAATCTCCGGGACAGGAAAAATTACCGGAAAAGTACTGGATAAAGAAACAAATTCACCTCTTGAATCTGCGACAATCCAATTGTTTAAAGTGAAAGATTCGACCCTTGTTACAGGGGAAGCAACGGATGGATCCGGGGCAATAAATCTTTCAGTACCTTTTGGCAGGTACAGAATGGTTGTAAGTTTTATAGGTTATGGCTCTTCAACAATAAATGGTATAACACTGAATACCAATACTCCGGTTTATGATGCGGGTACTGTTAAATTAGACCCAAGCGGCAATCCGACAACTGCTGAAATCGAAGTAACGGCAGAGAAAAATATGTTCGAATCCTCTATTGATAAAAAAATATTCAACGTCGAACAAAGTCTTGTCTCATTGGGGGGCTCGGCAACTGATGTGCTTAAAAACATACCGGCAGTCACCGTCGATGCTGATGGTAATGTAAGTATGAGAGGAAACTCAAATGTGAAATTTCTTGTGGATGGGAAACCTTCCGGATTGATAGGGAATGACCCGACTAATGGTTTACAACAGATTCCTGCAAATACTATTGCTCGGGTTGAAATTATGACCAACCCATCTGCGAAATATGATCCGGATGGAACTTCAGGTATCATAAATATTGTATTAAAGAAATCCGATATCGCAGGATATAACGGAAATTTTACTTTCAATACAGGGACTGAAGATAAATACAATACTGCACTGAATTTTAATTATAAGAGCAAGAAATTTAACGTTTTCGGAAGCTACAATTACAGGTTATTTAATATGTTTGGAAATAATGTAAATTTCAGACAGAATATTTTTGCAGATTCTTCTTTTAATTTCAATCAAATGACAGGAATGCATAATAAATTCAATGGGAATGCAGGTACTTTAGGATTTGATTATAACATTGATGAGAAAAATACCTTAAGTCTCTCAGGGTCTTATAATGACAGGCATAGGTCGGGGATAGATAATATTTTTTTCCAGGAACTTTCTACTACCGGAATCATTAATTCACAATACAACAGGGAAAGTTATGAAAATCATTCTGGTAATGTAATTGATCTGACTCTTACATATGATAAAAAATTCAGCAAACCTAAAGAAGACCTCACTGCAGTTGCTTACTATTCAAATACTAAAGACGATGAAGTTTTAAATACCAACCAGCAGAATTTAACATCAACAGGAGTTCCTTTTGATTCACCAATTCTGCAGAACACATATACAAATGGTAAATATTCAGTTGGTTCAATTCAGGTTGATTATTATCATCCTCTTGGTGATGATCCCCGCAGTGATTCAAGATATGAATTGGGATTAAAAAGTTACATCCGAAATACAAGTGCTGATTTCAGGTCAGAAACTTTTGACTATGTGCAAAATGCGTTCATAACTGATGCACTGCTTGCAAATAATTTTGATTATAAAGAGCAGATACATTCTCTCTATGGATTATATGCGGGAAAGATAAATAACTTTGGCTATCAGATTGGACTAAGACTGGAAGAAGCAATTACGAATTCCGATTTATTAACTACTAATCAAAGTTTCGATAAAAATTATTTCAGCATATTTCCGAGTTTTTATTTATCTCAGAAATTTGCCACAACAAATGAATTTCAGTTGAATTACAGCAGAAGGATAAACAGACCTAATCTCAGAGTCTTAAATCCATTCATTGACTATTCTGACCCGTTGAACCTGGATCAGGGAAATCCGAATTTGAATCCGGAATATATAAACTCTTTTGAATTTAGTTACATCAAGTATTTTGAGGCAGCTTCATTAACGTCATCTGTGTTTTATAAACAGGTGAACGATATGATAACCAGAATAACCACAGTTCAGCCAAATGGGGTTTCAATGGCAACCTTTGATAATCTGAACAGTGCAAAATCGTACGGATTTGAATTTGCGGTTAATGACCATATTTTCAACTGGTGGAATTTAAATGGAAATTTCAGTTATTTCAGAATGCAAATAAACGGAAATGACCAGAATGCAGCACTGAATAATGATAATTATAGTTACACGGCAAAAGTAATCTCAAATTTCAACGTATTCAAATTTCTGGATTTACAGGTATCCTATAATTATCAGGGTCCCACTGTTCTTGCACAAGGAAGATTGGAACCGGTTCAGTCATTTGATTTCGCAATCAAAAAGAATATCCTGAATGATAAGGGTACTTTAGGTTTTCGTATCAGCGATGCATTTAATCAGCAGAAATATATAAGTGAAACAAGCGGTCTCGGATTTATACAGGATTATACAAGGAAACGCACTTCCAGAATGGCATTCCTTACATTTTCATATAGGTTCGGAACTGATAGCAAACAGCCTATGAAACGCGATAAAAAGAAAGATGAAAATAATAACGATATACCTATGGACGAATAATTGTTCTTCGAATATAATGCCTGTACAAATCTTATAACTATACCCTTTTTCCAGGCAGGCATTATATTCATTAATTAAGCTCGAAAACGGAATTTATTTAATTAATAAAATATAATACAGATTTAGTAATATGAAAAATGAAACTATGTTTATATAAGGAATGTTTAAGTTAGAAGTAAATTAAAAATTAAAACAAAAATGAAAAAAGCACTCTTAATCCTAACCGTAATTCTAATCATTCTTTCCAATCATATATTTGCGAAAGGACCCGGAGATAAAATCCCCGATTTTACAATTAAAAATTATGACGGCAAAACATACAGCCTCAACGGTGTAAAAGATGCAAAAGGTGTTATTATTGTTTTCTGGTCAACTGAATGTCCGAATGTTCAGGGGTATAATGACCGTATTAATGATTATGTCAGCGATTTCCAGAAAAAAGGATTTGTTTTCTGGGCAATAAATTCTAATAATACGGAATCTGCATCCGATGTTGAAGCTCATGCTTTACAGAATAATTATGTATTTCCTGTTTTAAAAGATGATAATAGTGTAGTTGCCGATTTATTTGAAGCAACCAAAACTCCCGAAGTTTTCGTGCTGAATTCCGATAATGTGATAGTTTATCACGGAAGAATAGATGATAATAAAAATAAAAGCGAAGTTACAACATATGACCTTCAAAATGCCGTTAATGATATCTATAACGGGAAAGAAGTCACTGTAAAATCAACAAGGCACTTCGGTTGTTCAATTAAAAAAAATAAGTCGTAAATGAAAAAAGCTGTTTTAGCTTTTATATTTCTGCTTATTCTGGTAAATATTTCTTTGCCCCAGGATGTCCGGAAAGTAAGCTCATTGAATCAGATTGATTCTCTGAAATCCTCCTATGATGGAAATGTAACACTAGTGAATTTCTGGGCTTCCTGGTGCAAACCTTGCGTGGAAGAGTTTCCTGACCTTTTGAGATTAAGAAGTGATTATACCGGTAAGGGATTGAAGGTTGTTTTTATATCACTTGATTTTCCTGAGGAAGTTAACACAAAATTGATACCTTTTCTGAAAAAGAATAATGTAGATTTTACAACTTTCTATGGCGATTTCAAAAATACTGAGGAAATTATGGATTATTTTGATAAAAAGTGGGATGGTGCAATACCTGCTACATTTATTTTTGATAGAAAAGGAATACTTCGTTCAAAAATTATTGGTAACAATAGCTATGATTTTTATCAGGCTGAAATATCAAAATTTACCGATTGATCCTAACCGTATAATTCTATTTCTTTAAATTTATTATTAATATAAGTTTACACTAGAATATTGCAGGAATATTTTAATAATCATTTTTCAAATAAAATTTATTTAATAAAAATGAAAAAAATCATTTTATCATTAGTTGTTATGTTTATCCTCTTTGCCGCTAATTCATATGCGCAGGAACAAATTTCTTCTAAAGAAGCCAAAGATAATATCGGAAAAATTATTCAGGTGAAAGGTCAGGTTGCCACTATATTTGTTTCAAAAAAAGGAACTACTTTTATTAATTTTGATGATAAATCTCCCAACCAGACTTTCACAGTCGTATTAATGAGTGAAACCACTTTGGATATTTCTAAAATCAAAGAGGGAAGTATTTTAACCGTTTACGGAGAAATAAAAGAATATAAAGGAAAACCTGAAATAGTTCTAACAACCGCCGATCAGATAATCAGTGTTGAGTAATTTGTTTTTAGATTTATTCAATTGATAAAAAGCTATTAAGATTCTCTTTTTTTTATTCGAGTTCTTTGCTATATAATTTTGCGAACGTCGCGATAAATACTTTGCGTTCTCTGCGCCTGCCCACCTCAGGTGTGGGTTAAAGTTTTTCGTTCTTAATTAAGAGACTTTATTTATGAAAGATAATTCGATAAGAAAATTCGGAAAAAAACTTATTGATAAATGGGGCAAATACTCAATATTTGTTGTTAATGATGAAGAAATCCGCAATACCGCAGAATATGCCGAAGAGTTCAGTGATTATGGAGTAAATATTGGTAAAAAAGGATTAACAACATTAAATTTCAAATTCATTCCCGAAAATGAAATCTGGGTTGCAAGATCAATCAAGCCCTCCGAAAGACATTACATAATCAGTAATGCTTTGGCATATATACGAGGAATCGAAAGGGGACACGACCCCGGGGACTCTTATGACAAAGCAATCGAAAAAGAAAAATCTGTCCGGACAAAAGACGCCATCAATAAACTCCGTATCAAAAATAAAAAACCGGTTTCAAATCCCCTTCATAAAGATATACCAAAAAAATTATATTTTAAAAAATACGGGGCAATAAAGGATACTTCCGAGACCGTTAATATTTTTCTCGTTAACGGAGAAATCGTAAGGGATTTATTTAAGACAGATTATGTAGAAGGAGGACACTATTATGTTTATGACTGGATTCCGAGAGAAGAAATCTGGATAGAGAAAACAGTCCATAAAGATGAAATTCCTGTTATTATATTGCACGAATTTCTTGAGAGGACACTGATGAAATATAAAAAATTTCCTTATGTCAGAGCCCACGTAGCCGCCTCAAAAGTAGAATTTGAACACAGAGGAATTTTCAATAAAAAAGATACCCTCAGCCTCACAAAAAGCATAATAATAAATAAGCTTCTGAGGAATATTAAATATTAATCAATGCTTTATTCTTTGTCATCTTGAGGAACGAAGTGACCGAATGACCTCATTCCAAACCGTTTTTTTTTGCCGCTGTTGGTGTTTAAGCGCAGCGTCACCAACAGCATATTAGTTGTTTGTGATATCAATCTGCATTTGAACAAAATTCTCTAATTACAAATTATGAACCGATTTATAAATTTATTTTGTTATAAAATACGACTATTATAGTCCAATTTATGTAAGTACAGTTTTAATAATGATTAAGTTATCAAAAAAAGTTGAATATGCCTTGATGGCACTGAGTTCAATCAAAAATTCCGGTGAAAATATTATGACCGCTAAAGAGATATCATCCGGGCATAATATTCCATACGATTTGCTTGCTAAGATTCTGCAAAAACTTAAAAAAGAAGATATTTTGATTTCTACTCAGGGAATAAATGGCGGATATAAGCTGAATGGTAATCTTGATAGTATTTCACTTTCAAAATTGATGGATATGCTTGAGGATAATAAGGCAATTGTAGAATGTCAGCAGTTGAAAACTGCCACAGATTGCATATTATTTGATGACTGCACTATGAAAAGTCCTATGGAAAAAATGCAAAAAGAACTCGAAAGTTTACTTAAATCAAAAATGGTTTCTGAATTTATCTGATATTATGAGAATTCCGGTGTATCTGGATAATAATGCTACAACTCCGTTAGATCCGCAAGTGTTAAAGGAAATGATACCTTACCTGACTGATAAGTTTGGAAATGCAGCGAGTGCAAGTCATATCTATGGTCACGAAGCCGCTGAGGCAGTGAAGCTTGCCAGAAAACGTGTTGCACAATTAATAAATTCATCGGCAGATGAAATCATTTTTACAAGTGGTGCAACTGAGTCAATCAATCTTGCAATCAAGGGATATGCAGAAGCAAATTTTGAAAAAGGAAATCATATAATCACAACCCCTATCGAGCATAAAGCAGTTCTTGATACCTGCAAGTATCTTGAAAAGCACGGCTTCGAAATCAGTTATTTAAAAGTTGATGAATATGGTATTATTGACCTTGATGATTTGAAAAATAAAATTAATGACAGAACGCTTTTAGTTTCTGTAATGACTGCGAATAATGAAATTGGAACGATAGAACCGCTTGAAGAGATAGGAAAAATTTGCAAAGACAGAAATGTAATATTTCATACCGATGCATCACAGGCAGTCGGAAAAATTTTCATCGATGTTAAAAGATTTAATATTAACCTGATGAGCTTTACTGCCCATAAATTTTACGGACCCAAAGGTATTGGTGCATTGTATATCGAAACGAAATCGCCGAAAATCAAACTGGCAGAGCAAATACACGGAGGCGGACACGAGCATGGATTCAGAAGCGGAACATTGAATGTACCATCTATAGTTGGATTTGGAATGGCTTGCCATATTGCAAAAGAAAAAATGAAAGAAGAATCTGAAATAATTTCAAATTTCAGGAATAAAATGATGAATAATTTTGTTACACATATCGAAGGTTGTTCTTTGAATGGTCATCCGGAAAAAAGATTGCCGAATAATCTGAATGTGAGTTTTGATTTTACCGACAGTCAGAGAATATTAATTGCTTTAAAGGAGCTTGCAGTATCGACAGGAAGTGCCTGCAGTTCTGAAACTCTTGAACCATCTCACGTTCTGAAAGCAATCGGTAAACCAGATAACTTGTGCAAGTCTGCTTTAAGAATCGGATTAGGGAGGTTTAATACAAAAGAGGAAATAGATTTTGCAACAGAAAAGATAATAAAAGTATTGAATAAAATACGAGAAGAATTTAATTAATCTAATTTATAAAATAAAAAACTATATATGTCAGAAACAAAAGAATTCATTCCCGGTGTAACCGAGGATGTCCACGTAACAGATAAAGCTGTAAAAGAAATTAAAAGAATAATGAATGAAAATAATATACCTGTAAACTATGGATTAAGAGTTGGAATAAAAGGCGGCGGATGTTCAGGGTTATCATACTCTCTTGGATTCGACTCAGAAGTTAAACCTGCTGACACAATAATTGAAAAAGACGGATTGAATATCTATGTAGATATGAAAAGTTATTTATATCTGACAGGTACGGAAATTGATTATTCAGACGGACTAAACGGAAAAGGATTTGTATTTAATAATCCTAATGCAAAGAAGACCTGCGGATGCGGAAGTTCATTCAGTGCATAATTATTTAAGTTTATTTTCGGAAATATATTTTTATAACTGATGAAATTTATGGGCAGAATATCCAGACGGAGCTTTCTGAAAAGCTCGGTTTTGGGTATTGCATCTTTCTCAATATTCCCGGGGATGCTATTTAAAGAGAATTTAAAAAAAACCAGTAATAATTTAAACTATAAAGGAGAAACAAAAGCTATGGCATACGAATGGAAATTTAACCCAAGACCTTATTCCGATGAGGAAGCAAAATCACTCTTAAAAGATGTGATGTCACCTGAAACAACCGACTGGCATTACAACACTCATCAAAAAGGTTATGTTACTTTTTTAAATAATATTGAAAAAGAACTTGAAACTGCAGACCGCTCTAAAGCAAACGGAAATTACAGCCTTATCGGTGAACTGAAAAGAAGAACTACCTGGAATCACGGGGGTGCCTTGCTTCATGATTTATATTGGCAGGTTCTTGGTGGAGACGGCGATTCTTCAAAAGGAAAAGACATTCTTGAAGCTATTAATAAAGAATTCGGTAGCTTTGAAAAATGGAAAGAAGATTTCAAAGCCTCTGCGCTTGCAGCAAAACTTTCCGGCTGGGGTGTCCTTGTTTATGACCAGCTATATAGTGGTAGACTTCTGAATGTTCTCGTTGATGAACATCACTATGGTGCAATTTGGGGAGGAATTCCACTTATTGCCTGTGATGTATTCGAGCATGCATATTACCACAAAGACGGTCCCGGAAGAGCAAAGTATATTGATAACTTTATAAATAACTTGCATTGGGGTAGAATTAATGATAGATTTACAAAATTCGTAAAATAATCTATCATTAAACAAGTGGTTATCAGAAAATTCTGTTTTCTTCTAATTGCTGTTGCTCTTATAGCAGGGTGCGGTAAAAAAAATGAAACGAATAATACTTTAAAAACTGATAAAGAAGGGTTTACCTGGACAGATGTATTAACACTTGATAAAATTCCGGATTTTCCCGTTAAAGGGTATTTGAACGGAAAAGAAATTAAAGTTGAATATATAAATTTTGAAACGTGGAGAGGCAGTGATGATAATGTTATTAATTTTACTGCAAAACCTCCTCGTCAGAATTGCGGAGCCTTTCTTGAAGAGGATTCCGGTTTTAGAATAATGAAGAAATCCGGTAATTTCAAAACAGGTGATTATATCAAAGATAAATTCTCGACCACTGTAGAAGGTATCATTGCTGATTATCACTATAGCGTTGATAAGAATAATACGAAAAATGTCTCCCCTGACTGGAATTATGTTATGACAATTACGGATATTAACGACAAAACAGTCAAAGGAAAAATTGCAATCTGCTTCAAAGATGATTCTAAAAGCTGGATTGCGGGAACTTTTGAAGCAATCAGGTGTAATAATTAATCTTAAATATTCCCGGTTGGTAAATATGCTTTCCGGGATTTTTTATAATCAAATAAATAATTAATTGACATGAAAAACATTCTTCTCATTTTGTTACTTATTGGTTTTGTATTAATTTCGGGATGCGGTAAGAAAGATGATATCAAAGAAAATGTAAAAGATGATAAGAAATCAGAAGAAATGAAAAAAGATAATACAACTTCCGGTGATCAGAGCAAGGTTGAATCAAAAGATAAAAACTCTACAAATCCGAACGATTTAGGTATATCCGAAGGTCTTCCGAAAAACTTCCCGGGTGACATTCCTCAGCCAAAAAACTCCAAATGCCTCGGTTCTCTTTCCAGTTCGGAAGGTACTGTTGTCAATTTTGAAACTTCTGAAAAGATTAAAGACCTTGTGGATTTTTACAAAGATGAAATGAAAAAGATAGGATTTGTCATTGTGGAAGGTGGTGATATTATCGTATCTGATGATGCGGCAATACTGTCATGGAAAAAAGCAGAACGTGAATTTAGTTTGATAATGAGTTTCGATAAAGAAAAATCAATGTCTCAGATTGCAATGACTTATAAATAATATTATCAAGTTTATTTTAATTTTTACAAGGGAGCCCGCTCCCTTGTTTTATTTATAGCAATAGCGGATGATATAATTTAAAGTTTTGAAATCATTTTCTATATTTTCTTTAAAATATATCTGTGTTAATTTTATATATGATAAGTCTAAAAATTAAACTCTGAGTTTATGCCTTTTGTTACTTTTTACCCGATGGAAAAAAAATATTTTACTGAAAAAAATGTATCTTTTCTCGATATCGCATTGGAAAATGACATAGAGTTAGACCATAACTGCGCCGGAGTTTGTGCCTGCACTTCCTGTAGGATATTAATAAAGGAAGGAAAAGAATATCTGAATGAAATATCTGAAGATGAAATATTTATGCTTGAATCAGAAAATAAATATAGTGAAAATATACGTCTTGCCTGTCAATGTAAAATAATAGATGGAAATAATCCGGAAATAATTGTAGAAATTCCCGAAGAAAAATGATAAAAGAGTATCAAAATATTAAAAAGATAATTGTATCTAGAACTGATAAACTCGGCGATACAATCCTAACACTGCCATTAATATCGAAATTGAATGAATTATTCCCGGACTCGAAAATTGATTTTCTGATAAGCAAAACGAATTCAGAACTATTCAAAGGATATCCGGGAATTAATTCACTTGTTTTATATGATGAGTTTAAAAGTTTTTCCCAAAGATTAAGTTTCTTAAAGAATGAAAAATATGATTTGGCTGTTACAGTTTATCCAAGATTTGAAATTGCCCTGCTATTTTATTTAGCCCGAATAAAAGTAAGAATAGGTACAGGTTACAGGGGTTATTCTTTCTTTTTCAATAAAAAAGTTTATGAGCACAGAAAGACAGGTGATAAACACGAAAGTGATTATAATCTTAATCTGCTAAAACCGATAATAGGTGACTTTTCCTTCGAAAAAAAATATTATTTTTCATATAATGCCGAGGAATTTAACTTACTTTCTGAAAAACTTGCTAAATATCAACTTGATTTGTCGTCAAAGTATATTATTATACATCCCGGTTCAAAAAAGTCAGCGAAAGACTGGAGTGTCGGAAATTTTTCAGATCTTCTGAAAATATTATTATCCGTTTTGCCTGACTATAAAATCGTATTAACAGGAATAGAAGAAGAATCATGATGTTACATCTGAATTAAATACAAAATCGGGAGATGACAGCCGGACAATTAATTTAGCAGGCAAATTATCGTTAAGAGAATTGATGATACTAATAGATAAATCGAAACTTTTTATTTCAAACTCGACGGGACCTATTCACATTGCCGGCGCTTTGAATAAAAATATTATTGGTTTTTATCCCGATGAAATACCGATGAACGAAACCCGATGGAGACCACTGAGTGAAAATGCAGTTATCCTTAAACCTGAAACTCTTAACGGAGATATGGACTCAATTTCCCCGCTGAGAGTACTCGAAGAAATCAAAAAGATTCTGAAAAATAATTAATAAAATTGATAATTTTGGCGAAAATTCAGCATAAATAAGTTCCAATTTTCAATTTCTTTATCGGGAATTATTTACTAATTTTTAAGGTATTTAACAGAGAAATTGTGAAACAATATACTAATATATTAAGTTTAATATTTAAACACTAAAAGAATGAAAAAAACGATATTAATATTTGGGATTTTGCTGTTAACCGGAGCATTTTCTTTTGCTCAGGAAGATACTGTTACGAAGACAAAATATGAATTCAGGACGGTAAATCAGAATTCATTCGGACTGGGAGAGAAACTAAATTTCGTAATTAATTATGTAGGCGTCAAAGCCGGTGATGCTACAATGGAAGTCGCTCCTTACCTTATAAATGTTAATGGCAGGGATTGTTATAAAATCAACATAACTGTCAGGACATCTTCATCATTTGAATGGGTTTATAAACTGGATGAAAGGTATGAATGTAATCTTGATGCTCAGGGATTTTTCCCATGGAGATATAACAGTGATAAAATTCAGGGTAAATATAAAGAACAGTTCGAAGCTATATTTGACCAGGAAAATCATAAAGTTAAAACATTTGAAGGTTATACAAATACATTTAAAAAAGAAGTTACAATTCCCGAATATACGCAGGATCAGGTCAGTGCATTCTATTATGCCCGTACATTTGATATTCCAAATTTAAATGCATGGGATTTAATTACTACATTTCAGGTTTTCGATAAAGAAGATGCAAAACCTCTCGAAGTTAAATATCTTGGGAGGGAAGAAGTTTCAGTCGATGCGGGAAAATTCAAATGCATAAAAGTAAAACCTATGGGTATGTCAGGAGGGCTTTTCAGTGCAAGCGACGATTTAGTAATATGGCTGACCGATGATATAGTTAAGATGCCTGTAAAGATTGAAATTAAGATTAAAGTCGGTTCATTTAATGTTGAACTAGATTCATATCAGAATGTTAAAACTTTAAATTCTAAACTGGATTAGGTTGAAAATATCCGAGTTATTTTATTCTTTACAAGGAGAAGGGAA
Organism: uncultured Ignavibacteria bacterium; assembly: GCA_963806045.1. GTDB lineage: Bacteria > Bacteroidota > Ignavibacteria > Tepidaquicellales > Tepidaquicellaceae > DATCHW01. Next base: position 113,105 of record CAWDWP010000005.1, on the reverse strand, counting down.
ACGGACAGGTTACCCTTCTTTTTTTATCAGGACAAATTTTTGTAACCTGAGATGTAAATTTTCAGGAGGGAATCTATGCGACACAGCATATACTAGCTGGTTTCCTGAAAAAGAAGATAACAAAGAAGATATTTCTGTTTCGGAAATAATTAACGAATACTCAAAATATAAAAACAGTGATGTAGTAATAACCGGTGGAGAACCCGCTTTACAATCGACTGAATTATATGATTTATGTTCTGTATTAAAATCCGGATTTAAAAACACCTTTATAACACTTGAAACAAACGGAACAATTTATGGCAAATTTGCAAAGAATATTCATTTAGCGAGCATCAGCCCGAAATTGAAATCTTCTATTCCCTTCGATACAAAATACGAACAGTTTCATTCGTTTAAACGTATTAATGAAGAGTCAATGAGAAAGTTTCAGAAAGATTCTGAAAATGGGACCTATGATATTCAGTGGAAATTTGTTATAACAGAAGAAAAAGATATTGAAGAAATTCTGGAGCTTCAGCAATTAATAGGATTCAAAAATAAAGATATATTCCTGATGCCTGAAGGAATTACAAAAGAACAATTAAATAAAAAAAGGAAAATGGTTTCGGAACTCTGCAAAAAATATCAAATGAATTATACTGACCGCCTCCAAATTATTCTTTGGGGAAATAAAAAAGGTACTTAATACTGCTAAAAATAATAATTCATTTTTAAACTATAACCGCCATGGACGGAATTTTCACCAGCCTCGAATCTTGTATTGTTCAATATTTTATTGTCAAATCTTTCAAACAAATAATTCAGAACATCAGATGCAATTAATGATGAAAGTAAAAAAGTTGTATAATTAGAACTGCTGTTTCTGTCTTCTCTTCCTTTTTCATTAAAAAGAGAATTTTTTGCTGAAATGATTTCTTTTCTGAGCGAATAAATTAATATTGCACTGCCTGAGCCTATTATCATACCGCCTATCACATCAGTAGGGTAATGAACGCCTAAATAAATTCTCCCGAGTGATACAGAACAGGCATACAAATATAATCCTGTAATCAGAACCGGTTTATCGGGGTATCTTAAAGTAAGAGATGTAGCAAGTGAAAATGCAGTCGAGGTATGGCCTGACGGAAACGAATAAGGGTCAGTGAATGCCATATCATTTTTATACCGGTTAACATTTTTCAAAACATCATATGGTCTTGGTCTCTTTACAATATTTTTCACAGCGAATGTAACGCCAAATGATGTTACCTCTGATAATGAAGTAAGAACCGCTGAATTCTCATCATAATAATTTTTATTAATACGGGATACTGTAAATAGAATTGCAGGTGTTAAAATAGCTGCCGGGAATACAGATTTATCTGTCACGAAAACAATTTTATCTAATGTCGGAGTTCTTGAATTATTTATTGCTCTGAATATTTTAACATCTAATGTCGAAGGGTCTTTATAAGATGAAGTATCCTGAGAATACGAATCCGGAATGTTAAGAAATAAAATAAAAATCAGAACAGGTAAGGATTTCATTATATTTCTAAAAATCATTAAAGTTAAATTAGAATGTTTCTTCTATTAAAATACATTTAAACTTTACACCCCTCTTAGTCCCCCCTTGTAAAGGGGGGAAATAATTGTGCCTAAATCTTTTTTAAAGCATTCTGAATATCTTCTATGAGGTCGAGAGAATTTTCAATTCCTACCGAAAGCCTGACCAACCCATCCGAAAGCCCTGTTTTTTCTCTTAGCTTCTTGGGTATGCTGCCGTGAGTCATTGATACAGGATGACAAACCAGTGATTCAACTCCTCCGAGTGATTCTGCTAACTGAAAAATATTAAGTGACTCACAGAATTTTCTTGCTTTTGCAAAACTTCCAAGGTCTATGGAAATGATTCCTCCGAATCCTCTCATTTGTTTTTTTGCCAGACTATGCTGAGGATGGGATTTCAACCCCGGATAATATATTTTCTTAATCTTTTTATTCTTTTCTAATATTTTGCTTATAGCAATTGCATTTTCATCGTGTGCTTTCATCCTTTGAGCAAGGGTTTTAGTGGAGCGGAGTATCAAAAAACAATCCAGCGGAGAAGGAACGGCCCCAATTGAGTTTTGAATGAATTTAATTTTTTCGGCGATTCTTTCATCGGATGTAATGACACACCCTCCGATTAAATCACTATGCCCGTTTATATATTTTGTCGAACTATGAACTACAATATCAATTCCGAAATCAAGAGGATTCTGAAAATAAGGACTCATGAATGTATTATCACAACAGGTAAGAATCTTCTTTTCCTTTGCTAATTTTGATATAGCTTTCAAATCAGATATTCCAAGCATCGGGTTTGTCGGGGTTTCAACATAGATTAATGAAGTAAAATCATTTATTTCATTTCTGATTTCGTTTATGTTTGACGTATTGACAAATGAAAATTCAATTCCATAGTCTTTTATTATCTGGTCAAACATTCTGTATGTTCCGCCGTAAACATTATTTGAACAGATAATATGGTCTCCCGGTTTGAACATTGTTATTATTGAATGAATGGCTGCCATACCTGATGAAAAACAAAAACCATATTTTCCATTTTCCAATTCTGCAAGATTCTTTTCCAATGCAAGTCTGGTGGGATTTATTGTCCGTCCGTAATCGAAGCCTTTTGTTTTTCCTAACTTTTTATTTGAATATGTTGCAGTCTGAAAGATGGGAATATTTACCGACCCTGTTACTTCTTCAGGCTCCTGTCCTGAATGAATTGCTTTTGTTTCAAATCTGTATTTCATAATTATATATTGTTCTTTTAAATGGTATTAATATATATTTAAACTTAAAAATTTTTTAACCCCCCGAGCCCCCCTTTGTAAAAGGGGGGAGTTGGATTAGAATATTATCTATTAATTTAAACTCTTATCTCTTTCGTCTCACGTTTGACTTTTCACGTCTTACGTTTTCAACTTTTCAACTTATATTATTCTGTTTAAGCCATTCTTCATTATGGAATTTCGATAGATATCTTTCACCAATGTCGCAGAGTATAAATACAACAATAGCTTTTTCATCAAGATTTTTTGCGATTTCCAGTGCAACGTGTGCGAGTGTTCCGGATGATGCTCCGCAAAAGAGACCTTCCTGCTTTGTCAGTTCATGGCATACTCTGATTGAATCCTGGTCTGTCACTTCTATCACTTCATCTATCAGGTCGAAATCCATTATCTCCGGAATTATATCAAGCCCTATTCCTTCTATTAAATAAGGCTGAACTTCAGGAGTTTCTCTTTTTTCTTTATAAATTTTTCCAATAGAGCCTATCGGGTCTGCTCCTATAACTTTTATTTTCGGATTTTTTTCTTTCAGGTATCTTGCAGTTCCGGTAATAGTTCCACCTGTTCCAAGACCTGCAACAAAATGAGTTATTTTACCGTCTGTTGCTTCCCAGATTTCAGGACCGGTGGTTCTGTAATGTGCATCAGGATTTGCCATATTAGTGTACTGAGCAGTATAAAAAGAATTCGGAGTTTCATTTGCAATCGTCTGTGCCTTATTCATATAATATTCAGGTGAGTCGTGAGGAGCCGCTTTTGGAACGACTATTACTTCAGCACCTAAAGCTTTAAGGTAGTTTCTTTTTTCCATACTCACTTTATCGGTTACAACTATAATGCTCTTGTATCCTTTCACTGCTGCTGCTAAAGCCAGACCTATTCCCGTGTTACCGCTCGTCGCTTCAATAATTGTACCTCCCGGTTTAAGTCTTCCGTCTTTTTCCGCAGCGTCTATCATTGAAAGACCTATTCTGTCTTTGACACTTCCTCCGGGATTCAGTGATTCCATCTTTGCAAATACACTCGCTTTAAATCCTTTTGTAAGTTTATTGAGTTTTATTAAAGGTGTATTTCCGATTAACTCGAGTATGCTGTTGTTATATTTCATTTTATGATTGTTAAAATTTAATTTTTTAATTCCTTCCTAAGCTGGAGCCCTCCACGGAGGTTCTTCGACTTGGGAAGGAGAATTATTATTAATTACTAATTACTAATTACTAATTATTAATATGAAGTCGGTTTCATCAACGGAAAAAATATTACATCACGGATATTAACCGAGTTCGTCAGAAGCATAACAATTCTGTCCACTCCCATTCCGACACCTGTCGTAGGAGGCATTCCTACTTCAATAGCCCGGATGAAATCATCATCCATTGGATGTGTTTCTTCTTCTCCGCCTCTGCCTCTTTCAACCTGCTCTTCGAATAGATTTCGCTGTAATATCGGGTCATTCAATTCCGTGTATGCATTTCCAACTTCCCATTTGTTTATATATGGCTCGAATCTTTCAACAAAGATAACCTGTTCCGGGTCTTTTCTCATTTCTTCAAGCTTTTCGGGAGAATATTCACGTAATGGTTTGCATAAAGGAGTTGAGTCAATTGCATGTTCTATAACGAATGTAGGCTGAATAAGGGTCGGTTCACATACTGCTTCGAATAATTCCGAAATTAAAAGACCTTTACTAAAAGAAATCTTTTTATCGAAATCTATTTCTTTCTGATTCATATAACTTAATATTTCATCTTTGGTCAATTCTATAACATCTAATCCTGTAGCTTCTTTTATAGCTTCAGTCATTTTAATTCTTTTCCAGGGTCTCTTAAAATCAAGTACTGTTCCCTGATAATTTATTTTAGTAGTGCCGTTCACGGCGATGCAAGCTTGTTCTATTACCTCTTCAAAAAGATTCATACTATCGTTATAATCTCCATATGCCTGATACCATTCGACCTGCGTGAATTCCGGATTGTGCGTTCTGTCTATTCCTTCATTTCTGAAGTCTTTAACGAATTCATAAACACGGTTAAATCCGCCGACGATGAGTCTTTTCAAAAATAATTCATTTGATATTCTTAAATATAAATCTATATCGAGTGCATTATGATGAGTACTGAAAGGTCTTGCATTAGCTCCGCCGTATATTGTCTGAAGTGTGGGTGTTTCGACTTCAAAAAAATCATATTTCTCCAATGTTTTTTTTATCGATTTAATAATTCCGGAGCGTTTAATGAAAACATCTTTTACATTATCATTAACAATCAGGTCAATATATCTTTGCCTGTATCTCAGTTCAACATCTGCAAATGCATCGTGAATTATTTTTTCACCGGATTCCGTTACTTCTTCTTTAACGATAGGCAAAGGGAATATGGATTTAGACAATAAAGTAAATTCATTGCAGTGTACGGATATTTCACCTGTCCTGGTTCTGAAAACAAACCCTTTTACTCCAATAATATCCCCTATATCAAGGAGTTTCAGAGTTTTATATGCATCTTCACCAATATCATCTTTCTTCAGATATAATTGTATTTTTCCTTTATCATCTTTTATATGGCAAAATGTTGCTTTGCCCATCTTCCTGATAGCCGTTATCCTGCCTGCAATAGAAACAACAACTTCTTTTTGCTTTTCCTTTTCTTCATCAGATTCAGGGTCTTTGAAACTTTCAATCACATCCTTTGAATTTGATGTCAATTCATATCTGTGAGGGTAGGGATTGATTCCGAGTTTTCTAATCTCTTCAAGTTCTTCAAGTCTTCTTTTAATAAGTTCGTTTTGTTCTGTCATTATTTGATTTCGTTTTTATTAATTAAGCTTTTTAATTCTTCTAATTCTTTCATTGTAAGATGTCTCCATTTGCCTTCCTGCAGGTCTGTCAGTTTCAGGTTTCCATATTCCACCCTGTGAAGTTTGCGTACAAAATAACCGTGCTTTTCAAACATCTTCCTTACCTGTCTGTTTCTTCCTTCCCTGATTGTTATATAAAGATTTTGCTTATCTTTAGGATTCACAAACTTGATTGTGCAGGGTTCGGTCTTTTTATAATCGATTAGTACTCCCTTCATCAATTGTTCCCTGTATTTTTCATCCAGCGGTTTAGAAATATTAACGAAGTAAGTTTTCGAAATTTTAAATTTCGGATGCATCAGTCTGATTCGCAAATTCACCGTCATTCGTCAGTATTAACAAACCAGATGAATCATAATCGAGCCGTCCGACAGGGAATATTTTTTCTTTTATCTTAATCAAATCTACTACGGTCAATCTCCTCTTTTCATCTGAAACAGAACATATAGTCCTTAACGGTTTGTTTAAAAGTAAGTAAACTTTTTTCAAGTTTAATTTTACAAGTTCACCATCAATTCTGATTTTATCTGTTTCAGGAATTACCCTGTATCCCGGTTCTGAGATAGTAATTCCGTTAATGGTGATTCTTCCCTGAAGTATATATTCGTCAGTTTTTCTTCTGGATAGTATTCCGTTTGCGGATATAAATTTATTTATCCTGACCCGGTTGTCTGTCATTATCTTCTTCTTTCTTCTCTTCTGTATTTATATAGTTTTCTATGATTTGATTTTCTTCTTTATCTGACTGACTGATTTCATCTTCCGGTGAATCCTCAGTTTTTTCCTCTTCAATATCCCTGAGTGATTCTCCCGATTCATCCTGAGTGGAAGTTTCCTTTATATCTTCAGGAGATTCAGGAATTATTAATTCTGCACCGGTTTCAGACTCGTTCATTGAATTAAAAAGATCTATATCGGCTTCTGTTATGCCTTCAATTCTTTCAGTCTTCAGGATATCGTTTATTTCCCTGAGTTTTGGAAGATCTTCAAGTGAATTCAGTCCGATAACGCGGAGGAAATTCTTTGTAGTACCGTATAGTATAGGTCTTCCCGGTGTATTCGCCCTGCCAATAATAGAAATTAACTCCCGCTCAAGAAGGGAATTGACAATATAATCCACATTAACACCTCTTACAAATTCAATTTCATTTCTAGTAACCGGCTGCTTATATGCAATTACAGAAAGTGTTTCCAGAGCAGATTGAGAAAGCTTTTTCTTTTGCGCTTCTGCATAAAGTTTACCGACATATGGCGCAAACTCTTTTCTGGTTGCAAACTGGTATCCGCCTGCAATTTTTATTATCTCAAATGATGAACGGTTAATAATATATCCTTCATTCAATTCATCAATTTGCTTTTCGATTGCTTCAGTTTTCAAATTTATCTTAAAGGTTTCCAGAATTTCTTTAATATGTTTTAAAGAAAGTTCGGAATCTGAGCCGAATAAAATAGCTTCAATTATATTTTTATAATCAGAATTCTGCAATTGCCTGTTCTAAAATTCGTTTAATTGAAAATTTCGATAATTTCTGCGGCTCTACATCAATCCATAAATATCCTTCCAAGGCAAGCTGTAAAATTGACAGGAAAGTGCAAACTACAATTATCTTTTCCTTCATATCTTTTGTAAGCTCATCAAAATCAATTTTGCTAATCCGCTGAAGAATCTCCAGCAGGAATTCACGTTGTGTCTCGGGAGAAATATCCAGAGGTTCGATAGGGTGGAACACCTGCCCTTTCATTCCGGAGATTACATTTTTATAACCCTTGATTAAATTATATATAGTTACATTTTTAAGACTTTTATCTTCCTCGAAATTTTTCTCGTATGACCGTTCATCCTTTTCAAAATACTCCCTGCAGAATATGTTTCTTGCTTCCTTTTCTAAAATTGAAATCTCATTACTGATATCCTTGAATCTTTTATATTCCAGAAGCTTTCTCACGAGAGTAATTCGCGGGTCTTCTTCCATTAGTTGTCCTTCATCATCCAACTGCGGAAGAAGCATTCTTGCTTTTATTTTCATAAGCTCTGATGCCATCAGTAAGAATTCACCTGCCACTTCAATATCAAGTGCCTGCATGTAATTAATATATTCCAGGAAATCGTGAGTGATTTTTGAAATGGGAATGTCATAAATATTTAACTCTTCTTCCTTTACGAAGTGAAGAAGAATATCAAGCGGACCCTCATAATCGGATAGTTTTGTCCAGTATTCGTGGGATTTTCCGCCGGTTTCAATATTTTCGTTATTTATTTCTTCTTTAAACATTTTCCTGTATAACCTTTTAATATAACAATCATTAGCGTGAATTTAAATGAATTATCAATGTAAACTGGATTAACGGGATATAGAACACGATTGACAGGATAAATAAAGTACATTGAGTTAATTAAGTTTGTTGAGTTTGTTAAAAAAAAGGAATCACAGAATAAAGAGTAAAACGTAAAAGGTAAGAGGAAAAACTTCAAACGTCAAATATGAAATGTAAGACGGTAGAAGGGATTAACCCTACACTGAGGATAACAGAATCCTGAAGAATCCCGACTTGTTCCCTATGGATTCAAGATGGGTAAGGACAGGCAAAGGATGATTTAGAGTGAATCCCGGAATTGATGAATTAAAAAGAAAAAGGAAAGACCCTCCCAACGAAACGGAGGGCAGGTGTAAAATGTAAACAGGTTAATACTTATTTTGTTTTTTGTATTTCATTATTTCATTACATATTTTTCCGAAATGTTTGTCTTTTTTTCTTTTATCGTAAATGCTTGATTGAAAATGTATTTTCTCCCGTTCCATTTTAAAATAATTTTTGTAAGCATCCTTATCTATAATATTATTTTCCACTGCCTCTAAAACGGCACAACCCTTTTCGTGCGTATGAGTGCAATCAGTAAATTTACAATTCTGTGATAACTGAATAATGCTGTCAAAAGTAATTTCGAGTCCGTCTGTAGTATCAGCAATCCCGATTTCCTTCATTCCCGGGGTATCTATTAACAGGCTGCCGTTTTCAAGAATTACTAATTCCCTGTGACTTGTAATATGCCTGCCCTTATTCGTGCTTGTACTGATATTACTTGTCTTCATAATTTCTTTGCCTGTTAAATTATTTATCACTGTTGATTTTCCTACGCCCGATGAACCCAAAAAGCAATATGTTTTTCCTTTTAATAAACATGATTCTAAATTATCATAACCAAATTTTGTTTCACTGCTCAGAGGTATAATCTTAATATCTTTCAACCTGTTTTTTGTTTCCAATAAATAATTGCCGAGTTCTGATTTGCTGATAAGGTCGATTTTGCTTAGTAAAACTATAGGCTCTACTTTTGCTGAATAGCACAAAGTCAGATATCGTTCTATTCTGTTTAAATTAAAATCCCTGTCAACTGCAACGGTAATGATAGCGTAATCTATATTTGCTGCTATTATTTGCGACTCGCCGAATTTTGCGATTGCCTGTCTTTCCAGGATTGATTTTCTTGGATATATCTTATATATGATTGCAAAATCAGAATCGTAAACCGTTAAGGCTACCCAGTCACCGACAGCAGGAAAATCCAGACGGCAATCTGCAGAGAAACGCATATTACCTGTGATTTCGGCTTCGTACTCACTATTTTCTGTTTGTACAATGTACCTTTCCTTATGTTCCTTTGTTACTCTCCCGACTTCAAAATCAGTTAAATCATTCTTGATTCTGAAGTTCAGTAAATCCTCATTATATCCTAAATATTCCAATTTCATTTTTCCCGATAAAAATAATTTACAATTGTATAAAATTAAAAATTACATAAATTATTAACAATGTAAAGAATTTCAGAAAAAAGTTCAATAAATTTGTTGAGTAAAGGGAATCACTGATTGGAATGATTCAAATGATTAGGATGATTAAGAGAAAGTTCATTAAGTTTATTACTGAATCTTATCATTTCAATACTAATCATTTTTATTTACTTTCACTAAATTAATAATTTATCATGAAAATTTCTAAGTGGGTTTTACTGATTTTTGTTATTTTTTCGTTCGTTAGTTCTTTACAGGCTCAGTTTGAGCTTGTTCCGGTCTCGCATCCCGTATATGATTACCTTAAAAAAATGCAGTTAAAAGGATTGATAAATGATTATAATTCAGGAAATATTCCTATTTCGAGAAAAGAAGTTGGTGAATATCTTACGATTATTAATGACCATCAGAATAAATTAGCCGGAATTGATAAACAGTTTCTCGATGATTACAAAGTAGAGTTTGAAAATGATATTAGCGGGGAAGTGAAGAATCAGGAATCTCTTTTATCGGATTTTTCAATTGATAAAATATTTAAAGATAAAAAACAAAAATACCTTTATTTCTATAAAGACACTAACGCTACATTTTTTCTCGATGTAATGGGAAATATATCACACCGTGAATCCAACGGTGATTCTATAAAAACCAATTCGATAACACTTGGTGAATTGGGTTTCAGGCTGACGAGGTACATTATTTAATACACTGGGATTTTACCTGAGAGCATCAAATGGAGTGAAACTTAAAGGAAAAACCAAAGATGTATTCTTTGCTGCGGAAACTGACCCTAAATTGCATTCAAGTGCTAAGTTTGTAAATGAGAATAAAAATTTCGATTCATACGAAGGTTACATACGTTACCAGACTAAAACAAACTGGCTTGCCCTGACTATAGGAAGAGAAGCCCTGAACAACGGTTACGGATACATTGATAAAATGTATCTCTCCAATAATGCTGTGCCTTTTGATTTTCTGAAATTTGATTTGAATTATAAGGCATTAAAATATTCATTTATATATGGTGCTTTAAAAGGGGATTCGATGGGAACAGAATTGAACTGGAAGAATATTGCAACACACAGGCTGGACATAAATTTTTCGAGATTTTTTAAATTAGGTTTATCTGAAACAATAATCAGTTCTACATCCCCATTCAGCCTGACATATCTGAATCCGCTTAATTTTCTTATATCCGCTGATTTGAACTCAGGTGTGAATAGTACAACACAAAGCAATTCCTTACTTGGAATAGAAGTTGAGGTAAACCCGGTTAATAATCTTGCTATTCAGGGGACTTTGCTGATAGATGATTTGAATCTTGCAACTATAAGCGACACGGGATATTTGGCTAATGAAAATAAATTTGCTTACCAGGTAGGTGCTATATGGACGGATGCTTTCACTATTCCGAATCTGACATTTGCGCTTGAATTCACCCACCTTGACCCTTTTGTATATTCGCATCGTTCAAATAAAGACCAATATACAAACTGGGGTTTGGCTCTTGGTCACGCATTACCTCCGAACTCTGATGAGATTGCCGCAAAACTAAAAATCGATGTTACAAGCAGAATTAAACTTGATTTGCTTTTCCAGTATCAGCGGTCAGGAGATGGATTTGAGTATGACCAAAATGGCAATATAATTACAAACTGGGGCGGAAATATAAATATCGGGAGTTTGGATTATTTCAACAGCCGTCATAATCTTTTTCTCGAAGGACACAGGATTAACAGGACTATCCTGACTGCTAATTTACTGATTCAGCCAATCAGGCAATACTATCTGGCAATAAAGTATCAGTATAAAAATTCAGATTCAAAATTTTTGTCAAAAACATTTAAGGATTCATATTTCTTTGCAACTTTAGCCGTTGATTTTTAAGAATTATCATATATGGAATTATTTAAAATAGGATTTATACCGGTAAGAGTAATTGACCTGATTGATATAGCAATCGTGGCTTTTGTGTTTTATAAGCTATATAAAATTATGCGCGGAACCATTGCGTTCCAGATATTCTTTGCGCTTCTTTTGATAATAGGATTTTCTTTTATTGCAAAACTTCTGAATATGCAGGCAATTGGCTGGCTGTTAGGTAAGCTGACTGACATCTGGGTAATTGCTTTTATAATTTTATTCCAGCCGGAAATCAGAAGACTTCTGCTGATAATTGGCAGGACAAATATCGCAAGGTTATTTTTGAAGATAGACATCAATCAGGATATAACAGAGCTTGTTGATGCCTGTGTTGAATTTCAAAAGAGGGGGTGGGGTGCCCTTATAGTGATTACGCGCTCAACGGGAATTGAAAACATTATAGAGACAGGAATTCTGATTCAGTCTAAAATTAATACCGAGCTTCTCGTCTCGATTTTTAATCCAAAATCTCCTATGCACGACGGAGCCGTGATAATTAATAATAATAAAATCGAGGCTGCAAAATGCCTTTTACCGCTTTCAGAGACAGTCTCCGTAAGTAACAGAAATCTGGGTACCAGGCACCGGGCAGGTTTAGGAATCTCTGAGGTGTCAGATGCAATTACTATAATAGTATCAGAAGAAAGATCTGTAGTTTCGATTGCTGAAGACGGCAGGCTAAATGTAACAAAAGATGCCGCAGACCTGAAAGAGAAATTGACATATGCTCTTTCGACAGAAAATGTTGCGAAATCTGTTATGAAAGTATTTGCCAAACCTGATGAAAAATCCAAATCGAATTAATTAACAGATAAATGCCTCTCGATATATACTATAACAAACGTAAAAACCTGTTGAACATTTTAAAGACTGAAGGGATATGCAGTGAGAAAGTACTGAATGCTATTGATTTGGTAAAGAGGGAACTATTTGTTGACAGCGATATGAAAAAATTTTCATATGATAACAATCCTTTGCCGATAGATTGTAACCAGACAATATCCCAGCCATATACCGTTGCATTCATGACAGAGCTGATGGATATTCAGCCGGGAGATAAAGTGCTGGAAGTAGGCACCGGCTCAGGTTATCAGGCGGCTATACTTGAAACACTCGGTGCTCAGGTCTATTCGGTCGAGAGAATTCCTGCACTTTATAAGAAGACATCTGCGCTTCTTAGTAAACTCGGTTCAAGAGCATTACTGAAGTGCGGTGATGGCTGCAAAGGGTGGAAAGAATATTCTCCATTTGATAAAATTATAGTAACTGCGGGCAGTCCGAAAGTTCCAAGGGCGCTTGTCAATCAGTTGAAAACAGGAGGTATAATAGTAATACCTGTTGGCGATGAAGATACACAGGAGATGCTTGTAATAAAAAAAGAAAGCTCAGATGGTCCAAAACCAAAGCTGAATATAAAAAGACATAATTATTTCAGATTTGTTCCGCTTGTAAGTGAAGATGCATGGAAAGTAATGAGTAATAATTAATAATTAGTAATTAGTAATTAATAATTTAAAATAAAAACTGAGGACACTAAGTTCACGAAAAAAAGAAAAAGAATGTTTGTAAATTGTTAAATGGAGATTATAGATAAATATTTTACAGTTAAAAATTACAATAAAGCTGAAATAAAAATTACAAAATCAGTTTTTATATCTGAATTATTTCCGGTTCAGGATTCGGATGAAATCAATGGTAATTTAAAATCGATAAGGGAAAAATATTTTGATGCACGCCACCATCCTTATGCTTACAGGCTGGGAATTGATAAAAATAATTTCCGTGCAAATGATGACGGAGAGCCATCAGGCACTTCAGGAAAACCGATACTTGAAGCGATTGATAAATACGACCTGACGAATGTGCTGATTGTAGTTACGAGATATTTCGGCGGGGTAAAACTGGGAGTTGGCGGACTGAGGAGGGCATATTCGGAAGCGGCATTAACTTCAATAGAAAAAGAAAATATGATTGAAAAATTTATATATGAAAATATTAAAATGGAATTCGGATATGAATATATAGGTCCGGTGATGAATTTTATAGAATCCAATAATTACAAAATCATTAATAATGTTTCTGATGATAAAGTGAAATTAGAATGTGAAATAAGATTATCTCTTACACAGAATTTTAAAAAGGATTTATTTAATATTACAAAAGGCAGTATTATCTTTTCATTAAATAATTAAAATATGAAAAAAATTATTTACACAGTTCTGTTATTATGTTTCATACCGGTTCTGCTTTCAGCACAGCATGAAAATGTTCCGCTAGAGAATCCTGTATATGATTATTTAAAAATTATGAGTGTGAAAAAGATAATAACAAGCATACACGATGATAATCCGAATATGTCGAGAAAAGAAATTTCGGATTTTCTGACACAGATATCCGTAAAGCAAAGTGAATTAAGCTACAACTGAGAGGGAAATACTAAGAAAGTACAAAATTGAATTTACAGATAGCGAAGAAAGCAGAAAAAACTCATATTCTTTCTTAGGCGGGAATTTATTTCCGAAATATCCGACGTCTGAATTTTTTTCAGATAAGCAGAAATATCTTTATGCATATAAACGAAATGAAAATACTTTTTTTGCAGATGTGATGGGGCACCTGAATCCGATAGGTGAATTAAAACCCAATAAAATGAATTCCTGGCTTTTTGACGGCGGGTTCAGGGTCAGAGGAACTTTCTTTGACCATTTAGGATATTATTTTTCTTTGATTAAAGGAGGAGCTACAGGTTCGCCGGACCTTGCAAAGCTGGTTGACCCGAGACTTATACCGAATTTTAAATTTAATGAAAATCTGGAGAACCTTCGGAATTATGATTTTCATGAAGCATACCTGAGATACTATGCAGAGCCATCCGAAGGTATGAAATTATCACTTCAGTTTGGCAGAGAACCAATTAAATTCGGACACGGGTACGGTAATAGCATGACTCTCTCCGGGCTTGGACCGGTTATGGATTTTTTCAAGTTCGGATTCACTTATGGAGTTCTTAATTATTCATCCATTCACGCTTCCACAGTAGGAAATTTCGGTGCACCTGCAGATCGTTACACAAAATATTTTGCTGCCAACAGGTTTCAACTTTCATTTGATGACGTTTTAGATGTTGGTATTATGGAGTCAATGATATATTCAGGACGCGGAGTAGAATTCGCTTATCTTCCTCCGATAGTATTTTATAAATTTGCAGAAATGTCGCTTCAGGACAGGGATAATGGTGCTTTAGGAATGGATTTACAAACTCATTTCCTTAAAAATGCTGAATTTCAATTTTCTTTTTTTATAGATGAAAACCCTATAGGAAATCTTCAGGATTTGAACATGGCAAAGGCTAATAAAACGGGATACCAGATAGGAGCATTCTTTTATGAACCTTTAAAAATTCCAAATTTATCATTCGTTCTGGAATATACCAGAATCAGACCTTACACTTATACACACGAAAATCCTGAAAATACATATACTGCATATGGTGTAATTCTGGGGCATAGTATCGGACCAAATGCAGACCAGGTTTATTCCAAATTAAATTACAACCTTTCAAGTAAATTATCATTTTTTCTTGAGTATCAGCATATAAGAAAAGGTAAAAATATTGTGGATGCATCGGGCAATCTTATTAAGAATGTAGGAGGTGATGCATTTACACCTTACAGGGAAGGGATAGATTCACCGGACGCATTTTTTCTGGATGGGATAAGGTTTAACACAGATATTATAGGCGGGACGTTTAGATTCGAGCCAATCCGGGGATTCACTTTTGATATCAATCTTACATATTCCAGGGAGAATAATATTACCGCAAACATTGTAAAAGATATGGTTTATTCATATTTGAGATTTACTCTGGAGTATTAGACAGGATTAACAAGAGTTAATGTAAAACGTAAGATGTAAGACGTAAGAGGTTATACAAGATTAACGGGATAAATTACGGGAAACAGGGGGTCCCGAGTAGAATCTAATGTAACAGAACAAATCAGTCCTCAATCTATGTAAATATTGTTATTTTCAGGCTTTTGACACTTCACTAAGTTCCTAAATTATATATCATTTAATCTTGACTTAGAATATAAATTTCCGTAATTTTACTGTTTAAAAATTTTTATAAACGTTAAAACCTAATAGTTTTGCCGACAATTAATCAATTAATCCGTAAAGGTAGAAAAGTTATTGAGTATAAGAGCAAAGCCCCTGCGATGGATTCCTGTCCTCAAAAAAGAGGAGTATGCACAAGGGTTTACACAACAACCCCGAAAAAACCAAATTCGGCTTTGAGAAAGGTTGCCCGTGTGAGATTGACAAATGGAATAGAAGTCACTGCATATATCCCGGGAGAGGGTCATAATCTGCAGGAACACTCAATTGTGCTTATCAGAGGCGGAAGAGTAAAAGACTTACCCGGAGTACGATATCACATAATCAGAGGAGCAATGGATACAGCAGGTGTATCGAACAGAAAAAAAGCACGTTCGAAATACGGAGCTAAAAGAGCAAAAGAAACAGCTGCAAAATAGAAGATATTAAATAATACTTTTTAAAACAAAATAACTTTTTACTTAAATAATTTTTAATGAGAAGAAAAAGAGCAGAAAAAAGAATCAGAAAACCTGACCAGATTTACAATAATATTCTGGTCGCGAGATTCATTAACAGCATTATGAATGAAGGCAGGAAAGCAACTGCTGAAAAGATATTTTACAGTTCACTGTCACTTATTGAAGAGAAGACCAAAACTAATCCGTTGGAAGTCTTTGATAAAGCTGTAAATAATGTAATGCCGGCTATTGAAGTAAGGTCAAGAAGGGTTGGAGGTTCAAACTATCAGATACCTACAGAAATCAGGCCTGATAGAAGAACGGCACTCGCTATAAAATGGATACTTGACATATTCAAAAGCCAGAAACGAGAAAAGCATGTCACAGCGTCTTGCAAATGAGCTTATGGCTGCTGCAAATAACGAAGGCAGTTCCGTAAAGAAAAAAGAAGACGTTCACAGAATGGCTGAAGCGAATAAAGCGTTTGCACATTTTAAATGGTAAAAGATAAGAAGGGATATATTTTAAAGTAATGCCAAGACAGTTAACATTAGATAAGACAAGAAACATCGGGATAATGGCTCACATTGATGCGGGTAAAACCACAACAACTGAGCGGATTCTGTATTACACGGGCAGACTGCACCGGATGGGTGAAGTACATGAGGGTGCTGCTACCATGGACTGGATGGATCAGGAAAAAGAAAGAGGCATTACAATCACATCAGCAGCAACAACTTGTTTCTGGAGAGAACACAGAATTAATATCATAGATACTCCCGGACATGTTGATTTTACTGCAGAGGTTGAAAGGTCATTAAGGGTTCTGGACGGAGCGGTTGCATTATTCTGCGGAGTCGGAGGTGTCGAGCCTCAGTCTGAAACAGTATGGCGCCAGGCTGATAAATATAATGTACCAAGAATTGCATTCGTAAATAAAATGGATAGGGTAGGAGCGGATTATTATCACGTAATTCAAATGATGAAAGACAGACTTAAGGCAAATGCAGTTCCAATTACATTGCCGGTCGGTCAGGGAGATATGTTTAAGGGGATAATTGACCTTATTACAATGACAGCCAAAATGTATAACGAAGAAACATTAGGTGCAACTTATGACGAAATTGAAATTCCGACTTCTTTTAAAGAATTAGCAAAAAAACACAGACAGAATCTGCTGGAAGCAGTTTCTGATATAGATGATACACTACTGGTAAAATTTCTCGACGGAAAAGAAATTTCAGTAGATGAAATTACAAATGTATTAAGACAAGCAACAATTAAAGTTAAAATTATACCTGTACTTTGCGGTTCTTCTTTCAAGAACAAAGGAGTACAGGACCTTCTGGATAAAATAGTAGAATTGTTACCTTCACCGATTGATGCCGGAAGTGTGATAGGACACCATTTACATACAGATGACCACATTGAAAGAATGGTTTCCGATGATGATAAATTTTCTGCGCTGGCTTTTAAAATTATGACTGACCCTTTTGTCGGTAAACTGACATTCTTCCGGGTTTATTCAGGTTTTGCAAAAGCAGGAAGTTATGTTTTTAATTCCATATCGGGCAAGAAAGAAAGATTCGGAAGAATACTTCAGATGCATGCAAATCACAGGGTGGATATTGATGAAGTTTATTGCGGTGATATTGCAGCAGCAGTCGGTCTGAAACATACAAGAACAGGCGATACTCTCTGTGATGAAGAAGACCCGATCATTCTTGAAAAAATTACGTTTCCTGAACCTGTTATTCAGATTGCAATAGAACCGAAAACCAAAGCAGACCAGGATAAACTTGGCGAATCGCTTGGCAAGCTTTCTGATGAAGACCCTACATTCAGAGTTTCTTCAGATGAAGAAACAGGACAAACACTGATTTCCGGGATGGGTGAACTTCATCTGGAAATAATTGTCGAAAGATTAAGAAGAGAATTTAAAGTAGATGCAAATGTAGGCAAACCACAGGTAGCATATAAAGAAACAATTAAGAAAAAAGTTACGGCGGAAGGCAAGTTTATCAGGCAATCAGGTGGAAGAGGTCAGTTCGGACACGTATGGATTGAACTTGAACCGAATGAAAAAGGAAAAGGATATATTTTTGAAAATGGAATTGTCGGCGGAACTATCCCAAGAGAATTTATAAATCCTGTTTCCCAGGGAATACAGGAAGCTATGAAAACCGGTGTGCTTGCAGGATATCCGGTTGAAGATATTAAAGTGAAATTATTTGACGGTTCTTTTCATGATGTCGATTCATCTGAAATGGCATTCAAGATTGCCGGCTCCATTGCTTTCAAGGAAGCAGCGAGAAAGGCAAATCCTGTATTGCTTGAGCCGATAATGGCAGTTGAAGTTGTTACACCGGAGGAATATATGGGTGATGTAATCGGGTATTTAAGTTCTAAACGCGGAAGAATTGAAGGGATGAGCCAGAGAAGTGATGCACAGGTGATAAAGGCACTGGTCCCGCTTTCAGAAATGTTCGGATATGCGACAAATTTACGTTCGATGACTCAGGGAAGGGCACTATATTCTATGCAGTTTGCACATTATGATGAAGTTCCGAAGAATATTTCAGAGACAATAATTGAAACTGTAAGAGGAAAGCAAAAAGTTTAAAAAGCAATAAATTTATTTTGTTCTTTATAATAGTGGGTCAGTTCCGGATAGTAACCGGGATTTAACTCGTCAGAATCAGACACGAAAAACGCTTTATAAAACGCACTCTGCAAGCCGGAAAGGGCAAGCAGAGTGAGTTCCCGAAATCTGGGTCAGTAGCTCAGATGGTTAGAGCGCGTGCCTTATAAGCACGAGGTGGGAGGTTCAATTCCTCCCTGACCCACTCATTTATTACATAAATCAAATTTTATTTTAAAATCATATTAATTTATAAAAAGGAGAAATAAACAAAATGGCTAAAGAAAAATATGATGTTAGTAAACCTCACGTGAACATCGGTACAATCGGTCACGTAGATCATGGTAAGACTACATTAACTGCAGCTATCACGATGTATCTTTCACGAAAAGGCGGTGCAAAGGTTAAGAAATTCGATGAAATAGATAAAGCCCCTGAAGAACGAGAAAGAGGTATAACGATTGCGACAGCGCACGTTGAATATTCAACTGATAAAAGACACTATGCACACGTTGACTGTCCCGGACACGCTGACTATATTAAAAACATGATTACAGGTGCGGCTCAGATGGACGGCTCAATCGTTGTGGTTGCAGCTACAGATGGTGCTATGCCTCAAACCAAGGAACACATTCTTTTAGCCAGACAGGTAGGAGTACCTGCAATTATTGTATTCTTGAATAAAACTGATATGATATATGCACAGGAAAAGACTACAGATGATGCAGAACTAATGCTTGAAGTAGTAGAATCTGAATTAAGAGATATATTAACCGGGTATGGATATCCCGGCGATGAAATTCCGATTATCAGAGGAAGTGCTTTAAAAGCAATGGAAGCCGGTCTTGATACTGCGGCAACCGTTGATGATCCAAGATTCAAATGTATTCAGGAGTTACTGGATGCAGTTGACAGCTACATTCCGGAACCTGCACGTGAAATCGACAAGACATTCTTAATGCCCGTCGAAGACGTATTCTCAATCACAGGAAGAGGAACAGTTGCAACCGGAAGAATTGAAAGAGGAAAAGTAAAAGTAAGTGATGAAGTTGAACTTATAGGATTAGGAATGCACAAGAAAACAGTAGTAACAGGCGCTGAAATGTTTCAGAAAGAATTAACGGAAGCAATTGCCGGTTATAACTGCGGACTCTTATTAAGAGGTATAGACAAGAATGAAATCGAAAGAGGAATGGTCCTTGCAAAACCGGGTACAATTACGCCTCATAAAAAATTCGAATGTAAGGTTTACGTATTATCAAAAGAAGAAGGCGGAAGACACACACCTTTCACAACCAATTACAGACCTCAGTTCTATTTCAGAACTACGGACGTAACAGGTGTTGTATCCTTACCACCGGAAATCCAGATGGTAATGCCTGGTGATAACGTTGAGCCGCTTATAGTAGAGCTTATCAGCGAAATCGCCATGGAAGAAAATCTTAAATTCGCTATCAGAGAAGGCGGAAGGACTGTCGGTGCAGGATTCGTAACAAAGATACTTGAATAATATTTTAAACGCTAAAATACTTAAAAAAATTGGCAACGCAAAAAATAAGAATAAAACTAAAATCTTACGACCATACTTTGCTCGATAAGTGGACGGAAAGGATTATCAAGACTATCAAATCCACAGGTGCGATAGTCAGCGGTCCCATTCCGCTTCCGATGAAAAAAAATGTCTATACCGTACTCAGATCGCCTCACGTTGATAAAAAATCACGCGAGCAATTCGAAACACGGTCTCATAAAAGGCTGATTGATATTCTCAATTCATCAAATAAGACCGTTGATGCATTGACGAAGCTCGATCCTCCGGGCGGTGTTGATATCGAGATAAAAGTATAGGACGTTTTGTTCTGTACTAATTTTTATTAAATTTATAATCTATACTAATGATTGGCATTATTGGTAAAAAAATTGGAATGACTACTTTCTTTGAGGAATCCGGGAATGCACATCCATGCACGGTGATTGAAGCAGGACCCTGTACTATAACTCAGATAAAGACAAAAGAAAAAGACGGATACGAAGCACTACAGATTGCATTCGGTGTAAAAAGAGAAAAGAACACGAACAATTCTCAACGCGCAGTATTCAAGAAACTTAATATAGCACCGGCAAGAATTCTCAGGGAATTGAGAGACTATCCTGCAAACGGACTAAAACCCGGCGACGAAATCAAAGTTGATATATTCAAAGCCGGTGATATAGTTAAAGTAACAGGTAAATCAAAAGGAAAAGGATTCCAGGGCGGTGTTAAAAGACACGGATTCTCAGGTGGTGTCAGGACTCACGGTCAAAGCGACAGGGAAAGAGCCCCGGGTTCAATCGGATCCAGTTCATATCCTTCGAGAGTGTTCAAAGGACAAAGAATGGCGGGAAGAATGGGTGGAGATAAAACTACCATCAGGAATCTCAAAATTCTTAAAATAATTCCGGATTCGAATCTGATACTCGTAAAGGGTGCAGTTCCGGGAGCAAAAACTGATTTTTTGGAAATTTATAAAGCTTAAAAATGGAATTAAAAGTATTAAAAATAGACGGTTCTGAAACCGGAGAAAACGTTCTCCTTCCGGAAGATGTTTTCGGAATTGAACCGAATAACCATCTCATCTATCAGGCAGTGAGATCTTACCTTTCTAATAAAAGACAGGGAACTCACAAAACCAAAGAACGCGGTGAAGTGAGCGGAGGCGGTAAAAAACCTTTCAGGCAAAAAGGAACAGGCAGAGCCAGACAGGGAACCAGCCGTTCACCAATCAATAAAGGCGGCGGTACGATCTTCGGACCCAAGCCGCATCGTTATTTTCTGACTCTTCCTAAAAAAGCTGCAAGGCTAGCAAGAAAAAGTGCTTTAAGTCTTAAAGCACAGGAAAATGAAATAATGATTATCGAGGACTTTTCTTTCGATAAACCAAAATCAAAAGATTTACATAATATTCTCAAGGCATTGAACCTGATTGATAAAAAAACTCTGTTTCTCCTGGGAGATAAAAATGACAATCTTTATAAATCTGGCAGAAATTTGGAAAAAGTGAATGTGATGATTTCTGATAAAGCTGCAACCTATGACCTTGTGAATAACAAAGTTATTCTTATGCAGAAATCAGCAGTCGGAAATATTTGCCGTAGTCTTACATCATAATTAAGGATTAAAAATGAAAAGAATCTTATATAAACCATTAATAACTGAAAAAAATACTTTACAGCAAGAGCAGCTCAATAAGTACACATTTGAAGTATCAAAGGATTCGAATAAAATCGAAATAGCAAAAGCCGTTGAAAAAAAATTCAATGTAAGAGTATTGAACGTTCAGACTGCCGTTGTAAAAGGAAAAAAGAAATCTCAATTTACAAAAAGAGGCAGATTTGAAGGCTACCGAGCTGACAGAAAAAAAGCTATTGTTACATTGCATAAAGAAGACAAGATTGATTTGCTCGGAACGGCAGAAGTATAATCGCACCGGAAAATCAATTAATCTTTTGTTATTTTTGAGCTTATTAAGGGCACTTAGAATAAAGATAATTATTTAAAATCAGAAACTAAGTTGCCCGTTTTTACGTTTAATAATAGTAAAAAAAGCTGACAATAAATTTAAACAAGTTAAATGAAATTAGGCAAACAGTACACAAGCAGAGAAAACCAATCAACAGACATATATCTTAAAGAAATTAGCAAAACCACTCCTTTAACCGTCAATGAGGAAATTGATGCGGCTAAAAGGATTAAAAAAGGTGATAAAAGAGCTCTTGATACACTCGTCAAAGCTAATTTAAGATTTGTTGTTAGCGTTGCTAAACAATATCAAAATCAGGGTTTATCCCTAAATGACCTCATTAATGAGGGAAACTTAGGGCTTATTAAAGCTGCTAAAAAATTCGATGAAACCAGGGGTTTCAAATTCATTTCTTATGCTGTTTGGTGGATAAGGCAATCAATTCTTCAGGCTCTTGCAGAGCAATCAAGAGTTGTCAGATTGCCGCTCAATATCGTGCAGCAGAAAAGTAAGATTTCGAAAACAATAAGCGAACTTGAACAGGCAAACGAAAGAACACCAAATGTTCTTGAAATTGCAGAACAGCTCGATATGAGTATATATGAAGTACAGGAAACTCTTAAAAACTCAGGGGGACACGTGTCTATGGATGCTCCGAGCGTTCACGGTGAAGATACGAAACTAATTGACATAATGCCCGACAAAATGGAAAAGATGCCGGATGCGGGATTACTGAAAGATTCTCTGAGGATTGAAATTGAAAGAGCGCTTGACACTCTTTCACAAAGAGAAAAAGAAGTAGTAAAATTATACTACGGACTTGAAAAAGAAAACCCGCTTACACTCGAGGAAATCGGAGATAAATATAAACTCACACGCGAACGTGTCAGGCAGATAAAAGAAAAAGCAATCAGAAGGTTAAGACAAGCCTCCCGCTCCAAATCATTAAAAGCATATTTAGGGCAATAAACATATTTTCTTCTGAATTTAAATTTTAATAACAACTCACTCCAAATCCCCCGATTTGGAGTGTCCTTTTTACGTTTTACTCTTATGTTTTATTTCATACGTTTTACATATTGAATTTCTAATTATTATTCATTAATTATTTATAACGGTCACAAATATTTAACTTTAATTATTAATTATTAATTATTAATTCTAATTATTAATTGAATTGCCCCGTTAGGCTAATGGATAAACCAGCAGATTCCGGTTCTGCCTTTAGTGGTTCGAATCCACTACGGGGTACAAATCAATCTTCAATTTTCAGTTTACATGTGCAATTAATGAAATAAAACAACCATAAATTATGAAACAATACCTTATTGATTTTTTCAAATACAACGATTGGGCAAATCGTAAATTGCTTAAAGCAATAATGCAAATGCCCGATAAAGAAGAATCCGTTATGTTATTCAGTCATTTTATTTATTCCCTCCAAAAATGGATGAATAGAATTACAAAAAAAGTTGAAGACACTTCTTTAACCTGGATGGGACCGGTTTTTCCTCTTGAACAATTAGAACAACTCTGGAGTGAAAATGTAAATGAATGGATTAAGTATCTGGAAAAAATCGACGATTCCGAATTAGAAAAAGATATTATTTTTCAGCCGACGGACCGCAATAGAAAATACTCGGCAAAAATCCGCGAAGTCTCACTGCAGTTGAATTATCATTGTATCCATCACAGGGCACAAATATTGAGAATTATTCGCCAGCAGGGACAAACACCTCCTTCCACTGATTATATACTTACGGTTCTGAAAGAATTATAAACCTTTTCCGGGTAACTATATAGTATTATATCTGTTTTGGCTTTCTAGAAAGGACATAGTTTTGAAAAATATTGAAAGTCAAGTTATAGATACCTGGAATATTCATAATCGAATAAATCTATTTATGATTAAAAATATTCCGGAAGAAGCATTTCACACCACTCCAAACGGTCGTGGAGGGAGGAGTATTTCCGGACAGTTAGCACACGTTATCAATGTTAGAGTTATGCGGTTGAAAGCATTCGCAAAAAAACTACAAGTAATTTTGATAGAATTTGGAAAAGGAGAAACTCCGGATAAAAAGAAAATTACTGAAGCGTTCAAACAATCAGGAAAAGTTATGGGAAAATATCTTTGCGATTGCATCCATAATAATTCACAAGTATCCAATTATAGAAAAGGTGTGCTCCCGATGCTTGGATATTTTATCTCCCACGAAGCTCATCATCGTGGAAATATTTTATTGACAATGAAAAAAAGCGGATTCCCGCTATCTGATGCTTTGAAAAGAGGTATCTGGGAATGGAATAAGATTTGATTTTTTTCCCGGAGTTAATTACTTTTATTTTAACTCTTTTATTATTCATTGTTCATTAGTCAAAATTAATTTCTGCGGTAAACTATAAAATAAATTTTTTGGTTATATTCTAAAACCGGAAAATATTATGAGCAATTTCGAAAGTCAGATTATAGATACATGGAATATTCATAACCGAATCAATTTATTTATGATTGAAAATATTCCCGAAGAAGCGTTTAAAGTCACCCTCAGTACACGGGGAGGAAGGAATATTTCAAGACAATTAGCACATGTAAATAATGTGAGAGTCTGGCGGCTGAAAACATTCGCTAAAAAAATATCGGTAAATCTGATTGAGTTTGAAAAAGAAGAAATTCCGATTAAAAATAAACTGATTGAAGCCTTCAGACAATCCGGAGAAGTAATGGAAAAGTATTTCCGGTATTGCCTGCATAATAACTTTGAAGTTTCCAATTTTAAACGGGGAGTGCTCCCGATGCTTGGATACTATATTTCCCATGAAGCTCACCACAGGGGTAATATTTTACTCACAATGAAAAAAAGCGGATTTCCGCTTTCTGATGCCTTGAAATGGGAAATCTGGGATTGGAATGAAATTTAAAATCATTTTAAAATTTAAAATATAGGACTAAAATATGGACCTGATTATAAAAACACAAATTAAAATTGCAAAACCGGTAAGCGATGTTTTTGATGCTGTTATTGATAATAAAAAAATGGAAAAATATTTTATTACAGCCGGAAGTGCGCCGATGGAAGAAGGGAAAACGGTCGTCTGGGAATGGGCAGATTATAATGCTAAAATAGATATACACATTGGAAAAATTGAGAAAAACAAGTTTGTTTCCTTTAAATGGCTCGGTAATAAGATTGAAACTAAAGTCGAAATGACATTTGAATCTGTAACAGATTCTTCTACGATTATAAAAGTTCTGGAAGATGGCTGGAATAATGATAATATTGGTATTCCTGCGTTTGCTGAGAATACGCAGGGCTGGGTAGCTTTTTGCTATTGCCTGAAAGCTTGGCTTGAATTTGGCGTTAGCCTGAATATTGGCGTCTTGTAAATCTGCTAATAACTAATATTGGAAGATAATTAATTACATTATATTAACATAAAACTGTAATTATTAAGGGCTTATAATTGTTAAAAATATTAAACTTAATATTTTATATTTATGCAGACAATTTTAGGCTCAAATGGTGTAATCAGTACTGAACTTGCTAAAAATCTTGCACAATATACAAACCGTATAAGGCTGGTTAGCCGCAATCCCAAGATAGTAAATCCTGATGATGAAATATTTTCTGCCGATTTGTTGAATCCAGAACAAGTGCTGAATGCGATAAAAGATTCAGAGATTGTATATTTAGTTGTCGGTTTGAAATATGATATAAAAGTTTGGCTGGCGCAATGGCCTGTAATTATCAATAATGTAATTGATGCT
The DNA here is from genome assembly GCA_963806045.1 of uncultured Ignavibacteria bacterium. GTDB lineage: Bacteria > Bacteroidota > Ignavibacteria > Tepidaquicellales > Tepidaquicellaceae > DATCHW01. The sequence goes on along the minus strand of CAWDWP010000005.1, from coordinate 87,244 downwards.
TGCATAAAATACAAATCGAAATTGGTGTTTTTTGACAATGTATATTTATATGGAAAAGTTAATGGACCCATGACGGAACAAACAGCTGTTAACCCATGTTCAAAAAAAGGCGAATTAAGGGCAAAAATCTCTCAAATGATTTTAGATGAAGTCAAAAGTGGAAACCTGAAGGCATTGATTGCGCGTGCAGCGGATTTTTATGGTCCTCATAATAATAAGAGTGTGGTAAATATGCTGGTACTTGAGAATATTAAAAAAGGTACGAAAGCACAATGGCTTGTGAATGATAAGGTAAAGCATTCATTTACTTTTACACCGGATGCCGGTAAAGGCACGGCTATACTTGGAAATACAGACAGTGCATACAATCAGGTTTGGCATCTTCCTACAAAAAATAATCCTCCTACAGGTAAAGAATTTATTGAATTAACCGCGAAAGAATTCGATGTCGAACTAAAATATACTGTGCTTTCTAAATGGATGCTTCGATTAGCCGGTTTATTCAATAGTGATATCAGAGAAAGCTTTGAAATGTTATATCAGAGCGATTCAGATTATATCTTTGACAGTAGTAAATTTGAAAAAGAATTTGCATTCGCTCCAACTACTTACGAAGAGGGAATTAAACAAACTGTAAATTCTGTTACAGAATATACATAAGAAATGGTTTAAACAACTATAATGAATATAAATGACAAAGCAAAATGATAATCAGTTAAAAATTATTAAAATGAAAAAAGAGCAAATACAAATATCAAAATCTTTTTCTGCAAGTTCAGCAAAACTGTATAAAGCCTGGTTGTCAAGCAAGGAACATTCAGCATTTACAGGAGGTAAAGCAAAAATTCAAAACAAAACGGGCAGTAATTTTACGGCATGGGATAACTATATCAGCGGTGAAATCTTAGAACTGGATGAAGGTAAAAGAATATTGCAATTCTGGAGAACTACAGATTTTCCCAAAGATGATGAGGATTCTATTCTGGAAATAATTCTGGACGATACGGCTAAAGGATGCAAGCTGACTCTAAAGCAATGGAATATCCCCGGCGGCCAGGGAAAAAGCTATAAAGACGGATGGGTTAAATTTTATTTCGAACCGATGGCAAAATATTTTAATAAAAAATAAAAATATATTTATTAATTTAAATTCTTTTAATATGGACATCGAAATAAATAACGTTTATCTGGAAAACACAGGAAAATTATTTCGTTATTATAAAAAACTCGGTGAACAGGCAATGGAACAGTTAGAGGAAGAACAATTATTCGAAGCATTTAATAAAAATTCAAATTCGATTGCGATTGTGATAAAGCATTTATGGGGGAATATGTTATCGAGGTGGACTCATTTTTTCACCTCTGATGGAGAAAAAGAATGGAGAGACAGGGATGCAGAATTTGAAAATGATATTAAATCACGGGAAGAATTAATGTTTAAATGGAATGAGGGATGGGACTGTTTCTTTACCGCATTCAATTCAATAAATCCCGAAGACCTTCTGACTATAATTTATATAAGAAATGAAGGGCAAACGGTAATGGAAGCTCTCAACAGACAGCTTGCGCATTATGCATATCATGTCGGTCAGATAATATTTGCGGCAAAGCTTCTGAAAAGAAAAGAATGGGTCAGCCTCTCAGTTCCGAAAAATAAATCGAGAGAATACAATGAAAAGAAATTTTCTAATGAAAAAGAAATCAGGAATTTCACCGATGAAATCTGAATAAACGGTTTTCCTTTTGTTTTTGCTTTAGATTTTTTATTATTGTCACTGAATAATACGTTATGTTTTATAATTACATTTAATAATTTAACTATTAAAGATGAAAAAAATTATTTTTGCAATAATTATTTTAATTTTTTCCTGTTCTGTTGCGCAATCGCAGAAAAGTGGATTTGGAGCCGGAATAATAATTGGTGAACCTACGGGTTTATCATTTAAAAGCTGGCTTTCATCAAATTCCGCAGTAGATGCAGCTGCCGGCTGGTCATTTGTAAATTCCAGTTCATTGCATATTCACGCAGATTATCTCCTGCATACAAATAGTTTAATTACTTCAGGACCGGGAAGTTTACCGTTTTACTATGGTATTGGCGGCAGAATAAAATTTAGCGGAAATGAAGGCGGCTCGAAGGATACGAGGCTTGGCGTTAGAATCCCATTAGGATTAGTCTATCAGTTCAGTACTGCACCCGTAGATATATTTCTGGAGGTCGTTCCTGTACTCGATCTTTCACCTTTAACTGAATTCACTATCAACAGCGGACTCGGAGCAAGATATTATTTCAAATAAAAATCCAACATAAAAAAAGAAACTTATCGGATAACATAAAATATCCGAGTAAGTTTTTTTAAATCCGAAAACTATTCACGGAATTATTTTTAAATCATTTTCATTGATTCCACTCCGTTCAACAATAGACATTTAAATTTTCCCATTCTAAATTGATTTAATATAATTAGCATTCAAACTTTCCGGAAATAAAAAAGTTTCCTGCTAAATAAGTTTAATGTTATTAAATCAGATGTTAAATTGTAACAAATTATAAACATATACTAAAATGCGGATAAAACCCCTATTAATTCTTAGTTTCTTAATATTTTCTCTTAACTCATATTCACAAAATTTCGATTCTGTAAATATACGAACTATTTATAGTGAAGCATTAACAAGCAGAATATCATATGATAATCTTAATTATTTATGCAAAAATATCGGAGGTAGGATATGCGGCTCACCTCAGTCGGAAAAAGCAATTAACTGGCTTTACAATTTACTGACTGATATGAAACTGGATTCTGTTTATCTGCAGGAGTGTATGGTCAGGCAATGGGTAAGGGGAGATAAAGAAATTGCTTCGGTAATTTCCGGAACGGTAGGGAATTTTGACCTGAACTGCTGTGCGCTCGGAACTTCAGTCGGAACCGGTTCAGAAGGTATTGTCTCAAATGTGATAGAAGTAATGAGTTTTGATGAATTAAAAAAACTCGGCAGGGAAGATATAGAGGGAAAAATTGTATTCTTCAACCGTCCTGCCGACCAGAGATTTATTAACACGGGTTCTGCTTATGGAAGTGCAGTTGACCAGAGAGTTCGCGGAGCAATAGAAGCAGGAAGGCTCGGAGCAATCGGGGTAATTGTTCGTTCGGCAACAGTAGCATACGATTTACATCCGCATACAGGTATCGTTCGCTATGAAGACAGTACTAAAAAAATTCCTGCAATTGGAATCTCCACAAAAGATGCAGATTTATTAAGCAGTTCTTTGAAAGTGGACCCTGCTTTAAAAGTTTTTATCAGAACTACCTGTCACGAAAATCCCGAAGTAAAATCTTACAATGTGATAGGTGAGATTAGAGGCAGTAAATATCCTGATGAAATCATTCTAGTTGGTGCTCATACTGATTCATGGGAGATTGGTGAAGGTGCTCACGATGATGGGACAGGGATTGCACAATGTATAGAGGTGCTTAGAATTATTAAAGCGTTGGATATGAAACCCCGGCATACAATAAGATTTGTCGCTTTTATGGATGAAGAAATAAACCAGCGCGGTGCAAAAAAATATGCGGAAATAGTCAAAGCAAAAAATGAAAAACATATTGCTGCCATTGAGTCCGATGGCGGGGGATTTACTCCGTTTGGATTTTCAATAGATGCAAATGATACTGCCAGAACAAAAATTAAAAGCTGGCATTCTCTTCTTTTACCTTATGGAATTTATTATCTTGAAAAAGGCGGAAGCGGAGTCGATGTCTGGTATCTGAAAGACCAGAAAATTCCCCTGATAGGTCTTGATGTGGATTCACAGAGGTATTTCGATTATCATCATTCTTCAAATGATGTTTTTGAAAATGTAAATCGAAGGGAAATGCAGCTCGGAAGCGCCTCGATTGCATCACTGGTTTATTTAATAGATGAATACGGATTAAAGTAAATAATTATAAATATGCAATTACTAAGACCAAAATTAAAATTTCTTTCAGATGAACTGATAACTCAAATAATTGACGAAGCGCTGACTCTGCTTGAAAAACTCGGAATTGAGATTCACAATCCGGCGTTACTCGATTTATTAAATGACTTCGGAGCACGAGTTGATTTAATTTCTTCAAAAGTATTTTTTTCAAAAGATATAATTGAAAAAGCATTAAAATCTTCACCTTCAAATTTTAAATTATATGATGTTAAAGGTAAGGAAACAAATAATTTCTCGGATTTCAATATTCATTTTACACCCGGCTCGGCTGCACTAAACATTCTCAATTATAAAACAAATGACCAGCGGAAACCAACATCAAAAGATTATATTAAATATGTAAAACTTGTCAATAGTTTAAATAATATTGCATCTCAAAGTACGGCATTTGTCCCTTCAGATGTTCCTCAGGAAATATCTGACAGTATTCGCCTGTTTTATTCTTTATTTTATGGTCATAAACCGGTTGTAACAGGATGTTTTTCCAAAGAGTCATTTGATGTTATGAAAAATATACAAATTGCAGTAAGAGGAAATGAGCAAAATTTAAAAGAAAAACCATTGACTATATTTTCTGTATGTCCTACTTCGCCATTGAAGTGGAGTGATGTTACATCACAGAATTTATTAGATTGTGCAAAATATTCTATTCCCGTAGAGTTCATTTCAATGCCTCTTTCAGGATTTATGTCGCCGGTCACAATTGTCGGGACGCTTGTTCAACATACAGCAGAGACATTGAGCGGCATAGCCATTCATCAGTTGATAAATCCGGGAGCTCCGTTCCTTTACGGCGGTTCACCTGCAATTTTTGATGTTAGAAATGAAACAACACCGATGGGAGCAGTGGAAACCATGATGATAGACTGCGCCTATAATGAGATTGGAAAACACTTTAATGTTCCCACTCAGGCATATATATCTTTAAGTGATGCGAAAGAATTTGATTATCAATCGGGGATGGAGACTGCGATGGGTGCAGTGCTTGGCTCTTTGTCGGGAATAAATAATATGTCAGGAGCCGGAATGCACGAATTTGAAAATTGCATCAGTCTGGAAAAACTTGTAATTGATAATGACATATGCGGTATGTGTTTGAGACTGGTCAGTGGAATTGAACCGAAAGAAGATTTCCCTTCACTTCCGCATTTTGAAGAGCTCCTTGCGGAATCTCAGTTGCTAATTTCAAATCATACAAGAAAATATCTTAAAAAAGAAATTTATTTTCCGTCTAATGTTATAAACAGAGCAAATTATTCGAGGTGGAAAGATGAAGGTTCGAAAAAAGTATATGACATCGCTCACGAAGAAGCTGAAATGTTAATCAACACATATGAACAGCCGGTTTATGATACCGGAATAAAGAAAGAAATCGAAGCATTAATGCTTGAGGAAGCAAAAAAATATAATATGAATAAATTACCGGTAATTTGAATGGAAACGATATTAAAAATAGACCCTGAACAAATAATTCCTGACGAAAAAAATGTAATCGATTTTTTAGGTAATGGTGACGGAATTAAACTTTCAGATGCAATTGGCAATATACTTAAAATAACGCTCAGGGATTTAAACGGAATGTTGAATCCTGCCGGTATCCTAAAAGAAATTTCTCCTGAAAAATTCGGGGAAATATTTGCGGGGAAAAGAAAATGATAGTGATTGTCCGATTGAAAATATTTATTTAAATTCTGATAATCTTGCGTTATTTGTTGTGACCATAGGAAATAAAGTAAGTAATAAAATCAAACAACATTTCGCAAACAGTAATTATGCAGAAGGCTATATCCTGGATGCTGTTGCTTCATGTGCGGCTGATAAGACTGCACAGTTTTTGGAGAATCAATTATCTGGATAATCTAATAAGCAGCGATAAATTTGGAAAAAATAGTGCATTGCTGAGATACAGCCCGGGGTATTGCGGCTGGCATATTACCGGTCAGAAAAAACTTTTTGAAGAATTAAAACCGGAATCTATCGGAATAACGCTTAATAGCAGTTATCTGATGCAGCCTATAAAATCTATATCAGGAGTCATGATTTCAGGAGATAAGAACATACATTTTTTTGAAAATAATTTTTCATTCTGCGCAGACTGTAAAACAATCAGCTGCAAAGAAAGAATGAAAAAGTTATTAAATTAAGTTTTAATGATAACGTTCAAATTGTTATGTAAATTTAAATATAGATGCTTATTTACCCCCCTTTTACAAAGGGGGGATGGGGGGTTATGTTTTTATATTTTGAATTTAAACATAAATAAGAATTGAAATGGATTTATTAAACCAAATATCCGAAAGTATCATAAATGCAGATATCGAAGGAACGAAGGCACTTGTTGAAGAATCATTAAAGCAAAATATTTCGGCTAAGGAGATTCTTAATAATGGATTAATATCGGGAATGGACATTATCGGCAAAAGATTTGCGGGAAGAGAAATTTTTCTGCCCGATGTTCTCCTCTCTGCTAAAGCAATGAAATCGGCAATTGAAATTCTGAAGCCCCATCTTGCAGGTGAAAATATTAAGCCTATTGGTAAAATTGTGATTGGAACCGTTAAAGGTGATTTACACGACATCGGAAAAAATCTTGTCGGAATTATGCTTAACGGCGCGGGATTCGAAGTGATTGATCTTGGACATGATGTACCGCCTGAAAAATTTGTAGATGTTGCCGTAAAGGAAAAAGCTGATATTATTGGCTTATCTGCATTGCTCACTACTACTATGCCGGCAATGAAAAAAGTGATTGATTTATTGAAAGAAAAGAAATTGAACCATATTAAAGTAATCATTGGCGGTGCACCGGTCAATGACACTTATGCTAAAGAGATAGGTGCAGATGCTTACAGCTTCGATGCAGCGAATGCAGTAGAAACTGCAAGAAAACTTACTATAAATAAAAAATAATTTAACATTATAATTATGCAGAATATTTTATCACGTATCAAATCAGGTGAAATCCTTTTATCAGACGGGGCGATGGGTACTATGCTTATGTCAAAAGGACTTAAATCGGGTGATTGTCCCGAATCATTCAATCTGGATAATCCGGAATTGTTGAAAGAAATTGCCCAAACTTATCTCGATGCAGGTGCGGATTTAATTCAGACAAATACATTCGGTGCTTCTCCGTTAAAACTGGCTGATTACAAATTGGAAGATAAAACTGAAGAAATTAACGGTATTGCAGTCACTGTTGTAAAACAAATTGTCGAAGGAAAAGCATATGTTAATGCTTCTGTAGGTCCTTCCGGGAAAATGATTTATCCTCTGGGTGAATTAACACAGGACCAGCTTTATGATAATTATGTCAGACAAATCTCTGCATTAATTAATTCAGGTGCCGACATTATAAGTATAGAAACAATGTCAGATATACTCGAAGCAGTTCTTGCTGTAAAAGCCGCAAAGGAAATAAAGAATGATATCCCGGTAATTGCTTCAATGACGTTTGAAAAAACAAAAAGAGGATATTATTCTATTATGGGAGTAACGATACCAAAGGCGGCTGAAGAATTGAAAAATGCCGGGGCAGATATTATCGGTTCAAACTGTGGATATGGAATTCTGGATATGATAGATATTGCAAAAGAATTCAGGAAATATTCTGACCTGCCGCTTATCATTCAGTCAAATGCGGGTCTTCCGGAGATTAAGAACGGAAATCTTATTTTCCCGGAAACGGAAAAATTTATGTCTTCACACATCAGAGAACTTATAGATGCGGGCGTCAGCATAATAGGAGGCTGCTGCGGAACCACACCTGTATATATTTCTGCATTCAGAAAAGAACTTGATTTGATATTATCGCCTAAATGAATGTGCCAATAAAAATAGAATTGAATTAGAAAGCTATGAAAATTATTTAGTAACCGAATGGGGAATTTCTAAGTGTATTTTTATAGATTGACAACGGAAGGATTTAGTGAAACTAAGAAAATGATCTTATTGAAATGATAATTAACATTAATTTGATTAAATTTAAATAAAATAGAAAAGAAGATGTATATCTTTTCATTAAATTAAAACCGGTTTAAAATGAAAAAACATTTAATTAATCTTTCTCTCATTTGTGTGACAATGATTTTTATCCTGACAGTTAATGTCAGAGATGCCTCACCTCAACAGGGCGGAATACATGATTCACTGCGTTCACATGATGTTTTCAACGATTATAATTCGAATTTAGTTATTCCTCCATATATTTATTATCCACCGACAAATGACAACCCGCTTGTTTTTCCAAATATAAATATTTCTAATAATAGTCCGGCTCCCCAAAACGAGCCCTCAGTTGCAATAAGCAAAAAGAACCCAAACAGGGTTGTAGCCGCATGGAGGGACTTTAGAATAAATTACAATCCTGCCTACAGAAGAGTAGGATACAGTTATTCAACTAACGGCGGAACAACATGGGCAGCATCGCAACTTCTCGACTCAACTCTGCTTGGCGGGGGACTCCTGAGGAACAGCGACGCATCTGTGACATCGGATACTGCAGGTAATTTTTATATTACTACAATTGCTCTTGATAATTCCAACGGAAATGGAACTCTTGCAATTTATAAATCAACTGACGGCGGAGTTACTTTCCCTATAGGACAAATATTAGCTCAAGGGTCCGGTGAGGACAAGGAAATGATCACTACCGATTTTACACCCGGCAGTCCTTACAAAAATAATTTGTACATAAGCTGGTCAAGATTAAACTTAAATGCAGATATAAAACTCATAAGGTCAACGAACGGAGGCGTTAATTGGTCAACGTCTTCTGTTAATGTCAGCACTACCTCAACTAATGGACAAGGGTCAGACCCGGCTGTTGGAATTAATGGTGATGTTTATGTAGTTTGGGCAAATTATTCCTATACCACTCAGTATTTTAACAAATCAACTGATGGAGGTCTGTCCTTCGGTACGCCGCAAGTTATTTCTACCGGTACAGCAGCTAACATACCCTGGTCTCAGAGCGGACCTACAACTTTTCCGTCCATTGCTTGTGATATTTCAGGTGGTCCACGGAATGGATATGTTTACGTAACGTGGTGCGATGGACGAAACGGCGATGCAGATATTTTCCTTGCACGTTCCACTAATAGAGGAAGCACATGGTCCTCACCAATCAGGGTAAATAATGACCCTATGTCTAATGGAAAGGTTCAGGCATGGCCGTGGATAGCGGTAAATGACCAGGGTCTCATCGCTATTGTCTTTTATGATACAAGGAATACTCCTAACAATAATATAATAGAAGCATGGCTGGCACGTTCAAGTGATGGTGGTTTAACGTTCTCGAATGAAGTATTGAGTTCACAGCAGTCTCCTATTAACCAGCCGAACTCCGATGTACGATTTGGTGACTATATAGGAACCGATTTCTGGGGAAACAGGATCGTATCGGTATGGACAGATGAAAGAGCGGGTGGATTCGATCAGGAAATTTATACAGCACAAATAGATATTACAACGGGAATAAAACCGGTTGTCAATACAATACCGTCTCAAATTGAATTAAAGCAGAATTATCCGAACCCATTTAATCCAATGACTAATATTCGATATGGTTTACCAAAGAATAGTTTTGTAAAACTGACCGTTTATGATGCTCTTGGTCATGAAATTGAAACTCTCGTAAATGAAAAACAATCTGCCGGTACTTATGAAACTGCATTTGACGCTTCAAGATATCCGAGCGGAGTGTATTTTTATAAATTGACATCGGATGGATTCAGCGAAACGAAGAAGATGATTTTGATGAAATGAAAATTCGGTTGTAATTAATTTTTAAAAGCCGGGAGTTTGCTTCCGGCTTTTTTTATTTCCAAATATAAATGTATCTCAGTGATTATAAATCCGTCCGATAAAAAATTGGGTTTAGCTTCGCTGAACTTCATTTGCCTGCGAGGGTGGTGTCTGTTCGATGAAGTTTATCAATCATTAGCCCTCTTCGAAAATTCTATTCGCTTAAATAGTAATATTAAATTATTATTTAATCATTACCATTTTCCAGGGTTTCTATGAAATCATCAACGGATAATTTGTAGAAATAAATTCCACCGGATAAATTATTACTATTAAATTCAATTTCGTATTCACCGGATGCAAGCCTTTGATTTATAAGTGAAGATATTTCCTTCCCTGTGATTTCATAAATTTTTAAACTTGCATTCCGGAATATTGTATTTCCGCTTTTTCCTTGTAGGATTGTAAATCTAATTTTTGTCGAAGGATTAAATGGATTTGGAAAATTCTGATACAGGATAAATGTTTTATTCTGTATTGTATTGTAATCTTTTGATATTCCTACTGTTGATTTATTGTATTTCGCTGACCACTCCTCCTGTTCCCACACACCAACCGTTTAATGAATCTTCAAATATAATATCATAAACCGAAGAATTGCCGGGAGACGGAATTTCAATAAAACTGTTTCCGGAATCTTTAGTTAATAAGAGTTTATTTGTAAATCCCATTGAAATCCAAAACTCGGCTTTGTTATTGGTGAGATATTAAGCTGAAGCTGAGCATGAAAGAAATTTATGGAAAAATTTATTCCGAAGTTATTTGTCTTGTATAAAAAAGAACCAAATTCAAAATCCCCTCCAACTCCTATTATATAATTTGAGTCTATAAACTTTACATCATTCAACGGTTCACCCGAAACGGGTTCTGATAACCAGTTTAATCCGTAATTCGTTGTTTTTCTTACCCGCAATATCCATCATCCCGCCAACTGCCAAACCTGTTTTGTTATTAAAGAACGCAAATTTTTTAATATCAAGATGTGATATAAAATTTGAATCACTTTGAATCTCAGTCCAATTATTTCCACCGTTAGTTGTTCTGATGATTACTCCGCCATAAGTACCGATATATCCGATGAGAGAATCTGCAAAACATATTGTTCTGAATATTTTTGTTGTGTCAGGATAATAAAAATATTGCCAGTTCAACCCACCATTTGTTGTAGATAGAATTACAGGGTCGGAATATAAATTTGAATTACCTACAATCCATCCTTTATTATTGTTAATAAATGACACAGAAACGAATGGGTATGATAATCCATCATTTTGCAAAATCCAGTTGCTACCACCGTCTGATGTATGAATAATTGTTCCCGATGCCTCCTACTGCCCAGCCGTTAAGATTATCTGAAAAGCTGCAGGAGAAAAGATTGTTCGTAGTCGGAGTTTGTTGAATTGTCCAGTATTCGGTTTGTGCATCGTGGTCAAAATTTGCATACGAGCTAAAATTAAGAAACAAGCAGATAATAAATGTAAACTGAACTGTTTGGAACAAAAATAATTTATCCCTCATTTCAGTCCTGCTTCCTTTTGCCATCCGGGTATATGTTTTTCTATATAGTTGAAAATTGATTCCAATAATGCGGTAACAGTTTCAGGTTTATTTGATACTCTGCTTAAATCGATCGAAAAATTATTTAAATCATATTTAATTTTTAATGTTTCAGTACTTGCATCAAGTGCATTGCTCTGTTCCGGCTGAACCATTGTTTCGAATTTATTTTTTCTGACGTAATTATATGCTGCCAGAGATAAACTGTCCTGTCCGGTAAATTGTTTTGAGGTTCTATTTTTATTTAATATATCGGTATACATTACATTTAATACTTTTTCCTTCAAAACTATTTTTATTTCAAAATTGGTAACTAAATTCGTGACTGAATAATCCAGATAGAAATCTCTATCGCCGAATGATTTTGTTCCCGAACATCCGGTTAATATAAATGAGAATTAAACATCGGCTCATCACAAGCATTTTTAAGTCCAAAGAGTTATACGGAATTATATCATAATTCATTAAATTGAGGGAATTACCCGTATAAAATCCATTTATTAATCGAAGAGGAACATTATTATTTCGATTAAAAAGCTAAAACAATTTAACTTAAATAACACAAAATCATTTTTTTAAACGTCTTTGAATTTACTTGTACTTAACTTATAAAAATAAACACCTGAAGAAAGATCTGAACCATTAAAGTTTATTGTATGAAATCCCTGCTCCATTTTCCCGTTCAATAGTGTTCTAACTTCTCTGCCTGAGATATCGTATACTTTCAAAATGACAATATCTGAGGAGGGTAAAGCAAATTTAATTTCTGTTGAAGGATTAAACGGGTTCGGATAGTTTTGTCCTAAATTAAAAGTTATTGCATCCGTCGAGCCGTTATGTATACCAATGGGGTCAAAGCCCTGGATTTCTCTCGTCCAGAAACCTCTTCCGTAAGTCCCTGCAACAATATAATATTTGCCGTTTGTGGAAATGCTGTCTATATAATCATTTCAAAAATAATATTTGCCTACCCATTCGTTGTTCCATCTTACCCAGTTAGCTCCGGCATTTATAGTTTTATAACAACCGAATTCAGAACCGAGAAAAAGGACATTATTATTCGTCGGGTGCGGGACTAAATCTGTTACTGAAACATTCGGAAGGTCACCGCTGATATCTATCCACGATACACCTCTGTTTGTGGTTTTAAATACCTTTTGAAGTGAGCCATATCCGTTCATTAATGCATAAGCAACATTATTATCGGATGGATGTTGTGCAACGGTCTGAACCCTGACTCCGTAAGGGAATCCTGTTGAACGTTCGAACCAAACATTTCCCTCATATACACGCAACCTATGACCGTTTGTTGTATCTCCCAGGCAGGCATAAATAATTGCCATCGGACTAGAATATCTTGAAACATTCAAATTGGAAATATCGGCAGGAAATGGTGATACATTGCAGTTTGTACCAATTGAGTCCATAATCCTGAGATTCATAAACATACGGTCCGGAATTAGTGTATAAATATACTGGAGAAACTTTATCATTTCTTATTTTAGTAAACCAATTTCCCGATGGTTCAATACCAGTACTGATTTCAGACCAGCTCACCCCATCGTTAGTGGTTAAGAGTCTTTTGAATGCCCAATTGCCCTGGTAAACTCCGTTGGTAACTGCAAATTTTGCGGGTGTTGAAGGATCAATCGATACTCCTCCGCCGTCGCCGCCTACCCATAACCAGAATACCGTACCTCCGTCAATCGTTCCCGAGTATTCCGTTATCCTGTGATCCGCCAACAATGTGACTTCCGTTACCTCCCACATCAAAATTTACATATTGAGTTATTGGAAGAAAGTTTGAAGCTGTTGACCAGTTCAGACCTGCATTATAAGAGTAGGACATACCTCCATCACTGCCGACATAAACCCCATTACCATCTGGAGTCCAGGTTACAGCATGTAAGTCAGCGTGAAGATTGTAAGGTTCGTATAATGGGTCAGTATTGGTAAAATAATCATTCCAGGTTGTACCTCCGTTCGAAGAACGGACTATTCGTGAGCCACCGGCTATCACTAAATTTGGATTTGTTAAACTTACACCTATAGCATTGTCATACCAGCCCTGTCCTCCCATAATATCAGTAGCAAATACATTGGTGAATTGATTTCCGGCATCTGTTGTTTTATAAATTCCAAGAGAAGTTTTCGTATCACTTTTTGCTATGTTAAAGTAAACAGTATTTGGAGATGAAGCAGCTATTGAAATAGAAACTCTGCCCACGTTGGTAGTGGGTACATTGCCGCCGGTCAGTTTTGTCCAGTTATCACCCCCATTTGTTGATTTGTAAAGACCATCGTTCCAACTATTGGTGTACATTACCTGATTATTTGAGGGATTAACTGCTATATCTGTTGTATATCCTGAAAAATATCTTGTAAAATTATTTCCTCCGTTTAATGATTTATAATAACCATCGCTTGAAACAAGATGTATTATATTAGTATTAATCGGATCGTATCTTAATTTGAAAATATAAGCCGGGTTAGGGGTTAAATCAACACTTGTCCAGGTCAAGCCTCCGTCAGTGGTTTTCCATAAACCTGTTCCTGTTCTGATTCCATATTCACCGGGTTCCGACGAAAATTGTATTTGGATCGCCTGGTTTAGATTTAAAAGTGCTTACGGCAAGAGAAGTTATAGGATCTGATAATGGTATCGGGAAGATACCGGCAAATCTCCACAATCCTCCTGATGCAGCCGCTAATCTTGTTCCTACACCATTATTAACTTCGATGTCAAGAATTCTGCCGGAATTATATGAACCCGGATGAGCGGCAATATTTAAACCATGCGGACCTTTTAATATCCAGCTGTTTGTTGAATTAGGACCTGCATAATTCTCGTTTGGTACTCTGCTAACAGACTGTAAAATCATTTCCTGTATACTCTGAGGTAAAACTGCTCCGTAAGGACGGTGCAAATCTGCGAAGAATTTGATCATACGTTCAGGACTTGAGACAGGTTCGGTTTTTTTATCCGGGTCATCATTTTTGAAACCATAAATAATAAAAGAAGAGATTAGTTCTGGAAAAATAGGACTGTCAAAGTTTTCAGTTTATTTCTTTTTTGTTATTGTTTTTCTGTAAAAAATATTAAAACTCTTATGTTATAAATTGTAAACTAAAAAGAACTTGTTGATCAAGTATCCTTAACACGTAAACAAAATAAATTCATTTTAGTTAATTTGTTGTATTTTATTTTATTATGATCGATGTCTAATCTTCTGAATTGTGAAAACCAAACCCTTGCAAATACGAATTCGTATAAAACAATAATTGTTATTTAGTAAAGTAGATAAATCTAAAAATTCCTCTTGATTATTGAATTTTTTAAAATTAAAATTACTTGAAAATTAATTTGATAGTGAGTATTTGTGGGACTACAAATCTAATTCTTTTCTTTAGTGTAGAAACTTGAAGTCAAAATTATCCAAATCCATTCAACCCATCAACAGCATATTCCTGTAGAATCACCGTTAGTCACGAAAGACAGAATTCAGAGAAACGAAGATGCATCTACTCTTCAAAAGGTCCTAATTACTATTCTTCCACCACCTCAATATTCGTTATCGGATGTATCTCCCAGCATGTTGCTCTCCAAATCGTTTTCTTATTACCTTTGGGGTTAATATTAAACGAATTAACTTTATGCTCGGCGTCAAAAAATAGCCACCCCATTACCTTTACTTTCATTCCTATTAGCTTTTTTCTTAATTCTTTATTATTCTCAACTCCGAGTTTTTCGAATACTTTATTTCTTAGCCGAGGTGTAATCTCCACAATAACGTGATATTTATTTTTCGTATAACTCTTCTTCTTAACAATTACAATATGCACATCCTGATAATTCTCCTCCGTAGCATTACAATTACACGTCTCTTTACCTGTGTTTGTAACATCATAAATATAACCCTCAATTACAGCTGCCATATTCTCATCAAACCTCTCCTCGTCATTTCCCTTTTCCATTAAAGCCTTCATTGTTACATTCGCATCAATATCACTGCTCTTTGGAAGTTCATACCTGTTTTTCTTAATGTTCAATTCCTTAAGTCGATTAACTTTTGTCTTCCCTTCGGGCGGACAATTGTTAATAGTGTCCTGTGCCTGTATTCCCGTAAAGACGAACAAAAACAGTAAAACTAAAATGTTCTTTTTCATAATATTATTAATTTAAATTTATTAGATACAACAACAGTCGAAAGAGTTAATATAATATAAAAATATTTTACATCTTCGGCTTAATTCTTAATTCTGGTTGAGGTCTCGGAACATTCTCTCCTGCAAACGTATCTGAATTATGATTTATATTCCATTCTTTAACAATTGCACAAATCTTTTCGAGTTCATTATTAATAAATATCCTCTGTTTTTCGCTACCCAATTGATAACTTTTAGGATTATCATTTGTACCTCTGTTTATCAATTCCTTATAATCCATCTCATCTTCATACGGATAATTATCGTATACCCTTTGTATGTCATTTAAAAACTTTTGTAAAAGTGGTAATGTTGTTCTCAATCTAATCCATTTATGATTATTCCAGTTCATTTCTGAACTGCTATTCTTATAAAACCTCTTTGTAAGTTCTTCTCCCGCAAACCCGCCTCTTATTCCAATATTCTCAATAAACTTTTTATCCATATTCAGATTCAGACCACCCTCGTCCTTTGATAGTAAAATATTGCAAATCCTGTCTCGGAATCCGGGTATCCTTAACTGAGTGTTATCATTCCAGTTTTGCATAGTCTTTGTGATTGAACCTAAAAAACTAAATAATGAACCATCAATCTTATTCCATTCGTATTCAAGACCGTCCCTGTTATCTTTAGGCATGGAAATGTTTTGTTTCTCATCGGCATTCACCTTACCCATTTGTTTAAGGTTGATAGCAAATGTTGGTCTTGTTGGTAATGGACTATCAAAGAAGTGTACTGGAAAGTTACTGCAAATCCCCCCGTCTGAAAACCAGCATTCCGTAAGATTTTCCGGAGTATCGTCATTATAATTCCTAACATAAATTGGAATCGCACTGATTAATACCGGAAAACTCAAACTCATCCTTACTGCTATAATCACCGGCAATTTATCCTCATCCGGAAACGAATACTTTCCTTCTTCTGTATGCTCACTGTTATTTATCATCCAGTTCACTATTCTCTCAGGAAAATATTCTTTAAAATCTGATTCTTTAAAATAATACTTTGGCTTGCCATCTTTGAATTTATTCTTAAAAGGAAGAGTATTTGGAATTCCATAGCTTAAATTTGTAGTTACCATCATCAGATTTATTCCAGTCTTCTTTTCATAATCGTACAAATCACCAAATGTTAATGGATGTTCTCTATCTTTTCCAGCAACATCATCAATTAAATCCGCTAGCCAGTCGGTCAGTGGAATCGATTTGCTCTTTGTTTTTTCTTTCTCTGAAAAAAATCCTTTAGTTAAACCAAAATTATTATCTTTAATATCTTTGTTCATCTTCCACAAAAACATTGACGAGTTTAAAATCACAGTGATTATTATCAGGCTAATAAATGTTATGAAAGAACTTGAAACTATTGTTTCCCATCCCCCGGAAGAAATTATTAAATATTCATTTAGTCCAAAAATCAGAATTAATATTAATGTAATAATCGGGTAAGATTTGAAAACGGCCCACAGCCCATATAATATTTTCCTTATCTTTCCTTTCTCATACAGGAAAGGTAAAAGCGTTTTATAATATTTTCTTGTATTCTCATTTGGAGCAAAAAGAGAAAGTAATCTCGTTTCATTATCTAATATTTCCGTTAAATCTTCCGGAAGATTCTTAAGTTTTTCAAACCCTTCAATACTTCCATTACTTCGTCTATATTCTGCTGCCGCTGTTAATCCGCTTGCTATCGCTCCCGCCGAAGTTCCCCCGATGCTATAAAACTTATAATTCTTCGCTAATTCAAAAATTGCCTTCGGATAAACAATTCCACTCGTTATTCCGCCTTTCATTATTATATCACACCCTTTATCAGGATTACTATTTATTTTTATGTCCTTGCCCATAAAATATTTTATTAGTTATATTTTTAAATAATTATTCGTTACAAAGCTAAGTCAAGATAAAGCAAATTATAATAAATTATATGAAGTGTCAATAAAACTAATATTCTTCCCATTTCTGTTTCACTTCCTCTAGCGTTTAGATTTGGTATCGATAATCATGTTAATATTCCTCAAACATCTTAATCTACATCAGCAATATTAAGTGAAAAATATAATTTGTATTCCATAAATTATTATGGAAATATGTCAGCAGTTTGTCAGCAGTTTGTCAGCAGTTTTCGACAAAAAAGGAAAAAACGGGAACAATTTTAGAATTTAGAGACTTTTTAAAAACTCAAAATTATTTATTAAGATTTTTAATAAAAATAAAATTGTACAATACCGAAACCCCAATGAATACGGTACTTTACAGCGTTTTACCTTTTTGAATTGTTATTAAAATTCTTAATGATTAATATTGAAAATTAAAATCGGGGTGTGGCCCAGTTGGCTAGGGCACCTGAATGGGGTTCAGGGGGTCGTCAGTTCGAGTCTGACCATCCCGACATAACCAAAAGTCCTGTAAAATATAAAGCTTACAGGGCTTTTTTCATATGTAAAGGAAATTATACCTTATAATATTTAAATATTTTTTTATTATTAGACGCTCGACTTTTATATCTGAAGTATATTAATTTATACTTATTTTTTGAAGCTAAACTTATTGATTTTTAACAACTACACTCTTCATTAATCATTGTCATTTTCTTGTTCTTTAACATCAAATTATTAACTTTTTTAACTATATTTATTTATTATATTATTATTAAGTGTTTGAATGTCAAAGAGATTTTTATTTTTTAATCAATAAGGAAATCTTATTATGAAAAAAATTATTGTTTCAATTTTATTTATTTTAATTTCATTTTCAAATGTTTATTCTCAGTGGGTTGAAAAGACTTCACCTTCTATATTTACACTTTTTTCGATTTCACCTATTGATGAGAATCTTGTCTGGACTTGTGCGTCAGGTAATAATATTTTCCGTTCGACTGACGGAGGCAGCAGCTGGGTGAATGTTGGCATTTCACTTCCGCCTCCTGCCGGGTGTAATGACCTGTATATATGCTCTTGATGTCAATACTGCTTTTGTAACTTTATATGCCGGCAGCCCTAATAACGCATATGTGTATAAAACAACTAATGGCGGTCAGAACTGGAATTTAATTTTCACACAATCCCCGGGATTTATTACGGCGATAAATATGAAAAATGCAAATAATGGATTCATGGTAGGGTGGCCTCAGGGCGGAAGATGGTCTTTATGGAAAACGAGTAATGGCGGAACAAACTGGGATTCTACAGGTTTGTATATTCCTGAAACAGACCAAAATGTATGGAGCTTTGAAAACTGTCTTGTTTACCAGGGAACTAATTTGTGGTTTGGAGCAAGAGGAAAAGGAGTTTATTATTCCACAAATGATGGGGCGAGCTGGTCTCTTCAAAATCTATCCGGAGCCGGATTTTGCTATCCGTCTTATATCTGGTTTGAAAATTTAACAAATGGATTTACTTCGGCTCAGTTAAACCTGGTAAAGACAACAAACAGCGGAGTAAACTGGCTGGCTATTCCGGGTTCAAATGTTGCCTCAGAAGTTGTAAGAGGTATTGTAAGTTTTAATATGACAAATATCTGGCAGGTACGGGATATTACCCCGAATATTTATTATTCATCTAATGGTGGAGCTAACTGGGTAATACAACATTCATCACCTTCAAACACAGGGTATAAGCAGCTTACAAAATCCAGAAATAATGATATACTGTGGGCTATTACAATCGGGGGAGAAGTAGAAAGGAATGATAATCCTACTTCTGTCAGCACTATAAGTTCAGAGGTTCCATCGAAATTTATGCTGTTTCAGAATTATCCGAATCCGTTTAATCCTATAACAAATATAAAATTTAATGTTGCGAAATTAAGGGATGTAAAGATAATTGTATATGATATAATAGGAAGAGTAATCCAAACATTGGTGGATAAAAGATTACAGCCGGGAACTTATGATGCATCGTTTAATGGGTCTTCGTTAACCAGCGGAGTATACTTCTATAAGTTGATTACAGATGGCTTCAGCGAAACGAAGAAAATGTTTCTGATAAAGTGACTTTAGTCATTTTATCAGGAATCCCGATGCTTATACTCGGGATTAAAAAATTAATACATAACTATAGTCATTTAATCCGCCTGTTCCCTGATTGTCGGGATTATCTTCCTCTCTTTATTTAGGAATAATCTGGAGTAAATAATCCTTGCTTAATTATTTCAAATTACTTTTCGCTAATATATTTTTGTAATTATTTTAATTTAAAATTGTTATAAATAAAGAGTTTAACAAACATTATTGATAAAATTTGTCATTATTATTACAAATATTTTATTATTCATTTCAAAGGATAATAAACCATGATAAGAAGAATAAAGTTGCTGTAGTAACAGGTGCAAGTCAGGGAATAGGGTTTGCGATAGCGACTGAACTGGCGAGCCTTGGGTATTCATTGGGATTAATTGCCCGAACGAAAGCAGATATTGAAAAAGTATCTCGTGAACTTACAGAAAAAGTTTCCCGATGTGAAAGTTATTAACTGATGCATTTGATATAATCGATGGAGTAAAAGCAGATAATTTCATTAACCGTGTGTGTACAGAACTGGGAAGCATATCTGTACTGGTCAATAATGCAGGTTACTATCGTTCAGGGACTTCCTCTGTCTCCGATGGATGAGGTGCAGCGTTTGATTGATGTGAATTTTTTCGCTGCTGTTCGTTTTGTTCAGGCAGTGCTTCCTTCAATGAAGAAGCTAGGCAGGGGATACATATTCAATATAGCATCGTTAGCCGGAGTCGAAACATTTGCTGAGGTAGGCAGCTATTCCGGTTCAAAGTTCGCTCTCGTTGGATATCAGCAAATCGCTTGCTCAGGAACTTGCTCCGATGGGAATAAAGGTTACTGTTCTGTGTCCCAGTTGGGTGAACACAAAGAATTCGAAGGATGCTCCTATGAAGCCGGAGCAGATGATTCAAGGTTGATGATCTAGCGTTAACTGTCAGGTATTTACTCAGTCTTGGATCATCGGCATTAGTTCGTGAAATAATAATTCGTTGTTAATAAATAAAACGAGGTAATCAAATGGAAGGTTTAACAACAACAAAGTCTCCGTTTATAGAGAAAGCTCAGCAGAGCGGACAGCGGTTTATTCAGCAGCCCTATGAACTTTACTCAGATGAAAACCATAAGGCATGGTCAAGTTTATTTGCCCGAATCCAGGACCGCTGGCAGCACTATGCCAATCCAAAGTTTTTAGAAGGAGTAGCCAAGCTAAACCTTGATCCGAACCGGGTTCCGAGAATTGAAGAGATTAACAAATTCCTGAAACCATTAACAGGATTTTCAGCCAAACCCGTAAGCGGTTACATTCCCGCTTTTCTATTCTTTGATTGTCTCCGCAATCGGAATTTTCCTACTACAATTACAGTTCGGGATAAATCGAAACTGGATTATCTGCCCGAGCCCGATATGTTTCATGATGTTGCAGGGCACGTTCCCATGCACACGGACAAGGAATTTGCCGAAACTCTGGTCCGCTTTGGAGAGTGTGCATTATCTGCGGCTATTATGATTCAGGAGTTGAAGGATAAGCAACTGCAGGCGCAGCGGGCGCAGTCTATCATAAAATCAATGGCCCGATTCTTCTGGTTCACGGTTGAGTTTGGATTAATACGTTCAGGAAAAGAATTGCGTGCGTATGGAAGCGGTCTCCTAAGCTCTTACGGGGAATTAAAACATTGCATTGAGTCACCTGAAGTCCAGCGTTATCCTATTCAGCTTGAATGGGCTGTCAATCAGTATTTTGAAATCGATAAATACCAACCGCTGCTTTTTATTGTTGATTCATTTGATCACCTGTTCTCTCTCGTTGATGAACTTGAAAAGTGGGTTAAAAGCGGAAAATTGAATAACGTATCCCCCGGTGAGCCTCATGTAAGCGATTCTGACGTCGAGAGTTTTCTGTCGGCTAAAGCCTAGTTCATACGTTATTTATTAGCTTCTGCACCCATCTCAAATTATTTCCGCTGTAATAAATAATCTCAGCGCAAGGACGCGAAAACAAATCATAAGTTAATAGATGACCTCACACTCCGTATGATAGATCAAAACCGAAAATTGATTATTTATCGAAAAATATTAAATTATCGCCTATAAAGATTTAACATTATGATTCAAAATTTAATCTTTATTATTTTAATTTAATTATATAGATTTCAGTACAACTAATTAGGAATGCGTTATGAAAGGTAATATATACAAAATCCTTGTCGTAATACCGGTATTATTAATTCTCAATTCATTATTATTGACACTAAATTTTCAGTACAATATTAACCTAAATATAAAGTATAATTATGATAAAAATATTTTTCGCATTTTTATTCCTGTTTTATCTCTGAAATAATATTCAGTCAGGTTACTTTCACTGATGTTGCACCAACTTTGGGAGTAAATGACCCGGGAGCAGCGCAGGGAGTCGTTTTTCTCGATGTAAACAATGACGGCTTTCTTGATATTTTCCTCGTTAATAATAGTAATCAAAGTAAACTCTGGATTAATAATAACGGTTCAGGTTTTATAGAATCTTCTGCAATCTGGGGAGTAAATTTTACGAGTCCGACAAGAGGGATATCTGCAGCAGATTTTAATAACGACGGATATATTGATGTGATGGTTGGAAACTGGCAAACATCAATAATGCTTTTTAAAAATACGGGTACATCTTTTATCAATTTTTCTACCGATGCAGGTGTTGCTTTTATGAGTTATGGCGGTTCTGTTAACTGGATAGATTATAATAAAGACGGTAAGATAGATGTATTATTTGCTAACGACGGTATGCCGCCAAGATATAACTATTTGTTCAGAAATGATAATCTGATTAGCTTTACCAATGTTGCATTTACTTCAGGACTAATTGACAGTTCTTCTACTTTAACTTTATCATCTGCTGATTATAATAATGATGGTTTTCCGGATTTATTCCTCGGTACTCAGTCCAATCCCGGATTTTCAACTACCGGAATTCTGTATAGAAATAACGGCAATGGAACTTTTACAGATGCGACCATAGAATCGGGAATATTGACAAATTATTATACCTGGGGTTCGGAATGGGGTGATTTTAATAACGATGGTTTTATGGATTTATATCTTGCTAGTACTACAGGTTTTAATCAACTATACAAAAATAATGGGAACGGAACTTTTACGGATGTTGCATCTTCTATGGGATTGGATGATATGGGACAATCATATTCCTGCGGATGGGCGGATATTGATAATGACGGTGATTTGGATTTATATGTAGCAAAAGGTCAGAACTATGCAGATAAAATGTATAGAAATGACGGCACAACTTTTACCGATATTTCTTCTGCAGCCGGCATGGGGGACTTAAGACATTCAAGCTGTATCTCCTGGGGTGATATTAATAATGATGGTTTTCTCGATTTATATCTGAATAATAATGGTTCTGAAAACAGACTTTATAGAAATTCAGGTAACTCAAACAAATGGATTATATTAAAATTAGTTGGCACCAATTCTAATAAATCTGCAATCGGAACAAGGGTAAGAATAAAAACAGGAAGTCTTAATCAAATCCGTGAAGTCGAAGGCGGCTCCGGGGGTAAAGGACAAAATTCACTTCCCATAGAATTCGGAATAGGAACAGCAACATTTATAGATAGCTTAATCGTAAAATGGCCAAGTGGTCTTGAGCAAAGATTTGCAAACGTGACACCAAATGTAATTTATAATTTGACTGAAGGACAAACTATCGGTATAAATAATAACAATAATAATATTCCCGAAAAATATTCTCTAAGACAAAATTATCCGAATCCTTTTAATCCAACAACCAACATTCGATATGAATTACCCAATAGTGGATTTGTGAAACTTGTTGTTTACGATATGCTTGGTCGCGAAGTTGAATCAATTGTTAACGAAAAACAATCTGCCGGCACATATGAAGTAACATTTAATGGTATGAATTTACCATCAGGAATGTATTTTTATAAAATCCAATCAGAAAACTTTTCTGAAACTAAAAAGATGATTTTAATTAAATAACAAGTTGGAACGAAGTGGAAATCCCGATTTATCGGGACGGAGTATATTTTTATAAATTAACTACGATGGATTCAGCGAAACGAAGAAGATGTTGATGATAAAGTGACGATAGTCACTTTATCTGAAATCTTGAAAATCCGCCTGGGCGGGCTCCAATCTTTAAGGAGGAATATTAATCAGATAGAAATTTATTTGGAAAATATTTAAATATCTCTATTCTGTTCTATCTTATACCCGACGATTGAACAAAGTTAGTGTGTAATATTTGATTTATTAATAGGTCATTAAATTTTGCATTCTCTTCTATATGGGGGAGGTGTGCTGAGTTTTCAAACCAAATCAACTCCTTACGCGGAGCTTCTAATATGTTAAAATATTTTTCTGCAAGTATGAAGACACCTTCATAATCATGTTTTCCTAATATAAAATAAACAGGAACTTCCAGATATGGAGCCAACTCATTCAGGTTGACAGTCATAAGTTCCTGCCATAACAATTTAACAGAAGCAAATATTCCTCTGAAAAAATTTATTTTATCAGGTATGCTGTATTCAGTTGAACTGATTAAACAGCGAAGAACAATTGGAAATGCACCTTTTGAACTGCCATACAACTCGCCGCCATATTTTCCAAGAAATCGTCGTTGGGTCATAAACTTTTTCTGCCAATCACCTGTATATGGAGGTCTGCCCATATCTATAAGTTTCTTAGCCGTTCGTTTATCATTTGCCTTTTTAGCTTGTTCTAATGTCCATTCATAAGAGAGTTTTTCATTCTCCTTCATATTTGCAATCTGTCCTATTCCAATATAGGCATGGTATAATTCAGGATATTTTTGGATGGTAAGTACACCTATAATACTTCCCCAGGAATGACCGACCAGAAATATTTTTTTTTGATTAAAGCGATTACAAAGTTTTTCAGTTAATTCGTGAGCATCTGAGACAAACTGATTTATATTCATGGAAGAGTGAGGATTTCTTGCGGCAAAAGATTTGCCTGCACCTCTTTGATCCCAGGATACAACCACGAAATGTTTTTCCAATTCAGAAGTGTGCTTCCTTAACAGACCCATATCGGATGTGCCGGGTCCGCCGTGAAGAAATAGAATAACTGGTTTGGCGATGTCCACTCCACGAATCAGAATCCATTGCTTCTGCCCACCCAGGTTAACTTTTTCAAGTGAGGCTATACTCCCTTGCAAAGAATGTCCTTTCTTGTCTCTGATAGGTAAAGTAAATCCGGGAATCAGGGATAGAATGCCAATAATTATCAAACATAGAACAGCTATATAAAGAAATATCATTATTTTATTTCATTAACTTTTTCTTAATAAATATTTTACACTTTTCGGTGGTTTGTTTTTCAATTTGAGAATTTCATAAATAAAATAACACCTTTTTTTTTAATTTTTGATGTAAACTTTTCTCTGAATAATTAGTTCAAATTACCCAACTTTTAAATGAATATGCCTTGAATTAAAAGTGGTATTATTCCTACAATGTAAATCAAATATTGACAAATGGAGCGACTCTTCAATCATCTAAAAATTAAATTTCATTTATGTGAAACGATGACTATAAATTGTTTGTTGTATCAATAAAGGTTTTTATAAACATTTAAAAAAACAATAATATGAAAATGTTATTTCTAAATTTTTAGCATTAATCACCACACTATTAATTTACAATTTGACATTTTAGAGAAGTATTATAAAACAATAAAAAAGGAGAAATTTAAATTGAAAAAAATTATATTAATTTCCTTATTGCTAATTTTCATATCGAGTCAGGTTTATTCACAATCCGGTTGGTTTCAGCAGCCAACCGGAACATTTCACGTACTCACTGATGTACAATTTATCAATTCAAATACCGGCTGGGCAGTTGGAGGGTTAGGTACAATACTGACGACAACAAATGGAGGTACAAACTGGATACAGCGTAATAGCGGAACTGACCAGGATATACTTCAGGTATCATTTGTTGATGCATCTAACGGCTGGATTGCATGCATTGATAGTGTCCGCAGGACTACTGACGGGGGTGTCAGCTGGGCTACGCAAAGGCAGTCCTACAACCTGTCATTTGCAATTCATTTCGTAAATTCAAGCACTGGTTGGATTGGGGGTACAAGCACTCTTTTAAATAAAACAACTAATGGTGGTTTAAACTGGGTGGAAATTGAATTCCTTAACTCCGCCAGCATTACTTCTTTCTCTTTTATTAATGCAAGTACTGGATGGATTGCAGGAACAAATGCTTTTTTACGCAAAACTACAAACGGAGGTGATAATTGGATAATACAAACAGGAACTGCATCGGGCTATACCTATCAATCCATATATTTTAATGACCAGGATAACGGCTGGATTGCCGGAAGTGTAGGGCATATTATACATACAACAAATGGAGGCACAAACTGGACTTTGCAAACAACCCCCCCGCATTTTGAAAATTGGATGTCCGTCCATTTTGCAAATTCGACGACTGGGTGGATTTCAGGGTTTAATGGTAAAATCCTCAAAACAACTAATGGTGGAGCAAATTGGCTTTTGCTGTCAAGCGGAGTAGTCTCTCAATTAAACTCAATTTATTTTACTGATATAAATACAGGATGGGTTGTTGGCGATAGCGGTAAAATACTAAAAACTACGACAGGAGGAACATCAGGAATAAGAAAAATCTCAGAGCTTGTTCCATCAAAGTATATATTATCTCAAAATTATCCGAATCCGTTTAATCCTGCTACTACTATTAATTTTCAGTTACCTGTTGCAGGTCAGGTTTCATTAAAAGTTTATGATATGCTCGGCAGGGAAATGGCCGCACTTGTTAATGAAAAATTATCCTCAGGTGTTTATGAAGCTGAGTTTAACGCAATACAATATACGAGTGGAGTATATTTTTATAGATTAGAAATCGAAGATCCGACCGGGCGGACAAAAAGCTTTACCGATGTAAAGAAAATGTTGTTAATTAAATAATAATTGAATATTAAATCAATTAATTTGAAAAGGGAGTTTTTAAACTCCCTTTTTTCAAACAAACCTAAATTAGTATAATCCATTTCCTTGAAAAAAATTATATTACTATTAAATATTAAACATTTGACTTAAAATATACTTGAATAATTTATTTTAATAATTAAATTTGATTTGATAAATATTCAAATTACAAAATGGAAATTAAATTTAAAAACGCAATAGTTCGTAAACCCTGTCCTGAAATGGTTAATGGAATTACAAACGCTAATTTAGGGAAACCTGATTTCAAAAAAGCATCAGAGCAGCATAATAGGTATATAGATATATTGAAACAATGTGGATTAAAAGTTAAAGTGTTAGACGCTGATGACAGATTCCCTGACTCAACTTTTATTGAGGATGTTATGCTCTGTACTCCGCAATGCGCGGTGATAACGAATCCCGGAGCATTATCGAGAAGAGAAGAAGTAACCGGAATGATGCAAATACTTACAGAATATTATAAAATAATTGAAGAAATTAAATCTCCCGGAACATTAGACGCAGGTGATGTTATGATGGTAGGAAATCATTTTTATATTGGCATATCAGAAAGGACAAACTCTTCCGGTGCAGAACAATTAATTATAATTTTAAACAAATATAATATGACCGGTTCAAAAATCCCATTAAGCAATGTTCTACATTTAAAAACCGGAATCTCATATCTGGAAATGAACAATTTATTAGTCAGCGGAGAATTTACAGATCACCCGGAATTCGCAAATTTTAATAGAATAATAGTTGATAAGAACGAGGAATACGCAGCAAATTCATTATGGATTAATGGAACCGTAATCGTACCTTCAGGATTTCCGGAAACCAAAAAGAAAATAGAATCGGCGGGTTATAAAACTATAGTAACAGATGTATCAGAATTTCAAAAATTGGATGGAGGTTTAAGCTGCCTTTCGGTGAGATTCTAATCGATAATTGCGATTTTATATCTCATTGAAACATTCAATGCTTTGTTTGCTTTATAAATTTATAAATCGCACTGAAATCTTGTTCTTTCAATCCGGCTTCCATAGCTTTTTTAAATATATCTTTAGATGACTCAAGGAAATCCAGTGTAATTTCTTTTTCACCGGCAGTCTCAGATGCGAGCCGTAAATCTTTCTGCATCCATTGAAGCGGAAATTCCGTACCAAATTCTTCATTCAAAAGTTTTTCTTTCTTTAATGATATAAAAGGTGCTGTAACGGGACCACCGGGAAGTATTTCAAGAATTTTTTCTTTTGAAATGCCTAATTTTTCTCCCAGGAACAATGCTTCGGAAAAAGCCAGCATCGACGAGCCGAGCAATATATTGTTCACAATTTTCATTGCTGAGCCCATTCCGTTTCCGCCCATATAAATAATAAGTCTTCCCATAGCTTCAAGAATTGGTTTTACATATTCAAAATCGTTTTTATCACCACCGACATAAAATATCAGGTTTCCTGTTTCCGCGGGAATTTTAGAACCTGCAACAGGTGCATCTAAAAATCTCAAATCAAATTCATCTGCTTTCTTTGCGGCTTTTAGTGTGAAAGAAGGGTTGACCGTGCTGCAGTCAATCCAGACTGAGCATTTATTCATAAATTTCAGAAAACCATTTTCTCCGAGAGCGAATTCCTGAACGGCATCAGGTTCTGATAGCATAGTAATTAATATTTCGCAATTTCTTGCAAACTCTTTGAGAGAATTTGCTGATTTTGCACCCAGAGAAATCAATTTCTGCTCTTTGCTTCTGGTTCTGTTATAGACGGTTATATCAAATCCTTTTTTCACAAGATTTGCAGCCATTCCGCTCCCCATTATCCCGAGACCAATAAATCCTATTTTCATTTTCAGTATTAATAAATTAAAGAAACATTTTTCCTGAAAATACTTTTATCGGATTAATATAAAAGTGCAAATCTAATGTATTTATTGTTACTTCGTTCTTTACTATTTTGAGAATGTTCTTTCAAATTATCGTTGAAGTAATGTAATAATGATATTTTAAGATTTTCATTGATCATTATTCATTACTCATTAATCATTGCAAAGCCCCGCTAGGCTAATGGATAAACCCTCTGACTACGGATCAGATATTAGAGGTTCGAATCCTCTGCGGGGTACTAAATTATTTCGTTATCCGGTCTTGGTAATTTATAATTTATTTAAATGAAAACTGCTGCTTTTATTTTCACTTTTCTTTTGCTTATCTGTGGTTGTAAACAACAGGAAAAAAAAGGATACGAAACAGATTTCAATAAATATTTTAATAAATATCAAGGTGCTTTCATTTTGTATGATTATAATAACAGGTATTATATAAGACATAATGATGAGCAATGCAAAAAAAGATTTCCACCCTGCTCGACATTCAAAATCCCGAATTCATTAATAGGACTTGAAACGGGTATTATTCCTGATGAAAATTTTACATTAAAATGGGATGGAGTAAAACGCCAGATTGAATCCTGGAACCGCGACCATAATCTCAAATCTGCAATACAGAATTCTGTTGTGTGGTATTACCAGGAGGTTGCCCGTAGAATTGGCGAAACACGAATGAAAGAATATTTAGATAAAATAGTGTACGGGAATAATGATATTTCCGGCGGGATAGATAAATTCTGGCTTATGAATTCTCTCGAGATTTCAGCGGAAGAGCAAGTAGATTTTCTTAAGAAGTTTTATAAGGGTCAGCTTCCTTTCTCAGAAAGAAGTTTAAATATAGTAAGAGATATAACTATACTTGATAGTAATATATTCTATGTTCTAAGGGGGAAAACGGGATCAGGTGTTTATCCAAATGGTATTGACCGTCTCGGTTGGTTTATTGGCTACGTAACTCTCGGAGATAATGCTTTTATATTTGCTACAAACATACTTGGGGACGATGCTAACGGTATGAAAGCAAAGGAAATTACTATTGAAATATTAAAAAGTATGAGAATAATGTAAAAGAATATAATATTCTAAATGTTTTATTTATATTTTGTAATTAATTTTTTCATTAGAGATTATATAAACCAATAAATAATCAAATTAACTTAATAAACTTAAAGAACTTAATAGACTATAAATTATGGCAAGAGTAAAAATGGATGAAATCACAAAACATTTAAGCTTTGAAATTAAACAAGCTTTTATTAAAACTGTGAAACAACAATTCCCCGACAAAGCATTTGATGAAAGGGAATTATTCAATAAATTTCTTGATAATGTTGCCGGAGAATGCAAAAAATGGGAATTTGTTCCGGATAATTTTGTTGAGAAAGGTGATTTTTAATCCGAAAAGGAACTTATAAAAGCAATAAATTAATGTGCGGGTTTCGATAATCTGTATCCTTAGTATTCCCATAGAATTAAATTTCAATGTCTAACGAAAACCCGCACCTGAAAATTTTAATAAAAACTTTCTATGATTCCATAACTTTTTCTTTCTTTCCTATTATCAGTGCAATTACAATAGCAGTTATTATCATTCTGATACCCATTAATATTCCATCTGCAACGATAACTTTGTAACTGATTGCATATGATCCCCAATAAAAGAAGATATATGGTATATCCACCAGAAGTGAAAGAAAAAATCCATACAGGAATCCTTCTTTAAAAGGAGATTCTCCTTTGTAAACCATAGTATAAATCCACGCCATGAAAAATGCCTGTAAAACAGTACCAACAATAATTGCCCAGAATCTCATATCTTCCGGAGTACGCATTAGCGGACCAAATTGTACCATATATTTGTCAAGAATAACCCCATATGACAGCCATGATATAAGAAATAAAACAATTGCCCCGACAAGTGTAGAAATTAAAATTTTCATGATGATTTAATTTATTTTTCAAATATATTTAGAAAAGATGACGGAAATATTTTCTTTTTGACACTCAGTATATCTTATTTTAATATATTATAAAAAATTTAATTAATTAATAAAAGAGATTTTTTTTAAACTGTTTATATTTAAGAAATATCCCCGACTTTATATACATTAACACTGCTTTTATTTTACAAACTCCATACACTCCATACACGCTCCATACACTCCATACACCCCATACACCCTTAGTACACGACACAAAATCATATACTAAAAAATAAATCTGGTTCCAAAAATGTTATATTATTAAATCCAACAAAATTAATAATATACAGAAAGGAACCAGATCATGAATCAACAATATTATAGTAAATTACGGAATATATTACAATCAAAATTTCAATGGAACAAGGCAAGATTAAAATATATCACATTATTAATAATAAGCCTAATAGATGTAGCGACTGTAAATTTAAGCAGAATATCGTTGAAGATAAATTCGAGTACAAAAAGTCAATCCAACTACAGAAATTTACAACGATTTTTTCAGAAATTTCAGATGAATTATGAAGAGTATGCAAGATTTGTAATGTCACAACTTCCGAAAGATGGACAATATTATTTAGTAATAGATCGGACGAATTGGAAATTTGGCAATACTCATATAAACATATTAATGCTTGGAATAATATATAAGAACAATGCTATACCATTGTATTGGGAGTTGCTTAATAAAGGAGGATCATCAAGTACAAAAGAGAGAAAAGATTTACTAACAAAAGCAATAAATTTACTTGGGAAAGATAGAATAAAAGCATTGCTGGGTGATAGGGAGTTTATAGGAGTTAAGTGGTTTAAGTATCTGTTAGACCAAGGAATGGAATTTCATATCAGAATACCAAAGCAAATAAAAAAAGGTAGTGTATTAGAAAAAGGACGAAAAACTATAAATTATCTTTTCCGTTTTTTAAAACTCAATGATAAATTAGATTATCCGAAACAAGTTGATATTCTAGGTTTCAAATTATATGTATCAGGAATGAAATCCGAAAAGGATTATTGTGTTGTGGTAAGTAGTAAAAATAATCTTGGTTCATTGGAAAAGTATCAAAAAAGATGGACTATAGAGAATTTATTCGGAGCATTTAAAACCCGGGGGTTTAATTTTGAGGATACACACTTTAGAGAACTGGAAAAAATAAAAAAGTTAATAGTTATTGTTAGCATAGCTTATGTTTGGTCTGTCTTAGTCGGTTTATGGCTTGATGTTGTTATTCCTATAAAAATAAAAAAACACGGTAGAAAAGCTATTAGTGTTTTTAAATATGGATTTAATTACTTAAGTTATATAATTAAAAACATCTTATATAAGTTGGAAGAATTTAATACACTTACTAAAATTCTGTCGTGTACTTAGCCATACACCCCATACACTCAATTTACATTTCATAATGTAATAAACTTTCCTATTTTCGCTAAAACAAATTTCACTTTATGCTTAATTTATTCGGTAGATATTCTGATGCTTTTAAATCCAAAGAGAAAATTAATTTCTGGAGAGAAGCTGTTGAAAATTTTGAACAAAAAAAATATTATGATTCATTCAGATCCTTTGTGAATTATGCTTCGGATGATGAAACAAATAATATTATTCTGAAAGATAACGGAGATTCTCTTGCCATTGAATTTTTTCAGGGTACTAAACTCATCCGTGTAAAAATTAATAACGAACATGTGATTGCTGAATCGGATATTGCAATATTTGCAAAAATAGGTGTCGCTTTTATGAGAAGACTTATGGAACTGAATTACTCACTGTATTATACTCGTTTTTCTTTGAAGGATAATTTGATAATATTAAAATTTGACAGCAGTATTCTTGATTGCCCTCCATCCAAGTTTTATTATGCGATAAAGGAGCTTGCCGTCAATGCTGATAAGCAGGATGACATTCTTATTAAGGATTTTAGCTTGTTGCAGCCGATTAATGAAGTTAACACAATTGCTGTCCCTGAAAATGAAAAGCATATAAGATATAAATATTTTAAGAAATGGATAGACGAAACTCTTAAAAAGGTCAGTACTCTCAATGAAAATACTTACGAAGGGGGTATTTCTTATCTGCTACTGTCTACGGTTTATAAAATTGATTTCTTTTTGATGCCGGAAGGAAATATTGTAAATCAAATTGAAAAATTGAATTCCATATTTTTCGCTAATGATAATAAATCGTTTGTTGATAAAAATATTAATTTAAAAGACGAAATTATAAAATTAGGTAATGAACCTGAAAATAATGTGCTAAATTCATTTTATAAAACTATAACTGCTTTCAGTCTGTTAAATCCGACAAATTTTAATATGGTTCTCAATGTGATAAATGATAATCATAAAAATGTTAAATGGTATCTTGAAAACAAGCATGAAGATATTGTATTGTCAATTTATGAATACATATTCGGATATTGTCTTTATCACTACGGAATGGTGAAATGCGTTTCAAGTCTTTTCAAACTCGCTATGGTTTTAATTAATTATGATTACTATTCCGAAATTACAGTGGAATCAGGAAAAAAATATTTCCTTGAAAAAGATAAACCTGATTCTAAAGTGATTACGGATGAAATAAATTCCATTATTGATAATTCAAAAGAAGATTTTCCGGAACTCAGTTTTAAAACTGAATCGCTGAACTTTGCATCACTTCTTCAGTTTTTAAATTCATATTTAAAAGAGATTCAAAATTTAAACTTTAACGTATAATGAATTCAAAGGAAATAATAGGACTTTTCCATCCGATAATAATACAGATTTCCACCCCGCATGGCACCGGTACAGGATTTTATGTTAAGGAGTTTAATACTATTGTTACCAATAATCACGTTGTGAAAGATAATAAAGAGGCGGTGATAAGCGGAAAATTGTTTAAACAAACCTCTTCTCCCGTATTATTTAATGACCCGAAATATGATATAGCATTTATCAAGGCTCCGGATGGAATTGAATTTCCTGATTTAAAATTAACTCCAGAAAGTTTAATTAATGACGGAGACCGGGTAATTGCTATTGGACATCCTTACGGCTTAAGCTATACGGCAACCGAAGGAATAATTTCTAAATCGACAAGACTGCATAACGGATTAAATTATATTCAGATTGATGCTGCTATAAATCCCGGAAACAGCGGGGGACCACTTGTAAATGAAGATGGACAAATAATAGGGATGAATACTTTCATTATTACTAACAGTAACAATCTGGGTTTTGCTCTTCCGTCGGCTTATATAAGAGAATCATTAAATGAATATACACGTTATTCGGGGAGTATTGCTATTCGCTGTCCCTCGTGTATGAACATCGTAACAGCTGAAAATATTGAAGGAGAATATTGTCCTTTTTGCGGAACTAAAGTAGATTTGCCCGTCCTCAAAAAAGAAGATGACTATAAACCTGCCGGTGCAAATGCTATTGTTGAAAAAATACTTACAGAATTAGGAAAGGATGTCAAACTTGCAAGGCGCGGAGAAAACTCCTGGGAAATAAAAGAAAATAGTGCTACAATTTATCTGAATTACAATCAGAATGGTTTCATAGTGGGTGATGCTTTTATATGTAGTCTTCCAAAAGTTAATATCGGAGCGATTTACGAGTTTTTGCTGAAAGAAAATTATAACACGGGAGGTATCTCTTTCAGCGTTAATAATCAGGACATAGTATTATCCACTTTTATATATGACGAATATCTTACTCACGATACCGGAAAAGAAATTATACATAATCTTTTTTCAAAAGCTGATTATTATGATGACTATCTTATTAATAATTTTGGAGCACTTCCGAGAGTTATTGATGAAGTATAAAAGATTATTTTAAAAGAAAGTTTTTGAATGCTTCAAGAGATTTTGCCCTGTGGGATAACGAATTCTTGTCCTCATCATTCATTTCTGAATACGTTTTATCATATCCATCAGGAATGAAAAGCGGGTCATACCCGAATCCGTTATCACCTTTTTTTTCTTTTATTAACCTGCCTTTGCAGATACCTTCGAAGAAATAATATTTATTCACGGAAACGTAATAGCAGATTACCGTTTTAAAGTATGCACTTCTTTTACCATCCTCAACATCTTTCAACTCACTCAAAAGTTTTTTACAATTATCGTCATAGGTTGCATTTTCTCCTGCATATCTTGAGGAATAAACTCCCGGCTCTCCTTTTAGTGCATCCACGAATAATCCTGTATCATCTGCAAGAGTTGGAATCTTTGCTATTTCAAAAACTTCTTTTGCCTTTTTTAATGCATTTCCCTCGAGAGTATCTTTATCTTCTTCGATTTCGATATTTATTCCGTCATCTTTCAATGAAAAAATTTCATATCCGCTGTCTTTGAGTATGTCGTTTATTTCCTGAACTTTATGCTTATTATTTGTTGCAAGTAAAATCTTTTTCATACTATATTAATATTTTAAAATGTAAGCCTAAAAAACCAATCTAAATAGTTCTAATAATCATTAATTACTAATTAATAATTATTGATTATTAATTGAAACTTCGTCTTTATACTGAAGTTGATAAAGTTTGTAGTACAAACCTCCTTTTTCCAGCAATTGCTGATGTGTTCCCATTTCTTTAATCTCACCTTTGTGTATCACAATTATTTTATCACAGTTTTGAATTGTCGAGAGTCTATGAGCAATTATTATGGAAGTTCTGCCCTCAATCAAGTTTCTTAATTGCTTTTTGTATAAGAACTTCTGTTTCTGTATCTACACTTGAGGTCGCTTCATCGAGAATAAGTATTCGCGGGTTAAATGATAATGCCCTTGCAAAAGATATCAGTTGCTTTTGACCTACTGAAAATGTTGCGCCTCTTTCGGTCACTTTGTGCGATATTTTATCCGGCAGTTCCTGTATAAAAACTTCTAATCCGGTACTCGTTAGCGCACTATAAATATTCTCTTCACTTATAAGGTCATTGCCAAGATTGATGTTATATTTTATATCACCCGAGAATAAAAATACATCCTGAAGCACAATCCCAATATTTTTTCGTAAAGAATGCTGTGTCAAATTCCTTATATCTTTTCCATCAATATTGATATGACCCTTCGATACATCATAAAATCTGCACAAAAGATTTATGATGGTTGTTTTTCCCGCGCCTGTGGCTCCTACGAAAGCAACTTTTTCTCCTTCTTTAATATTGAATGATGCATTCTTTAAAACGTAGTCTTCGTCATTATAAGCAAACCAAACATTTTTGAATTCAATATTTCCTTTGATTTCCCCAATTTCCTCTGCTCCTGTCTTATCAACGATTTCCGTTTTTGTATCGAGTAACTCAAAAATCCTTTCACTCGAAGCCATTGCAGTTTGCAGGATATTATATTTCTCTGCCAGGTCTCTGATTGGTCTGAAAAACATTTCAGTAAACTGTATGAATGATATCACTATCCCTACTGAGACCGCCTTCTGAACTACCTGCCCTCCCCCATACCAGATTATCAGTCCTACTGCAATTGCACCGAGAAGTTCTACTATAGGGAAAAATATTGCATAATAAAATACACTTTTTATATTCTGCTCTGTATGCGCCTTATTAATTTCTTCGAATTTTTCTATAGTCTTTTTTTCCCGTACGAAATATTGAACTACCGATATTCCTGTAATCCTTTCCTGTATATAAGAATTAAGTTTTGCTATAAGAATCCTGATTCTTCGGTAAGACTCTCTTACCATTTTCCTGAATATCATTGTACCGTAAATCAAAAAAGGAAGTACAGACAGTGTAACAAAAGTAAGTTTGTAATCAAGTGAGAACATAAAATATAATATCCATATCAGAGTAAAAATATCACCGAACGCTGTTACAAGACCTGAAGAAAATACCTCGAACAGCACATCAATATCATTTGTAACTCTTGTCACAAGTCTGCCTATAGGATTATTATCAAAAAATTTAAGGTTGAGGTTTAATGTATGATGATAAACTTTCTTCCTCAGATCAAAAATTATCTTCTGACCTATCCAGCTTGTTTGATAGGTTAAAACATACTGGATGAAACCCTGAAGTATCATTGTTCCAAGCATTATAAGCGTAATTACCTGTAGACCCGGAATATCTTTGTTTAATATTTTATCATCGATGGCAATTGGTGTTAATCTTGGTCTAACTGCTCCGAGCGCTGATATGATAATTGTTAAAATTGTCGCAATCGCAATTTGCCATTTGTAAGGTTTGAAATATGTAAGAAGTCTTTTAAAAATCTGTGAGTCTATCGCTTTTCCAAGCACTTCTTCATCTTTCTTATTTGTAATTTTTCGTACTACCATAGTTTTTTTTGACAGGATTTACAGGATTATCAGGATATGCTAAAAAATCCAATAAAAATCCAAAATAATTCTATATTAAATACAAATCATGGTTTAAGCATTCAAATTTTCTAATAACCGTACTTTTCTTTTTATCTCAATTCCTTTAGGTCCGAAATTAATTATTAAACCTACATCAAGCTTTGTTGCCGTTAAATAATTTACAACTTGAACTTCGAATTCTTTAACTAAATTCTGAACCGACTTCAGTTCAAGTATTATTAATTTGTTAACAATAATGTCGGCTTTAAAAAATCCAACAATTGTATCTTCATAATAAACATTTATTGGATCTTCTTTAGATGCTTCCAAACCTTCTTTTTCAAGCTCCAATATCAAAGCATTCTGATAAACACTTTCCAAATAGCCAAAACCTAATTTATTAAATACTTTGTAAGCACATCCAATAATTTTCTCAGTTATTTCTTCGTATTTCATATTGTTATTTTAATTTTGCCAAATCCCGTTTATCCTGTAAATCCTGTCAAAGAAACTAAAGCTCAGCTATCTCTTCTTCTAATAATTGTTTTTGATATATGTTATAATAAATTCCTTCCACTGCCAGTAGTTCCTGATGAGAGCCTTCTTCTTTTATTTCTCCGCCTGAGAGCACTATTATCTTATCTGCATTTTGTATGGTTGATATTCTGTGAGCTATGATTATACTGGTTCGTTCTTTCATCACTTGTTTTAACCCGGTTAATATTTCTTCTTCTGTATGTGTATCCACAGCAGATAATGCATCATCAAGTATCAGAATTTTTGGTTTCAAGTATATAGCTCTTGCAATAGAGGTTCTTTGCTTTTGTCCTCCGGATAATGTTATACCTCTTTCACCCAAAATAGTTTTAAACTTTTCCGGAAATAAAATTACATCTTTATAAAGTCCGGATAATTTTGAGGATTCAGCTACATTTTCTTCGTCAATCACATCAGAGGAATAGGAAATGTTTTTTTCAATTGTATCCGAGAATAAAAATGATTCCTGTGGAACAATACCAATTGATTTTCTAAGTGTTTCCAGCGGAATTTTCCTGATGTCCATTCCATCAATTAAAATACTACCTTCCGAAGTGTCATATACCCGCGGAATCAGATTTACGAATGTGCTTTTTCCTTCACCCGTATGACCTATAATTCCAAGTGTCTTACCTTTAGGTATGGTTAAATTAATATTTTTAAATATGTATTTTTCTGTTCCGGGATATTTGAACGAAACATTTTTGAACTCTAATTCACCCTGAATGGATTCGGTTTTTAATGAATGGTCTGTAAACGAATCATCTTTTACATCCGGCTGAGTATTTATAATTTTCATTAGTCTCTGCATGGAAGGTGATGCTCTCTGGACTAAATTTATTATCCATCCGAACGCAATCATAGGCCAGGTCAGCTGTCCGAGGTAAACCATAAATTCTGCAATGTTTCCAAGCGTCATATTCCCGTTGATATACTTTACACCACCGAAATAAATTACCAGAATTATGGAAATACCTGTGAGAAGAAACATCATTGGAAATGAATATGCCTGGAGTCTGGCGAGTGAGAGATTCTTCTTTTGATAGTCGCGGGATATTCTTTCGAATTCCTCAATTTCATAAATCTCTCTGACGTAAGATTTAATAACCCTAATTCCCGAAAAATTTTCCTGTGCTTTTGTGGTCATATCGCTGAAAGACTCCTGCACTTTCATTGAACGCGTATAGGTATATTTCATCACTTTATAAACCAGTATGGATATTAGCGGCAGGGGAGCGAGAGCAATAAAAGTAATTTCAACGCTGATGCTGAATAGAATAACCAGCGTAATTATTATTCTTAGTATTGTCTGTACGGAATACATAATACCCGGTCCAAGCAAATTTCGGACATTATTTATATCATTAGTGGCATGAGCCATCAGGTCGCCTGTAGTATTATTGTTATAGAAATTTCTGTCGAGTGTTTGCAAGTGGGAAAAAAAATCAAATCTGAGGTCATTTTCGATTTCTCTTGAGACAACAATGATAGTTTGTCTTGTAAAGAAAAGGAAAATTCCGCTCAGAAAAATGAGAGAAACACTTAGTAAACAATAATATAAATACGTATGATGATTTGTCTGGTTTGTAAGTTCATCAATGGCATCTCCCAGAATCTGGGGATAAATACTACCCAGAAAAATACTGACCGCTATAAAGATAAAGCCTAAAAAAAGTTTCTTTTTATACTTTTTCAGATATGGGATTAACGGATATAAGTTTTTCATGCGCTAATCAAAATTATACATATTATACGAAACAATGAATTCAAATTTTACAATAAAACAGTAATAATTTTATGTTTATTATAACAATATATTTCATAAATAGTTTTAAAATTAGTGTGTAGAGAGAATAGAGTTTGTAGAGTGTATGGAGGAAAAACGACAAATGTGAATCGTGAGATGGCAGAAAGGATTAATAATCACTGAAAAGGACTGAAAGGACTGAATATCACTGATTAAATAAAGATTAAAAGTAAAAGGTTAGACAGGATTAAGGGGAAATTAATAATTAGTAATTAATAATTAATAATAAAAGAGCAAAGAAAAAAAAAGAAGTAAATAAAGAATTAATAAATTTCTATTTGTTGATTTGTAAGTTTCTTAAAAAAAGCAGCCCGAAATTAAGGGGAAGGGAATTTCGGGCTTATGAGAGGTATATGAAGAAAACCAGTAATTCCTATTTGATAATAAATCCTATAACTACGGTTGCAGATAACACAAATATAATTGCGAAACAAACAAAATCGAATTTAGAATATTTTTTCATAGATGAAGATTCGATTAAAAATTTTATAAAATTATTGTAAAAAACTCCTTATTATAAAATACCACCAGTATTTTTACTTAATTCAAATTAGAATTTTTATTGTTTTTTGTCAAGGAAGAAAATATATAATGATTAAGAATTTCTAAAAATATTCATTAAAAGGGTGTAAATAAGTTCTAATCGAGGGTTAAAGGATATGAATAAAACAAGATATCACGAAGGTATTCTATATATGACAGGATTACGAGACTTCGATAGTTTTGATTATCGTTTCTAGTGTTTTTTTCAGCGTTTCTTTAGTATAGGGTTTGGATATATAATAATCGCAACCCATGTGCAGGAATCTTTCCTTGTCTCCCAACATCGAATAAGCGGTCATGGCTACTACAGGTACATTTCTATATCCGGGAATTTTTCTAATTTTTTTCAATGTTTCTATCCCGTCTTTGCCTCTGAGATTAATATCAAGCAGTATAATATCAAATTGCTTGCTCCCTGCGAGTATTAACGCTTCTTCCTCGTCCCCGGCATCTTCAACATAATATATTCCTTTTAGAAATATCTTTACCATTTTTTTATTTATTTCATCATCTTCGATTACCATAATCTTGAATTGTTTATCTTTTAACGATTCATAATTTTTTTTATCGATAGTTTTTGTTTCTTTTTTCTCTTCTTTTTCAACAATAAAATCAGGCTCAAAAGCCGGAAAGATAACGGTAAAAGTTGTTCCTTTTCCAAACTCGCTTTCCACGGTAATGCTTCCTCCCATTATTTCAACAAATTTTTTAGTTATAGTCAATCCAAGCCCCGTGCCTTCATAAGTCCTGCTCAAACCTTCGCTGACCTGTCGGAACGGCTCAAATATCATTTTCATATTTTTTTCGGTAATACCGATTCCTGTATCTATTATTTTGATAACAGCGTTTTTTCCTGCAATATCATCAATAAGATCTGATGTTACAGTAACGCTTCCTTTTTTTGTGAATTTGACAGCATTGTTGATAAGATTTGAAAGAATCTGATTAAAAATATTTTCATCAATGTTTGCATAAATTTTTGGCTTTAAGGGCAATATTTTGAATTCGATTTTTTTCTCTTTAGTACTTAGTAAAAAGAATTTACCGGTATCGGATATAGCTTTTCCAATATTAACGAGTTTAATATTCAAATCCATTTTATTAGATTCAATGCGTGACAGGTCTAATAACGAATTAAGCGTATCATTAAGTCTGCGGCTTCCTTTAAGAATAATATTAGCCATTTCTTTTATGTCAGGATCATCAATCGCATTATAAATCAGTTCAGTAAAGCCAAGTATTCCGGTAAGAGGAGTTCTGAGTTCATGACTCATATTTGCAAGGAAATTGGATTTTAATTTGTTCATTTCCTCAGCCTTTTCCTTTGCCGATAGTAATTCTTTTTCAGCAAGTTTCCTTAATGAGATATCTTCTATTATAAGAAGAAAATGAGTGACATTTCCGACATCATCTTTTATTGGTGATATAGAAATTGATTCGGAAAACTTCTCACCGTTTTTTCTTTTATTGATAAATTCTCCCGTCCACTGATTTCCCTGAAGTACTAAATTCCACATTTCCGTAAATTCATCTCTTGATAAATCCAACGGGGTTAGTAATAACATATCTTTACCTATAATTTCGATATGCTTATAACCTGTAACATTGGTGAACTTTGAATTTACATATTCGATTTTTCTATCTGAATTCGCTATTACAATTGCATTGGGGCTTTGTTCAACCGCATGTGAGAGCTTCCGGATTTGTTCCTGCTTGGCTCTCAATTCTGTAACCTCTGTCTGAGTGCCCCAAATTCTGAACAGTTTTCCATTTTCTACAATTCCGACTGCATTATTCAGAACAAATTTTATATTTTTATTTTTATCAATTTCTTTCGATTCTTCAGAATCAGTACGGTATCCGGATTCGATGAATCTTATCATTCGTGAAGTATTAACCGGATTATTTTCTATTCCCTGGAAATCAAGATACGTTTTTCCGATTAGCTCATCGATGCTGTCGAAGCCATACATTTTTGCCATGGCAAGATTGCACTCTGCGAGATAACTGTTTTCATAAATTTTCTTTAATTGCTCCTGAACGGGGAGCCGGATATCTACAGGTTCTTTTAATTCCATACGGTAAATACCTTCTATACTTTGAGTAATAAAAGCTTTATAGCTTTCCTCATTCTTTCTAATTGATTCTGCGGCTTCGATTCTTTCCGAAATATCATTAACAATTCCGACTCCTCCTTTTACATTTTCATATGGATCTTTAAGAGGAGCGGTAAGCATCTGAATCCAGATTTCAGTATCGCTGTTTGTTGCTTTATATAAACCTTCATAAGTACCTTCCGCTCCTGTTATGGATTTTCTCAAAGATGGCAATATGCTTTTATCATTTAAGTTATTCATATCCAAACCTATAAGAACATCTTTAGGAACATTTAATACCTCAGAAAATTTATCGTTACAATCGACAATAATCAGTTTCGTATTGTACAGAAAAATACCGACGGGAGAATGTCCGAATATCAGTTCGTATTTATTTTCGATTTCCTTTTGCATGTGTTCTGCTATTTTCAGATCTGTAATATTATGTGCAATTCCTATCACAGTATTATTGGAACCGTGCGCATCCTGCCACAGGAACCACATTCTTTTTCCTGCTTTGTCCTTCACCTGTCTTTCATAAGGTTTATTTTGGATTTTTCTTTCTCCGGATGCGAACTGGATAATGCATTGTTTCTCAAATTCCCTTAGATTTTTGTCTTCCCAGATAGCATTCCACCAGCCGTCTCCAAGGAGTTCTTCAGAGGAATATCCAAGTATATCTTTAACAGAAGGGCTTGTATAAATAACAGAGCCGTTTGAATCAGCAACTAAAACTATGGAATTTACCCGTTCAAGAATTTCATTCGCCAATCCCAGCTTTTCTTCGATCTTAAACTGTTGGATAAAATATTCTTTTTGTTTGGAGGAGATTTTTCTCGCAGTGCTACGGATGAGAGAATAAATTAACAAGGTTGTGATTAAAACAAAGACAGTTCCTTTATAAGTAGAAAAGATAACATAGGACTCAAAATTTGGCGTAAGATACGTGAGAATGTTATCACTGAATAAAATCCATAAAAAAGATACCACAAAATAAATCAGAGATATTTTTAATGCGGGAAATTTTGGAGAACTTTTATATGTTTTTGATTTATGTTGGGACATATTGCTAATACAAGAACAAAAAAATATCTAATTAAGTTACATAATTTAGTATAATATAGTGATTTAGCATAAAATTTACTATTTCTGAGAAACAATACGATTTGTGTTGTTCATTTCTGAAATACTCTAAGTTTTATTGTGGAATTCTGTTATAACTAATCATAAAAAAAACCATTGATTTTTAATATTTTATGAATAAAAAATCATCTAAACTATGAAATTTTTACATTGTTAAGTCGAAAAAATCCCGATATTTTTGTATATCGGAGGATTAGAGTCCTCTGACTTTTAAATTAACATTTTTGAATATCGAAGGATTAGAGTCTTTCGGTAAATTAAAAATTACACTTTTTAGTGTTAGGAAAAATCAAATGAAAAATTTCAATGCATTCGAAATGGCTCAGGCACAATTTGATAATGTTGCCGAGATATTAAAATTAGATCAAGCTTCAAAAGATTTACTAAGATACCCGCTCAGGGAATATCATTTCTCGATTCCGGTACATATGGATGACGGAACTATGAAGGTATTCCGTGGATTCAGAGTTCAGCACAATGATTCAAGAGGTCCGGGAAAAGGCGGAATAAGGTTCCACCCGCAGGAAACAGTTGATACAGTCCGTGCGCTTGCAATGTGGATGACCTGGAAATGTTCTGTTGTGGATATTCCGCTTGGCGGAAGCAAAGGCGGAGTAATTTGCGACCCGCATAACTTAAGTGCCAGAGAACAGGAACAAATCTGCCGCGGATGGGTGAGAGTACTGGCCAAAGATGTAGGACCAAATAGGGATGTGCCCGCACCTGATATTATGACAAATGCACAGCATATGCTTTGGATGCTCGACGAATTTGAAACAATTCATGGAACAAAAAATCCCGGACTCATTACCGGAAAGCCGGTAGGCATGGGAGGTTCACTCGGAAGAACAGAAGCGACCGGTTACGGTGTTATCTATACTGTCAGGGAAGCGCTTAAAAATATGGGTATTAAACCCGAAGATGCAACAGCATCCGTTCAGGGTTTTGGAAATGTAGCACAATATGCAATCGATCTCTATAACAAATTAGGCGGAAAAGTAATATGTGTTTCCTGCTGGGATCAGACCGACCAGACTTCTTATACATTCAGGAAAATGAGCGGAATAGAATTAAAAGAATTATTAAGTATTACTGACAGATTCGGTGGAATAAATAAAGATAAAGCAAAAGAACTTGGATATGAAATATTACCCGGCGGAGCATGGATTGAACAAAAGGTCGATATACTTATTCCCGCTGCAATTGAAAATCAGATAACCGCTGAAAATGCTGCAAAGATTGACAAACAAGTGAAAATAATAGCGGAAGGTGCAAACGGACCAACGACTCCGGATGCAGATAAGATTATTATTGAAAAAAATATATTCCTGATTCCCGATTTTCTGGCAAATGCCGGAGGTGTTACTTGCAGTTATTTTGAACAGGTTCAAAGCAATATGAATTATTACTGGGAAAAAGAGGAAGTATTAAGCAAACTCGATACAAAAATGACTGCGGCGTTTCATGCAGTAAATGAACTTTCAAAAAGAAGAAAACTCTATATGCGCGATGCGGCTTATGTGATTGCAATCAGCAGAGTAGCACAGGCTTGCAAAGACCGCGGCTGGGTATAAAAGTAATCCTTTTGTTTTAAATATATATTTTAACTCCCGCAGTATTTTTTCTGCGGGAGTTTTTTTGTAATTTCATTCTCAGTCACTTCCATATTACAAATCATGTGATTTGGAATTTTTTTCTCCG
Source organism: uncultured Ignavibacteria bacterium (assembly GCA_963806045.1). Classification (GTDB taxonomy): domain Bacteria; phylum Bacteroidota; class Ignavibacteria; order Tepidaquicellales; family Tepidaquicellaceae; genus DATCHW01. Next base: position 42,668 of record CAWDWP010000005.1, on the reverse strand, counting down.
CATGGGTCTCCTTTTTTCTGTGTTTCATAACATTCCATTCTTTCTTAACTTGTTCATTATCATTAAGTTTTATAACGGGCGAAACCAAAATAACACAAATTATGACTGATAAAGCAAATAAACCTTTAGATAGAATTTTATCTTCACTTCAGGAAAGAGCAAAGGAATTAAATTGCCTGTACAAAGTTGAAGAATTACTAAGCGATTACGATTCAGATTTTAACTTCGTGTTCAATGAAATTGCGAAAGTAATTCCACAGGGTTATCAATATCCTGCAATTTGTGTTGTAAGATTAATGATTGAAGATAAACTTTATCAGTCCGATAAATTTACAGAAACTAAATGGATTCAAAAGGCTGAAATAAAAGTGCAAGGGGAAGTGATAGGTTCTGTAAATGTGTATTATACCGAAGAGAGAATAATTCTGGATGAAGGAGCTTTTTTAAAAGAAGAACGAAGATTAATTAATACTATCGCAGAACGAATAGGTTCATATATTTTACATTGCAGATTGAGAAATTTTTATAATGAAAAATCAAATAAAGCAGATGAAGTAGTTGTGGAAGACCACAGACCAGAATGGAAAATTGTGATAGACATGCTGAAAGAAACTGACCAGAATCTTTATAAACTATTGTCCAGAAAACTGGTTAATTTTCTATGCTGGAGAGGTATTAAAAAAGCAGAACAACTTCTATATGATGCGAATATCAGAGATGAAGAAGATTATGAAAATTTCGCAGATATGGACAACAGGCCAATGGAGAAAAAAGCATTGACTGAAATGAGCGAAGAAATCTTTAATATTGCTTACGAAAATCTTAGTGACGACGAAATTTTAGATAGAATTCAAAGATGGATACAGGAAGACAGGTCAAGCTTTTTAGTAAGGATTCTCGAATATCAGGGAAGCACACTTCCTGAAGTAGCTGACGCAATCAGACGATACAGTAATATGACAACCGGCGATTACGACCTTCCTATAAGAATAATAGAGGGAATTAATGCATCACTTATCAGAAGATTTCTTTCCGACCAGGTTGAGTTCATCGGGATGGCAAAAGAATATGTTGATCTGAATGACTTTCAGGATCTTATCAGGCACATGGTCTTTCTTTCAAAATCACCGGGTAAAATCGGCGGAAAAAGTGTAGGGCTTTTCATAGCAAGCAAGATTTTAAAAGACTCAACTGAATACTCTGAATTTTTTAAAGATATTAAGACTCCTAAGACCTGGTACATAACTTCCGATATTATTATGGAATTTCTCCATTACAATAATTTAGAAGAAGTTATTGAGCAGAAATATAAAGATATAGATCAGATAAGGCAGGAATATCCATATATAGTTCAGATATTTAAAAATTCTACATTCCCGCCTGAAGTTGTAAAACAATTATCACTGGTTCTTGAAGATTTTGGAAATGTTCCGCTGATTGTCAGAAGCTCCAGCCTTCTTGAGGATAGGATTGGAGCGGCATTCTCAGGAAAATACAAAAGTCTTTTTGTTGCAAATCAAGGTACAAGACAGTCAAGATTATTAGCTTTGATGGATGCAATAGCAGAAGTTTATTCTTCAATTTTCAATGCTGACCCGATAGAGTATCGAAAAGAAAGGGGATTGCTGGATTATCATGAAGAAATGGGAATAATGATTCAGGAAGTTGTAGGAACAAAAGTAGGGAGATATTTTTTTCCGGCTTATGCCGGAGTAGCCTTCAGTAATAATGAATTCAGATGGTCTCCGAGAATTAATAGGGATGATGGCTTGATAAGGCTTGTCCCGGGTCTTGGAACAAGAGCAGTTGACAGAGTGAGCGATGACTATCCCGTGCTGATAGCTCCCGGAAAACCCGGACTAAGAGTAAATGTCTCTGTTGATGACGTGATACGATATTCACCGCATAAAATTGACGCAATAAATCTTGAATCGAATACATTTGAAACAATCGAAGTCAAACATCTTTTGAAGGAGTTTGGTAATGAATACCCTTGCATAGAAGATATTGTATCTTCCTGTGAACACGACCAGATAAAGAATCTGATTGGGTTTGATATAGACCTTACTGATCCTAATCTTGTAGTTACATTTGATAAACTTATGAACAGCAAAGGTTTTGTAACAAAAATGCAGACTATTCTAAAAGTTTTAAAAAACAAACTTGGATTTCCCGTTGATATTGAATTTGCATTCAATGGAAAATATTTCTATTTGCTTCAGTGCAGACCACAAAGCTATTCTCAGGAAAGTCTGCCTGCACCAATTCCGAAAGATACTCCAAGGGAAAAAATAATTTTCACTGCTAACAAATTTGTTTCAAACGGGAAAGTTCCGGATGTTACACATATAGTTTATGTTGATCCGGAATCATACAATGAGATATCCGAATTAAGCGAACTGAAAGAAATCGGAAAGGCAATAGGGAAACTCAATAAGATACTTCCAAAACGGCAGTTCATTTTAATTGGTCCAGGCAGATGGGGCAGCAAAGGAGATATTAAACTGGGAGTGAATGTGTCATATTCGGATATAAACAATACATCAGTATTGATAGAAGTCGCAAGGAAAAAAGGAAATTACGTTCCGGATTTGTCATTTGGTACTCACTTTTTTCAGGATTTAGTTGAATCTTCAATTCGGTATCTGCCTTTATATCCGGATGATGAAGGAGTTATCTTTAACGAAATGTTTCTTAGAGGTTCATTCAATGTACTTCCAAATTTACTTCCTGAATATGCATTTCTGAAAAATATTATTCATGTTATAGATATTCCGAAAGTAACAAACGGACAAACTCTTAAAATATTAATGAATGCAGACCTGGATGAAGCACTGGCAATGCTTTCGCAGCCTTCGAAAATTGAATTAGAAGTTAAGCGGAAAGTTTATTCGGAGCTTCAGCCGGAAGATTACTGGAGATGGCGTTTTCAAATGGCGGAAAAAATTGCTTCACACCTCGATTCCGAAATGTTCGGAGTGAAAGCCATATATGTTTTCGGAAGCACAAAGAATGCCACAGCAGGACCCACAAGCGATATAAATCTCCTTGTTCACTTTCAGGGAACAGATATTCAGAGGTTAATGCTTGAGAACTGGTTTAGCGGGTGGAGCAAATGCTTATCAGAAATAAATCAACTGAAAACCGGATATAAAATGGATAACATGCTCGATGTTCATTTCGTTATGGATAAAGATATTGAAAGCAAAGGCAGTTATGCAGTTAAAATAGGTGCGATAACCGATGCTGCAAGGGAATTACCAATGATGAAAAAAGAATTAAAGTTATAATATTAAATTCAACTTAAAATAGAGTGATTTTCAATTATCAATTTTAAATTTTAAATTAAAAACGTATTTTTACACTTAATTAATTTTTGACAAAATGAAAAAAGCATTGATTACGGGGATAACCGGACAGGATGGCAGTTACCTGAGCGAAATACTTTTAGAAAAAGGATATGAAGTACACGGTATAATAAGAAGAAGCAGTTCGTTTAATACCGGAAGAATTGATCATCTGTATAACGACAGCAAGATTCTAAATAAAAAGTTGTTTTTGCATTATGGTGATATTACGGATACAAGCAATCTGAACAGGCTTCTGGAGAAAATTCATCCTGAGGAAATTTATAATCTGGCAGCGCAGTCACACGTAAAAGTATCCTTTGAAATACCTGAATACACTGCAGAAGTGGATGCAATAGGAACACTTCGATTTTTAGATGCTATACGAGAGACCGGAGTGAAAACAAAATTCTATCAGGCATCTACAAGCGAGTTGTTCGGAAAGGTTCAGGAAGTACCTCAAAAAGAAACAACACCTTTTTACCCTAGAAGTCCTTATGGTGTTGCAAAAATATACGGATACTGGATAGTTGTAAATTACCGTGAAGCATATAACTTGTTTGCCTGTAATGGAATACTTTTCAACCATGAATCTCCGAGAAGAGGTGAAACCTTTGTAACGCGAAAGATTACACGGGCAATTGCGAGAATTAAATTCGGATTGCAGGAAACGGTTTCAATAGGAAATTTAAACGCAAAAAGAGACTGGGGATATGCACCGGAATTTTGTGAAGGTATGTGGAGAATTCTTCAGCAGGATAAACCTGAAGATTATGTTCTGGCAACAGGAGAAACACATAGTGTAAGGGAATTCATAGAGCTTGCTTTCAAAGAGCTTGATTTTGAAATTGAATGGAAAGGCAAAGAAGAAAAGGAAACAGGAGTAGACGCTAAAACAGGAAAAGTGCTGGTAACAGTGGATAAAAATTATTACAGACCAACTGAAGTAGATTTGCTGATAGGGGATGCGTCAAAGGCAAAAGAAAAGCTTGGCTGGTCATCCCACATAAAATTCCGTGATTTAGTGAGTCTGATGGCAAAAGCGGATTATGAGAAAACAAAAGTTCGCGGGTTTTAATAATGGTTGATTATGACGTAATAGTAATTGGTGCAGGAATAGTAGGATTAGCTTCAGCCTTAAAAATTCTTGAAAAAAATCCGCATTTTAAGGTCTGCGTTATAGAAAAAGAATCTTCCGTAGCAGCCCATCAAACAGGAAACAACAGTGGAGTAATTCATTCGGGAATATATTATAAGCCTGAAAGTCTTAAAGCGAAAAACTGTATTAAGGGATATAATATGCTTCTTGAATTTTGTAATAAAGAAAATATTCCTTATGAACTTTGCGGGAAAGTGATTATTGCGACCAATGAAAGCGAAATTCCTGCGTTAGAGAATATTTATACCAGAGGACTGGAGAATGGTCTTGAAGAAATTAAATATCTCAGTAAAGATGAACTTAAAGAATATGAGCCGCATGCTATGGGCGTAAAAGCTATATTAGTGCCTTACACCGGGATTATAGATTTCAAAATAGTATCACAAAAATATGCGGAGAAAATAAAAGATTGCGGCGGTGAAATTTATTTAAATGAAAAAGTATGTGATATTATTCAGAAAGAAAATAATATCGAAATCATAACATCAAATCAAACATTTATTTCGAAAACAGTAATAAATTGTGCAGGTTTATATTCAGATGAAATTGCTTCTCTTACTTACCCGGGAAAGCTTCCGGTCAGGATTGTTCCATTCAGAGGTGAGTATTATAAACTAAAAAAAGAAAAATCTTATCTTGTAAATACTCTTATATATCCTGTGCCAAACCCGGCTTTTCCTTTTCTGGGTGTTCATTTTACAAAAAAAATCGGAGGTGAAATTGAAGCAGGTCCGAATGCAGTTCTCTCTTTTAAAAAAGAGGGGTACAATAAAACATCCTTCAGTATCAGGGATACATACCGGACTTTTTTATGGAGTGGATTCATTAAGATTGCTTTTAAATTTATGAAAACGGGAGTAGGAGAATTCTACCGTTCATATTCAAAAAGAGCATTTGTAAAAGCACTTCAAAAGTTATTACCCGAAATTAGAATTACAGATATAACAACCGGGGGAGCAGGAGTTAGAGCACAGGCTTGCTCTATCGACGGGAAGTTAATTGATGATTTTCTTATTTACAGAAATGGAAATGTGATTAATGTCTGCAATGCCCCGTCTCCGGCGGCAACTGCATCGCTTGCAATCGGAGAATATATTAGTGAATTGTTATAGTTCAATTTACGGAAGGATTTTCCGGAAATGTAGATATAATAGTATACTCACCTCCCATTTCCTTAAGAATATTTTGCCATAGATTCTCGGGTTCATTAGAAAAAACATCATCCAAACGGGATTTGTTTAAAATCCAGGAATTTGTTTTCAGTTCATCATCAAGCTGGTTTGGTGCCCATCCGGCATAACCAAGAAAAAACCTGAAATCATCAGGGTCAAGATTTCCGCTTTCCGCAAGGATTTTTAGTGTTTCGAAATCCCCGCCCCAATATAAACCCTCCTCCAAATCAAACCCTCCTCCAATTTTATCACCTGCTTTATGAAAGAAGTTCAGCATTTCCTGTTGTACGGGTCCGCCATAATAAACTTTTGCATCGAATTCAGGAAAGTCATCAATCACGTCACTGATTTTCATAGTTAATGGTTTATTAATAATAAAACCGATTGAGCCTTTGTCATTATATTCGGTTAAATAAACAACAGATCTTTTAAAAATATCAGTTAAAAAAGGTGCTGATAACAGTAACTTTCCTTTTGATGGCGTTATTAAATTTGACGGCATAAAATTTTCAGTAATTATTTAATTAATACCATACTTTTTACAATTTCAAAATTTTCAGAACTTTCTTTTTTATCCTCAACAATCATTTTATAAAAATATATCCCGCTTGAGAGATAAAAATTTGATGAATTAAATTCTATTACGTACATTCCTGCTGACTTGAAATCATTGTTCAATAATTTTGTTACTTCTTTCCCGAGAATATCATATATAATTAGTTTCACTCTGCTGTCCTTCGGCAAATCGAATGATATTTTAGTTACAGGATTAAAAGGATTAGGGTAATTTTGATACAAATAAAATTTCTCGGGGATTTCATATTGTTCATTATTAATTTCTACAATCAATTCAGAAAGAGGTCGACGCCAAATACTATCAGAACTTGCGAATATATAATTATCTTTTATTAATAAATGTGAAATTCCTGGATGACCGTTAAATCCTTCATCTTTTTGAATCCAGTTTGTTCCATTATTTGTTGATAAATATACCCCATGGTCAGTACCCGCCAAAATGTTGTTTTCAGAATTAGCAAAACAAATAATCGTACCTGGGTTCAAAGATGTCTGGAACCAGTTAGAACCATTGTCCGTGGAGCAAAAAACGCCGCCGTGACATCCTGCAAAAACATTTGTATTTGAGAATCCAAAACTCAAAAAAACATCATCACCGGATAAATACCAAATTTCGGACCAGCTATTTCCATTATTTGTTGAACGATTCACATATGCATTGTACATAACATTGTCTATGTATGATGTATAAACAAAACTATCTTTACATCCTAGTCCATAAGGAGATAATCCTGAAGGTAACATACCGGTGAAATTTAAGCCATCGTTGGTAGAACGGTAAAATCCACCTCCGAGTTGACAACCTGCAAATAAATAATTACTGTTTATTGCTAAATGACTAATAGATAATGAATTCTGAACGGTTTGCGGCCAATTTAATCCATTATTCGTCGATAAGAAAAGACCACCATAAATTCCCCCCAAAAAAACATTATTACCTCTTGTAACAATGGAGTTAAATAGTTGCCCGTTCAAAGTAGTGAAACTCCAGTTATTGCCATTATTAGTTGATAAATAAACTCCATAAGTACTTCCTGCAATAATATTATTTCCGCTTTTTGCTATAGATGATATATAATTAGGGCCATTTAATCTGGTCCATTGTGCATTTAAACTATATGTAATGGAAAGAAGCAAAATTAAAATTATTAATTTTTTCATGATAATATTTCTAAGCATTTATTGGGTAAGGGAGCCTAATATTTTAGAAAAAAACACCACGACCTCTGATTTAAAATTATTCTAATTATAAAATCATTTTAAAAACAATGATTAAAAGTGTTATTTTATTAATACCATTCGTTTTGTTGAGGAGAAATTTTCGGTTAATATTCTGTAAAAATAAATTCCGCTTGCATTATTGCTTCCATTCCACGATACTTCATATGAGCCTGCACTGAATAATTGATTAACCAATTCAACAATTTTTCTTCCGGTTATATCATAAACCGTTAGATTTACAAAATCTCTTTTTGGCAAATCAAAATTTATCTTTGTTACAGGATTAAATGGATTGGGATAATTATCATAAAGTTTAAAATATTTTGGAATATCTGAAGTTATTTGATTAATCCCCGTAATTTTGGTTTTGAATTTGAACACCGCAGACCATGGACTTTCACCAAGTGAATTGAAGAATTTAACTCTCCACCAATAAAAAGTGTTAATTTGCAAAATATCCGGGCATTGATAACCCTGAATATTTGTCTTTGTTGAATCAATAATATTTGATGCAAATGTTGAATCCGATGCCACCTGAATCCTAAAAGTTGTAGCATATCCGTTCGTATCCCAGGTACATAAAGGATTTGTTGCGACTAACTGTGCATTATTCGGTGGTAACACAAGATTAGGAACAGAAGGTGCAGAAAGTCTTACAAAAAAAGCACTGTCTTTCTCAACAAAATTTAAAAACTGGTCTCCTGTAGTCATTTTACGGTATCCAAGTGCTGCTGTTCCCATTATATGTAAAAATGCATTCAAAACAGTATCATTCACAACAACAACATTAGTAGTATATAGCCCAAGTGAATCGAAATAGATTTCTACATAAGTAGATGCTGTCCAAAAAGTTTCTGAACCGGTAACAGTGATTGCGAAATTCATACCCTGGCTTCCCGTATCAGGAACAACACCATATAAAAACTGGGCTTGAGTATCTGAAAATGACAATGAGAATAAAAAAAATACTATGAACAAATATTTACTCATTTATAAACTCCTTTATTGATAATAATATTGTATAATTTTTAACATTTTCTTTCCGGAATGCTTTCTTTTCGATATAATGCAACATAATTCTTGCTGAATCATAATTTTTTGTATTCGTATATAGTGATAACATATTTATTTGAGGTTCAATATAATTCGGATAATTATTCTTCAAATCAGAAAAAATAATTTTAGCACTTTCAATATTTCCAGTCTGATAATAAGCCGCAGCTAAATTATTCTTAATCGTGGCTAATCCGGGAGCCATTTTAATCGCATTTTTAAAAAGAACTATGGATTTATTATAATCCTTTTGTTCATAATATCCAACACCCCTATAATAGTCAAGCGGCATTTTGTTAACATCCGTTGGATATATATAGTTATTTATTTTATCAAGTTCAATATTCATATTAATATAATCAACCCGAGCTTTAAAATTTAAGGCAGAAATATATCTTTTTTCAGCATTATATCTGAAAAAATTGAACAAAAATATTAGTATAGATGCAATTATTAAGATGATAATAAATAATTTAGCAGACGGACGACTAAGTATTTTCTTTGAAGGAAATTTATCAGAAAATGCCATGGCAAAAGCTAAAAACACTAATATCATAGCACTGGAATTATCTTTAGTAAAAGTAAAAAATGATAACACCAGGAAACTTAACAGAGATAAAAAATAAGGAATATAATAATCTGTTTTAAAGGAGAGTTTTAATAATGAATAAGAAATTGATATTACGATTAAAAGAAACACAAGTAAGCCGAAAATTCCGTTTTCACTTAAAAATTCTAAATAAATATTATGAGGATTTAAATTAGAATTATAATATACGTTTTCATCAGTGACCGATTTGCTGTTGAGGCTGTCTTCTAATCCTCTAGTCTCGGGATATTTCCCAAACCACATCCCGGTACCGATTCCAAAAAAAGGTTTTTCGGTAAACATTACTAAACTTGTTTTCCAATAATTCAACCTGGTTATGTTTTCATTCATACTTAATGTTGAAGTAATATTGTCCGGGAGATTTATTCTTTTAGGATCTTTATTAAAAAAAGGAAGCTCTGCAACAAAAAATGAAGTGCATAAAGTAATTACCAGTAGAAAGATATATAGAGTATAAATCTTAAATTTATCTTTTTTCTGAAAAATAATAATTAAAGTAAATATCAATATCGAAACTGATATACTTACATAAGCAGCCCTTGTTCTAAGGAGGAAGATATAAGAGGAAAACATTATCGAGAGAACAAAGAAAATAATTACAAATAATCTTTTATTATTTTTAATCGAACTGTATAAAAACCATAGAAGAAACGGATAAACACAAGCGAGATATTCTGATGCAAAAGTTCTGTTGTTCAGAGTAGAACCGGGTCTGTTAATGTTTATAAAATCAAATAAGTTTATTCCTGAAATTTGAAGGTAACCAAGTATCACAACAATAGTACTTCCCAGAAGTATAGAATATCCGGTAAAATTTATAGTTGAATCCTGCCCAAATTGGTTCCTGAGATTTGTGATTATTATATAAAATATGATTAGATTTATGTAGAATGATAGACTTTTGCCGATTAAAATTAATGAATCATTAAGTAAAGAACTGATAAACAGGGCAAACAGAAATGCAAAAGAAGAAATCAGCAAATATTTATTAAGAACTAATAAATTTATATCAAATTTAAATAATATTAATGATATTAATATAATTAAGGATATTGAAGATATTAATAAATTTTGAAAAACGTTGAAATCGAGTACATCGTTAAAATTGACTGCAGGTATTATCAGATACAACGAAGCGAGAACAATCAGCGATTTTTTCCTTAAATTTACCATAAGTGAATATAATTTACTAATTTTTTAATTTAATAATAATTATAATTTTAGTTAATTTCTTAAGATTTTATAAAAGATAAAATTGAAAATGATTTCTAAGTTACAAAAATTTGGAAAAGATTACAAAACAGCAGGATTTTTTATTGCACTGGTCATATTTGATTTAATCTTTTATATCATTCTAATTAATTATTTCCCGGGTTTTTATGGGGATGATTTTTATCTTTTTGGTAAAATAAAAGAAAATATTGCAAATCAGAAATTTTTAGATTATCAGTCTTTATATTCTGTTTTCGTGCGTCCTTTGAGTTACCTGACTCATTTTATCGATTTTTTGATTTGGAAATATAACTCTTCTGCAATGAAATATGAATCACTGATTCTACTATTGATTACTATTTCCTTATTTTGGATTACATTAAACAAAATTCAGGTTTTCTTTCATAAAAAAAATAATAACCTGATTATCTTTTCTTTATCTGCAATATTCTCGACACACATTATTACAGTTACTCCGGTTTTGTGGATTTCGGGGAGAAACGAATTACTGATGGTTCTTTTTTACATTGTTTGTGTTTATTTCTTATTCAGGTATCTCGAATATTCAAATAGAACATTTCTTTATTTCATTCCGTTGGTTTTTATTCTGGGAATTCTATCCAAACAGCAAATGCTTCATTTACCGATTCTGATGTTAACTTTCATATTGTTTTTCAAAAAAAATATTGAAAAAGAAAAATTCAAATGGGCAATTAGAATAATTTTTTTAACAATATTTATATCGCTTATATTTGTTCTTCTTAAACTTATTTTACATCATTGATACTTCCGATAATGTGAGTTTTCTATGGGAAAATATTTCAAAAAAGCCATTCTCTATCATAGGTTCACTTGTAATCACAGCCATACCATTTGGAGGCAGTAATATTTACGATTATTTTCTTGAGAATCATAATATTGCATTATTATTAATGGTTTTATTAATATTTGCTATGATTTTATTTATCATTAAATTCCCGGAATACAGAAAGTTAATAATTTTAATAGTTTTACTAACATTAATAAGTTTTTTTCCTCAGGTTTATATGAAAACCGAGTTGAGATTTTGCAGTATTCAGGCTTTTTTGTTATACATATTTATTGGAGTTTTATTAATTAAATTGAATCCGAATTATTTGAAATATGTTTATGTGCTGTTCTTGTTTTTACTTTTTTCGAATTTTATGGAAGCAAAAATATATATATCGGATTCACTTATCAAACAGTAATTCAGGTAAAGAAGTGTTTCACAAATTAGATAATTTTTTAAAATTAAATTCAAAACAGGTTTTGGTATTATGTAGTCCGTTTAATACAAATTTACCGTATGAATATCATTTTATAAAACATAATGAATTTGGCTGTGATTCTATCAAGAACCTTCCGGTTTGGGAATTATCAGGATATGAAAATTATTATTCCGTCTCTTCTAAACCGACAATACATGCTGCTATGAATAAAGATACACTGAAACTGGAAGTACTGACCGATAGAGGCTATTTAGCTTATAATAACGCTTTTAATATATTTAGAAAAATAAAAATATTATCAAAAGAAAAAGACGAATCAAACAAAACCCGGAAATTATCGATATTGATTGATAATGAACTATTATTAAATAATTATATGATTTATTTTAATGGTTCTGAGTGGGAGAGTGTTAATAATAATTAATTAATCATATTTAAATCACAATATTTGAAATTTTTACGAAAATATACAAATGTCAATGATGCAAACTCTTTATCCAATAAATTTAGAAGGAAAAGAATTGAAATTTTCAGGAAATTATTGAATAAATATAAACCACCTGTAAAGATTCTTGATTTGGGCGGAACACAGGAATTCTGGGAGAATATGGACTTAATATCGGAAGAGTTTCAGATTACTATAGTTAATACTGAGTTGATTGATATAAAGTATAAGAACTTTATATCAATAAAAAAAGATGCAAGGGATTTAAGTGAATTCAGAAATAAGGAATTTGATATCGTTTTTTCAAATTCTTTAATCGAGCATGTCGGAAATTTTCCAGTACAAAAAATGTTGGCTGAAGAGATTTCAAGAATAGGTAAATCTTACTTTATACAAACCCCGAATTATTATTTTCCTTTGGAACCACATTTTCTTTTTCCATATTTTCAATTATTGCCAAAGAAATTAAGGATTTATCTTTTGTGTCATTTTAATCTTGGCTGGTTTAAGAAGTCTGAGAAAAGTGAAGCGGAAAAGATTATAAACAGTATCACGTTATTGAAATACAAAGAGCTGAAAGAATTATTTCCATCAGCATTAATTATAAGAGAAAAGTTTTCAGGAATTACAAAATCGTTTATTTGCATTTATAGTTAAACCGGTATAATTAAATTTTATTTAATCCCGGGAAATATTATAGGAAAATTCAATAGAATATCTTAAAAACAGAATTACAGTTTCACATAATGTTTAATCTATTACCGAAAATATTCAAAAAAAGTAAATTAATCCTTTATGCTCAGGTTATTGATAAAATTTTCTTTTTTTTCCTTTTCCTTGTAATAGCAAGAACTCTCACGACTGATGATTATGGAAAAATAATAATAATATTTTCTCTTTCGAATATTTTGCTGACTATTATGCAATTTGGGCTTCCTGTTTATTTCCAAAGACAGACAGCTAATGAGAAAAAAATTAACCGGACAGAATTTAATAGTTCTATTATTTATGGACTTGCATCATTTGTTTTGAGTTTAGCGGCTATATTATTTATTACTTCAATATTTTATAATATAGAACAATACTTGATAGTTTTTTTAATCCATTTTTTTGTTTTCTCGTTTTACTTTATAACTGTATTCAATTCATTTTTACTTGGTCTGAATGAACAGCGAATTCAGGTTCAATCTTATGGAATATCGCGTATAATTTCTTTATCTTTAATATCACTGGTCTATTTCTTTATCAATAACATTGACTATTACTTTGTAATCTGCTCTATTGGAAACGTTCTTATAATTTTCATTCTATATAATTTTATATTAAACAGATTTATCAGCAAAGACAGTACGAGTGAAGTGACATTCAAACAGATAAGGAGCTTAATAGTTTTAACATTACCCCTTGGGTTAGCTGCTATATCTAATTTTTTATACGATAAGATTGATGTTATTTTAATATCGAAAATTATTGATATAGAAAATGTTGCATATTATAACATTGCTTACGGGATATACAAAGCTTCTCAAATTTCGTTTTCTTTCATTCTTGTTGCAGGTTATTCAAGAGTATCTTCGTTATCCAAAAGTAATTATGCCGTAAAGTTATTTCTTAAAAAATATTTTATAACTATATTAATTTTAAGTGGGTTGATTTTCGGGACATTAGCAATATTTTCAAAGTTAATAATAGTTTTATTATATGGTGAAAAATATTATTCATCGATATTGATTTTGCAACTATTGTCTCTTGCAGTCATACCATTAGCCTTAAATAACCTGACAGGAATTACACTAAACGGATTAGGTATGTTCACGGAGAATCTTAAAATTTTGATGAGTGCGCTATTTATAAATATTCTGGCGAATATTATTCTGTTAAATACAATTGGTATTTTAGGTGCGGTATATGCTACATTGATAACTGAAGTATATATTCTTGCTATGGGTATAATTTACTTACGATTAAAATTATCATAATATGAAAGTAATATTTGCAGGTTCCTTTAATGAGAGCGAAATAATGGCAGGTCCGGAAAAAGTGTCTAAGAGAATTTTCGAAGAATATTCGAAAATTGATAAAACATTATTTATATGTTACTATCAGGATGGTAAGAAATACGGATATTTCACAAAATTATTCGGCTGTAGGAAAATAACTACTGTTAATGACAGTGATGTTCTGATGCTGGGAATTATACGGATGTTATATGTAATACTTAAGCTAAAACCCAAAATTATTCATATTCCTGATTACAATAGATTTGTTGTCTTCCTGTATTTATTAAAGTTATTTTCAGGAATTAAGATATTTTATACTTTAAATGGGATTGTCCGCCATGAAAATAAATATTTCATCAAAGAATCGCGATATTCTGTTATTAAAAATAAATTTGCTGAAAAAATAATAATTTATAAATCCGACAGGATATTTTATTTATCGGAATTTTCAAGAAATATGCTGTATAAATATTATTCTCCGGATATTTTAAAATTATCAAAAGTGATAAATGGTCTCGACAATTGTTTTCTTGATTTTGCAAAAACACAGAAAACAGAAAAAGATAATAACTCAATAGTATTTATTGGTAATATTGACAGGGAAGATAAGGGTTTCCGCTTTCTGTATGAAGTATTATCCAAATTTGAAATTAATACCAGGTTATTTATCATTGATTCATTAAGTAAAAAAGATCGTTATAAATCTTTAACTAATTTATCCATAACTGTAACGAATAAAATGACACCCGTTGAGATGGTTGAATATTTTAAAGACAAAAGAATTATAGTCTCAGCTAGTAAATACGACCAGTTTCCCATTTCCATTATTGAGGCAATATCCTGTGGTTTATATCCTGTACTAACAAAGCAAACAGGATTAAGTGAAATGATTGGTGAATATGTTTCGGTCTCGACATTTGATTATGGTGATGAAAATTCATTAAAAAGTATTCTTGCTGATGTACTTGATGGTAATTTAGTTTTCAAAGTTAAAACCGATTTAGACCGGTTATCATGGAAAAATATATTTGAAAAATATTATTTAAAGTTTTATCTTTAAAATTAAGTTGTTAATATGCTTTTTTTCTCCGTATTAATGCCGACATATAATAGCGGGAAATATATTTCGCAAGCTATAAGAAGTATATTGAACCAAACATTTAATGATTTCGAATTTTTAATTATTGATGACGGCTCTGTCGATAATACAGAGGAAATTGTTAAAACAATTAAAGATAGTAGAATCTTATATAAGAAAATTTATCATAAAGGAATCTCTGAAGCATTAAATTATGGAATTTCACTTGCTTCGGGAGAATGGATTGCCAGGATGGATTCAGACGATATATCGGCTGAAAATAGATTGGACAAACAGTATAATTATCTGAAAACAAATCCTGAAACCGTTATTTGCAGTTCTTATTATAATTTGATAACAGATGATGGAAGATTCATCGGAGTCAGAAAATTACCTGTAACTGATATTGAAATAAAAGAGGTTATTGAAAAATGGAGTCCGTTTTGTCATCCATCCGTAGTTTTTAATAAAGAAATTGCGTTAAAATCAGGCGGGTATCCAAATGCTAAAGGTATTGAAGACTGGGAACTTTGGAAAAACTTAGTTAGATATGGAAAAGCCTATAATATTCCCGATACCTTATTAAATTATCGGATTAGAAATGATTCCGTAAGTTCATTAAATCAGTCTGATGCGGCTTTAAAAACCCATAAAGTGAATTTTGAAGCTGATGAATCTTTTTATAATCTTAGAGTTGGGATATCCTTTCTCGAGAATGGCAGGAATAAAAAGCAGGCAAGATACTATATTAAAAAATCACTTTCTGTAAAATTTAACATTAAATACTTTTATAATTATTTGCTTACGTATTTACCTTTCACTATGATTTATTTTTTTAAAAGTTTAAAGAAAGGTTTCGCATATGCAAAATATATCAGGCATTAATTCAGAATCTTTTTTAAAAAATAAATAATAATTTGCAGGTCTTTTGAGTACATCGCGGCTAATATCGGTTTTAATGCCAGCTTACAATTGCGGAAAATATATTTCGCAATCTATCCGAAGCGTCCTGAACCAAACTTATAAAGAATTTGAATTTATAATTATAGATGACGGCTCCACAGATAATACGGAAGAAATTGTAAGAACATTTAAAGATGAAAGAATTCTTTATAAAAAAAATAACCATAAAGGAACTTCAGGAGCATTGAATTATGGAATCTCATTCGCATCAGGTGATTGGATTGCAAGAATTGATGCCGATGATTTAAATTTTCCGGATAGACTGGAAAAACAAATGAATTTTATAGACAATAATTCACAATATGATATTTTATCAAGTTGGTCTGTATATTTTAATAACAAAGGTAAAATTTGTTATTTCTGGAAATCACCCGTTAGTAATGAAGAAATTCATATGTCTTTAAATAGATATAACCCTTTGAATCAATCAGGACTTATGATAAAAAAGAAATTATTTTCCGAATATAAATTTAATGAATCTTTTCTTTATTTTGAAGATTATGAACTTATGTTTAAGGTCAGGGACAAAGTAAAGTTTTGTAACATTCCGGAATATTTAGTTTATACAAGAATTAGAAAAGATTCTAAGAGTTTCACTTCCAATTCTGATAATATTTTTAAAATGTTATTTAACGCATCAAATAATAAACTTAATATATCTGAAAGCTCTCATGAGTCAAAATACTGGAATGGGATATGCGGAGACATATGCCTCTTTTATGGTAATGTCAAAGATGCATATAAATATTTTTGGAAATCGTTCAAAATTAAGAATTATTTAAAAATAATAATGATTGCAATATTTGGCGGAAATGTCAAAAAATTATTGAAAAAAAATATTCAACTAAGAGTTATGAGTCTATTCCGATATAAAAGTAAATATAACAAATTTCTTGAGAAATATATTAATTAGATAATTTGCTGTTGTGAAAAAATTACAAAATATTTTACATCTGCATCCGCATTTAAATATTGATTGCGGAATTACGGAAATTATTTATCAGATAACCTCTGATTCTGAAAATAACAGTCATTTTGTGTTAACTTTTGGCGGCAGCGCAATAAATAAATTTCAAAAGAAAAATATTAATGTCTCCCAAATTGGTGACGGATCTTCTTCAAAACAAAAAGTTATCACTAACTTTAGTTTTATAAGAAACTTTATACGTGAAAACAGAATAAATATCATTCATTCTCACCATAGATATTTTGATCTATTGGCTTATTTCTTATCAGGAAATCAAAAAATTAAAACAATAACTTCAGTTCAGAGTATTGTTAAGCATTGGAAGTTTTTAAGTTATAAAGCAGATATTTTAATTGCTCCAAGTAATGCTGTAAAAGAGCACCTTATTTCTTATTTCAAAAAGGACGAGTCAAAAATCACAGTCTTATTCAACTCTATAGATTTATCCAGAATTGAAATTCAAATAGATCCTGATAAATTAAAAAATAAATTAGGAATAAATAATGATATATTTGTTGTCGGCTATACAGGAAGGTTGGATTTTGAGGAAAAAGGAGTGGATATATTATTAAATTCCTTTAAGGGTTTTAATAACAAAAGAGCGAATTCGAAATTAGTTCTGATTGGCAAAGGAAAGGATGAGAAATTAGTAAATAAATTTATAACAGATAATAATATACCGGCAATAGTTATAAACCCTGTAGAAAACATCTATGATTATCTGAACATTTTTGATGCCCTGGTACTTCCATCCAGAATAGATCCATTTCCTTTGACAATGCTTTCGTGCGGAGCAGCGAAAATTCCGTTCATAGGCTCGTCTGTAAACGGGATTAAAGAATTAATCAGTAACGAACAAAACGGATTGCTTTTCGAATGTAATAATATAATTGATTTGACGGAGAAAATAGAAAAATATTATAATGATAATAAACTAGCAGAGTTCTGCGCTGTCAATCTGCAAAATGAAGTTACTAAAAATTATACAAGCGATAATTATTTGAGACAAATAAATGAAATATATTTGACTTAAGAAATTGAATGAAAATAAAATAAATATATTTGGTGTCGATATTGATAATATTTCTTATGATAGATTTATATCCATTATTTCAAAATCAATTGAAAAAAAGATTAAAGTAAAAATATCATATGCGAATGCTCACACACTTATTGAAATTGCTTCGGATAATAAACTTAAAAAGCTAATAAATAATTTTGATGTTTTCCATCCTGATGGGATTGGCGTATTCTTAGCGTCGAAATTTTTATATGGAAAAACCGGATTAAAAGAGAAATTAGTCGGATCGGATTTCTATTCTTTACTTATAAAAGAAGGAATAAAGAAAAACTGGAAGTTTTATTTCTTTGGTCACGATTTAGATACTTTGAATAAGATTAGATTAAATCATCCGGATTTAAACATAGGTGGTTTAGAACCGGGGTATTCATATCAAACAGAAAAGGTTATTTCGGGTATAAATTATTCAATACCGGATATATTAATTGTAGGTCTCGGCTTTCCTCTGCAAGAGCAATGGATTTCCGAAAATTTCAGTAAAATAAGTTCTAATGTGATATTAGCAGTAGGCGGGGGTATCAAGATATTTTCGGGAACAAAAGTGAGAGGTCCTGTTGCTGTTCAAAAATTGGGACTCGAGTGGTTGATGCGATTACTGTATGAACCCGGAAGATTATGGAAACGATACCTGATTGGTATTCCCACTTTTATCTTTAAAGTGATTAAATTTAAATTTTCAGTTAAGAACTAAATCGATTTTAATATTAATTGAACATCAAATTAACGGTTATATTAGCATTTGTTTTATTTATCATTGTTTCTGTTGTTTTCTTACCATTTAATTTTCTATTGAATTTCTCACATGATGATGCATTCTTTTATATAAAGACTGCCGATAATTTTTCAAAAGGACTTGGTTCAACTTTTGATGGAATCAATTCTACTAATGGATATCATCCTCTTTATTTTTTATTTCTGAGCTTTTACTTCTTTGTGATTCATTTGTTTTCTAATCCATCTCCTGAAGTCTTATATAAAGCAATTTTTATTTTCGATTTTATATTAATGGGATTAACGCTCGTGATAATATATCGGATATTAAAATTTACTACCGGTAATAAACATAAATTTATTCTATACATTCCATTTTTCTTAATGCTGACTGTAATAAGGGATTTCGGATTGGAATCTCATTTATTGAGTCTTTTATTTTTTATATATATATATGCAATTCTCAGGGAAAGTATTTATGGAAAAAATTATTTTTACCTGAAATTATTAATTATTCCGTTGATCTTTCTCACAAGAACCGATTATTTATATACAATCATCCCTTTCGTTTTACTTTCTGATTATTTTATTAACAGAAAAGATAATAGAAAATTTTATTTGTTAATTTGTTTATCATTACTCATTTTGACAGCGTTAATTTATTATTCAATAAATTATTTTTTCTTTGGAAATATCTCAACAATTTCAGCAGTCATAGAGAATACCTTTCCACGTATTGTCTTCATAGAAAATTTAAGAAACTTATTCATTTCGAAAACCCAATTATTTAACCAATTACCCCGCTTATTATTTGTTATCTTAGGGTTAATATTCCAGTTTTATTATTGGTCTCGGAAGATTGAACTACTTACGTTAAAAGAGAAAAATATTTTTATGATTTTTTTTATCAGTTCAATAGGGAGCTTTTTATTTCTTCTTCTTCATATGATGTTTAACGCAAGTTCAATAAGAGAATGGTATTTAACTCTACCGACACTTATTACGGCATTCCAGTTAGTTCTGATAATGAATATAAAATCGAAATATTTTGCTTCATTGCTAATTATATTTTCCCTTATGTTTATCATTGTTCTATATGCTACAAGAATACAAAATAATAAATTTGAATCAGGATATATTTATGCGAAAAATCTGTCTAACTATGTCAATGAAAATGAAAATGTTTTCCAGATAGATTTCACCGGAATTGTCGGATTTTTTTCCGGAAGGAAAATAGTAAATGGAGATGGATTAATAAATAGTTTTGAATATTTAAGTTGCTTAAAGTCAGGTGAAATCTATAAGTATTTGAAAAAATATAAGATTAGATATTATTCAACTTTCTCTGTTGATTCAACTGATTTCAGAGGAAATAGTTATTTCGATAAGAACTTTTCACGTATTACATTAAATTCAAATGCAACTTTTCTTTTAAATGACTTAATATATTTATGCGATTTTTCATGGGATCAGTTTGGTTATAATAAAACCGGAAAATGGTTACTTTTTAGATTATATAATCAATAAAGTTTAAAAGTATAACATTTGATATTATACGATTAAATTAACCCTTACAACTTATAAAATAGTAATACTTTAAAGTTTCATTTTTATATTTAATGTCATTAAATTTAAACTTAAATTAATTTTTATTAAGTAGATAACTGAATATGAAGTTTCTATTGCTCATATTAGTATTTCTGGTAAGTAATTTTATCAATGCCCAAAACTACACCTGGATAACTCCTAATACGCCATATCTGAAAATGTATGTAGTTGATGATGGAATTTACAGGATAAATAAAATTGATTTTATAAATGGTGGAATAAATCCAAATCAAATTGATCCGAGAACGGTTAAAGTATATAATAAAGGGAATCAGATTCCGATTTATTTTTTTGGTGAACAGGATGGTATATTTAATGATTCTGACTATTTCGATTTTTCCGGTTCCCGTAATTATGGCGGTCTGACTATTACCTATCAGGAATTGAACAGCAATACCGTTCCTGCCTACACTGCAAATGAATATTTTAATCAGTATTCTGATACAAATGTTTACTGGGTTAATTGGGGAGGCAGCTTAGGTCTCCGATACAGTATCTACAATGCCGGTTCTTCAATTCCTTATCCTCAAAACTATTTTTATTCTAAAATTCAATTTGAAAAGGACCTTTATTTCTCGCTTGGTGAACATGCAAATAGTAATGACTTCCGGAATTTTAATACGGAAAAAGTTATGGGGGAAGGCTGGTACTGGAAGGAAATGTCCAAAAATGACATTCTGTTAGATACATTCAGTATTCCATCGTTGTATTCCTCCAATCAACTTTGTTCATTAAAGCTTTTTGCGTATCCGGAATCATTTAGTTCGACTTATACTTATGAACACAGATTAATAATTAAAGTAAATTCCATTCTAATAGATACAATTTTTTCAAATCACTATGAAAGAATAGATACAACACTGACATTTCCTGCTAATCTGTTACAGGCAGGTACTGTAAATCAAATAAGTATTACATACTCAAATCCATTTCTTTATTCAGGTAAAATGCTCTTTGATTATTTCACTTTAATCTATCCTAAAAAATTCGATTTGGAAAATAATCAGGTGAATTTTATTACCAATGTAACAGATACCACATCAAGAATATTTAAGATTAAATATTTTAACCCTTCTTCGGAAATAAATATCTATGATGTTAAAAATTTTAATAGAATAACTGCGTATCAAATAAGTTCGGACACACTGGTTTATTCGGGAAAATACAATGGAAATTACTTCCTTATCAATAATTACATTACCAAAAAACCATTCAGAATTAAACAAAAACAGGTACCGGATTTAGTTTCGACGTCAAATGGTGCTGACTATTTGATCGTGTATAATAAAATTTTTGAAAACCAGGCAGAGCAATTACGTTCATTTCATCAGGGTTTTGATACTCTACGCTCGAAAAAAGTAGAAATTGAGGATGTTTATGACATATTTAATTTCGGACTTGAAAATCCGATTGCGTTGCGAAAATTTGTTAAATATGTTTACCTGAATTGGCAGCTGCCTAAATTGAGATTTCTGTGTCTATTCGGAAGAGGTTCTCTCGATCCAAAAAATAATCTGAATAATTCATTTTATCATAACTTTGTCCCTGTATATGGAAATCCACCCAGCGACGGCTATTTTGTAAATTTTAATGATTTTGGATTTACTTATTTCCATCAGGTTGCTACAGGACGAATTCCTTGCTACACTACTGATGAAGCAACAAATATTGTAAATAAACTTATTGGTTTTCCGGCCCAACCTCTAAATAGATGGATAAAAAATGTAATATTTATAACAGGAGGTTCTAATCTAGGTGAGCAAATTGACTTCGCGAACAAGTCGAATTATTTTATTAATCAATATATACTTCCTTGTCCATTCTCTTTTTTCCCGGTCCGGATTTATCGAAATGATTCAATCGGATATGTAACCTTTAATTATGCTGATTCAATAAGATTATCGATAAACAGGGGAGCTTCAATTGTTAATTATATTGGTCACGCAGGAAATGAGACATGGGAAAATGGAATTGAAAATCCTGATATTCTAAACAATGGCAACAGACTTCCGTTAATCTTCAGTATGACTTGTTTCACAGGTAAAAATGCCGAAACGGATTTAAGAAGTTTTGGTGAACAGTTTTATAATCTCCCTAATAAAGGAGCTCTGGGGTTTATAGGTTCAACAGGATGGAGTTTTAACACGTCCGGAAATATACTTAATGATTATTTGTTAAAGGCTTTTACAAGAGATTCTCTCAGGTATATCGGGGAAATTATGAAAAAAGGAATTTTTTATATGATTCCTGATTCAGCTAGTTACACAACAAAAAACACTATAAATTGCTATAATCTGATTGGAGACCCGGCATCAAGATTATTAGTGCCCGCAAATCCCGAATTTGATATTCAATTATCAGACTATGAGTTATCAAATCCATATCCGTCGCTCAGAGAAAATATTATTTTAAAAATTTTCCCGTTTAATTTAGGAACATGTGCAGATTCATTAAAAATCAGATATAGTCTAATAAAAAATAATCAGAACTTTCAAGCTCGTGATACAGTGATTTATAATTTCAAATTATATGATACAGTTGTTTATAATTTCCATATAGACTCATCAGGAAATTATTCGATGGTGGTAACATTAGATCCCGAAAACTGGTATCCTAAAGATATTAAATCCAATAATCAGATTTCTTTCCCGTTGCTTTTAAAAAATATTTCTTTTGTTCCTTTGAAACCGGTTGATAATATTTTATTAAGTACAGATTCCGTGCAATTTGTTGGATTAAATCCGGGTATTCCAATTACAGGGAACAATATAAGATTACTTGTACAGATAGATACAACAGTTTCATTTAAATCAGGATTATTGCAAACTTATTTTAAAGATAATCCTTCAGGTGTTGTTACAAATTTTAAAGCCGGAATACCAATATCAGATTCAAATCTGGTCTATTTCTGGAGGATGAATTCCGTAATAAATGGTGACAGTTCTGGTTGGTCAGAGGTCAGGAAATTGACATTAAATACACATGCAAAGAACAATGAAAAGGTAAACGGAAAATTTCTGAAAAGTACAAATATCAATGACTCAACTGTTACTATAAATAAGAAGAAATATTCTCAATATTCATTATCAGATCTTCAGAATATCTCGAGTGATTCAAATGGTTTAAGTCTCAGTAAAATACAAAAATTATTGAAAGTCCGTTCATTTGGTACGAATGGATTTGAAGCTTCTTATTTCATTATAGGTGACAGAACTATCTTTATTGATGGCGGGAATAATCCGGTTCTTAATATGGTGAAAGTGAATAAGGTTACGGGAAGTATCCTGGATTTTAAAAATTTCATGATGTCCACATCGACTTCATCTGATTCTGTTCTTAATTTTTTAAATACTTTTGATTCTTCCCAATATTTATTGGCACTCAATGCGTCATTTCCGACACCGATGAATACCTTTAATGTTTTAACAAAACAAAAACTCAGAACATTTGGTAGCATTTATTGTGACAGTATAACTGCATTGGGGTTTTTTCATACCTGGAGTTTTATCGGATTTATTGGAGCTAATTCTTCACAGGTTTCAGAACAATTTCACCCTTATGCGGGACAATGGATTGAATCCATAAGCCTGATAACAACATATTTTTTCTCACCTTCGGGAACAATATCAAATTTGATAATACCTGCAACAAAATGGTTTAATTTCAACTGGCAACAGATTTTATATCAATTTACAAACTTAAAATTCGATGTGATCGGAATAGACAGGAATAATCAACAGCGCTTACTGTTGTCTAATCTTACGAATAATTTTGTAAATCTTGATACCATATCAACCGAAACATATCCGGGACTATTATTAAAAAC
Source organism: uncultured Ignavibacteria bacterium (assembly GCA_963806045.1). GTDB lineage: Bacteria > Bacteroidota > Ignavibacteria > Tepidaquicellales > Tepidaquicellaceae > DATCHW01. The sequence goes on along the minus strand of CAWDWP010000005.1, from coordinate 18,389 downwards.
TACAATGTCGATAGATACAGTCAATGGTAGAAATCTTCCAACATTGAAATCTTTTACTATTAACTATCAGCCCGGATGTGAAATTATTCCAGACAACAATTCTTTCTTTAAAAGTGATTCCACAGTTCTGGAAGGGGACAGCATCACTTTCAAAATAAATGTTTATAATGAGGGATATTCAACCGCAAAAACGTTAATTAGTAATTGGTCGGCTTCTTCACCTTCCGGTACCAGGTTGATTAAAAGTGATACCAGTATTGTATTCCTATCTCCGGGGAATTTCTTTACAGCTCAGATTCGATTTAATACAGCCGGGTTAAGAAATCCTCAAAAAGTGCAGGATACGGTATATCTATTCTATGAAGCAAAACTCAATCAAAAAGAAAACGAATTTTACACATATAATAATAATGCTGTTTCGAAATTTATCATAACCGGAGACACTTTAAAACCTTTTCTGGATGTTACATATGATGGTACGAAATTGCAGTCTGGGGATTTTGTTCAGTCAAGACCGCAGATACTTTTGAAATTTTTGGATAACAGTAATATTGTAATAAAAGACACAAGCAATATTAAAGTGAAGCTTGATAATATTTATATCCCTTATTATATAAACGGAACGAAAAATCCGGATATTGATTTTATGTTAAGCGGAAGTAAAGGTTATTTTCAGCAGGCATCGGTATTGTTCAGACCCAATTTGTCTGAAGGTGAACACGCTTTTGAATATATCGCTTATGATAATAGCGGAAATAAGGCAGATACTGTCCGGAATGTATTAACAGTTCAAAACGTTTTAAAGATTTTTGATTTATATAATTATCCTAACCCGATGAGGGCAGCTACGAGTTTTCTCTTTAAACTTTCAGGTTCAACTCCTCCCCTGCGAAGTAAAATCAGAATTTATACAGTAGCAGGAAGGATGATTAAAGAAATTCTCTTTACCGCTACTGTAGGTTATAATATTATCGAATGGGATGGAAGAGATTTGGATGGGGATAACATAGCAAATGGAGTTTATCTTTATAAACTATTAATAGAAAGTGACAGTAAAAAAGAAAGCTCTATACAAAAATTGGTCGTTTTAAAGTGAATTAAAACTTGTTATATTATATAATGTATTCAGGCTTTTAAAATTAAATGAAAATAAGGTACAAAATGCTGAAAAAACTATTATTTCTTTATATATTAGTTTTATCCTATTGTACATCAGCCGCCCAAAACTATAACTGGATAACTCCAAATCAGGTTTATCTCAAGACTTATGTCATTAACAATGGTATTAACAGAATTCAAAAAAGTGATTTTGAGAATGCCGGGATTACAACTTCAGGTATTGACCCAAGAACAGTAAAAGTTTATTATAAAGGAAACCAGGTACCGATTTATTTCTTTGGAGAGCAAGACGGAGTATTTAATGATTCTGATTATTTCGATTATTACGGACAAAGAAATTATGGGGGGTTGACAAAATATTATGATACGTATAACAATGTATATTATACAAAAGACGAATATATTAATATCTATTCTGATACCAGTGTTTATTGGATAGGATGGGGAGGCAGTTTTGGCCAAAGATTAACGGATTTTTCTACCCCATCATCAACACCGTATCCGCTGGATTATTATTTTTCAAAATTTCATTCGGAAAAAGATACATATTACTCATTAGGAGAGAACATGGTCAGCTACAGATTACAGAAATTTCAGTAATGATTTATTTCAGGGTGAAGGCTGGTACTGGAAATCAATGGCTTTTATGAATACTGCTTCTGATACCTTTTCCACTCCTTATAAAACTCTGAATATCTCAAACCTGCTTTCTTAAAATCTTTGCTTATCCCGATAATCGAAATACAACAATTTATAACGATCATCACATCGTATTAAAAATAAATAATAATACATTCCCGGACACACTTTACACAGATGATTTCAGGAAAATAGATACAACAGTATCGTTCCCAAGTTCATATTTAAATCCAAGCGGTGTTAATACAGTAACTATCAGGTATGCACCTCCTGCTGCTAATTCAGCCGGAGTAATGAATCTTGATATGGTCGATATATCATATACACATAGATTTGAATTCGAAAATAATTCTGTTAGGTTCAACTCCACTGTTACAGATGCGTCTCCTAATGTTTTTAAAATTAAGGGTTACAATCCATTCAAATCCCGTTAGTATTTATGATGTCAAAAATAATCTTAGAATTACAACATATCAGGTTAGTGCAGATACTTTAATATTTTCCGGAAAGGCGAATGGGAATTATGAAATTTATAATAAATATATAACTCTTAAACCTTTCAGGATTAAACAAAAACAAGTTCCTGATTTAGTATCGGGAGCTAACGGAGCAGATTATTTATTAGTTTATAACAAATTATTTGAATCACAGGCAGAACAATTAAGACAATTCAGAGCATCTCATAGTAATTTGCGATCTAAGAAAGCCGAAATCGAAGATATATATGATATCTTTAACTATGGGATGGAAGATCCTGTTGCAATTAAAAATCTTGTAGTGAATGCAACCGGTATATGGCAGTCTCCCCCTGTTAAATTCCTGTGTTTATTTGGGAGAGGTTCATTGGATCCCAAAAAAAATATTACGACATCACAATATTATCAAAATCTGGTTCCGGTATATGGCAACCCCGCCACTGACGGATATTTTGCTCGTTTACAATACAACTCTTTTACATATTACTGGCAGCTAGATGTAGGAAGAATTCCGTCAGCAACTGTTCAGGAAGCCCAAAATACTGTTGATAAATTAATTGCTTATGAAACACAACCTTTAGATACCTGGATTAAAGAACCTATTTTTATAACAAGTGGTCGCAGTAGAGCTACGCAAATTCCATTTATCGCCCAGTCAGAATCTTTTATAAATGCATACATTACTCCGCCTCCCATATCATCATTACCAGTTAAAATCTATAAGAATGACTCTATTGGTTACCCTACTTTTAACCTCAGGGATTCCACTGAAAATTCTATTAATCGTGGAGGTTTGATAATAAATTATATAGGGGAATCCGGTGACACAAAATGGGAAAATTGTTTGGACGACCCTTCTATTCTAACGAATGGTCTAAAACTTCCTGCGGTTTTCAGCATGACTTGCTTTACGGGTCGAAATGCTACTCCCGATGAAAGAAGTTTTGGAGAATCTTTCTTCTTTAATCAGAACGGAGGTGCTGTTGGTTTTGTAGGTTCAACTGCCTGGAGTTTCTCCGGTTCAGGTAATGATTTTAATGGATATCTTATTCGATCAATAAAACAGGATTCTTGCCGGTATTTGGGCGATATAGTTAAATTTGCAAATCTTTTGATGAAAAATGATTCGGCGAATTTTGCGGTTAGAAATACTTTAAATTGCTACAATCTGATTGGTGATCCCGCTACCAGGCTTTTACTACCTACTCATCCGGAATTTGACATAAAACTACAGGATTATACTCTAACATCACCCAATCCTGCAATTGGAGAAAATGATTTATTAACAATTACTCCGAAGAATCTCGGAACTTATGCTGATTCCTGTAAAATAAGATTTAAAATATTAAAATTTAATCAGACTTATAAACAAAAAGATACCATAGTTCACTTTTTTTCTTATCGTGCAAATCTGAATTATAATTTTAAAATTGATACTTCCGGGATTTTCGATATGATGGTCATTTTGGATCCCGATAACTGGTATCCGCTGGATGATAAATCAAATAATGTCATCGAATTTCCTATTATCCTGAAAAACTCTTCTTACGTTCCAATTAAGCCCGAGGATAATATGGTTATACAGTCAGATTCAGTTAATTTCATAGGTCTTAATCCTCAGATTAATTTGATTAATAATGTCGTGAAAGTGATTTTGGAACTGGACACTAATAGTACATTTAATTCCGTTATGAAACAAACTTATTTTAAAATAGTAAATTCGGGAGTTGTTTCAAAATTCAAGATTAGAATTCCTGTTCTTGATACAAATATATTATATTACTGGAGAGCTACCGTAACAATCAACAATGATACTACAGGATGGGCTCAGGTCAGAAAGTTTTATTACCGGCCTCCTGTATTACAAAAAGTTCCTAAAGGCGATTTACCGGGAGAAAATTCTAAAGTTATAACAGGGATGCCTGTTTCAAAATCAGGTCGTTTTACCTTATCAGATAGCATTGTAACAATTTTAAAGAACAGTTCAAGGCAATTCACGAATAACCTTTTCAATATCAGGATAGATTCATTAAACAATTTCGGATTATCTAGTTTTACCAGTTATTTATATGCTAAGGGTTATGGTATGAACGCATTTGAAGCCTCTTATTTTGTCATTAATAATTTGATGTATCTTTCTGATGGTGACACAAATACGGGCTTGAATTTATGTAAGGTCAGAAAGCTTGATGGTAAAGTCAGAGAATTCAGGAATTTTGTTTTTAGCAATGCTTCGTATAACGATTCCGTTTTAAATTATCTTAACACGTTCGATGCAACCTCTTACCTTATGGTTTATAATGCTTCTTATGTTCCCGGAGGAGTTGGCTTTAACGCAGCAGTTAAAAATAAATTCAGACAATTTGGAAGTGTATATGCGGATACTATTCCTGTCATAGGATGGTTCCATACCTGGAGTTTTATCGGCTTTCTGGGTGCGGGACCTTCAGACATTTCTGAACAATATCATCCGTGTTGTCCTGTTGGCTGGATACCTGCTATCAGTCAGTTAAATCCTCTGTCATTCTCAACTTCGGGTTCACTAACAAGTTATATCGGGCCTGCACAACACTGGAAAAATTTTCAGTGGGACCGAATCCTTTATCCGAATTCAAATATTACTTTTGATGTATATGGAATTGACAGGAATAATCTGACCACGCTGCTATATTCAAATCTGACCAATAACAATTTTATTTCACTTGATACACTGAATTCCTATAATTTCCCGAATTTGAAACTGGTGACAAATTTAAAAATTGATACAATTGCAGGTTTACAATCTCCGACGTTTAAATCACTTACATTCCGATACCAACCCCCCGCTGAACTTGTAATAGACAGCATAGGTTTTCGTGATCCGGGGGCTCCAATTGGATTTGGCGACGAAATTAAAGTAAATGCAAATTGTTTCAATGTTGGTTATACGAATGCATATGGAGTGGTCGGCAACTGGTTTGTTTATACGAATTCGGGGCAGAAATATATTTTAAAAACTGACACTCTAAATAGCAGCATTGTATGTTGACAGTATGTTTACTTCCAAAGAACATATTATTGGTTAATTATTTTCCGCCAGAATGTAAGAAAGTTCTACGACATAGTAACAATTTATTATGAGGTAAAGGCATTGGGTCAACAGAACGATTATTATGATTTTAATAATACTGCTTCAATTAATATTGTCATGAAAAATAATCCTGCGGGCGCAACTAAAATAGATGTAATTGCAGACGGTATACAATTGCAGGGAGGTGATTATGTAAGGCAAAAACCCGAAATGACGGTAAAATCTGTTGACGGAACTCTGAACTTTGCTATTTCTGATTCTTCCACATTTAAAGTGTTTATCAATAATGTATATTTCTCTGTTCAGAATAATAACAATGATGCCAGAAATAATGTTGCCAGAAACAATGATGAAAGAAATAATGATACAAGAAATATTGAAATGAAGAATGATAATAAAAAAAGTATAAATACACTTTCATTTTATCCTGATTTAAGAATCGGTGATAATAATTTAAAGTTTATAACGAAGTCTTCGGATGGCAATAATGCAGACACTGTAACATATTCCGTTTTTGTGTCCAATGAATTATCGATTAAGGATCTCGTTAACTATCCTAATCCCATGAAAAGTGAAACGAGTTTTCTCTTTAATCTTGCCGGAGCAGTCAGACCGGCAGGTTGTAAAATAAAAATATATTCTGTCTCAGGAAGACTTGTTAAAATTATTAACGCTCCTGTAAATATTGGTTATAATCAAATTTCATGGGATGGGAGGGACACTGACGGTGAATATATGGCGAATGGGGTCTATTTATACCAGCTTATTATAGATGGTGATGCAAAAAAAGAAACTTTCATTCAAAAACTTGTTATCCTGAAATAGATTTTAATATTCTGTTTTTATGCATTTTTAGATAAATTCTAAAAATGCATTTTATATTTCTATTTAATAACATAGAAATTATATTAAATTAATATCATCTATTTATTTTTAAATTATTTAAACTTTTTTATATTATGAAAATTAAATTCTTATTTGTCTTATTATTTATGTTTGCATTTGGATTTGGTCTGAATGCACAACTCAATATTTCTCGAAAACTTCAATTATCCCGGCGGTGATTCAATAGGAGCTCATGGATGGGCATCAATGTTAGCGGAGCAATACAAACCGTAATATCTGGTTACTCTCCCGGGATTAACTTATACAGGTTATCCTTGGTTCAGGAATTGGAAATGCAGCTAGTTGACTAATAATGGGCAAGATGCTTATAAAACTTTAACCGGTGATAGTATTGCGTCCGGATCTGTTTATGCCGCCTTCATGGTTAAAATTAGATACAGCAAAAACTGGAGATTATTTCTTTACTTTGGGACCCTCCTACATCACTACCAATTTTGATCCACGAGTATATGTTAAAGATTCATCCGGAACTTTATCTTTTGGATTAAGTAAAGGTGCAGCAATGGAGGCCTATTCCGTCTTATGGTAACAATGGTTATACATATGGAACTGTATACGTTTCTGGTGTTGTAAAATATAAATTCAACACGGAACGACTACCGATGATGAAATAACTTTATGTATTTCTCTGCAGCATTACCTTCAACAGAACCTACTACTCCATATTTAGGTCCTGTACTAGGTACCGTCAGTGATGCTACTTCTCTCGGTAGAATTGCATTGAGGCAAGGAAGTTCTGCAAGTGCACCAACATTAAACGTTGATGGAATAAGGATGACAGAAACCTGGACAAATATAGTAACATCTGTTAATACCATTACTGAACATACCGTACCGTCAGATTTTGCATCTTTCACAAAACTATCCGAATCCATTTAACCCTGTTACTAATATAAGGTTTGCTATTCCTTCCAGCGGATTCGTCACAATGAAAGTCTATAATGCATTAGGAAAAGAAGTTTCAAATCTTGTTGACCAGAATATGAATGCAGGCACTTTCGAAGTTAAATTCGATGGCGCTAAACTGGCATCCGGTATGTATTTCTACAAAATGAGCTTTATCGCAGATAATGGGAAATTATTTGCAGATACTAAAAAACTTATGCTCGTTAAATAGAATTTTTATATAAAATATTTGAAAGAGGGTGATTAGAATCACCCTCTTTTTTTTTCCTCAAAATTAGTAATTCGAAGATATGAAAAGATTTGCTGCGATTGACATTGGCTCTAATTCATTACTGTTATACATTGCAGGGAAGGATACTGAAGGTAACTTTAATTCAATTCTCGACCTGTCAGAAATCACCAGGCTTGGCGAAGGGCTTCACAAAACAGGCTTTTTAAATCCCGGGTCAATAATTACATCAGTTAAAGTTATTAGTGAATTTATCGAAATTGCAAAACAAAATAATGTTGATGGGATTGCAGCAGTTGGCACAATGGCTATTAGAACAGCACGGAATTCATCTGAATTTATTTCTGAGGTAAAAAATAAAACTGGTCTGGACATTGAAGTTATATCAGGAGATGAAGAAGCACGGCTTTCGTTCATAGGTGCCGGGCAAGGTTTAGAGATAAAAGAAAAAGAAATTCTGATTTTTGATACCGGAGGAGGGAGTACAGAATTTATTCTTGGAAAAGGTGATATGATTATCGACAAAATCAGTATTAATGTTGGTGCGATAAGGATTACAGAAGATTATCTATTTACGAAACTCCGGTGTCTGTTTCTACTCTTCATCTTGCAGAAAAATATATATCCAATGAAATATGTGATATCGAAAAATTATTACCTTTTTCGGAATTGATCGGAATTGGCGGGAATGTCTCAAATATAGCTTCAGTTAAACACAATTTAAAAGTTTACAATTCAGGAATTGTGCATAATAGTAAGATTACTGCCAAAGATTTGATTTCGCAAATTGATTTATTTTCATCCAAATCTTTGGAGGAAAGAAAAAAGATAATAGGGCTTCAACCAAAAAGAGCTGATGTTATTCTTGCCGGTGCTTTAATAATAAAAGTTATAATGGAAAAATTTAAAAGAACTTCCTTTATAGTAAGTGATAAAGGGCTCAGGCATGGTTTAATCTATGACAGATTTGGATATTAAATAAAATATTATTAAATTAGTATATTATAAATCTTTAATACAAAGGTGTAATGTTAAAGAAAACTAAGAAACTTGAACTTAAAATAGATGAATATCTCGACCTTGTAATGTCAGGCGCTCTCATTTTCAAGGAGGCAATAAAATATTATCTTTCAAACCAAAATGAAGAATTCAGGGTGAAGCTGGAACAAGCGAGTAAATTAGAAAGCGATGCTGATAGTTTAAGAAGAACTATAGAAACTGAACTATATTATAAGACTCTAATTCCCGACCAGCGCGGTGACGTTCTTGGTATTATAGAGAATTCAGATAAAGTTCTTAACAATATTGCTGAAACACTTTCACAATTCGATGTGGAAATTCCGGAAATAATCCCTGAGTTGCATCAGTATTTTATAGAACTGGCTGATGCGGCAATGTCCTCCGTCGAGTCACTTGTAAAAGCTGTAAGAGCATATTTTAAAAGCATTTATGAGGTCAGGGACAATATCGCGAAAGTTATGTTTTATGAAAAAGAATCCGATAAAATTGCGGATAAAATCAAGCGTGCAGCGTTCAGAAATGAAAATCTTGAACTTAGCAAAAAAATTCATATTAGGTATTTTGCATTCCATATAGAAAACATTGCAGACTCTGCGGAAGATGTCTGTGACAGGCTTTCAATAGCAGCAATTAAAAGAGAATTATAAAATAGTATATCATTGATCTGGTTTTATTTAACAAGCGGGTTATTTGTAGGCTGGTCATTAGGAGCTAATGATGCTTCTAATATTTTCGGCACTGCTGTGACAACAAAAATGCTTAAATTTAAATTTGCAGCAATTCTTACCAGCATTTTTATAATCATCGGAGCCGTGATCGGAGGCGGAGGAACTTCGCAGACAATCAGTGAACTTGGAGATGTTAATGCTCTTGCCGGAGCTTTCACGGTATCTCTTGCTTCAGGGTTAACTGTATTTGTATTCCTGAAAAATGGTTTTCCAATTTCAGTATCCCAGTCTATAGTTGGTTCTATAATCGGCTGGTGTATATTCACTGCTACTCCGATTGATGTCGCTTCTCTGACAAGAATTATACTTACATGGATTGTGAATCCTGCTATTTCGGGCGTTTTTGCATTTTTGATTTTTAAGTTAATCAGGATTATTTTAAATAAACTTAATCTGCATCTTCTTGAAATTGATTATTATACACGATTTGCTTTAATAGTTGTTTTGATATTTGGTTCTTATAGTCTTGGAGCAAATAACATTGCTAAAGTTGTAGGAGTTTTTATAAATTCCAATCCGTTTAAGGATGTAAATGTGCTTAATCTTTTTACTGTTCCGGCATTGAATCAGTTATTTCTTCTTGGTGCTTTTGCAATGGCGGTAGGTATATTCACTTATTCCAAAAGAAATATAGAAACAGTAGGCGGCGAAATTTTTAAGCTCAATCCAATCACGGCTCTCGCATCGGTGCTAGGCTCGTCACTTGTGCTATTCATATTTTCTTCAACAAACATAGAATTCCTTCTGCATTCCGCCGGCTTACCGGCTTTACCTTTGGTTCCTGTTTCAATTACACAGTCAATGGTTGGGGCAATCATCGGAATCAGTTTTGCGAAAGGCGTCAAAAATTTAAATTTCAAAGTTCTCGGAAAAGTAGGTATTGGCTGGGTTATCACTCCTATTGCATCCGCGCTTGCATGCTTTATATTGTTATTCTTTGTACAGAACGTCTTTCAGGCTAAAGTATTTGTTCCCATAAGTTATGAATTGTCTTCTCCGGTAATTGAAGAATTAAAAAAATCAAATGCATATACGGACTCGCTTGTAAAGTACAAAGATAAAGTCTTTGATTCTCAGTTAGAATTCAGAAAAAGCCTTAATGAGATAGGAATTGATAAAGAAAAAATGCTTTACGACATTTTTAATATTGCAAAAATTCAGAATTTCTCAATTGATTCAAACCTTGCAAAACAAAAATTAAGCTCTGATAATTTTACTGAAGATGAAATATCTGATATAAAAAAGCTTCATGGAAGGTATTTTAAACATAAATGGCAGATTGTAAATGAACTAATGGCTGCTCCTGACTGGAAATATCTCGATGATACTCCCTATAATAAGTATTATAACAAATCACTTAAAACCCGTTACGAGATAATCTTCGATACTTTTAAAGTAAAAGAATCCCGATAGAAATTTATTCCGGATTTGTCACTTGATTAAATTCAAACTTAGGCTAATTAATTACCTGAAACTGTATATTCGATATACAATCTTCGCCCTTTTCAAGTAGATTTAAACAACAACTATAATTAATGTATTGGGATTAAAATTAAATAAGGACATTTGTCCTATCAAATAAGTTATTAAATAATTTATCCTCCAATTTTTCGCAATATATAATTTCATTATTTAAAATTTTTACTTTAAATTTATTATTTAACTAATTAAATTAGCTTATATATCTTACTTATATTTCAATTGGCGGATTGATTTTTTTATTTTTTATTAAAATTGAATAAAAAATACTATGAAAAAACATTACTATTTTCACTTGTTATTTTTAGCTTTTTTCTTTGTTACTAATCATTTGAATGCACAATGGACACAAACTAATGGATTAAATAGTGTTCAGGTTAATCGCTTAACTTCATTCGGAACAAATATTTTTGCAGGAACAAGTAGTGGAGTTTATATTTCAACTAATAACGGTAACAACTGGTCTTTAACTAATCTTACTAACCCGATTGCAACGGTTGCTTCAAACAATATTGGTGTATTCGCAGGTGTTAATGGAAATGGTATTTATCTAACTACTAATAATGGTAACAACTGGATATCCGTTATTAATGGTTTAACAAACTTAAATGTTCAAACAATATTGGTTAGCGGAACAGATTTATTTGCAGGGACCGGTGGCGGAGGTGTGTATTTTTCCTCTGATAATGGTGCTAACTGGAATATACGAAACAACGGATTATCGGTACCTTATATTTCATCAATGGCTATAAGCGGAACGACCATTTATGCAGGTACAGGTGGTGGTGGAATTTATATGTCAACTGATTATGGAAACTCCTGGAATGCAAATAGTTTTTCAAATCAGATTATTAGTTCTTTATTAATACACAATTCTTCAGTGTATGCAGCTGTGTTTGGACAGGGGATGTTCCTTTCGAGTAACTCAGGAGCAAACTGGACAGCTATTAATAATGGATTAACAAGTCTGTATCCGCGATGTCTCGTTGATGACGGACAAAACATTTTTTTAGGAATAGGAGATGGAGTATATCTATCCACTAATAATGGAGAAAATTGGATTCAGAAGAATCAGGGGTTTTATGCTACACCAATAGTAACTTGTCTGCTAATTGCAAATAATTACATATTCTCAGGAATTCTTCCTGCTTCTGTTTTTCGCAGATCAATTATCAGAAATAATAGGAATTCAGAATATCAATTCAGAAATACCATCTAAATTTTCGCTAAGTCAGAATTATCCTAATCCCTTTAATCCTGAAACAAAAATACGTTTTGAAATCCCCCTTAACAAAGTGGGACAAAGGGGGTTGTTAACTACAATAAAAGTATTTGACATCACCGGACATGAAATTACAACACTTGTAAATGAACAATTACAACCGGGAGTTTACGAAGTGGAATTCGATGGCAGCAATCTGCCAAGCGGAGTTTATTTTTATAGATTGCTCGCCGGTAATTTTATATCAACAAAAAAAATGTTGATGATTAAGTGACATACGTCACTTAATCAGAAATCCTCCGTGCTTTGTGGAGGAATTTTGATAAAATAAGAATATTGCTCATCCGATGACTGCTTTTGGTCATCGGATGAGTTAACTAACCCAAATTTTTTCCCACTTTTTTATGTTTTTTTTTGCTTTGTATATATATAATATACATGCTATTTTTAATGCTGAACTAAATAATTGACATGAAAAAATACATTCCAATCCTTTCAGCCTTAATAATCGTTTTTTTTGCTTTAAATTCTTTTAAACCCGTCGACTCTAAGATAGGTCAAAAGCTTTCTTATCAACTGGAAAATACAAACAAAAGTAATTTTACAGTATACGTTTATCTGAACGACAAGGGACCTGATGTTGCACAATATCTCGCGAATCCTTTGAGTCTTGTATCTCAGAGGTCGCTTGACAGAAGAGCAAAAGTTCTGCCTCAGGGACAATTGGTCAGTTTCACTGATGTTCCTCTATATGAGAACTATGTAAATACCGTTTCACAAAATGTCACAAAAGTAAGGCATCTTCTGAACTGGTTCAATGCAATGAGCGTTGAAGTAACACGAGAGCAGATAAATTCACTAAAGGAATATGATTGTGTTACAAATATTGAAGTAGTTGAAACTTATGTTAAAAGAAAAGATGATCAGGAATTAGTTTCACAAAATGTTAATGCCATTAATCCTCCCGGAGATAATATATTGGCAGATTCATTAAGTTATGGAGCGAGTTTAAGACAGGATACTTTGATAAAAGTAAACCTTGTTCACAATCAGGGAATTTTTGGACAGGGAATAATTATAGCTCATTTTGATGCCGGTTTTACTAATTTGAACCACGAATGTTTTACAACCCTCCCGATGAAAATTTTAAGGAAAAAAGATTTCCAAACAGGCGATACAGTTAACCTCGCGGTTCATTCGCATGGTCAGGCAACTCTTTCTCTTGTTGGTGGTTATAAACCCGGTTCATTGATTGGTCCTGCCTTTAAATCAAGTTTCATACTTTGCAGAACTGAAGTTGACCCAACAGAAACACCGGTTGAGATGGACAATTGGGCTGCAGCTGCTCAATGGGTTGACAGTCTGGGTGCAGATATAATCACAAGTTCATTAGGATATTTAGTTTTTGATTCTCCATATACAAGTTATACATGGCAGGATATGAATGGTCATACTCTTGTCATAACAAATGCCGCAAGAATTGCCGCACATAATGGAATTCTTGTGAGCAATTCTGCCGGTAATGATGGAGATAATGCGTCACATAATACACTCGGAGGTCCTGCCGATGCAGATAGTATTCTTACTGTAGGGGCAACGAGCTCAAATGGAACGAAAGCAAGTTATAGTTCAGTCGGTCCGACAACAGATATTCCAGCTAGAATTAAACCCGACGTAATGGCTATGGGTTCCGGAAATCAGGTTGCAGACCAGTCAGGATATAACACATTTGGTTCGGGAACATCCTGGGCTTGCCCGATGAATGCCGGTGTCTGTGCTTTAGTATTATCTGCAAATAAAAGTTTGACGCCAATGCAGATTATTGGTATAATGAAAAAATTTGCTAATAATTCATCAAGCCCTAATAATTCGATTGGCTGGGGACTTATTAATGCTAAGCTTGCGGTTGATTCCGCAAGAAAAATGGATAATGTTCCTCCTGTAATTACACATTCGCAACAGGGCAACACTCCGAATACAGGTGTTATCAATTTAAAAACAAAAATTACCGACAATGGTATTATAAGGTCCTGGTCAAATCAGGCGCCGGAAATGTATTATAGAAAATATATCAGCGGAAACTGGACATCTTTTACCGCTGTAACTGCATATTATGCACAAAGAGACTCATTCTTTTTCCAGATTCCGGGAAGTGCAGGCGGAACTCAGATTGAATATTACTTTGCCGCTCAGGATATCGCATTGCCGACACCTAATATGGCATCATTGCCTGCAGGCGGTTCGGGTATTAATCCTCCCGGAACAACTGCACCCCCTACTAGATTTACATTTACAATTACTGGTGTTGGGAATAATATATCCTCATTACCATCGGAATTTAAATTGCATAATAATTTCCCGAATCCATTTAATCCTGTAACAAAAATTAAATTTGATTTACCGAAGAGTTCAATTGTAAAACTCACAGTGTATGATATTCTTGGTAGGGAAATAGCAAGCATTTTAAATGGAAATCTTGAAGCCGGATATTATGAAATTAATTTCGACGGCAGTAAACTAGCCAGCGGAATTTATTTCTACAAAATCCAGGCATCAGATTTCACTGACGTAAAGAAAATGATTTTAAATAAATAATTTGAATTTTTAGGGAGAGGAGTGTATAGAGTATTAACTCTATTCACTCCTTTCTTCTTTATAAAACAATATTATGAGATGAAAAAATACATTTCAATCTTTTCAGTCTTAATAATCGTTTTTTTTGCTTTAAATTCTTTTAAACCCGTCGACTCTAAGATAGGTCAAAAACTTTCTTATCAACTGGAAAATACAAACAAAAGTAATTTTACAGTATACGTTTATCTGAACGACAAAGGACCTGATGTTGCACAATATCTTGCGAATCCTTTGAGTCTTGTATCTCAGAGGTCGCTTGACAGAAGAGCAAAAGTTCTGCCTCAGGGACAATTGGTCAGTTTCACTGATGTTCCGTTATATGGGAATTATGTTTATACCGTTTCACAAAATGTCACAAAAGTAAGGCATCTTCTGAACTGGTTCAATGCAATGAGCGTTGAAGTAACACGAGAGCAGATAAATATCACTAAAGGAATATGATTGTGTTACAAATATTGAAGTTGTTGAAACTTATGTTAAAAGAAAAGATGATCAGGAATTAGTTTCTCAAAATGTTAATGCAATTAATCCTCCCGGAGATAATATATTGGCAGATTCATTAAGTTATGGAGCGAGTCTGGGACAGGATACTTTGATAAAAGTAAATCTTGTTCACAATCAGGGAATTTTTGGACAGGGAATAATTATTGCTCATTTTGATGCAGGTTATCTTAATCTCAGCCACGAATGTTTTACAACTTTGCCGATGAAAATTTTAAGGAAAAAAGATTTCCAAACTGGCGATACAGTAAACCTTGCAGTTCATTCACATGGTCAGGCAACTCTATCTCTTGTCGGAGGTTATAAACCCGGTTCATTGATTGGTCCGGCTTTTAAATCAAGTTTTATACTTTGCAGAACTGAAGTTGACCCTACAGAAACACCGGTTGAGATGGACAATTGGGCTGCAGCTGCACAGTGGGTTGACAGTCTGGGTGCAGATATCATTACGAGTTCACTTGGATATTTAGTTTTCGATTCTCCATATACAAGTTATACATGGCAGGATATGAATGGTCATACTCTTGTTATTACAAATGCGGCACGAATTGCCGCTCATAATGGAATTCTTGTAAGCAATTCCGCAGGTAATGATGGAGATAATGCGTCACATAATACACTCGGAGGTCCTGCTGATGCAGATAGTATTCTTACTGTAGGTGCAACGAGTTTAAATGGAACGAAAGCAAGTTATAGTTCGGTCGGACCGACAACAGATATTCCAGCCAGGATTAAACCGGATATTATGGCTATGGGTTCGGGAAATCAGGTCGCAGACCAAACGGGTTACAACACATTTGGTTCAGGAACATCCTGGGCTTGTCCTATGAATGCCGGTGCCTGCGCTTTAGTACTATCTGCAAATAAAAGTTTGACGCCAATGCAGATTATTGGTATAATGAAAAAATTTGCTAATAATTCATCATCACCAAACAATCAAATTGGCTGGGGACTTATAAATACAAAGCTCGCAGTCGATTCCGCAAGAAAGATGGATAATGTCCCACCTGTAATTACACATTCACAACAGGGAAATACTCCTAATACAGGTGTAATAAATCTTAAGACGAAAATTACGGATAACGGAATTATAAGGCTATGGTCAAACCAGGCGCCTGAAATGTATTACAGAAAATATATCAGCGGAAACTGGACTTCATTTACCGGAGTTATTCCGTATTATGCTCAAAATGATTCATTCTTTTTCCAGATCCCCGGAAGTGCAGGAGGAACGCAGATTGAATATTATTTTGCCGCACAGGATATAGCATTACCGACACCTATTATGGCATCATTGCCTGCAGGCGGTTCAGGTATTAATCCTCCTGGAACCACTCCTCCTACGACAAGATTTACATTTACTATTGCTCCCGCCGTATTTAATCTTGCCCTTACTGCATTCTTGTCGGGAAATTACAATGGTACAACAATGGCGCCGAAGAACGTATTGGTAGAATTGCTCAATTCAACGACACCATATGCTATTGTTGATTCCCAAACTTTACTTTTAAATACAGCGGGAGTATGTAATCCGGTATTCACAAAAGCAGCGAATGGAACACCATATTATATCATTCTGAAATTTGATAATGGAATTGAAACCTGGAGCGCAACACCTCAGACATTCAGCAGTTTCACTTTAAATTACGACTTTACAACAGCGGCAACAAAAGCGTATGGCAGTAATATGGTTCTCGTAGGAACAAAGTGGTGTATAATAAGCGGCGATGCAAATCAGGATGGGAGCGTAGACGCTCTCGACAGGTCAGCGTGCTGGAATGACAGGAATCTAAGCGGATATTATGCAACGGATTTAAACGGAGATGGAGTAGTAGATGCACTTGACAGGTCAATCTGCTGGAACAACAGGAACCTGGTAGTACAAAAACCGGCACTCGATGCAAGTCCGAGCCATAAGAAAGTAAAACAGAATAATAAAGTGGATAATGATAACTCAAAAGGTAAGTAAGTTTAGAGTGTTTAGAGTGTATAGAGTGTTTAGAGTGTATAGAATTATAAGTCTATAGAGTTATAAGTGTTTAGAGTGTATAGAGTGAATCTATGCACTCCAGGCACACTTTATATACAATACCACGACTCTCTTCACGTTCTATACACTCCACGGACTCCACTCACTCTACAGACTCCATACACTCCATACACTCTAAACACACTATACACTTCTGTACTACAATACAACGAACTTAATGAACTGATAAATTGTTTATTAAAACAAGAGTTTATATATTTGTAAAAAAAAGAAAAATATATAATGAAAAAATTTATTTTTATTTTAAGCGCAATAATTCTGATTCCCTTGTTATTTAACTCTTTCAAATCAGGGAATAACAAATTTGGCCCAAAATTATCATATCTGATAGACAACACTAATCAAAACGTTTTCAAAGTATATATATATTTTAAAGATAAGGGACCGGATGCTGAACAGAAGCTACAAAATCCTCTGAGTCTGGTTACTCAAAGGTCTCTTGACAGAAGGAAAAAAGTTTTTCCCGACAATCAGTTAGTTGATTTCACAGACATTCCATTGTATGAAAACTATATAAATGAAATATCCCGGTATGCCCTAAATGTAAGGCAACAGCTTAAATGGTTCAATGCTCTGAGTGTTGAGGCAACAAGAGACAAGATTATAGAAATGGCTAATCTGAATTATGTAACAAAAATGGAAATTATTGATTCTTATACAATGAAAAATAAAGATATTGAAAAGACACCGGCGAAAATTACATCTTCAAATATTATAAAAGATAACATACTTACGGATTCTTTAAATTACGGCACGGGATTAACACAAATAGCACAGATTAATGTCAATCTGGTTCACAATCAGGGAATATTCGGGCAGGGAGTTATGATTGCGAGTCTGGATAATGGTTTTAGAAATCAAACCCACGAAGCATTTACAACTCTTCCAATGAACCTGGTAAATCAGTATGATTTTCAACTCCACCTTCCCGGAGCATTCAGAACCACTGCTTCTCACGGGACCTCCACAATATCTCTTGTTGGAGGATATAAACCCGGACAAATGATAGGACCTGCATTTCGTTCAATGTTTATAGCCTGCAGGACAGAGGTTGATTCCTTTGAAAGAAATATTGAAATGGATAACTGGTCTGCTGCTGCTCAGTGGGTTGATAGTCTCGGTGCGGATGTAATAACAAGTTCACTTGGATATCTTGGATTTGATGGTGGCCAAACAAGCTGGACATGGTCTGATATGAACGGACATACGATGCCTGTTACACTTGCTGCTGCATTTGCTTCACATAAGGGAATAGTCGTTTGCAATTCTGCAGGAAATAATGGTGAAGATGTTCACAACACACTTAATGGTCCTGCCGATGCAGATAGTATAGTAACAGTCGGAGCGGTTGATGAAACAGGAATAAAAGCATCTTTTAGTTCAATCGGTCCGACTACTGACGCTTCTCCG
>CAWDWP010000004.1:0-352312 GCA_963806045.1 uncultured Ignavibacteria bacterium | reverse complement strand
TAGGAAAGCGATTCCGTAAAGTTCTCAACATAGGAATAATTAATATTGTATCGCCTATTGCTGCAAGTTTTATAACGAGAATTTTACGAATATTCTCTATTGGCAGTCGTTTCTTTTTTTGCAAAAATAATGAGAGAACTGAAAGAATCGGGATCCCTAAATATCTATCGAAAAATCTAAAAGTTGCTTTTCTTTTCATACATACAATTCAAGAATAAGATGTTTGATAATATACTAATTTTTTGATATATTAACAATCAAAACAAAAGCAAAGTATAGTTGAAAAAGGATTATTCTGAAATAATTGCGTCTTCTCTGGAAGCCCGTAAATATGCATATGCGCCATATTCGAAGTTGAAAGTAGGTTCAGCACTTTTAACAAAGTCAGGAAAAATATTCACCGGGGTAAATATTGAATCTGCATCTTTTTCACTTACTATTTGCGCTGAAAGAGTTGCATATTCTAAAGCAATATCGTCAGGAGATAAAACTATAACTGCAATTGCGATCTCTTCATCAAAAATTGATTACCCGTTTCCTTGCGGTGCGTGCAGACAGTTTATGAGTGAGTTTGGTGAAAATACGGAAATTATTCTCGTTAAATCAATTAAACAATTTAAAATTTATAAGTTGAAAGACTTATTGCCTGATGTCTTCTCTCTTAAATAGAAAAAAACGATGAACGAACAATTACAAATCCGAACATACAAGAAAATGGGTCATATTGAAGTCATTTGCGGAAGTATGTTTTCAGGGAAAACAGAGGAACTAATTAGAAGAATACGGCGTGTCGAAATTGCTAAGCAAAGAGTCAAAGTATTTAAACCGAAAATTGATAATAGATATAGTGAGTTTTCGATTGTATCCCATAACGAGACAAGTTACCCTTCTGAAATAATTGAAAATGTGGATGATATATTAGAAAAAAGTTTTGATTGCGAAGTAATCGGAATTGATGAAGCCCAATTTTTCGAAAATGATCTTGTAAGAGTTTGTCAGGCGCTTGCCGATTCCGGTAAAAGAGTCATTGTTGCCGGACTTGACCAGGATTACAAAGCGAACCCTTTTGAACCGATGCCTCAACTTCTTGCAATAGCAGAATATATAACCAAGACACTGGCTGTTTGTGTAGTTTGCGGAGCTCCGGCAAACAGAACACAGAGAGTATCTGAAAACATCGAACGGGTACTGGTCGGTGGAAAAAATCATTACGAAGCCCGCTGCAGACTTCATCACATTTACACATAACAACAATAATCTTATTATACAATATTATATCTATGAATAATTATAAATTACTTATTATCTTTTTACTATTAATATTATTAATGGGTTGTAATAAAAAAAATTCTAATACTGATTCTTCGAAAGTACAAAAAGTTGGACTTGTATTCGACGTAGGTGGTAAAGGAGATAAATCATTTAACGATGCCGCTTTTAAAGGTCTCGAACAGGCAAAAAAAGAACTGGGAATAGATTTTGAAGTGATTGAACCCGGCGATGGAGCTGACAGAGAATCCGCATTACGAAAACTTGCAAGCAAAGATGATATAGGGATAGTATTTGCGGTAGGATTTATCTTCACTGATGATATAACTGCAATAGCTAAAGATTTTCCAAACAAAAAATTTGGTTGCGTTGATTATTCAGTTGCTTCACAAAAAGAAATTCCTCAAAATCTGACTGCTCTCGAGTTCAAGGAAGAAGAAGGAAGTTTTTTAATCGGTGCTCTTGCAGCTCTCTTAACAAAATCCAATACTGTCGGATTTCTTGGCGGAATGGAATCTGCTCTAATAAAAAAATTTGAAATGGGTTTCAAGCAGGGAGTAGCTTATGTGAATCCCAAATGTAAAATATTATCAAGTTATGTTAGTGTTTCGTCGGATGGATTTAAAAATCCTGGTAAAGGAAAAGAAATTTCCTTAAGTGAATATAATTCCGGTGCTGATATTATCTACCATGCATCCGGCCTATCGGGAGTTGGTCTGTTTGAAGCAGCCAAGGAAATGAAAAAGCTTGCAATTGGAGTAGATTTAGATCAATATAATGAAGCCCCGGGTTTTGTTTTAACAAGTATGGTTAAACTTGTTGATGAAGTCATATTTCAAACCATTAAAGATTATAAAGAAAATAAATTTATTGGTGGAGTTAAGACTCTCGGATTAAAAGAAAAAGGTGTTGATTATATCTATAATAATGATAACAAAAATATGATTCCTGAAGATGTCAGGAAAAAAGTCGAAGATATAAGGGCAAAAATTATTTCAGGAGAAATTAAGATAAAAATTAATTAGTTCTGATACCCCTAAAATAAAAAAATGATTTTTATTGAATCTGAATTCTAATATTTAATCCCCCCTCTTTCGAAGTTCTCGGAACAATACTGGCTGAATTTTGTGTTGGTTCAGTTTTTATATATTTGAAGAACAGTGTCATTTGAACTTTTGAACTGAGCGAATATTGAATTGAAGGATTAATAGTCGTTACAGCCGAGCCGCTACCGGGCGATGTTTCTAAGCCGGTTTCACTGAATTTATAATCTTTTGGGTCAGTAGTATTTTTAGAAATAGTTAGAGAGAACGAAATATCATTTTTCAAAGATAATCCAAAAAATGGAATATCAAATCCTGCTTTTGAATAATTAGCATTAAGACTCCAATCATTTGTGTTAGTAACCTGAATCAAATTGCTTGTTGGCGTCAGAATGCTTGATTTTGAGTTATTGATTCTAAGAGTTGCCGTAAGATTTCCGCCAAAAGTTTCCTTAAAAGTCACATTTAATCCAATAAGAGGACTGAATGATTGAGTAACACCTTGTCTTTGAGGTATTGTGACGTTATTATTATCCAATGTAAAAGCTTCACTGTATTCAGAAGTGTAACTATTTTCTATGGTAACACTGGTTGCAAACTCGGAAAATAAAGGAATCTTTTCAACTCCAGAGATTGAAAGTGACCAGTTAGGAAATGGGAAAGAAGCTAATTGTTTTTTAAAAGCTGTGGAAATAATTTGAGTATTAGATTGTAAATCGGAAGTTAGTTGGGGAGTAAATTTATCAATATTACCACCGAAGAAAATGGAATAACTTTTTGTAGTGTTGCTTGATTGATTTGTAGGATTTACTAAAACACCATTAGAATCCGAAATAAAGCTGGCACTATTCTGATATCCCGAGTTAGATTTAAAAGTCAGATTCATTCTTATATTTTGAGGAATTAATGGGTTTATTGTTGCCGTAATCGTTACGTTATTTGTTTGTGAATTATTATCCTGAATCTGAAGTCCGGGTACTCTTTTACCCGGATTATTTGAAAGTCCAAGTTGATACATTCTTGAAGGTCCATATTCAGCTTTTGTAGTCGGAAGCATCCAGAAATTTCCAAAACCCGGTCTCCCTTGAACCCCCGGATTTACAACTGTATTATCCTGTTCATACGCAACTGAAACATTATCAGGAATGAATGTTTTTAATAATTGTAAAATATCACCAAGTCCGGGATTATCATTATTTACACGAGCTGTTTTAATCATTGATTGTTTTAATGAATTTTCAGTTTTAGGTGCTGGACTTAAAAGATCCATCAAATCTTTAAATTTAAAATTTGTAGTTGCCTGAATTTTATTATTATAACCGACACTAAAACCAATGTTCGTTGATGTATTCGGATTTGTCCATGCATAAGTCACATTATAACTACCGGTAAGATCTATAAATTTTTTCATAACCGGAATGTTAAATTTTGGATTGAATGCTGTTGTCTGCTGATAGTTCAAATCCCTTCCAAAGTTAATTAATGCCTGATTCAGGAAAATCTGCTTGAAAACTTCTCTTTCCGGTCTAATTGTATTCAAGCTATCTCCATAAGTTTCGAAAGGTGATAAATCACTTCCCACCTTAAATGTATAATTTCCTGTTAAATCCACTATCCAATTTTCAATAAATTTCCAGTTGAATGCGAATCCCCGGTTAGCGTTGAACTGCCGGCTTACAGGATCATTTGATAGCAAAAGTCTCTGTTTGCTTTCATACCTTGTCCGGTTGAAATCGATGCTCCCTGTAAAATCTGAAGAGAAAAGGGGTACGAGTGGTAAAAATGGAAGCATAAAATATAACTTTGCATCTTTATATTCATCTCCAAAGTTTATCAGTTTTCCTATCTTTAAATTAAATTTGTCAGCAAGCCCGAAATCTGTTTTAAAATTTAATATTCCGGAATAAGTGAAATCAGTTTTGTCTGAATATGTAAAATCCCGCTGCCTGCCTATAGAACCATTAAAATTTATATTAAAAGCATTCAAAATAGTTTTTACAAAATAATTATTACCGGGGAATTTAAAGGCAAGCCCGTTTATCGAGAACTCATTTCTTACCATTAGTGACTGAGATTCATTTCTAATTGCATCTGAAGCTTTTTGCGCCTGGACAGGGTCATTTGTTTTTAGTAATACCTGACGGTATCTTTCCGCCGCAGCTTTATCAAGGTCAATATCAGTTCCCGGATAATATTGAGGATTGCTGATGTTTTCAGTATGTCTAACTGTCAATGGCATATACAAAAAGTCCTTCCATCCTTCTGATAATAGCGATACTAATGTATTATTAATCAACTTATGTAAATTCAATGTAAAATTAAAATCCCAGTTTACACCCGTTAAACGAGAACCTGTTCTGGTATCCAATGCATGAAAATACGGATCAATTTTAGAGAAATTGAAGTTTATATCTGCCAGATCCGCAACTTTTAAATTTGTATTAATATTCATGGCGTAACCATTGTTATCATTAACTTTTAGTACACGAATTTCGTTAAACCATACACTTCCTGAAATGGTAGAATTTAAACCGGTCTTATTTTTTTCTACTCCAAGTTCAAAATCCCGTATTGAATTTAAAGCAGGATTACCTTTAATTCTATAAATAGCACCGGGCGGACCATTTGGAACAGGCATATCAACAACTTGCCCCACCGAATCACGCGCAATCTTCAAACTTGTAATATCAGCAAATACGATAGTAACTTCGTTCAGAGGATTCCAGGGCTGTCCGGGTCGAACGTCGGGATGAATAGGAGCGCGATATTCATAAAAATTATTTGAATCCGAACCAAACCTGATTACCATTGCCGCGTCATAGATATTCTCATTTACATAATTAAAACTAGGATCACCATTAATGAACAATTTCATAATTTTATAATTAAAAATATCAATTGTTTGATTCCGATAGTCTTTGATAGCAAATTTTCTCCCGCCAAGAGGAAGATTATTCACCTGCAACGCTAATGATTGTTCATTCGATTTAGTGTTAACGCCCGATGTATTTCTGATTGTCTGACGAAGAATGTCTCCAGTGACCGGGCTCATATATATTTGAGGATTTTCTTCGATACTAACAACTGCTATATTATACGTAGTATCATTCTTGTTAGGTTTTATCCATTGGTTACCGACTAAATTCATATCGACAAGTGCAACTTTTATATATTGATTTACGCCTTTTATCCAAATCCTTGCAAACTGAACTTCATGAAGAGAAGCACTGCCTATATTTTTCGAAAATTCGGATAATGGAACCCGATATTGAAACCATGAACTATCCCCTCTTCCTGATATCCTCTTATTATTTGTTGTATCAAGAGGAATAGAATAAGAAAAGTAAGAAGGCGTTATATCTAATGATCCGTTATGATTCAGGTCTTCAGAATCAGGTCTATTTCCACCTTCAGTTCCTCTATTGTTTTCAGTTCCATTAATTAAATCATAATTTATATTTCCGGAAGTGTTACCATTATTATCCAACCCCGGATCATTATTCGGAAAATCTGATAATGATTTATTGGTGTTATTATATGCATTATATCTTGTGAGTTCCTGATCCCCGGTTTCTCCGTCTAACCCAATATCTTCTTCAATCTCCAATATTCCGTTTTGGTTTTTATCTTCTGTATCAAGTATTCCGTTGGGAATGGCATCTTCAGATATCAAACCCAGATCAATTATCAATTCAGCATCTGCTAAAGAAACATTTTGTCCCGGAAAAATACGCATATTGAATTCTATATAATTAATGTTCTCATTTATCAAGTCAGTGGAAGTTGTGTTCAGATATCTCATAATACCATTCCAGTTTGTTGCTTTATTTATGTTACTGTCAATTCTATCGTTGTAATTATAAACTCCTCTTGATCTTGGATCAAAGGTGAGATAAAATGGAGTTAATTTATCCTGACCGGGTTGAATATCACGTAATGGATATACGAATTTAATAGGAACATCATTTGGAACATTAAACCACTTCATCATCCCTCTTTTACTTTGTTTAATACTATCAGTTGCCCCAAGAGTAGTATCAATAGGTAATGAACTTATTGTCCACTGACTGAAATTTGAGCCAAGAGGAATAGTCTTTTTTGCCCCTTCCATATCATCGATATATGCAATTGAAGCACCATTATCCTGAGGTATCAAACTAGTTTTTGTATTCGGATTAGGAGTCATGTAAGCAAATTCGCCTCTGAATTTGAAATTTGATTCTTCTTTAGTATTAAAGCCCGGTAACAAATTAACAAGTTTTGTTAATCCATTTGTTTTAACTTCAGTAGCAAAATCCACTCCAAAAACAGAATTATTAGTAGGCTCTTCCCCAATTCTTACTTTATCATTAAGAGTTTCCTGACGGAGATTTACAAAAGTAAATCCTAAATTAGTTTTTTCACTGAACTTATAATCAGCTCGTGCTCCTATTAAAATCTTCGAAGCAATGGAAAATAAATCATTTGTTTCATATGATATTTTAAGATTTTGAGCTGATAAAGCTGATTGATTTCTGATAACAAGTATTCCTGTGGAATAGTCAACGGTATAATCAATATTGTTTTGAAGTTCTTGTTGTCCAATCATTACTTTAACACTTCCCTGCACAACATTGAAACCCAAAGTGATTGTATTGCTGATGCCGGCTTCACCTTTTGCAGAACCTTTGATAACATATTTGTTTGCTAAAGGAGAAGATTGTGCCTCCAGCTTTCTTGATAAATATAAACTTGAAAATTGATATGTCGAGTCAAAACCTGCATCTCTGATATTATCGTAAAACGGGCGTAGAGTCGGAAAAATAATATCACCTGTCTCAGGAATGATGGTAATTCCGGGCAGAAAATCAAATGCACCATCCGGAGGTGGTATTCTCCCCTTTCCGGTATACCTGTCTAAACCTGTAATTTCAATTAAATTCCTTCCCGTATTATTTATACTTCTGACATAATTGTTATCTGAGTTGTAATATAGTAAATCTAATTTAAACCCATCCTCCAGTATTTTATTGACGGGAAGCCGATAAACATTCTTCAACTTCAGTTCCCACGCATCAGGAGTTGTGACCGGATTTTGATTTGCACATTTTATCATTTTAAGAACCATTGTATCAGGAGCCGGGTAATCAATTTCACCTCTGCCATATTTTTTCCCGGTATATGTTCTATATGCAACTGCTACAGAATAATTAGGATCAACACTCGTTTTAAGACTAATAAATCCAGCAATCGGATTTACATAGTAGTCAGAAGGTCGGAGTTTTTTGAAATAGCCAAAAAATCTTTTCCCAGGATCGGATACATTACCTTTTAAAGTATCATAATCTATTACTAAATTAGTATCATGTAACAATGTAATTGCTGACGCAAATCTTTTCATAGGTTCATTAGTTTCAGTCTGTATCCATACTTCAAAGGAGGGATCATTAACAAGAACTTGATTGTCAATAGTAGTTTGCGAATATTGATTATTCGGACTATTCATATAATCAATAAAGCTCGATTTATATAAAGTGTCGAAGAAATAGACATTATCTGAATAATCAGCAACGTTAATTTGAAAATCCTGTTGACTTGAACCCCCTGTATAATCTTTAGTTTCGGCTTTACTTTTTTTCTGTGATACAACAGTAGTAATGTTTAATGGTCCGAGTTTAAATTCGCCCTTGATACCAAATAATGCTTGTGTTGACTGAATAAGACTTGATTTAGTGTCCAGGGATACATTACCTGCTTCTATACTTTTTATAACCTCATCAGCATAACCGGTATATTTAAGTTTTAATTGGTTTTCAAAATCAAATGTTCTTTGTGTATTCCAGTCAGCATCGATAGTCAATTTATCACCGACAGTCCCTTTGGCTGTTACCTGAACATCCTGTTTAAAGTTGATATTATTCTGCGAGTTCGTTGTTGTTGTTACAACCGCCTGATCGCTCTGAATATTCTGGTAAGAGGCAGTTATATCAATTGCACCATTAATTCGTAAATTAAAAGTTGGTGGTCCGAATATTGTTTCAGTTTTGAAGGGAAGTGGAATAGTGATATCCGTAAACTTAGCAAATAACCTGGAGATGTCATCCGTAGTGTTCCCTTTATATTTTTCGTTAAATATATCTGAGAATATAGTATTCGCATTATCCCGGGTAATTATTTGTAAATACTTTTCTAAAGTAATTTTCAACGGTGCTTTAATATCTTCACCGTTAAAAGTCTCCCTGATAATAACCATTTTATTAGAGTCAAAAGTGACTTCTGTTTTGATATAAGTAGAATTTTCTAATAATAAGGGATGTTTTTTTTCTTTTACTTTGACACCGGTAGAATATTGAGGGAAATATTGGTAGTATTTGAGCCTGGCTGTAGAATCTACAGGTGCTCTTCTTGTAGTATCCGAACCGGTTAATGTTGAATCAAGAAATTTAAACTTCGCGGTATCGGAAGAATTGTAAATCGCATATTTATTGCCATCAATATCTCTTCTCCCCTGTCCAAATGATTCGCTGGTTATAGAAAAAAGACTCAAAAGTACTACGGCACAAAATATATATTTCCAGAAATTACTTCGGATAATTATATATTTGAAACTATTTAGCAACTATATTTAGTTATTAACTTAAAATAGTATCTTTCTTCTATAATTTTATTTATTTAATTTAAAGAAATAATTTAAATATACTTATCGCACAATATTTACCTGCAATATAATTAAGTAATTACTTAATTTAATAGCTGTTCAATAATAATTATAAAATTCATTTTATTCAATGATTAATAAAATTAATAGTTTTCGTACTTGTATTTTAATTATTTTTTGTTTTATTGTTCAAATTAAAGTATTTTCTCAGTTCGATTCTTATCCGGATCTTGATTGGTATACAATTGAAACAGAGCATTTCACTATAACATATCATACGGAAGCATCAAGATCTGCAAAGACGGTTGCAAAAATTGCAGAGGAAGTTTATGGTCCTATAACCATTCTATATCAATATGAACCGAAAGATAAAGTGAATTTTATAATTACAGATGTTTCTGATGTATCAAACGGAGCCACTGATTTTTTTAATAACAGAATTTCCATCTTTGCTTCTCCTTTAGATTACGATCTTAGGGGAACGCATAATTGGCTCAGAAATGTAATCACACATGAGTTTACACATATGATTCAGATTCAGGCATCTATGAAATTATCGACAAAAGTTCCTGCCATATACCTGCAGTGGTTAAATTATGAAAAAGAACGAAGACCTGATGTCTTGTATGGATATCCTAATGTTATAGTATCTTACCCCATTTCTGGCGTTGGAGTTCCCGCATGGTTTGCTGAAGGAACAGCTCAATACCAGAGACAACAGCTCGATTATGATAATTGGGATTCTCATCGAGATATGATATTAAGGTCATATGTTATGGATAATAATATGTTATCATATAATGAAATGGGACAATTTTCTTCAATTACCTCACTAAAAGCAGAATCAATCTATAATTCGGGTTTTGCTTTCGTCCGGTATATTTCAAGAACATATGGTGAAGATAAACTGAAAGAAATATCCGTCAGTTTGGGGGATTTAACAAATTTTAGTATGGACGCTTCTTTACGTAAAAATCTTGGTATAGACGGTATTGATTTATATAATAACTGGAAAACATATCTCCGGAATGAGTACAATGAAAATTTAAAGAATGTTAAATCCAACATTATTGATGGAGAAATAATAGAAAATATTGGCTTTGCAAATTATTATCCGCATATTTCTCCTGATAACAAGAAAATTGCTTTTTTATCAAATCAGGAATATGATTTCTCTTCCACAGGATTATTCATATACAATATGGAAACAAAAAAGAAAGAGCCTATAGCTTTTCCTGTTGGTTCAAATTTTTCATGGTCTCCGGACGGAAAAAGAATAATTTATTCAAAACGTAATATACCACCAAGTTTTGACGATATTATTCTATATGATTTATACGAATATAATTTTTCCACTAAAAAAGAAAGAAGACTTACTGAAAAATTCAGAGCAACTTCCCCGTCTTATTCACCTGATGGAAAATCAATATGTTTTATCGTGAGCAGAGATGGTACATTAAACCTATATATTTCTGATTCAGAAGGAAAAGAAAGAACCGCTCTTACCAAATTTAATAACGGAGAGGAAGTTTATAATCCTGTATTTAATGATGACGGAAGTAAGATTTATTTTGATTATTCTTTCGAAAAATCAAGAAAAATCTCAGTATTAGATATTAAATCAAGGGATATCCAGACGTTATTTGACAATTCATACCAAGACACGAGGTCACCTGTATTCTCAAAAGATTTTAAAAAATTATATTTTTCATCTGACCGAACAGGGATTTTTAATATATATTCTTATGATTTACAATCAAAAGAAATAAAACAAATCACTAACGTTGTTGGCGGTGCCTTTATGCCAAATGTCGATGTGAAAGGAAATCTTGTTTATGCTACTTATAAATCCACCGGTTATAAGATTGCAATGTTAAAAGACTTTAAAGAGATTGCAATAAATACTGAGGCAGATTATAAAAGGCCTGATAAATTAATTCAGAAATATGCAGATACAGACTCCACTTCTTTGGAATCTAAAAATAATTATAACTGGAATTCTCTTAAAAATTTCGATGATAAAAAAATACCGGAATTTAAAGAGAAACCTTACACAAGTATTTTTACGAACATAGCCTTTTTTCCGGTAATCAGATATGATAACTATACTAAAGATAATAATGTACTGGATGCTATAAAACCCGGTTTCTATTTTTACTCGGATGAATTGATGGACAGGGTCTCTATTTTCGGTGGAGCTAATATAAACCGGAAAGGTGAAAGGGATTTGTTTTTTCAATTCAATTACAATAATGGTGTTCCTTTCTTAAAAGACTTTTTCTCTAAGAAATTAAGCTTTTCACCCAAATTTTCAATCGAAGGTTATAATATTTCAAGACAATCTTCAGGACAATTAATAGCAGGACTGGATACTATAAATGTTGGTGTTACATATGACTTGCTGGAATTTGATCTTGGAATGAGTTTTAAACTCTTCAATTTTTATCATGATTTCAAATTTAATTATTCATTTTCCAAATATGCATCTGCAATTGATGCATTTTTAATTCCGTCGAGCGGAATTCCTATAAGGGCATCATCAGAGGACTATTTCAAAGCAAATACATTTTCATTATCATACTTATATGAAAGTTATTACGCGACAAGAAATCTTGAAATTAATCCAATCGGGAGAAAAATAAAAATAAAATATGATTATGAAATAAGCAAAATTAACCCTCAATTTGAAGTAACAAATGACGGGAATTTGATAACAATATTTACAACAAACAGACTGCATAAACTGGACGCCGAATGGCTCGAATCAATAGGTCTTTTTAATAATACTCATACTGTCAGTTTGAAAATCCGTGGTGCTTCAATATTCGGACCTAAAGTCGATGATTTTTATGATTTCTATGCGACGGGGTTGCCGGGAATGAAAGGCTATCCTTTTTATGCATTGGGGGGAGGAAGAGTACTTACCGGAAACCTTACTTATAGATTCCCGATACTTACTAAAATAGATACAAGGATATCACCATTATATCTTGATAAATTATATTTTGGGATTTTTGGAGATTATGGTAATGCGTGGAATGGTAAATTGAGCTTAAATGATTTTAAAAAAGATATTGGCGCAGAATTAAGATTGCAAGCTTTCTCATTCTATGCTTTCCCTACCTGTATTTTCTTTAATGCTGCATACGGACTTGATGAATTCACAAAAAAATTCCGGGGAGTAGATGTGACCTATGGAAAAGAATGGAGATTTTATTTTGGTGTATTATTCGGATTCGATTTTTGATGAAAATTACTTGTAAATACCTGAATTAAAATTCAATATTTATTCCTGAATTATAATTCCTGTTTGGAGCTGCAATCCTTTCCAGTTCCTGATAAAAGATATTTGTAACATTATTGACTGCTATAAAAAAACTAATATTTCTTCCAATTTTCTTACTTAATTTAAGATCCAGCAGGAAAAATGCCTGAGGTTCTTCATTTTTGAAAAAAAGCACCTTTTCAATTTTACTTACATATCTTCCGTTCACATTGAAATTGAATCCTGAATAATTTGTATTAACATTAAAATTCAATAAGTGTTTTGGTTTATACGGTAAAATATCATCAGTCCTGCTAGCAGATAAATCCCTTGCATCAACATAAGTGTAATTAAATTCAAATTTATAATTGAAATAATCCATCGCTATCAGAAATTTTGAGGAATAGTTTATCAGGAATTCAAATCCTTTAATTTGTGATTTTGCTATATTCCTAACCTGAAAAGGACCATAAATGCCGGTACCGACATTTACATATTGAATTAAGTTATCATATTTATTAAAGTAAAATGAAAAATCGAGTGTAAAGCGGTTTTCATATTGTTTTCTGATACCAAATTCTGCTGATAACATTTCCTCCGGTTTCAAATTCGGATTAAATATAAAATCGAAATTCCCGAATAATTCTTTTTTAAAATATAGTTCTGCAATTGAAGGAGTTCTGAATGAACGGCCTATTAGAAGCCGGTATGATGTATTTTCAAAAATTTGAGATTTAATATCCGGCGAAAATAGCATTGATACTTTAGGACTTAATTGAAGAGTATTAGCTCCTGCTATAAATTTGGTGTAATCTATTCTAGCTCCAAAAGTTGTTGATAAAACGGATTCATCATTTTTATCTCTCAGAAAAATATGCTGATCCTGTGCATAGTATCCCAGATTATATTGTTCCTGATTTCCGTAAACTATCGAATCGGGACTGGAAGCAACAACATTCCATTGAACATCCAGTCCGCTTATTAAATAATTATTTTTGCTAAGATTAAAATCAACTTGTGAAATATTCCCGAAATTATTAGAAGTTATATAAGTTCTAAATGGTTGACCCGGGATACCGAACTGAAGGGAAACAGGATTCAGTGGATTATACTCAGATATACTATTTAATCTGTAATAATAAAATCTTGAAGTATATTTCGATTTCGAGTTTGGTATTGCACGGTAAAATAGGTCAATACTCTCTGATTCTTTATTAATACGGTCATTCAGAAGATTATCGGTAACTTTATATGGTTCAACCAAACCAAAGTCTTTTTTCCAGTAATGAGGAAAAGCACTTTTCGAGTTAGTATATTGAACGGTTAGTTCCAAATCCCTGTTAGAAAATAGATCATACGTCAGTTTGCCGATTCCGCTGAAAAATTTATAATCTGTTTGCTGAGCGTATCCATCATTTTGTTTATAATTAACATCAAATAGATATCCAATTTTATTTAGTGAGTTACTATGTAGTAAGTCAACACCCACAAATTTTTGCAAATCGCTGCTGAATTTTAAATTGTCCGGGAGCTTTTCATAAAAACCATAATTAACATTTAAAGAAGTATAAGGTTTAAATGTTGGTTTTTTAGTTATAACATTAATAACCCCACCGATTGCACTTGAACCATAAAGTGAAGAGAATGCTCCCTTAACAACTTCTGTTCTTTCAATAATGGAAACGGGTATCAGTGACCAAAGAGCTCCCTTAGAATCTCCCGTCAAAGAAGGTCTTCCGTCTAATAGCAATAAAACCCTGTTCCCTATTCCACCGCCTGCCACGTCAGAACTGCCTCTAATTGACAATGAACTAACATTTATTGGACTAGTTCTATTGATTGATACGCCTTCTATACTTTCCAGAACTTGATCAAAAGTAGAGATATTCCGTGCCGAAATGTCTTCGGAGGAAACCATATTTATTGAAGATGGAGTTTGTTGTAATGTTAACTCAGATTTCGAAGCGGTTACATTAATTTTCTCAATTTCAAGTTCTAAGGGGACTAGATAAATATTAAATTT
Source organism: uncultured Ignavibacteria bacterium (assembly GCA_963806045.1). Lineage (GTDB taxonomy): Bacteria > Bacteroidota > Ignavibacteria > Tepidaquicellales > Tepidaquicellaceae > DATCHW01. The sequence goes on along the minus strand of CAWDWP010000004.1, from coordinate 338,075 downwards.
TAATTTTTGACCCGATTTTAGAAATATCTTGTCAGTAAATAACTTAAATCCAAGTCTTCGGACAAATATTTTATATTCACCCTCTTTAAGATTTCTTAGATTATAATTCCCTGATAAATCTGATTCTGTGTTTATATTAAAATTATATGTTTGGGATTCTAAAATAATCGAAGCTGAAGATACAGACTCATTTGTTTTTTCGTCAACTATAATACCTGAAACTTCCGAACTTCCATCATCTGCTTTTAAAAAATTTACATTGACTAATAGAAATAACAAAACACATATATGCTTAGTCATAAAGTCGAATAAATATGAACAATTATAATATTAAAAAATTTTCTTAGTCGTATCTGCCCAGGTTAAGAAATTTACCCCGGAGACTCCATTATCATATACAATTTGTATTCTCGTAGGATTCAATGGACAGGTTGATGCCGGTACGTGAGCTGTGTCACATCCATAAATTCCCATAACCGGACTTGCTCCTCCGCTCAATCTTCTCCAACCAACAGCTACTACATATGTTGTCCCGTTTGGAACTGAGCTTAATTTATAATCTGCTTTAAATACTCCTCCTACTTTCGATATTTTAAGAGAATCGTTTGAAGTAGGTGGACCTGTAGGAGGCCATGTAGAAAATACAGCGATGTCATAATAACCAACGCTATTTGAACCAAAACTCGAATCAGCAAAACTTACGGTTCCGCTAATAAAATTTTTATCAACTACATTCACTACATTATTATTGTTGGAGCAGTTTAATGCGATTATTAATAACATTCCGATCGTGCCGAATGTTAAGATATCCAGAATTAATTTTTTCAACATAATTATTAATTTAATTATCAATTTTCTTAGTTATGTAACCTGATTTTATCTAAAAAAGTTTAGAATTCACTGGTTTTTAAATTGAAAGGGATGTAATTTTTCACTAACTTGATTATTATTTTAATTTGCGCCCGTAGCTCAGCTGGATAGAGCAACAGCCTTCTAAGCTGTGGGTCACTGGTTCGAATCCAGTCGGGCGTACAAAAAGCGGTATAATTACCGCTTTTTTCATTTATCAAATACAAATTAGTTCAAATTATCTAAATATTATTTCTGTAATTTTAGATTTTTTATTATTTTCAAACAAACTATTTTATATATTAAGATAGTTTTACAAATTGTTAATTTTTATGTATTTTAACTCAAAATCCTTTATTGGCATATTACTTCTTGCCCTTTTAATATCGGGTAATTCTTTTTGCCAGATTAAAGTGTTTGAGAGACCACCGGAAAAATTTATTCCTAATTCAGGAATAAATTTAGAAAGCCCTAAGCGAACTTTGATTAATTTAAACGGAACCTGGCAGGTTTCTTTTGATGATGGTTCTAATTTTTCTAATTTGAAAATCCCGCTTTCTTATCATTATGAAGGTAAAGTTATATTTAAAAAAAGCTTCTCAATTAATGACGAATTATTAAGAAATTCGACTTTTATATTGGTTTGTGAAGCAATTAACTATGAAGCCGCAATCAGAATTAACAATAATTTTATAACAAATCACTATGGAGGAAATAATTCACTTTACCTTCCTATAGAAGAAAATGTATTGGGCAAAGAAAATATCATAGAAATCACTGTAAATAACAAACTTAACAATTCTGAAACAATTCCATTAGCAAATCAAATAAATTATTCCTGTAATTTCGGTGGTATTCATGGTGATATATATTTACTTGCCGTTCCTAAAGTTTATGTTTTTAATTGCCTGATTAATTATACTTTTGAATCCGAGAATTCTGTTAAAATATCTAATTCATGTACTATAAGATCTTCAAATATCGACCAAACCGCAAATTTAAAAAAAGATTTTACAATTAGTACCATTGTCATAAAAAAATCGACAGGTGAAGAACTCTTGTCAAGCGAAAAAACAAAATTTCAGATAGAAAATTTCGCACAGGTTACAGCCGAAAATAAACTTATTTTAAAAAATATATCTTCATGGTCTCCTGAAAATCCCGAGTTATATTTATTAAGAATTTCTATTTCTTATTCTGATAGCATAGTTGATGAATATAATCTTGAGTGTGGTTTTACAAATATAAAATTCAGTTCTAATAATTATTTCCTCAATGGAAAACCATATATGATCAAAGGAATTAATTACCATCAGGAATCTCCAAAGTATGGCACTGCTTTAGATTACCGTGAAGTCGAAAAGGATTTATTATACATTAAATCTGTGGGATTTAATTGTATTAGAATACCCGGTAATTCTGCCAGTCCTTATGTGATAAATACGTGTAACAGGTTGGGTTTATTTCTTTTTCAGGACTATCCATTTAATGAAGTACCTCAAAAAACCCTTTCTAAAAATAAATATATTGAATCTTCTCTCGAATATCTTGAAAATATTATTAAGCGAGATAAAAATGCCGCTTGCATCCTTGCCTGGGGGTTAGGGAATAATTTTGATGTGACTGTAAAAGAATCGAAAGAATACTTGCTCTCATCAAAGGAAGCTGTCAGGAAGTATGATTCAAGGCCCGTTTACTATACTACTTGCAATATATCTAATGATATTTGTCAAGATATTGTTGATTTCAAAGGTCTAAATTTTTTCACTAATGACATAAATGATGTTAAAAATAAGCTGACGCTATTAAATAAAAATGGTATAAAATCATTTTTTATTTCTTCTTTTGGTGTTTCAATCAATAATGAAAATCGAAACGGATTCAGTGATATTTATTCGATGGAATATCAAACAAAATTCCTGATAGATTGCTTTAAATTATTCACTAAGGAGAATAAATATTGTTTTATTTCCTCTTATTCTGACTGGAATTCGGCCAGGCCTTTAATTTTTTCACTGGATAAAAATCCATATTTAAAAACAGACGGAATATTTTCAATAGATCGGGAACCAAAACAGTCAGTAAATTTTTTAAAACATCTTCTAAATAACCAGGAATTGCCAAGACTGATGGAGGGTTCATCAGACAATGATAATTCCTATATCTTTGTTGTATCCGGCATTATTCTGATTATTATTTTGACTTCGCTTATTGGAAAATTAAGAAAGTTCAAAGAAAATATATTTAAATTTTCATTTAAACCAAAAGTTTTCTTCGAACTTGTGAAAGAGCAATCTCAGATACCTTTATATTATAATATTCTGCTGAGTATTTTCATAAATGCAGGATTAGCAATTTATCTGTCCGCGATATTTTATTATTTCAGAACTTATAATTCATTTGATGTTATAATATCAAAAATAATTACAAACGATACATTGAAAATTCTGTTGTCAGAATACATTAGCTCTCCATTGAAATTGATAATCTTTTTATTTTTTATATTATTCTTTTTTCAAATTTTAATTTCGCTTTTTATATTCTTTCTGTCATTATTCACCAAAGGGAGATCTTATTTCAAGAATATTTATTCTGTAAATATCTGGTCCTCACTGCCGTTCTTAATATTTTTACCAATTGGTACCGTCATTTATAAATTATCACTTAGTGATTCTGGTTTTATTTCCTTATCATACTATATTTATATTATACTTTCCTTAATTTTTTTATATAGGATAATATCAGGATCAAGAATATTACTGGAGATTAACAGATTCAAAATGATATTTTTCAGTTTAATTTCGTTATCCTTTTTTTATGGAAGTATTTTATTGATATTATATTATAAAGGATGTTTTGAAATTTTAAACTTATTAAAAAGCTACAATTAAAGATTAATATTTGTATTTATCTAAATTAGAAATATTTGGTTTCAAATCTTTTGCGGATAAAACTACAATTGAATTTGATAGTGGAGTGTCTGCAATTGTCGGTCCCAATGGTTCCGGTAAATCTAACATTGTTGATGCAATTCGTTGGGTACTCGGAGAACAAGGTGATAAAGCTTTAAGGAGCGAAAAACGTGAAGATGTCGTTTTCAGCGGAACTAAAAACAGAAAACCTCTGAGTGTAGCAGAAGTATCTTTAACTATACAAAACAATCAAAACAAATTGCCAACCGAATATTCCGAAGTTCAAATTGCAAGAAGGTTCTTCCGGAGCGGCGATACTGAATATTATTTAAATGGTACAAGAGTCAGACTAAAAGATATAAGAAAATTATTTTTAGATACTGGAATTGGTCCCGATGCATATTCGGTAATTGAATTAAAAATGGTTGAGACTATACTTTCTGCTGTTAAAAACGAAAGAAGAAAATTATTTGAAGAAGCTGCAGGGGTTGTTTCGTACAAACAAAACAGAGATTTAACTTACAAACGCCTTGAATCGGTACACGAAACACTGCTAAGGGTAAACGATATCATCCGGGAAAAACAAAGAAATGTAAGTGCACTTGAGAGACAAGCAAAGAAGAATGAAGAAGCTAAAATGGTTTATGAAGAGTTGAAATTACTCGAAATTAAAGTTTATAAAATAGATTTTCAGGTTTTACAAAATGAAATAAGTTTCATAAAAGACACCGAGGCTGATAAAATATCCCTAAAGGAAAATTTGAGTAAAGAAATTGAAGATTACGATCAAAAGCTTGACATACTTCGGCTTGAAATCAATGAATTTGAAGTAATTATTGATAAACTGAATTCCGAACTTTATTCTAAAAAAGAAGAAATCAACACTGTTGAACGTGATAATTTAGTCCTGGAACAAAGAATTTTAAATAAGGAAAGTAATATTAAAAGACTAAATACAGATAATAATGATAATTTTCAACTGAGTATTAAAAAAAATTTTTCCAAAATTGATGAATTAAAAAATAAAATTCAGGTATTAAGTGATACACTAAGAATTTCAGAGGTTGCCCTTGAAGAGAAGAAAAATCTCAAAGATAATATGATCAAGCTAATGAGCGCGAAAAAGACTGAAATGTCTGAGTTAGGATTGAAATTGAAAGAAATAAATAAAGAGCTGAATGAAAATAAAACGAATTATCAAACAAATAAAATTAATCTGGAGAATAACCTGAATAATCTGGAAAGAATTTCAAAAGAAAATCAGGAACATCTTCTTGCGACTAATATTTTAATTAAAGAAAAAGAAAATACAGAAAATAAACTTGATAACTTAAATTCTAATCTTAAGCTTTCATTACGGAAATTAAACAGTAAAACCGAGTTTAAACAATCATTATCTGATAAGATTTCTAAGTTAGAAAAAGATTTTAATAGAAATAATCTGGATTATCAAAGACTAATAAGCAAAATAACTTATCTAACTAATTTATTAGAAACTTTTGAAGATTATGCGGAAGGAGTCCGGCATTTACTTAATAATTTTAAAGATGAAGAACTAAATTCGATAATTGATTCGATATCTGTAGAAGATAAATTTAAAGCGGCAATTGAAACCGCATTAGGCGAAATTAGTAATTATATTCTTATCAATGACTCTTCCATACTCAGTAAATTAGTTAATTCTATTACTGAAAATGACAAAGGTAAAGTGACATTTATTCTGAATGATAAATTTATAAAAAATATTCCTCAATTCATTTATTCTGATGATTATAAACCGGAATTTATTAATAATCCGGGGGTCTGTGGATTTGCTAATGAACTCGTTAAATGTAATAAATCAGAATACCAGATATTATTTAACTATTTATTAGATGAATATGTCGTGGTAGAGAATATATCTGTCGCTTACAGATTAGCAAGAGATAATTATTATAAATTTATAACACTCGATGGAGATATAGTTACGGATAATGTAATCAGAACCGGGAGTAAACTTAAAGAGGAGAACATCAGAATGGGAAGAGAAAATCAAATTGAAAAATATAAAAAGGAATCTGAGATTTTTAAAAATGAGATAGACCTGCTTTCAGGTACATATGAAAGTATTAAAAAAGAATTTAGTGATTTAGATTTATCACCTTTCCAAAAAGAATATGACGATAATTATACACATTTTAACGAAACAAAAAGTGAACTCTCAAATATAGATTTTAAAATTTCAGAACTGAATAAATCACTTTTAAATAATGATTCAATATATGACAAAATCAACGAAGAGAACAAGATACTGAACCTGGAAATTAATAAATTGATAATTAAAGTAAATGAAAATGAAAGAGAACATACGAATTATGACAAGGAACTTAGTTTTTTAGTTGGAGAATTTAATGAAATAGAGCAGAAATATACGGAGTATATTAATGACTATAACAGTTTTAATCTTGAAGTTACTAAATTAAAAAATGAATTCAGGAATGAAGAATTGAACCTGAACAGGTTAAATAGTACAACTGAACATCAAAACAATCAAATCATAAAAAATGAATATGAAGTAAAAGATGAAGAAAATGAACTGGATGAACATAAAATTAAAATTCTTAATAATAATCTAAAATTAGAAGAATTAAGAAAAGAATTATCAATAATAAACAGCAATTATGACGAAAAATTTATCATTTTTGAGAAAATGCGAAAAGAACAAACCGATATTGATTTAACTCAAAGAACACGAAGGAAAAAGTTTGAAGACGTTTCACAAAAACTGATTGATTCACAGATTAAAATTAAGGAAAACGAAATTAAATCCAAAAATATTTTAGATTATATTCATAGTAAATACGAATTAAATTTGTCAACTGAACCAGAATATGAAACTGATTCAGAAGAGGCAGGTGATATTGATTTTGATCTGGTCAGAGAAAAGAAAAGAGTTGAAGAATTAAGTGATAGATTAAAAAAACTAGGAGGTGGTTATCAGCAGATAATATGGGAAGATTTTCATATGGAACAAGAAGAATTGCAAAAAATGATTGACCAGAGAGCAGATTTAATCGAATCAGAAAAAGACATTAGAAAAACCATTGAAAGAATAAATCAGGAAGCCAGAGAGAAGTTTTTATTAACATTCGAACAAATCCGGCAGAATTTCATTAGTATTTTCAAGGAACTTTTTCAGGAAGGTGATGATGCAAATTTACGATTGGTTTACGAAGAAGATGAGGAAGGTAAAATGAGTGAAGACCCATTGGAAGCAAAAATAGAAATATCTGCGAAACCCAGAGGCAAAAGACCAACATCAATTGAATTACTGTCAGGGGGCGAAAAAACATTAACTGCTATCGCACTTCTTTTTGCAATTTATCTTGTTAAACCATCACCATTCTGTATTCTTGATGAAGTAGATGCACCGCTTGACGTTGCAAATCTAGGAAGATTCAATAAAATGATCAGAAAATTTTCTGAAAATACTCAATTCATTCTTATTACACACAATGAAAGAACTATGGAACGGGTGGATAAGCTTTATGGGGTGACGATGCAAGAGGCAGGAGTCACAACGATAGTAGAAACAAAATTTAAAAATTGAATAACCCTAAACTGAAAATTTTCTGCGATTTTGACGGAACTTCAACCAGGAATGATGTATGGGTGAATTCGTTAGGTAAATTTATAAGTGACAAGAATAAATTTACAGATTTGTGTAACCTTTTCAGCAATCTGCAAATTACCGCAAAGCAATGTTTAATTAGAGAACTTGAACTGGTTGAAAATTTCGATTTTAAAAAATTTAACGAATATTTGGATAAAGAAGAGCTGGATGAATATTTTATGGAATTTATACATTATTGTAAAGAAAATGATTATGAAGTATTTATTTTAAGTGAAGGGTTAGATTATTATATAAACTATATACTTAAGAAAGAAAATTTAAATCTTAAAGTCTTTTGCAACAAACTTATAACAGAAACCGGTACCGATGGAAAAATAAGCAAGCTAAAGTGTGAATTTCCTTTTTCTGATGAACATTGTGACTGGTGTGGAATGAGTAAGAGAAATATTTTGATCTCCAACACTAATGATTTAGAAAATGATATTTCGGTATTCATTGGAGATGGAATGTCTGATAGCTGTATAGCTAATTATGCGGATATTGTTTTTGCAAAAAATAGTTTAGCTTCATATTGCTGGAAAAATAATATTACATACTTTGAATTTTCTAATTTTCAGGATATAATAAAAAAAATTAATAAATTAAAAGAACAAAATAAAATTAAACAAAGACAATTTGCAAAATCAAATCGCAGAGATGTTCTGTTAGGAGGGTAAAGAAATTAAAGAAGCAGGAAATTTGTTTTTCAAATACCGAAGCTACACACCACTTCCATTTTTTCTGATAATGATTTTATTTGTTAATCCTACTATAATTTCGTTTTCAATTGGAATCATTCTCGCGATATCAGGAGAAATTATCAGAATTTGGGCTGTTAGTTATGCAGGAAGTGAAACCCGAACAACACAAAGTGCCGGTGGAAGCAACCTGGTCACGCAGGGACCATACTCATTGCTGCGAAACCCATTATATCTTGGAAATATAATGATTTATACAGGAATTGGAATAATGAGTAATTCTTTATTCCCTTATTTACAGATAGCTGGTATTATATATTTCTCTATACAATATTATTGTATAATTCTTATTGAAGAAGAATATCTTGAAAATACATTCGAAAAAGCATTTAATATTTACAGGGAAAATATAAACAAATTTGTACCTGGTTTTAAACCTGTTCCGGATGAAATAAAATCCAAAATCGAATTCAGCTTAAAAACCGGTATCCTCTCTGAGAGAAGAAGTTTGCATGCATTTATTTTTACAACTTTGATAATATTATTTTTTCTGATAACCAATTACAAAATAATCAAACTATAATATAAAAAAATTCTTGGCTGAGAGTAATAGAATATTTATTATTGCCGGTGAAACATCCGGAGATTTACATGCCTCCCACTTAATACAAAATATTAAATCTAAATTTAATAATATTTTATTCTACGGAATTGGAGGACAAAATCTCGAATCAAATGGAGTGAAATTGATATTCAATTATAAAGAATTAAATTATATAGGATTCGGATCAGTATTGAAAAATATTTTAAAATTGAAAAAAATATTCAATACTACATTAACAGAAATCAGAAAAATAAACCCCGAAATAATTATATTAGTCGATTTTCCGGGATTTAACCTCAGAATTGCCAATAAATTAAGTAAATTTTACAAAGGTAAAATAATATATTATATTTCACCTCAATTATGGGCATGGCACAAAAGCCGGGTATCTATAATACGTAACTCGATTGACAGAATTCTAGTGGTCTTTCCATTTGAGGTGGATTTTTACAAAAAAGAAGGAATAGAGGCTGATTTCGTAGGTCATCCACTAAAAGAAAAGATTACAAACTTCCTCAATTCAAACAAAAAAGAAAAAAAAGATAAGATTCAAATTACATTGCTCCCCGGAAGCCGACTTGAAGAAATCAAAAAGATTCTTCCAATAATGGCTGATGCAGCAATAAAATTAAAAAATAAATTTAATGCGGAATTGAATATTCTCTGTTCTGAAAATATTGACGCAAGCTTAATCAAAAATACTATTAATTCGAATAGTTTTAATATATTTAAAAAAAATAGTGCGGATGATGAAATAAATTATAAAATATTATCAAATTCTGATTTTGTCATAACAAAGTCCGGTACATCAACTTTGGAATGTTGTCTTTTAGAAGCACCCTTCTGCCTCGTATATAATACAAGTTATTTTAATTATTTAATCGCGAGAGCATTAATCACTGTTAAATATCTTTCCATCGTAAATATTTTGGCACAAAAAGAAGTCGTCAAAGAATTCATTCAACAAGATTTTAATTCTGAAAATATTTTTAATGAAGGAGTTAAAATAATAACAAACATCAAATATGCCGAAACTATGAAGGATAATTTCGGGACTATTAGAAATAATCTTTTTAATAAAAAGATTGATTCAAAAGCTGAAGATATTATATGTAAATACTTAAGATAATGGTTTTGAAAACTGAAACAAAAATAAAATTAGGAAGTAAGATTCTACCAATACTGGTTGGTATTTATTTAAAAATAATATTTAAAAATATATCAAACCAACCAAATGATTTTTCAAAAAAGATATTTGTTTTTTGGCATAAAAATATGTTTTTAGGATGGTGGCTTTTCAGAAATAAAAGCCCTTATGCTTTAGTATCACAAAGTTCTGACGGCGAAATTCTTACAAGAGTTTTGAAGAAATGGAATTATAATGTAATTCGGGGCTCGAGCTCCAAAGGTGGAAAAGTAGCAATAAATATCTTAAAAGATAAAACCAACACCGGTAATCCAATAATTATAACTCCGGATGGACCAAGAGGACCGGATAAAGAATTTAAAAATGGACCATTGGTCTTATCACTGGAAGGTAATTATAAAATAATACCTGTAAGAATTATATATAAAAATAAACTAATTTTAAGTAAGAGCTGGGACAAATTTGAAATCCCCCTTCCCTTTTCAAAGTGTTACATCTCTTTTGGCGATACTTTCTGTTATAATGAATACTTAAATGAACAGGATTTAATAAATTTTAAGAACAGTATTTGCGAACAAATGTAATATTAAATATTGTCTCTCACTTAATCCGGATTTTTTTTATTGCCATTAACCGCCCTGTTCTTCATTGTAACATTTATAAGAAATATTTTATATAATGTAAGAATTCTAAAAACAGTTAAAATAAATATCCCCATTATTTCCGTAGGTAACTTAAGTACCGGAGGGACCGGTAAAACACCATTCATAATTTTTTTAGCAAGATATTATTTAAGGATGGGTAAAAACGTCGGGATAATCTCTCGAGGTTATCGCAGAACATCGGAAGATTTAATATTAGTTTCCGATGGTAATAATATCAATAGCTCACCTGAAGAAGCCGGGGACGAAGTATATATGATGGCTCAAGAATTAATTAAAGATTTTCATAATTTTTCAATTGTATCCTCATCGAACAGAATAAAGGCTTCAACATATATTTTCCAAAATTTTAAATGCGACTTGATTTTGCTCGATGATGCATTTCAGCACAGACATATTCACAGGGATATTGATTTTGTTATTATTGATGCGAATAAATCAAATAATTTCTATGATAAATTATTACTTCCATCCGGAAATTTAAGGGAATGTCCAATCGCCCTTAAGAGATGCTCAATGATCATTTTAAATCATAAATTCAATAAGTCAAATAAAGTTGGAATAAATCTTAATAAATTTAATAAACCAATTGTAAACATAAATTATAAAACTAAAAATATTTATAATAACAGAGGTGATATTTTGAATGCTAAAGGACAGCGCGCGTTATTATTTTGTGGGATAGCAGAACCTGATTCATTTATTTTTGCCGTTGTAAATGAAGGTGTATTTATCGATAAAATTTTAAAATTCAGAGATCATTACATTTATTCTAAGAAAGATATCGATTATCTTGAAAATTATAACACAAATGAAATAATTTTCATAACAACTGAAAAAGATTTTGTTAAATTATTAAAATTTCAGAATTTTGTAGATAATTTTCCGGTATATTTTTTAAAAATGGATATTGAGATAAATGATGGGGTAAATCTATTAGAAAAAGAACTAAATTCTGTATTCATTGAATCTAAAATTTAATAAAATATTAGTTACTGTTTTTTTTGTTTTAATGATTATTTTGAATTTCAAATTTTCATTTGCGGATTATAATTATATTGAGGATAAGAAAAAGCAAATATTATATTATAAATTTGATGTTCAGGAACTCGATAAAAAAGTAGCTAACCTAAATATTATTATTAGTAATTTGCAAAAAGAACTTAAATCATATGAAGATGAAGTTCTAAAGATTTCTGAACTGCTGAAAAATATTGATAATAATCAGAAAAAACCCGGTGAAACGGAATTTACAGATGAATCACAATTTAGCGAGTACGTAACGAAACTGACAAGTCTTAAAGAAAATTTTAAGCAAAGGATCTTATGGCTTTATAAATCAGGTTTGAATTTTGGATTTGAAGTATTATTTACTTCTGCGACTTTTAATGAATTTTCAATAAGGTTAGAATATCTTCAGAAAATTTCTCAAATCCGTAAAAAGGACTTTGAAAAAATAAAATATTACGAATATATAGTTGATGAGAAAAAGAAAGTGATTAATCTTACGAACAGAGATAAATTAAAATATATATCCGGCAAGAAGGAAAACCAGAAAACTCTGGAAGATAAAATTTTACTATTGAGAGTTCAACTTTCCGATTTAAGAAATGAAAACGAGAATTTATTGAGACAAATCAATAATAAGCGAAATTTTATAGATAAAATTGAAAACCTGATTTCAATTCAACCCAATGAATTTACTTTTGTTGTTAGTCAGGAAGTTAATTATAACTCTTCAGAATTTTCAGAATTAGAAAACAAACTAATATATCCGGTAAATAGCAACTATATTTTAATAGATTTTGGAAAAAATTTTAATGCATCAACCTGGACATTCGAATATAATAATGGAATTGATTTCTCTATTGCCCGAAATTCGGACATAAAATGTGTTGCAAATGGAATGGTGGAGAGCATAGAATATATTCCGGGATATGGACAGGTAATTGTAATTAAACATAGTAACGAATTCAGAACTATATATTCTATCGTTAAAGATATTAATGTCAAACTAAATCAAAATGTTAATGCAGGAGATAAAATCGCAAAGACGTCTGAAAATATGATTCGGTCAAAGTTTTCATTTTGAAATATGGAATAACAAAACTCCTTTAGATCCAAAAAAATGGATTAAAGATTAGGATTAAAATTTTGGATTATAAATATACAATATCAGTAATATTAACAGTTTATAACAGGGAAACATTGATAACCAGATCTATTAATTCTGTTTTGAATCAATCTTATAAGAATTTCGAGCTAGTAATTATTGATGATGGAAGTACAGATAATACCTTAATCAAAATTATTCCATTTTTGAAGAAGTTTAGCAACATAACTATTTGCAGCCAACAAAATAAAGGTAATCCCTGTGCATTAAATACAGGTATTAAATTATCAAGCGGTAAATTTATCACTTTCCTTGATTCTGATGACGAATATGAGAATTGATCATTTAGCTAAAAGAATAAAATTTTTCAGAAAATACCCTAAAGTTGATTTAATTTATACTACAGCAAAGATTATAGGTGAAGAAAAAGATTTTTTTGTGCCAGACGCAAGAAATACGAATAAATTAATACATTTAAATGATTGTGTTATTGGAGCTACATTATTTGGAAAACAGAAAGTTTTTAAGAACATTAAATGGTTTTAAGAACAAATATTCACATGATTATGATTTTGTAAAAAGAGCTATAAAAATATATAAAATAAAAAAACTTGATTTACCCACATACATTTATTACCGGAATAATGAAAATTCTGTTATTAATTCTCTTAAAAATAAATTAATCAATTGAGATGAATAAAGAAGAATTAATAATGAACGAGTGTCTTAAATTAGCTGAAAAAGGAAGAACATCAGTTTCTCCGAATCCTTTAGTAGGTTGTATCATCATAAAAGACAATCAGGTCATAGGTAAAGGTTATCACAAATATTTTGGAGGACCTCACGCAGAAGTTAATGCTATTCAGTATGCTTTATCAAAAGGATATGATTTAAAAGGAAGTTCTTTGTTTGTTAATCTCGAACCTTGCTCGCATTACGGTAAAACTCCTCCATGTACCGAATTAATCATTAAAAACAAGATTAAAAAGGTTTATGTCGGCATCAGAGACCCTAATCCTCTGGTAAAAGGAAAAGGTATAATAATACTTAAAAAAAACGGCATTGAGGTAACTGAAAATATTCTGCCTGTAGAAAGTAAAGGAATAAACAGATTTTTTATTAAATATATTACGAAAAAGTTGCCATATATAACGTTGAAAGTTGCTCAAAGTATTGACGGAAAAATTGCATTAAACAATTTCAAATCAAAATGGATAACATCTGATATTTCAAGGGATTTTGTTTATAATCTAAGGTCAAAATATGATGCAATTTTAATTGGGAAAAATACAGCTAAAATTGATAATCCGGTGTTAACAAATCATGGCATTTCGAAGATTAACCCGAAAAGATTTGTGATTGACAGGCGAGTCGACCTGGATTCGAAGCTTAAAATGTTTACGGACAAATATAAAACTTTTACTTATAGATTGGCTTCGGAAAAGTATAGGAAAGAAAAACATATAAATACAATTTATTTTAAAGAACGTAATGGTAAAATATATTTACCGGATATTTTAAACTACTTTTATAAGAACAATATTTCAAGTGTTCTTGTTGAGGGGGGCGCTAATTTATTTTCTCAATTTATAAAATATGATTTGTTTGACGATATTTATTTCGTGATAGCACCTATAATAATAGGAAATGGGATTTCTTCATTTGAGGGTTATAATATAAATAATTTAAAATATTCAAAAAAATTAATCTTAAAAGAAATAATCTCGAACAATAAAGATTTAATATTATATAACACAAAATCAAAATAAAATTATGTTTACAGGTATTGTTACAGATATGGGAAAAGTAGTGTCAATTCTTCCATTTGGCGACAGCATAAAATTTTCTGTAGTAACAACTCAAAATAATTATTTAAAAAAGAATATAACAGGACAAAGCATGGCTATTAATGGTGCTTGTATGACCATCGAAAACATTGAAGTTAATTGTTTCAATTTTACAACAATTAAAGAGTCCTTGTCAAAAACAAATTTGGGTGACTTAAGAAAAGGAAGTTATGTGAATCTCGAAAAACCGATGGTAATGAATGCGACACTGGATGGTCATATTGTTCAGGGACACGTGGACACAACCGGAATTGTATCAAAAATAATTAAATTGGAGGATAGCTGGGAATATTTTATAAAGTTTCCATCAGTTTTCCGCGATAATATCATTTATGTAGGTTCAATTGCGGTAAATGGAATATCTTTAACAATTGCAGATATTATTAGCGAATCGAAAAAAGAAATAATCATAAAAGTATCAATAATACCTCATACATTTAACGTTACAAACTTTAAATATTTGAAACCAGAAGATAAAGTGAATCTCGAATTTGATATGTTAGGGAAATATGTAAAACGGGTATTGAAAAAGGATTTAAAATAAGCTTTCTATAATTGCGTTCGAAATTAATTGCTCTGAAATTTTATTCATACAGTCGAAAGTTCTTATCGGACATTTATTCCCGCCATGAATTCTACAAGGACGGCATTTAAGTCCATTTATTTCAATAATTTTATCATTTTCACCATAAGGGAAGAATCCAAATCCCGGAATAGTAGCACCAAATAAAGCAATCACCCTGGTTCCGACGGCATTTGCCATATGTAATGGAGCGGAATCATTAGTTAATAATAAACTTGATCTTTTTATAAGTTCGACTGTTTCCAATAATGTTAATTTTCCGGAGATATTAATTAAATTTTTGTTTTCAGAAATCGAAATTATATTATTGCATAATTCAATATCATCCTCACTTCCAATCAAGAAAACTTTTAAATCTTGATGTTTTAATAAATTAAATACTTCTGAGAATTTCTCGTAAGGAAATCGCTTTGTGAACCAAACCGATCCCGGGGCTGCAATAATAAATTTATCGTTTTTTCCAATTTTATTTTCGGATAATGTTTTATCAATTTTTTCTATTTTTTCATCTGAAATATAAAAATCTGGTCTAATAATGGAGTTTTCAATAATCCCGAGAGGTTCAAGCAACTTTAAATTTCGCTGTATTTCGTGTATATTTTTAATATAGTTAACCGTTTTTTTATAGAGAATACTTAACGCAGCTGTATTAAATCCTATAGTCAATTTACAACCGGAGAAATAAGCTAAGAATGAACTTCGAAAAGACCTGTGAGGCGAAATTATGATATCATAATTTTTCTTTTTTAAAATCGAATAAATATCTTTTAACCCCGAAATTTCACCTGAATTATGTTTATCATAAACTATAATATTTGAAATATTTGGATTATTTTCTAATAAATCTTTTGTTTTTGGAATACATAGAAAGTCAATCAACGAATCCGGAATATGCTTTTTTAAAACATGTACTAAAGGTATAGTCAAAATCACATCACCAATAAAAGCTGTTTGAATAATCAAAATATTTTTCGTCATATGTTATTCCTTCGTGTATTTAAATCTTTTATGAAACCATAGCCATTGGTCAGGATATATTCTTATCACTTCTTCAAGATGCTTTTGCATTCGATTTGTAAGTTCAACTATATTATTATCCATTCGATTCTACCAAATCATCATACTTTATTTCTTTCGTTATAACTTCATATTGATAATTATCTTTTCTTATATTAAGACCGGATAGAAGAATCGGTCTAAATTTTAATGCTAATTTTGCAGGTCCTGCAAAAGATGCTACTTTTTTGCCAAAAAATTCAGCATAAACAGAATATTCGGAATGAGCAGACTGATCAATTAGAAAACATATTATTCCTTTGTTTTTTATTTTTCCAAATATCTCTCGTAACGATTGCCCCATATGAATTACTTCATTACCTGATTGTTTTCTTAACTCATTTATTTTATCATCGATTCTATGATTTGCCTGAGTTTTAACGACGATGTCTAATCCTTCATTAAAGAGCAAAGGGAAAGAGAAAGCCGATAATTCCCAGTTTGAGAAATGACCACTTATGAAAAATCTAAGTTTCTCCTTGTTAAGAAAAACATTTTCATCAACTTCACCATTAAAACTTATATATTTCCTGATATTCGACTTATTCAGTTTCCCAAGATAAAAGAATTCGAAAAGATTAATAAATATATTTATATAATTCTTTTTGACAATTTGTTTTTTCCATTCTGTATTTTTTTCGGGAAAACAAATATTCAAATTATGAAAAGCTATTTTCCTTCGGATGGGAATTAGATAAAAAAAAACAGACCTGTAAGTTTTCCACACCGCTGAACAAATATAAGTGGAAAAACTCCAATAATTTTTTGAAGTATCGCGAAAAGGAACAAACTAATACTATCAGCCATATTAATTAATATATTCTCCGAATAAAGTTGCGGAATTTGCTTTGATTATTTTAACTTCTAAAACATCTCCAATTTTATATTCCTTTTTGAGGGTAATATCATATTTAGGAACAATTGTGGATTTATTGCAATCAGTTCTGCCCATCAAATAATCGGTGGATTTTTTGCTGAAACTTTCCAACAATATTTCTTTTGTTTGCCCAATTAGTACTGAATTTACTTGTATGGAGATTTTTCTTTGCAATCCTATGATTTCTTCGAGTCGTCTTTTTTTCATTTCTGAATTAACATCATCAATCATAGAAAATGACTTTGTATTTTCTCTGGGAGAATATGCAAACATAAAAGCACTGTCATATTTAACTTCCTTCATCAGAGCTAACGTCATGTTGTGATCTTCTTCAGTTTCTGTAGGAAATCCGGTTATGATATCTGTAGATAAGCCTATAGTTGGCATTAATTTCCTTGCATACTCAATAATTTTTAAGTATTGGTCTATTGAATACAACCTGTTCATTAGTTTTAATATTCTATCGGATCCGGATTGAACCGGCAAATGAATATATTTCGAGATATTCTTAAATGAGCAAATTGTTTCCAGTAATTTATTTGATAAATCATACGGATGAGATGTTATAAATCTTATTCTGACAGAAGGAACAGCTTCTGCACAATTCTTTAATAAGTCTGCGAAGTCAAAATTACCATCTGAATACGAGTTAACATTTTGTCCGAGAAGCCAGATATCTTTAACACCATTTTGTTCTAATTCTTTTATTTCTATTATTATATTTTCCAGTTTTCTGCTTCTTTCTCTTCCCCTCGTGAAAGGTACAACACAAAATGAACAGAATTTATCACACCCTCTCATAACAGTCACCCATGCTGTAACTCCATTTTTTCGAACCGGTTTTATGTCATCATATGTTTCAATTTTAGAAAGTTTAGTTGCTATTCCTTTTTCACCGGTTTCAAATGTATTCTCGATTATTGAAGGAAGTTTTCTGTATTCATCGGGACCAATTATAACATCTACAATCTTATATTTCTCAAGTAAATCGTTTCTTAATCGTTCAGCCATACAACCAAGAATACCGATTACCAATTCAGGATTATCTTTCTTAAATTTTTTCAGATGAGTTAAGCGATTATAAATTCTTTTTTCTGCATTATCGCGCACACTACAAGTATTAAGCAATATTACATCAGATTCTTCGATTATATTTGTTTCATTAAATCCAAAGTCACTCATTACACTCAATATAATTTCTGTATCGGACAAATTCATCTGGCAACCATAGGTTTCGATATAAACCTTTCTATGGTTATTCGATTTATTATAATTAGGTTTCTTCCCGGGTATGTTATTTAAAATCAGGTTTTCGAACATCAAATCTTAATTTCTATTTTGGTCTTTAAGAATTCCTCGGCAATATCTGCAATGCCATTGCTATCCATTCTAAGCATAGAATACAATTCATCCGGTTTCCCGTGTTCAATAAATTTATCCGGTAAACCATGCAGGAGAATATCATTCTTAAAGCCGTATTGAACAGCGAATTCCGAAACTGCACTTCCGAATCCACCTATTATTGAATTATCTTCAATGGTAATAATTTTTTTAAATCTTGCAAATACGTTCCTTAATAATTCTGTATCCAGTGGTTTCACAAATCTCATATTTATAATTTCTGCATTTATTCCTTTTCCCATCAATTTTTCTGCGGCGTGCATTGAATATTCAACCATGTTTCCTATAGATAAAATGACAATATCTTTTCCTTCTTTAACAATTTCACCTTTTCCAATTTCCAGTTTTTCGAATCTACCTAATTCAACTCCCAATGCTTCCCCTCTTGGATATCTCAAAGCAATAGGACCACGTTTATATTCTACACATGTGTATAACATATTTCTTAATTCATTTTCATCTTTCGGAGACATAATCACCATATTAGGAATTAATCGTAAATATGACAGGTCAAAAGCTCCGTGATGAGTGGGACCGTCTGCACCAACCAATCCGCTTCTATCCAGTACAAAAACAACAGGTAATTTTTGTAATGCAACATCATGTATTATCTGATCAAATGCCCGCTGCAGGAAACTTGAATATATTGCGGCGACGGGGGTGAATCCTTCAGTAGCTAATCCGGCACAAAATGTAACAGCATGCTGTTCAGCGATTCCTACATCAAAGTATCGTGAAGGAAATGCTTTTTGTAAGAAATTAAGTCCCGTTCCGTCCGGCATAGCTGCATTAACACCAATTATTTTATTATTGTCTTTGGCTAAATCAACTAATGCTTCACCAAATATTTTTGTAAATGAAGGTTTTGTAGATTTTTTATACTCAATACCTGTCGTTTTATCGAAAGGATTCAGAGCATGTAACTTTTGATAATGTGTATTTGCATAGGAAGGTCCTTTTCCTTTTTCAGTAAAGACATGAATTAAAACAGGACCGGTCATTTTCTTTATCTCATCGAATGTTTTTACAAGATTAACCACATTATGCCCATTTAATGGACCGAAATACCTGAAACCAATGGCTTCAAACATCATTCCCGGTGTAAGAACACCTTTTATTCCGCCTTCAATTTTTGATGCTAAATTTCTGATCCTGTCGCTTCTCTTTTCGAATTTACCGGTCAAATCCCAAACTTTTGATCGGATCTTATTGTATGTTTCACTAGTTAGAAGTTCATTAAAATAATTTTGAAAACTCCAGTTATTGGGGGCAATGGACATCTTATTGTCATTGAGAATAACGATAATATCTTTTTTCAGTAAACCAATATTATTCATCGCTTCATATGCCATACCACCCGTCATAGAGCCATCACCAATAACGGCAATTACTTTATAATTTTTATTTTGAAAATCTCTTGCTGTCGCAATTCCTAATGCTGAAGATAATGATGTTGATGCGTGACCTGCCCCAAATGCATCATATTCACTTTCAGATATTTTCAAAAATCCACTAATTCCATTTTTTTGTCTGATGGTTTTTAACAGATCCCGCCTTCCGGTAATAATTTTATGAATATAACCCTGGTGTCCAACATCCCAGATTAATTTATCCACAGGTGTATTAAAAACATAATGCAATGCTAAAGTGAGTTCAACGACACCTAATGATGCACCCAAATGCCCGCCAATTTGGGAGATTGTATCAATCAGATATTCCCTGACTTCATCAGACAATACCCGTAAATCAGAAAGATTTAATTTCCTTAAATCATTTGGAAAATTTACATTTTTGAGAAATTTTGTATCTTCTAATTTAAAAATATTTTCTTTCATTTAAAAAAAAATTTAAAAGATTAATTTTTTGATTCCATATTAATTTTTTCAATCTTCAACTCAGCATCCTTCAGTTTGTCTCTGCAAATTTTTAATAATTTTAATCCTTCCTGATAGTTCTCAAGAATTTCGTCAAGGGAAGATTCTTCAATTGAATTCTCAAACTTTGAAAGAATATCTTCTAGTTTTTTGAAATTATATTCAAATGTATTTGAATCTTGTTTTTTTTTAACCATTATTATTTAATTTCTGCATTAACTGAACCATCATAAAAGTTTATATCGATTTCATCATCTTTTATCAATGACTTTTTACTTTTAACTAACTTTCCGTCTTTTAAAACAAATGAATAACCCCTTTTTAAAGTTTGCTCAGGTCCAAAACTATCAAGTAATTTCTCCAGATTATCCAATTTGTTATTTAGTCTATAAAATTTATCATTTTTCATATTTAGAATATTCCGTTCATATTCATCTAACCTTATCTTATAATTATTTAATATATTTAACGGTTTATTAAAATGAAAGTTATTTGAAATATAATCAAGAGTGTCTTCCATTGTTTCAATTTTATTGTTCAGAATAGCACTAAAATCATAATTGAAATCATCTAATTTCTGAATAATTTCATCAAAATCAGGATAGATTATTTCAGCAGCATTTGACGGAGTAGAAGCTCTGACATCTGCAACAAAATCACAAATAGTATAATCCACTTCATGTCCGATTGCGCTAACAACCGGTAATTTAGAATCGAATACAGATCTTGCCAATTTTTCTTCATTAAAAGTCCATAGATCTTCAATCGAACCTCCTCCCCTTGCAATAACAAGAATCTGTAATCCAAGGGTTGAATCATTCGCAAATTTTATCGCGTTGATAATTTCATCAGCTGCGCCGACACCCTGAACATTAACCGGGAAAAGATAAATTCTAGATAGAGGAAATCTTTTTGATGCTATTTTTTTGAAATCGCTAATTACAGCGCCTGTTTCTGACGTAATTATTCCAACTTTTTCCGGAAATCTCGGAAACTGTCCGATAGGTATCTTATATTTTTCTTCAAACAAACCTTCCTTACTCAATTTTTCCTTTAGCTTCTCTAATGCAGCAAAAAGCTCTCCGGCACCCAGAATACTCATATCAGTAACATCAATCTGATATCGTCCCATAGGCGGATACAATGTAATTCTACCCTTCACATTAACTTTCATTCCATCTACCGGTCTAAAATTTAAATATCTGTTTCTGGGTTTTCCACATCATCGCAGAAATTTGTGCCTGATTATCTTTTAATACAAAATAAAAATGACCTGATGAAATTTGATGTTTAAAATTAGAGATTTCACCTGTTACATAAATGTAGGGAAAACTGGCTTCTAATATTTCTTGTATATTTGAACTTAATTCAGATATACTTATTGGATTCGAGATATCCAAAGCGTCAATATATTTACTTTGAAAATATAATAAAAAACCCCGTATAACGGGGAAATTTATTTGCTCGAAGAGGGGACTCGAACCCCCAACCCTTCGGTTAACAGCCGAATGCTCCACCATTGAGCTATCTTCGAAGAATAGTGCAAATTTATATTAAATCACAAAAATAAGCAATGGAATTATATAACAGTTGATTCAAATAGTTTCACAAAATTTAAGCTGGGATTTTAATTAATAAAGATATGTCTCAATTTTTTGGAAAATGTACATTGAGAAATTCATTGAATAAAAATCATAAAAAGCATAACTTAAGAATTATGGCGGGTATAGCTCAGTTGGCAGAGCATCAGATTGTGGCTCTGAGGGTCGAGGGTTCGAGCCCCTCTACTCGCCCAAAACCACTTTTGATAGAGTTATCATTAAAATCATTCCTCTTGAACCTTACTTTAGTTTAATTTATACTATAAATTAATTGAAGTTATTATATATAATGAATTACTTAACTCAAATACAAAATTTCATTCCTTGATTAAGAAATATATAAAGAGTAGTTTATTAATTAATATTGAATGATTAAAAGCAAAAAGAATAAAAAGCAGGGAAAAATAGCCAAGGACAAGAAGAGTCTTAAGCTTAAAGAACCGCTTGAAGAAAATCTCGATACTGATTCTGATTTATTTGACGAAGAAGACGAACTATCAGAAGAAGAGTTATTGAAACAAAAAGAAGAATTCGAGAGGGAGGCTATGCCTCATATGAACCTTTTGCACAACTATGCTTATAAAATGACGGGGAATGAACTTGATGCCGATGATTTAGTACAAGATACATACCTGAGAGCTTACAGATTTTTCCATAAGTTTGAAAAAGGAACTAATTGTAAAGCCTGGCTTTTCAGAATCATGAAAAATTTGTTTATTAATAATTATCGAAAAAATCAGAAACAACCGAATAAAGTTGATTATGATGAGATTGAAAACTTTTTTGAGACTATTAAATCAGATAAATTAGATTCTAATGACCTTCAGGAGAAAGTCTTTGCTAACTTATTAGATGATGAACTTACAGAAGCATTAAATTCTATGCAGGATGACTTTAAAACTGTGGTTATTCTTTGCGATATAGAGGGATTGAGTTATGAGGAAATTGCAGATTTCGTAAAATGCCCTATTGGGACTGTTCGAAGCAGACTACACAGAGGAAGAAAAATGCTTCAGCAAAAATTATTATCATATGCCAAGACCAGAGGTTATGATGTTGAAAAAGCATTAATCGAAGAATAAATTTATTTATTAGTATAAGGGTAAATTTAGTACCAATAACATAATGAGAATATCAATCAAATCTTTCCTGAGTATAATTTTACTTTTATTTATCTTTTCAATTTTTCAGTCTGGGGTTCATGCTGACAGTCTTTATTACAAAATCAAAAAAGTGGATTTTAATGATGCAGTACCTGCTTTTTACTGGAATGAAAATGATATTGAAAAATCCTCGAAAGATTTTATTGGAAAAGTAATATTCCTCAATTTCTGGGCAACATGGTGTCCTCCATGCATTAAAGAAATGCCGGAATTATCGGAATTAAATTCTGAATTGAAAGACAGCGGGGTAACAATGATTGGAATTAGTGTATTCCACAGGGAAGGAGCTCCAAAATTATTCAATTTTCTTTCCCAACATCCCGTATCATATTTGATACTTGAGGGGAATGATGAAATTACAAATGCATTCGGAAAAGCATACGGTGAAGAAATGGATTTGATTCCGACTACATTCATTATCGATAAAAATGGAAATATAGCAGATAGAATAATAGGTTTAAAAACTAAAGAATTTTATAGAAACATAATTAAAAAATACTTAAATAATTAAAATAATAATTAAAAATGAAAATGTTAAAAAATCTCATTTTAATTCTGTTAATTGCTTTTGTTGCAGGCTGCGGCAAAAATGATACAACCCAGAATAAAGATAACAAGGATAATAAAGATAATAAGACATCTCAGCAGACCAAATCATCCGATGCTTCGAACAAAACATCGGACATGAAATTCTTCAAAATATCAAATTCTGAAAATTCCGCGAAAAGAAACATAGCTCCTGAAATAACATGGGATGAAAACGGTAAACAGGTTAAGCTTTCAGACTTAAAGGGAAATGTTGTTCTGGTTAATTTCTGGGCTACATGGTGTAAACCTTGTGTAGGTGAGATGCCGGACTTATCATTGATTTCACAGGAACTAAAAGATAAAAATTTTAAAATCATAGGAATTAGTACTGAAGATCCTAAAACTATAGAAAATTTCTTAAAAACAAAGCCGGTTGACTATTCAATATTGAACGGTAACGAACAAACTATGGATGTTTTTGCTAAAGCCGGGGGTCAGCAAATTGATGGAATTCCAGCGACTTTCATCATAGATAAAGACGGTAAAATAGTCGAATTTTTCATGGGTTCAAAATCTAAAGCTGATTTTAACAACATTATTAAGAAATATTTATAAAGAATAGTAAGTTTCTATAAATAGAATATATCTGAAAAGTCGGTATGAAGTTGGTTTATCACGTTATATTGAATTAATTATTATTTTATCTTATTGGAAAAAATAAAAATCGGAATATTAGGGTCAACAGGTTCGATTGGATGTAATTCTCTGGAAGTAATTAAAAATTTAATTAACAATGAAATTGATGTTAAAATTGCTTTCTTAACTACTAATACACAAATAGAACTTTTAAAAGAACAGGTAAATATATTTAATCCGGAATTTATTTTTATTAATGATAGAAAGAAATCGGAAGAATTTATTAAAGGTTTTGCGGGTAATAAAACAAAAGTGTTGAATCGGTATTCAGACCTTCTTCAGATTATCAGAGAAATTGATTATGATATTTTGATTAATTCATTAGTCGGATTTGCAGGATTGAATCCAACAATTGAAGCTTTGAAATCAGGAAAAAATGTTGCCCTTGCGAATAAAGAGTCAATGGTTGTTGCCGGAAAATTAATTAATTCTTTAATTAAAAAACACAATTCAAAATTATTGCCGATTGACAGTGAACATTCCGCAATCTTACAATGTTTAGAAGGTGAAAAAGAGAATGAAGTGAGCAAAGTCTATTTGACCGCTTCAGGTGGTCCATTCAGAAATTTTTCCAGAGATGAAATGAGAACGGTGAATATTGAACAAGCATTAAATCATCCTAATTGGAAAATGGGCAAAAAGATAACCATTGATTCTGCAACTTTAATGAACAAAGGATTAGAAATAATTGAAGCGAAGATGGCTTTTTGATTTTCCTTCTGAGTTGATAGAAGTATTGATCCATCCGCAATCAATTATACATTCAATGATAGAATTTTCAGACGGTTCAATCAAAGCACAATTAGGAGTCCCGGATATGAAAGTTCCTATTCAATATGCATTAACTTATCCAAAGAGAGTGAAATCTGATTTTCAGAAAATGGATTTCTCAATTTATAATAAATTAACATTTGAGAAACCCGATATTGATAAGTTTGAATGTCTGAAACTTGCTTATGAATCACTCAATAATGATGGTACTTATACGATTGTTCTTAATGCAGCTAACGAAATGGCGGTAAATCTGTTTTTAGAGAATAAAATCGGCTTTATGGATATACCAAAAATAATAAGAAATTCACTCGAAAAGCATAAATCGGTTAATAATTTTGAACTTGAAGATATTATAGAAATTGACAAACTTACAAGACTTGATATCTTGCAAGATTATTGATATCAATAATTTAGTTTAACCATATTAATGGAAATAGTAAACACAATATTTTATTTTTTAGTTGTAATAGGAATTCTTGTATTTATTCATGAATTCGGGCATTTTATAGCAGCCCGTTTGTGTGGAATGAGAGCAGAAATATTCGCCTTTGGAATGGGTTTCCGGCTTATTCGGATATAATAAAATTAACGGATTTACATTCGGCAAAATGGATGAAACCCTTGAGTTAGGTGACCATACTGATTATCGAGTTTGTGCTTTCCCTATCGGAGGATTTGTTAAAGTATCAGGAATGATAGATGAGAGTATGGACAAAGAATTTGTAAAGAGTGAACCTAAACCATGGGAATACAGATCGAAACCAGTATGGAAAAGGATGATAGTTATTACAGCGGGTGTAATTATGAATATTTTACTTGCATTTATGATTTTTTATGCCATCAATTTTGTCAAAGGAAAATCCCTAATAGATACAACCACAATCGGATACGTTCAGAAAAATTCTATTTCTTATGAAAGTGGATTGAAAGCCGGGGATAAAATTCTTTCAATTAATAATAAAGAAATCAAGTACTGGGATGATATTCGAAATTCTGTTTTTATTGATAATATGGGTGAATCCATGTCGATCAAGGTTTTAAGAAATAACCAGGAAGTATCAATTTACATCCCAAAAGAAAAATTAAGTATATCGGGTGATAGAGATCTCGGTCTTTCCACTTCTTCAATAACCCCTGTAATAACGGAAGTCACCAAAGAAAAACCTGCGGAATCAGCAGGAATTCAAAAAGGTGATATCATCACAAATTTTGCGGGTGAAAAAATCGTTAATACTCAACAATTAATTGACTTAATTAAAGAATACGTTAATAAAGAAACAGAAATTATCTGGTCGAGAAACGGTCAGATACTGAATTCGAAAATCAAGCCATTAGGTGATTCAACAATTGGAATAGGAATTTCAAGCAAATATGAAGGACCTGTAAAAGAAATAAATTACAATATAATCACGGCTATTCCGAAAGCTGCTTCAGATTTATATTATTATGGAATTGAAATTTTCTTCAAATCCATTTCAAAAATAATTAAAGGTGATATTCCTTTTAAGAAAGCTATCGGAGGTCCAATTAAGATAGCTCAAGCCTCAGCACAATCTGCCGAAGGTGGTTTCTTCACATTCATTGGTTTCGTTGCGCTCCTTTCAATGTCTCTTGCGGTGATAAATATATTGCCATTTCCTGCTTTGGATGGAGGACATTTTGTTCTGTTAATTATTGAAGGAGTCTTTCAAAGACCCGTACCATTTAAAGTACAGGAAATACTTCAAAAAGTTGGATTTGCTATATTGATAGCTTTTATGCTATTTGTATTATATAACGATATAATTTCCCTGAAATAGGAATTGAACAAATTAAGTTGTTTGTAAATTAAAATTTGATTAATTTTTATTTTATTCAGTTAATCCCCGGAAGGGTGGGTGAGTGGCTGAAACCAACGGTTTGCTAAACCGTCGTACGGGTCAAACTGTACCGAGAGTTCGAATCTCTCCCCTTCCGCTTCAAAAGTTATAATATTCCTTAGATTTTCAAGTACTCGCTAAAAATAATTGTAATCCATAAATTTCTTTCATATATTTTCTTTAATAATTATATTATTTAATGAATAATAAATGATTTAAAATTAATTTACTCTTATGAGTTCAAAACTTGATTTAGAACAGGCTTAAAAAAGATCATAATTATTAATAATGCTATAGGAAATATTACAAAGTATAATCGGCGGATTATGCCCGGAATATAAGGTTTTGGAAAAATTATACGGAGCTAAGCGCATCACAAATTCAAGAGATATTATAAAAAAATTTTTAGAACAAAATATCAGCCATAATTTAATTCCCAGAAAACATGCTCAAAACCCTGCTACAGAAATTTTTGACGCAAGAACAAAAGTAGAATCCAACAAGTATTATCAATTAATTCATTCCCAGCTTTTAAATTATAATCTTCCGGATATAAATAACCTTGACTTTTTTTATGGAAGTTACTCATCAGAAGTTTTTAAAATCTTCAAAACATATTTAATTGCCGGATTGAAAAGAAAATGTGATTTAAGCGCTGTGACTCATCTGCATAGAGTTGGAGCAGTAGTTTTTGAAATGGGATTGAATGATGATCATTTTTTCAAATACAGTACAATAGGTGCATTGACACGATTCAATCGAAGATTTACTGAATCTTGTTAATGATGAAAATGGAAATAGCATCGGAATACTGAATTACAAGAAATTTCTTGATGAATTTCTTCCATCAAATCTTCAATCATCAATAAAAACACTTACTAATCATTATGATTTAATACTTCAGTTTGTTGTTGGTAAATTGAAAGCAGAAGATAAAGCACTTACAATTAGAAATATTCAGCACGAAATAAATAAACTTCTCGAATTAAATATTGAAGAAATTAATATTTATGTACGGAGAATGAAAGATCTTCTGGATAACACTGAATTTCTTCCGGATGAAGATATTTTCCTTGCTGCAAAATGGGCTTGTTATAAAACTTTGTATCTTGATAATATTGCATTTTCATCTAAAGAAAATGATGACTATAGATTATTTGAAATTAAAGGAATAGACCTATCAGATAATTCCCATGGGAAAGACGCATTATCCATTGAATCAAAAATCAGAAATATTATTAAAAATACACTTTGGGGAACCAAAGGATATGCTCTTCATTCAACCTGGATACCATTGAACCGGCATATCGAAGAAATTCTTGAAGATTCTTTATGCGCTGCGGAATGTATCATCCTGAAAGATCTTCTTGAAAATCAATCCTACCTTGATTTTATAATGTCTGCTTTAATTAAGTTTAAAAAACTTGAAATGATTTTCTACGTTTAATTTTTCTCTCCCTAATTTTCATATAAAAAATCCGATATAAAATACAAGAGGCTCCTTGCGAGCCTCTTAACTATGAAAGGAGAACATATGAAAAAGAATATTATCTTTATCAATCGGTTTTTTCCGATAATTAAAAATATGCAATTATTATGCCAGAAAATTATATTATTTAAGTCTCTATTCCGCTATTTGTAATTTTTATTGTGGAGATGTTCCACAAAAATATGAATTTCAGGACTTTTCTTTAATTTTTGATTTAACAACACGAATTTGGGAATATTCATAAATAATACTATAAAGTCAACATCTGTATTTTCCAAATTGGATTTTTTAAGATGTTAAAATTTAATAATTTTACAAATAGTTAGAACGATTTAAGTATAATATTATGGCTAAAAAACTACTAATCAGAGACTTGACTTTAAGGGATGGTCAGCAATCGCAGTTCGCCACAAGAATGAGTCAAAAACAAATCGACAGAGTCTTACCGTATTATAAAGATGCTAAATTCTATGCAGCAGAAGTATGGGGGGGTGCAGTTCCGGATTCTATAATGAGATTCCTGAATGAAGACCCCTGGGAACGCCTTGAAAAAATTAAAAATGGTTTTGGATGCGGAACAAAGTTAACTGCACTTTCACGCGGAAGAAATCTTTTTGGTTACAATCCGTACCCTGATAACGTCATCGAAGGATTTAACAGATTAGCAGTCAGATCCGGCATTGATATCATGAGAATCTTTGATGCTCTGAATGATATTAATAACATGAAGTCCACCATTAAATTTGTAAAACAAAATGGCGGTTTAACTGATTGTGCAGTTTGCTACACTGTCGATCCAAATTTTACTTATTTAGAAAAGGTAAAAGGTTTTTTAAAAGGCAAGAAAATCCCTAAGAAAATTTTTACAATCGATTATTTCATTAAAAAAGCAAAAGAACTTGAGAAATTAGGAGCTGATATTATATCTATAAAAGATATGGCGGGATTAATACCTCCTCAGGTTTCAGGTGTTCTAATAAAAAGACTTAAGAAGGAAGTTAAAGTTCCAATTGACCTTCACACTCATTGCACTCCCGGATACGGGTTGGCAGCTGTATTAAAAGCCATTATCAACGGAGTTGATATTGTTGATACTGTAATTTTAAATTTCGCCGGAGGTCCGGCAGCACCGGCATTTGAACTAATTCAAATTTTCTGTAACAAATTGAATATTGATACCGGTGTTAATCTGGATGCAGTTGTAAAAATAAATAAAGAACTTAAGTCCATTCGTGAAGAACTTGCTCAATATGACGAGTACAAAATGTTCCCCATCGAGTTTGATATTACAAAAGACAGATTACCGGCTGAAATAAACAAATTATTTGATAAATCTATTAAGCTCGCAAAAGACGATAAAGATGATGAATTAATCGAGACAACTCAGAAAATTGAAAAATATTTTAACTTTCCTGATCCTGACGCAATCGTTCAGACTGCTCAAATTCCAGGCGGTATGTATACAAATATGATGTCGCAGTTAAAACAAGCAGGATTACAAGATTTGCTGGAAAGAGTACTTACCGTTGTACCTAAAGTAAGGCTGGATGCAGGTTTACCGCCTCTCGTTACTCCGACAAGTCAGATAGTCGGAGTTCAGGCTGTGTATTGTGTCATTGATGAAAATAAAGGAAAACCATTTTACGAAAATACATCAACGCAATTTGTGAATCTGGTTAAGGGTTCTTATGGCAAAACCCCCGTTCCGATCGATCCCGTATTCAGAAAGAAAATTGCCAGGCGTAAAGAAAGAAATGCCTTATGATACTTCGAAATACATAAAGCAAGATAACCCTCAACTCAAAGAATTCGAAGATGTGAAGCTTGCGATTAATGAAAAGGAAGAACTACTGCTCGAATTATTTCCCGCAGTTGCAACCGGATTTCTAAAAAGGAAAAGGGAAATTGAATACAAAAAAATGCTTGCAGAGATTGCTGCTTCAGAAGAAGCAGACAGAAAACTGATTGAAGAAGAAGCTGAAAAATATAATCGTCTTTCAGACAAAGAAAAAGAAGAAATATTATTAGAGGGTTTATATCACAACTGGTAAAATCAATATAAACCATTTCATGAATAATTAATATTATATGTCAATACAAGATAAATTAATAGAGCTAACTGAACTTCGCAATCAAGCCATGCTCGGCGGAGGCGAGACAAGGATAAAGAAACAGCATCGAAAAGGTAAATATACAGCAAGGGAAAGGATTGATTTACTGTTAGATGAAGGAAGTTTCGAGGAATTTGATATGTTTGTATCACACAGATGTATAGATTTCGGATTAGAAAAAGAAACATATCTTTCAGACGGGGTAGTGACAGGATATGGAACAATTGACGGAAGACTCGTCTATATATTTTCTCAGGATTTTACAGTGCTCGGCGGTTCATTATCAGAAATGTTTGCTCAAAAAATTTGTAAGGTTATGGATAAAGCGATGGCTGTCGGAGCTCCGATAATCGGTATTAATGACAGCGGAGGAGCAAGAATTCAAGAAGGTGTAAAAAGTTTGGGAGGATATGCAGATATATTCCAAAGAAATATTTTAGCATCCGGAGTAATTCCTCAGATTTCAGCAGTCTTCGGTCCCTGTGCCGGTGGTGCCGTTTACTCCCCTGCCCTGACAGATTTTACATTGATGACAAAGAATACAGGGTATATGTTCGTAACCGGTCCAAAAGTTGTAAAGACAGTTACGGGTGAAGTTGTTACTGATGAAGAACTCGGTGGTGCATTTGTTCACAGTTCTAAATCAGGTGTTGTTCATTTTGTAGCCGATGATGAAGAGGAAGGAATAATGATGATCAGGAAACTGTTAAGCTATTTACCACAGAATAACCTGGAAGATCCCCCCATATACAGCTGCGATGACCCAATTGACAGGCTTGAAGAATCCTTAAACGAAATCATTCCGGATAATCCAAACAAACCTTATGATATAGTCGACGTGATTGATGCAATAGTTGATAATGGTGAATTCCTTGAAGTACAGGCAAACTATGCTCAGAATATCGTGATTGGCTTTGCTAAAATGAACGGAATGCCTGTCGGTATAGTTGCTAACCAGCCTAATTATCTTGCCGGTGTCCTTGATATAAAATCATCAAGGAAAGCAGCGAGATTTGTTCGTTTCTGTGATGCTTTCAATGTTCCAATTCTAACTTTAGTAGATGTTCCCGGTTTCTTACCGGGTACAGCTCAGGAATATGGTGGAATTATTATTCATGGTGCAAAGTTACTTTTTGCATACGGTGAAGCTACTGTCCCAAAGATTACAATTATACTCAGAAAAGCTTATGGTGGTGCATATGATGTCATGGGATCAAAACATTTAAGGGGAGACATAAACTATGCCTGGCCCACGGCAGAAATAGCTGTGATGGGACCCAGGGGAGCTGTAGAAGTTTTGCATTTCAGTGAAATTTCGAAAATTGAAAATGAATCCGCAAAAGCAAAATTTATAGCCGAAAAAGAAGCAGATTACAGGCAAAAATTCGCAACCCCATATGTCGCAGCAAAATATGGGTATATAGATGACGTTATTGAACCAAGAAATACCAGATTCCGTGTGATTCGTGCCTTACAATCATTAGCCACTAAAAAAGCTACTAATCCACCTAAAAAACATTCAAATATTCCATTATAAAATGAATTTATTTAAATCAATATTCCAAAAGAACGAAGAAGAAGAAGTTGATTCAAGTTCCGAAAGTATTGTTGAAAATGCAGAACCTATATCAGGAGAAATTTCTGCAGCCATATCTGCAGCAATATTTTTTTATAAGCTTGAAGTTCACGATTACGAAAATACCGTTTTGACGATAAAAAGAATCGATAAAGTTTATTCACCGTGGAGTTCTAAAATTTACGGATTAACAAAAAATCCAAGAAGTTAAATAATTGAATCATGAAACAATTTAAATTTAGTATAAATGATAATAAATATGATGTTAATGTTTTGAGTTATGAAGGAAATACTGCCGAAGTTGAAGTGAATGGGACTAAGTATGAAGTAATTGTTGACAAGAAAGCGGGGAACGTAAAGACTCCGCAATTGATTCGGACAAAAAATGCCCCTTCAACTGAGTCAGAAAAATCAACCATAAGGACGAGTAACCCGACAGAAAAAAAGGGAGCCGGGGTAATAAAAGCTCCTTTACCCGGAACAATCATCACAGTTTTTGTAAAAGTTGGTGATAGTGTAAATATCGGAAGCAAATTATTATTATGGGAAGCGATGAAAATGGAAAATAAATTGAATTCCGACAGAGAAGGAGTGGTGAAAAAAGTCAATGTAAAACCCGGGGATTCAATTCTTGAAGGTGAAGTTTTAATAGAAATAGAATAACGAGTTATGTTCTATTCTTTTGGGATTAGGAGAATGGTATATTATCAATAATCATCATTTTTGTCCTCTATTATTCATTTACATAGTAATTGAAATTATATTTTTCTAATTTTGCCAAACGCGTGATTGGCGGAACTGGCAGACGCGCTAGACTTAGGATCTAGTGGGGAAACCCGTGGGGGTTCGAGTCCCTTATCACGCACTAAATTAAATAATTAAAAATGCCTGAAAAAACCCGTACTAAGACAACACAGCCAAGATGTTCTTTCTGCGGAAGAACTGCAGATAAAGTTACAAATATGATTAAGGGTCCCGTTGACCACAACGGTAAAGCTGTATTTATTTGTGAAATTTGTGTCGGTAATGCGATGCAGATTATTAAAATGAATTCATTCCGTTCAATAGATAAAGCTGTTGATAAATTAAGAACGAATATGACTCCCCCATCCATTAAGAAATTTCTGGATGAATATGTTATTGGTCAGGAAAGAGCAAAGAAATCAATATCTGTAGCTGTTTATAATCATTACAAAAGGATTGATTCACTCGAGTCTAATTTTTTTGATGAGGTTGAAATTGAAAAAAGCAATATATTGTTAATTGGTCCTACCGGTACAGGAAAAACTTTTTTAGCTCAAACATTAGCAAGATTACTAAATGTACCTTTCGCAATCGCAGACGCAACAACACTAACAGAAGCAGGCTATGTAGGAGATGATGTTGAGACAATATTAGTCCATTTATTACAAAGTGCAAATTATGATTTAGATAAAGCTGAAAGAGGAATTATATATCTTGATGAAGTTGATAAAATATCCAGAAAGAGCGATAATACTTCAATCACTCGTGATGTATCCGGGGAGGGTGTTCAGCAGGCACTGTTAAAAATTCTTGAAGGAACAGTTGCCGGCGTTCCCCCAAAAGGCGGCAGGAAACATCCTGAACAATCGCTAATAAATGTGAATACAAAAAATATTCTTTTTATTTGCGGCGGGGCTTTTGATGGATTGGAAAAGATAATTGAAAAAAGAGTTGCCAGAAGTTCAATGGGCTTCGGTGCTGAAGTTTTTTCAAAGAATGATTTAAAGAAAGACGAAATTCTTGCTCAGGCAGAACCGGATGATTTAATAAAATTCGGATTAATTCCCGAACTAGTTGGAAGATTACCGGTTATTTCCACTCTCGATTCTCTTGACAGTAAGGCACTTCAAACTATTCTTACCGAGCCAAAAAATGCAATCATCAAACAGTATAAGAAATTATTCAGAATGGAAGGTGTAGAACTTGAATTCGAAGCCGATGCGCTTGAATGCGTTGCTGAAATTGCGATGAAGCGTGATACTGGAGCCAGAGCTTTAAGGTCAATTCTCGAAAATGTTATGCTTGAGATAATGTATAAACTCCCAACTAAAGAAGGCATTACCAATTGCATAATAACAAAAGATGTTATCGTCAATAAAAAAGAACCTGTGTATATGAACAGTAATAAAAAGATTTTCGCATAATATAACATATTCGATTTTTTCTATATAGATTTAAAACTGAGTTTTATTTTTAATTATTATTGTCCCCTATCAATCTACTTTTTTTATTCATCAATAGTTTATATCTTAAACCCGTTCATTTTTAATTCATTTTAATATTTAATAATAGTTTATGGCAGTTTTGACATCCGATTTAAAAAAAGATGATAATTTCAGGAACAGAGAACGGAAATATAAAACTCTTCTCGATTCAATTAGAGATAAATCAAAAGTAATTCATAAAGGCGGAGGAGTAAAAGCAATTGAGAAATTACACAAAGCTAATAAACTCTTTTGCCGGGATAGAATAAACCTTTTGATTGATAAAGATTCATATTTTTTTGAAATTGGATTATTTGCTGCATATGGAATGTATAAAGATTATGGGGGTGCACCATCCTCAGGAACAGTTTTCGGAATAGGAAAAATTCATGGACGGGATTGTGTTATAGTAGCTAATGATGCTACAGTTAAAGCCGGAGCCTGGTTTCCGATGACCTGTAAAAAAAATCTTCGTGCTCAGGAAATCGCTATGGAGAATCATATTCCAATTATATACCTCGTCGATTCAGCCGGGGTCTTCCTTCCTATGCAGGATGAAATCTTTCCTGACAAAGAACATTTCGGGCGAATATTTCGAAATAATGCCGTAATGAGTTCGATGGGTATCCCACAAATTGCTGCAATAATGGGACCTTGTGTAGCAGGAGGTGCATATCTTCCAATAATGAGCGATGAAACTATAATCGTAGAAGGTAATGGAAGTATTTTCCTTGCCGGTTCTCATTTAGTAAAAGCCGCTATAGGTGAAAGCATTGATAACGAGTCGCTTGGCGGTGCTGAAGTCTCTACAACAATTTCCGGTATTACCGATGAAAAAGTTGCTGACGATAAAACAGCCATTGAGAAAATCAGAAGCCTTGTAAGTAAATTTGGTGAAACCAAAACAGCGGGATTTGATAGAATAGAAAGTAAACCTCCTTTATATTCACCGTCGGATGTTTATGGTATCATTCCTGAGGACAGTGCAAAACCCTACGATACATATGAATTAATTGCCCGAATAATTGACGAAAGTGATTTTGATGAATATAAACCTGAATATGGTAAATCTCTTATCACAGGTTATGCCCGAATTGACGGTTGGGCAGTTGGAATTGTCGCCAATCAAAGAAGTATTGTTAAAAAGAAAACTCCCAAGGGAACATCAGAAATGCAGATTGGAGGTGTTATCTATTCCGATAGTGCTGATAAAGCTTCAAGATTTATTATGAATTGCAATCAAAGAAAAATTCCTCTTCTTTTTCTTCAGGATGTTACAGGATTTATGGTTGGCTCACAAGCTGAATATGGCGGAATTATTAAAGACGGAGCAAAACTTGTTAATGCTGTAGCTAATTCAACTGTCCCAAAAATCACTATAATTACAGGAAATTCATATGGTGCTGGAAATTATGCAATGTGCGGTAAGGCATATGATCCGCGATTTATCTTTGCTTATCCTAATGCGCAAATTGCCGTAATGGGCGGAGCTCAGGCTAGCAATGTTTTGCTTGACATTAAAATCGGCCAGATGAAAAAACTTGGAAAAGAAATTCACGCAGATGATAAAAAAATATTTCTTGAAGAAATAACATCCAGATATGAAGAACAGACAAATGTTCTATATGCTGCAGCAAGACTCTGGGTAGATGAAATAATCGATCCGGCATATACGCGGGAAGTAATATCTTATTCAATTAATATAGCAAATCATAATCCTGAAATGAACAGGTTTAATGTGGGTGTAATTCAGACTTAAAATTTAAAAGAGAAAAAAACAGTAATAAATTTTTATTAAAATTAATATTTTAATAATTAATAGAAATAGGCATTACTTTAAAATAATCATCTTCTTCGTTTCCGAAAAATCACTCAAAATCAATTTATAGAAATAAATTCCACTCGGTAAATTTTCTTTTTCAAATATAACTTCATAAGTTCCGTATTGTAAAGATTCCTTTACAAGTGTAGAAATTTCCTTACCTTGAATATCAAAAATTTCCAAATATACAAATCCGGATTTTTTTAAATCAAATTTTATCTTTGTTTTTGAATTGAAGGGATTAGGGTAATTCTGATATAATTGAAACTTCGATGGAATTTCGGATGATATATTTTTAATCCCTATTATATCATCAATTGCGCGTTTCCAAACAGATGTTCCTTCTATTCCTGCATAAATATAATTATCATATGAAATTAATGAGAATATTCGCAAACTTTCAAGCCCTTCATTCTTTTGATGCCAAATCAATCCATTATTGCTCGAAATATAGATTCCCATCGCTGGTGAAGCAGCGAAAATATAATTCCCATATAGAGAAATTGTTACTATTGAATTTCCACTTCCTAAATTTGGTCCGATATTATACCATAAATCTCCGTTGTTAGTTGATAAATAAAGGGTACCTGTAGATGTTCCCGCATAGATATTATTTGATGAAATGGCAATCGTGCGGATATATGTTGTTGTTAAACCATTATTGACTGCTGACCATGAGTTTCCATTATTTGCCGAACGAAAAATTCCCCCTCCTGATGTTCCGACAAATACACTATTCCCATCACTTCGAATAACATTGATATCTAAATCTGTTAATCCTTCATTGATACCGGTCCAATTAATACCATTATTTGTTGTTCTAAATGCACCTGTCCCCCATCCACCAGCATACAAAATATTACCTGAAATTGTTAATGTTCCTATTCCGGTATTACTTAAACCAATATTCGACCAATTATTTCCTAGATTCGAAGAACAAAAAACTCCCCCATTTACTGATGCTGCATAAATAATATTTCCAGATACTGCGAAATCGTAGAAATCCAAATCAGTCAGTCCGTTATTTGATTGAATCCACGAATTACCATAATTCGTTGATAAGTTTATTCCCCAGCTGAACGATCCCGCAAATATATTATTATTGATTTGTGCAAGTGCATAAACAATGATATTTCTTACTCCATTATTTGATGAAAACCAGTTAGAACCATTATTTGAAGAACTAAATACACCTCCATTCTCAGTCCCCGCAAAAATATTATTTCCGGATGTTCCTAATGCATAAACACTACTAATATTTAATCCATTATTAATAAAAGTCCAGTTATTTCCGTTGTTCGTTGATAGAAGAATCCCATCTCCATATGTCCCCGCATATATATTGTTATCTTTTAGTGCTAACGAATAAACAGTTAAAGAAGGTAGACCATTAAAAATTGAAACCCAATTTATTCCATTATTAGTGGATAAACAAACTCCGGTAAGTGTTCCTGCATAAATATTATTTCCTGAAATTTTTATATCATATACACTTTTGTTAGTAAGTCCATTATTTACCGAACTCCAATTATTTCCATTATCAGTTGTAAGGAAAATTCCTCCTTGTAAAAGTGTTCCTGCATAAATATTATTCTCTGATATTGCGAGAGTGTTTACTTTTAAACTTGTAAGTCCATTATTTTTTGCATTCCAGGAAATTCCGTTATCGGTTGATAAATAAACACCTCCATTATAAAGAGCGGCATAAATACTATTTCCCGTAATTGCTATTGATGTAACGTTCAGGTCAGGTAAACCGTTATTCATTAAGTTCCAGGAATTTCCATTATTAGTTGAACGAAATAATCCTCCGTTTGAAGTTCCAGTATATAATATATTATTTACAACCGTTAGAGATAATATATTTAAATTTGACAACCCATTATTTATACTATTCCAACTTAAACCATTATTATCACTTTCATAAATTCCACCTCCTCTAGTCCCTAAATAAATATAGTTATTTGTCTTGGAAAAACAGTATACAAATCCACCATACGGTCCGTTAGTGGGTTCCCATTGTGAAAATGAATTATTACAAAAGAGAAAAATTATTATTAATATCTTTACTATTGTTTTCAAAATACTAATCCCAAAATTTTTATAAGATATAAAAGAATATTCAAGATTTAAATTCAAATATAAATACACCTAATTTTTTTGTTTAAAATAAATGATTATATTTTACTAATTTTTTATTTTTATTTATTTAGTTGAAAATGACCCCTTTTTTACCAATGCTTTAAATTCATTTAATTTGACATTAATTAATTTTATTTTGTAACAAATTTAAATTAATCAGGTAATAAAGTGATTTCATCTAAAGCTATAAGAAGTTCGTTTTTGAAATTTTTTGAAGATAAGGGTCATGCAATAGTTCCATCTTCTTCAGTTGTACCTTATGAAGATCAGACTTTACTTTTTGCAAATGCAGGCATGAACCAGTTTAAAGACGTTTTTCTCGGCACGGGGGAAAGGGAATATAAAAGAGCGGCAGATACACAAAAATGTATTCGTGCAGGAGGTAAACATAACGATTTGGAGGAAGTTGGCGTCGATGGATATCATCACACTTTTTTTGAAATGCTTGGAAACTGGTCTTTTGGAGATTATTATAAAAAAGAAGCAATAAGATGGGCTTGGGAACTGTTGACAGTCGTTTGGAAAATGCCAAAGGAACGTCTCTGGGTGACTGTTTTTCGAACTGACGATGAAGCACTTGAATTCTGGAAATCGGAAACTGATATCGACCATACACATATTTTAAAGTTTGATGAGAAAGATAATTTTTGGGAAATGGGCGAAACAGGTCCTTGTGGTCCCTGCTCGGAAATTCATTTCGATGCGACCTTAAATGGCTGTAAACCGGAAGATGTAAACGCCGGACTTGAAAATGTAATTGAAATCTGGAATCTTGTTTTTATTCAATATAATAGGGATGAAAAAGGAGAACTTCATCCATTGCCCAAAAAGCATGTGGATACAGGGATGGGACTTGAGAGAGTTGTAAGAGTAATGAACAACAAGAAATCTAATTATAACACGGACTTATTTATACCAATTATAAAACGAATCTCTGAAATTGTAAGCAAAGAGTATAAAGGTGACAACATATCCCCTATTAATGCGATTGCAGACCATATCAGGGCTTTAACTTTTGCTATTAGCGATGGAGCTGTTCCATCGAACGAAGGACGGGGATATGTGCTTAGGAGAATTTTAAGACGCGCTTTAAGGCTTGCACGAAAACTCGATTTTAAAAAACCATTTTTGTTTGAACTTTCAGATACTGTTGCTGATAATTTTTCAGATGTATTTCCTGAATTATCGGATAAACGCGATTTTGTGAAAACAGTGATTAAATCTGAAGAAGAAAGCTTCAATTTAACTCTTGACAGAGGACTTGAACTATATAATGAAGTTTATGAAAAAATTAAGAACAATCCTTCAAAAATATTCCCAGGTGAAGAAGCCTTTAAGCTATACGATACTTTTGGCTTCCCCATTGATCTTACTCAGGTTATAGCAAGAGAACAAGGATTTGAAGTTGATATGACTTCATTTACAAAAGAAATGCAGAAACAAAAAGACAGGGCGAGGGCAGCTCGTAAAGATGAACTTGTACTTTCCGATGTCAAAATGTTTGAGCTTGATTCAAAAATAAAAGAGGAAAATCCATTATATAATCCATACGATATTTCTGAAAATGGTAAAAAGACTTCCCTGCTTCAGGTTAAGAGAATTGCAGACTCTGATATAGAAATGCTTGTATTAAAAGACAATCCTTTCTACTCTGAATCCGGCGGACAGGTTAGTGATACAGGAAAAATAGTTTTTTCAGACGGTTATTCGCTTGACGTGATTGACAGCAAAAATGGTTATTTTGTTTATGTTAAAAACTATGATCATAAAAATCTATTTCATAAGGATGTTACTGCTTTAGTTGATTACAAAAAACGCAATGCAATTCAAAGAAATCACTCTGCAACTCACCTTCTCCATGAGGCTTTAAGGCAAGTCCTCGGAAATCATATCAAACAAATGGGTTCACTTGTATCCGAAGAATATTTAAGATTTGATTTTCCACACTTCAGTAAGGTAGAAGCTCAGCAGATAAAGGAAATAGAAGACATCGTTAATTCTAAGATTCAGGATAACCTGAAGGTTGAAACTATTAAAGATATATCTATTGAAGAAGCAAATAAAATACCGAATGTAAAAAAGTTCTTTGGAGAAAAATACGGTGACAAAGTAAGGGTTGTTGTTATGGATGAACGATTCAGTATTGAGTTTTGCGGCGGGACTCACGTAAATATGACAGGCGATATCGGGCTGTTCAAGATAGTAAAAGAAGAAAGTATATCTTCAGGTGTAAGAAGAATTTTTGCTAAAACTGGTGAAGGCATACTTGACCTTCTGGATGAAAAAGTATTGACGATAGAAAATTTAATTTCTGAACTTCCGGAAAAATATTCAAATAATTTTAAAGAAGGAATTATAGAATTTAAAAAAAAGTTAAAAATTGTTGATTTTAAAGATATTGCAAACCTAAAGGTGATGATGCAGAATCAAGACGATACGATAAAATCTCTTTATGAACTTAGGGAGAAATATATTGAGGAAAAGAAACATCATCAGAAAAAATTACTGAAACAGAATTTATCTAAGATTATTGATAAGCTGGATAAATTTATATTAGAAGCAGAAAATATAAATGATTTTAAAGTCATTGTTCAAAAGATGGATCTTAGCAGTATGGATGAATTAAAAGAAGTTGGAGAAGCATTACGGAACAAACTTAAGAACGGTGTTGGATTAATTGCAGCTGTTA
The DNA here is from genome assembly GCA_963806045.1 of uncultured Ignavibacteria bacterium. Taxonomy (GTDB): domain Bacteria; phylum Bacteroidota; class Ignavibacteria; order Tepidaquicellales; family Tepidaquicellaceae; genus DATCHW01. The sequence goes on along the minus strand of CAWDWP010000004.1, from coordinate 297,122 downwards.
TTGACAATAAAGTGAATTTAGTTTGTTCAGTCAGCGATAACCTCATTAAAGAAAAGAATCTGAATGCGGGTAAAATGATATCGGAGGTCGCAAAAGAACTTGGCGGAGGAGGAGGCGGCAGACCGCAGCTCGCAACCGCTGGTGCAAAATATATTGATAAACTCGATTCTGTTTTGAAAGCATTTGTTGATAAAATCAAAAATCAATTTTAAAAGATGAAAGTAATAATTCCAGTAGCTGGATTTGGTACTCGATTAAGACCTCATACATTAACTAAGGCAAAAGTTCTTATGAATGTAGCCGGTAAACCTATGATATCTCACATCGTGGAGCAAATTATTAAAGATAAATTAGCTTCGGAGATAATATTGATTACCGGTTTTTTAGGGGATGACATAGAAAAATATCTGAAGACTAAATATAAGTTTAAATTTACATTCATCAAGCAGGAAGAACCTTTAGGATTAGGTCATGCTATTTATACGGCAAGAAAATACCTTTATCCAAAACTAAAAGAAGATATTCTTATAATATTAGGTGATACACTTTTTGATGTTAATCTGAAAGATTTATGCAAAAGCAAATATTCAAGGATATCAGTAAAAATAGTTGATGATCCGAGAAGATTCGGAGTTGTTGAAAAGGACGACAAAGGATTTATCAGTCGACTGGTTGAAAAACCATCATCTACTGAAATATCAACTTCGAAAGAGGCAATAGTTGGAATATATCTAATAAAAAACGGTAAATTATTATTTGATTCTCTTGAACACATTATTCAAAATAACCAAAGAACTAAAGGTGAATTCCAACTAACTGACGCTTTAGAACGGATGTTAAGAAAAGGTGAAAAAATGAATACTTATCCTATAAAAGGCTGGTTAGACTGCGGAAAACCTGAAACAATACTTGAAACAAATCAATACATACTTAATAAAAATAAAAAGAAAACTAAAATTAAGTCTTCAGAAATAATAAATCCTGTTTTTATAGGTAAAAATGTAATTGTCGCAGACTCTATTATCGGACCTTATGCAACCATCAGTGACGGATGCGAGATTACTAAATCAAAAATTAAAAACAGTATTATTCATACAAATTGCCGGATTATAGAATCTGAAATAAAAGATTCGATCATCGGAGATAACTGTGTCCTGATAAAACAAAAAGGAAAATATAATATTGGAGATTTTTCTATTGCAGAGAATTAATGTTTTAGCTGTTTTCTAATTTCCTGGAATATAATATTTCAGTAAGAATTAATATAACAGATAACAACAATAAATATTTCCACAATTCTAACCCCTTTCTTGCAGTAGATAGTTCTGTTTTTATATTATCAGGCTTATCGATATATTTTATATTATTAAATCCCATCTTTTCAAAATAATTTAAAATGTCTTTTTTATCAAATCTCTTTAAATCAGCTTCCTTGGGATCAGGATTTAATGCTATAATATAATTTTTTCCACCAGAATTTGATTCATAAAATGTATAAAATCCCGGATATTCACTATTAGAAGTATATGGAAAAGTCATAAAACCCGAAGTTCTTTGTAATGAATTTTTTTTCTTTAACGAATCATCAAATTTAATATTTAAAGATATCTTCTTGTTATCGGGAGTAATAAAGTATTCAAGAGTTTTAAAATCTGTAAAAGTAATAATATTAGATTTCCCAATTGTATATTCAAGATTGTTATTTATATTACGGGATAAATATTGCAGGCTTCTAATCAACATAGTAGGGAATAATCCGGTCAAAGGGAACTTAGACATATCTGAATTGGCAGATACAGAACAAAAAATAATAGTTCCATTTAATGCTTTTGATTCTACCATGAATATACCATTATCAGATAATGTAATTAGCGGATATGAATTTAGTTCAGGTAAAATATTATAGTACATATTTATTTCGGGTGGATCAATAGATGGATTTTTATCATCAGTATGATTTTTAAAAATTCCTTCAAAGATTGGATGCTGGTAATTGATTTTATTATAAACAAGCTTTGAAATATTATCATTTGATACATAGGCAATATTATGAATAGAAAAAATATTTAGAGAAGAAAATAAGGAATTATAATTTTCTATATCTAAATCCTTTGATGCGAACATCAGAACTCCCCTACCGCTGGCGAGATATTCCTTAATTAGAGACTTTTCAGAATCTGAAAATCTTTTTTGATTATTGATGATTAATACGTCATTATTTGAATTTGAACCTGAATTATTAATATTACTGACATTAAAAATCTCATTTCCCTTTCCTGAAGAATCCGGATAGAATTTGTTAGCAGCATCAACTGCATATTTAATATATTTAAAATCCTCGGAACTGATAGTTCCTAAAACTCCGGTATTAATTATTTCAGGAATATTGATCACAAAGAAAAGTATATTGTCCTGTTCCAGTTCATCCTGAGAATATTCATCCCTTTTGAGTTCAAATTTGCATTTTATTTGACCTGTTTTGATTGGATTACAAGTGAAGTTAATATATTTACTCTCAAAGGGTAAAAGATCAACGGCATTTTCCTGATTTATTTTATCATTAGTAATTAGTTTAACAATTTTATTCGATACAGGGAAATCGGAATGGTTCGTAATTTTTAAAGATAATTTAATATTATTTCCTGATTCGATAATTTTGGAAACAAGGAACACCGAATCGAGTGAAATATTATTCCCCGACCGGCTGACAGGATTTATTAAATATAATCTGTCATTTTTGTCTGCAGGAAAAGAGAATTTTGATTCTTCAGAAAAATTAGTTCTATTAAAATCTGAAATAATAAAATATTCCTTCGGAATATTTTTATCTATTAAATTTATTTTATCGGGTAAATTAGATAATTCATCAAAACTAAATATTTTATAACTTAATTGTGTTTTTGCTAAAGTATCCATTAATTTTATTAAAGGGAGTTGTGAATATATAAAATCCCTTTGTATCAGTTGGGATGACAATATAAGTGAAATATTATCATTTTCGTTATAATTTGAAATAATTTCACCGGCGATATTTTTAGCTTTATCTAAAACATTACCATTTTCATCTTTAACGTCCATACTAAATGAATTATCGATAATTATAATGCCTGATTTTCTGGTATTTCCCGAGTTAACTCCACTATAACCTTCGATAACAGGATTAGAAAACATCAATACTATGAAAGCAATAATAAACATCCGTAATAGTAAAAGAATCAATTGTTTAATTCTGATTCTCCTGAATCTTGATTTTTGAATATCTTTCAAAAACATTAAAGTACTGAATTCTACTTTTTTCACTTTTTTCAGATTAAAAAGATGAATAAGAATAGGAATTAATACTGCCGTCAATCCTATAAGTATCGAGGGATTTAGAAATATCATTTTTATGAATTATCCATTGTTTTTACATATATAAGAATTTATTTTAATTAATTATAATGTCTTAAACAATTCAATTTTAAATTAAATGAACGAGCTCGATTCGATTATTTTTCTTAATGGAAAACTCCCCCACTGTAAAATTGTCGAGCATTATATAAAAAAGACTTCATATATTATATGTGCTGATGGTGGAGCAAATAAGATGCGAAATTACAGTATTTTACCTAACATTATCCTTGGAGATCTGGATTCAATTAACAGAGAATCAATGAAATATTTTTCCAAAAAGAGTATTGAAATCAGAAAAATTGAAGATCAGGATACTACTGATTTTGAAAAATCATTAATGTATTGTATAGAAAATAATATAAAAAAATGTTTAATTTTTGGTGCTATCAGCAGAAGATCTGATCATACGCTCAACAATTTCAGTATTCTAAAAAGGTACTATAAATCACTTGAATTGAAATTGATTGACGCCAGATTTGAAATATTTTTCATTAAAAATAGTTTGAGTTTCAACTACAAAAAAAATAAAACTTTATCTTTCATGGCTATGCCATATGCTAAGGGAATAATAACGAACGGATTAAAATATCCTTTGAATAATGAAGATCTGGAATTTGGAGTAAGAGAAGGAACACTTAATGAATCAATTTCTGACAAAATCACCATTCAGTTTAGCGAGGGTGATTTACTACTTTTTAAAAAACACTTTTTGTAATCTTCCCGGATTTAATTATAGTTTGTCATAATGGTTCAATTCAGCATAGGAGATTTAATATTAATATTACTTTATTTTGTCATAGTACTATTCATTGGTTTTAGAACCAGAACTGATGATAAGAGTAAAATTGATTACTTAGTAGCAAGCAGAAAAATAACATTACCTGCATTTGTTGCAACATTAGTGTCAACCTTTTACGGAGGGATTTTGGGAATTGGTGAATTTACTTATAACTACGGACTTTCCAGCTGGCTTTTAAATGCTTTTCCATATTATTTTTTTGTAGCAATATTTGCTCTTTTTTTAGCCAAAAAGGTGCGAAGAACTGAACTTTTCACTATTCCTGATAAACTTGAACATACCTATGGGAAAAAAGTAAGCATTGTCGGAGGAATACTGGTTTTTCTACTTGTCACACCTGCTCCGTACATATTAATGCTTGGTATAATAGTTCAGGTAATTTTTGGATGGAATCTGATTATATCGATGATAATAACTTTGATTTTCTCAGCTGTTTACCTGATCAAAGGAGGATTAAGAGCTGATGTCAGAGTTAATATATTTGAATTTGTTTTAATGTTTCTGGGATTTGGAATAATATTACCTTTTTGTTTCTTTAAATTTGGAGGATTAGAATATCTTCAACTTAATCTTCCACAAGGTCGTTTAAGTCTTACCGGAAATAACTCTCTTCAATTTATAATGGTATGGTTCTTTATCGGTGCCTGGGCAATTGTGGATCCCTCCTTTCACCAGAGATGTTATGCTGCTAAATCCGAATCCACTGCAAAAAAAGGTGTTTTAATATCGTTAATATTCTGGTTTGTCTTTGATTTTTTAACGACAACAACAGGATTATATGCTTCTGCGCATTTAAAAAATATTAGTGACCCTAAGATGTCATATCCTTTGTTAGCTAATGATATATTACCGCCTATTGCAAAGGGATTTTTCTTTGTTGGTATGATCGCGACTATTATGTCTACACTAAATTCAAATATTTTTATATCGGCAACAACTCTGGGTAAGGATATCATATCAAAAATTATAAAGAAAGAAGATTCTAATAATAAATATTCAAAAATTGGGATTATTGTTACATCGATATTATCTTTGATTATTGCAATTTTAATTCCTTCAGTGGTTCAGATATGGTATACAATCGGTACATTAATCATTCCTGCATTATTAATAAGTATTGTTTCCTCTTATTCTCAAAAACTAATAATTCATAAAAATTTTATTTTAGTGTCAATGTTAGCTTCATTTCTTGTTTCATTTACATCGTTTATTTTTGGGAATATATACATTATTAATGGTAATCCGTCATATTTTTTCGGACTTGAACCTTTATATCCGGGATTATTTACAGGATTGACAATTTATGTTTTAGGTTTATTTTTTAAAAAAGAGTTTAATAAATGAAGATTATTTCTATTAAAATATTATTGATTGTTTATATTGTTGTACTTGGGTATAGTCAATCATTCAGTCAGCAGTTATCCGACTCAAATAAAAATTATATCTATTTAAATTTTAAACCTAAATTTAATTTAGATACTAACAATTTTAATGTATTTTTAAAAAAGTGCAATCAGAAGAAAACTGCATTAGTATTAAGCGGAGGTGGTGCAAGAGGATTCTCTCAGCTTGGTGTACTCGAAACTCTTGAGAAACACAATATTGATATAGATTTAATTGTAGGGACAAGTATGGGAAGTGTTATAGGGGGATTGTATTCCAGCGGTTATTCTGTAAAGGAACTAAAGGAAACATTTAAAGAAATCGATTGGACGGATAAGTTAAGTCTTACAGATAAATATCAGAGGGAAGCGTTATTTTTAGAGCAAAAGCAAAGGCAGGATAAAAGTCTAATAACTATTTCTCTTGATGGATTTATTCCCTCAATTCCATCTTCAATTTCAAGTGGTTTTCAAATACTCGAATTTTTAAATGTTTTATTTGCAAATACTCATTTCAAACCAAAAAATAGTTTCAATGACCTTGAAATTCCTTTTATAGCTGTCACTACTGATTTTGATAAAGGCGAACGATATGATATCAAAAGTGGAAATATAAGTGAAGCTGTTAAAGCATCTTTGACTTTTCCTTTACTTTATTCACCCACAATTTTCAATGGTAAAAATCTTGTAGATGGTGGATTAACTGCCAATATTCCTGTAACCACAGCAAGAGAAAACGAAGCAGATTTTGTTATTGCAGTAAATTCTACAAGTCCTTTAAGGGAACACGAGGAATTGGACAATCCTGTAAACACAGCAGATCAGGTTATTTCAATTACAATGGCAAAATTGAATGAAGCACAACTTTCAAAAGCTGATTTAGTTATAACTCCTGATATAGGAAATTATCAGGCTTCGAATTTCACTTCGATTGATTTTCTTATTGACAAAGGAAAATCAAAAACATCTGAAATGATGAATTCGTTAAAAACGAAACTGGATTCTGCAGAAAGTTCTTCCTCCCGGTATTTCAATAATTTTATAATTAATCCGGATATAAAAATTGAATCTGATATTATTCCAGACTCCTTAAAAGATTATATTCTGAAATCCCAAACAAAAAATTTCCTTAGATTCACAATTATAGAAAAAACATTAAAGCAATTATATAATACGGGTTTTTATCAAAATGTATATGCGGAAGTATTCAGAGATGAATTCGGTCCAAAATTGATATATAATCTTATAAGTAATCCTATTCTTCAGGATATAAAATTGAACTCAAATTTCAAATTTCTGGATACTTTGGTAGATAATTATAAAAGCACGAATGTTAAGAACGTTATAAACTCAATATCTTTATATCATCTTTTTGAGAGTATCTATGATGTTCTGAGATCAAATAAAATATCATTAGCAGAAATATCTCAATTCAAATTGGACTATTCTACAGGAGTTTTGAATATAAACATTACTGATGGTTCGTTTAATGATGTAATATTAAAAGGAAACAATCTGACTAATAATTCCGTAATATTAAGAGAACTTAAATTGTCTAATTCAAAAATATTATATTCAAATGATTTGGAAGAAACATTATCAAATATATATAGTACCAATCTATTTAAACAAATAAGTATCGATTTTGATTATAGTAAAGATACTTTAAAGCCGGATATCAGGATTAATATGGTTGAGAAAAGTTCGAAAAATTTCAGATTTTCGATGCGGGCAGATAATGAGCGAAAACTTCAGCTCTTATTTGATATTAGAGATGAGAATCTATTTGGAACAGGAAATGAATTAAGTTTGAATACAAATGGCGGACTTCGAGACCGTGAATACAAATTAGAACTGAAATCAAACAGGTTTTTTAATACATTTTACACATATAAGTTTTCGGCTTATTATAATTTCCGAGACATTTTTTCTTACGTTCAAAATATAGATTTAATAAATTATGAGTATATAAGGACAAATATAGGAGAATACAGAGATACCAGATATGGATTAAGTTTTCTGCTCGGAAAGCAACTGGAGAGATTAGGCACAATATACGGACAATTATTTTACGAAAAACAAAAAAGTAATGATAATTCCGCAATAAGTAAAATCCAAAGCGAACAAACAGTTCTTAAAATCAAAGTTGGTTCAATTATAGATACGAGAAATAAAATACCATTCCCGATGAGTGGAAATTTAATAAGCTTTTCTTATGAATCAGCCCAGGATAAATTCGGCGGGAACATTTCATATTCGATTTTAAATCTCTATTATGAACAAAATATTTCAATAGGTAAAAACAGCTTATTAAAACCAAAATTCATTTTTGGTTTCGAAGATAACACTACACCGTTTACGGAGCAATTTTCTCTTGGTGGGGAAAACTTATTTTACGGCATGGTAGAAAATGAACTTAGAGGAAGACAAATTTTATTAACATCACTGGAATACAGATATTTATTTCCCGTTAAATTATTTTTTGATACTTATATATCTGCGAGATATGATTTAGGACAAATATGGGAAAGTGCGCAGGATTTGAGATTTAAAGATTTGAGACATGGAGTAGGATTGTCAATTCAGTTCGATACACCGGTGGGAAAAGCTTCATTTTCCGGAGGAAGAAGTGTTATAATAAATAAAGGATTAAGCAAAAATTCATTCATCTGGGGACCTTATACTTTTTATTTCTCGATCGGGTATGATTTATAGACCCTGCTATTTATTTTGCTTTAATTTGGTAATCAATTAAACAATGAGATTATTAAACAAATTTAGTGAAAGCACATTAAGAGCATTATTTCTTCTTATTGCTTTGTATTCTCTAATTATAACCGTCTATACTTCTGTAAATCTTATATTTTTCGATCAAATTACCACAGATGATTGTCTTTGGGTAAATGAATATAACGGTAAAAAACTCGATAAAGGAGTCTTTATTACTGAAATTATACCCGGTGGAGTAGCTGATAAAGCCGGACTAAAACAAGGTGATATATTAACTGAAATAAACGGAAAAGCAATTTCAAACGGTGTAGAAGCTATGAAAATCCTTAATACCTATAAAGATGAATATATAATATATACTGTAATCCGGGAAAATAAGGTTGTAAATTTCGAAATATATGTTTATAAATTTTTTAATGTACTACTAATAATATTTTCAACGCTTGGACTTGGTTTTTTGTTTGTTGCATTTCTTGTAGGATATTCGAAACCCAAAGAATTAACATCTCAATTATTTTTCTTTCTCGGGTGTTCAGCCTCGTCCGGAATACTAGTTTATACAAGTTCTGTTAATAATTTACAAAATTCATTGTTTTTATATATTCATACTTTATTTTATGCAATAACATTTCATCCATTATTTATTCATTTTTTTCTAACCTATCCTATTAAGTATAGTTTTAAAAAACGGAAAAAAGTATTAATCGCATTATATCTTATCCCCCTACTAGCAGCTTTAATGCAAAGATTATTAAACTTCATTTTTAATTCTAAGTTCGAAACCATCACAGGAAATATTATTTTTGTTCTGATTACTTCATATATTTTAATTGGTATAATAATTTTTATAATTTCATACAAGAAAATTAATGACGAAGTTGTTAAAAAATCATTAAAAATTATTTTGAATGGTTTTTTAATAGGACTAGCAGGGTTTATTTATTTTGGTGTTCTTCAAATTATTAACAGACCAATTTTTTTAGTTAATGCAATTTATTTTCTACCCGTAATACTGGTACTGGCAATTCCATTTTCATTCGGCTTTTCAATTTTCAAATATAGAATATTAGACACAGAATTTATTATTAAAAAGGGTTTAGTATTCGGAGTAGCAACTATTTTGATTATCGGAGTAAATTTATTGTTTGTATTTCTAATTAATTTACTGTTTGCAGATTATTTTACAAACAAACAGTTTCTGGCTGTAATAATTATTCTTATTGTAATTCTGACTTTTGATTTTCTTAATAAAAAAGCTAAAGAATTTGTAGATAAAATGTTCTATCGTGAAAGATATAATTATCGAAAATCGTTATTGGAGTTTTCAAAGGAACTGACTTATTATTCTGATATAAATGAAGGACTGATAAATATGTCTTCGCGTATACAGAATATTATGAATTTAAGTAGTATCGATCTTATATTAAAAAATCCGTCTTATTCGAAATTATTTAATACATCCGAATCCGGTTCAGATGAAATTACTAAAGCTCAAAAGACAAGAAACGTTTTCTTTATTAAACTTTTATCCAATCACAGTGAACCGATATTACTTAATTCTTACTTTTTGATTGAGAATAAATTTAGTAATGAAGAAATAGACTTCGTTAAAAGTTCAGGTTTAGCATTGGTCCTCCCGATTAATATTAAAAATAAAACAGTAGGTTCAATTAACTTAAGTAATAAATTATCCGGAAAAGCATATTCAGACGAGGATATTGATTTATTAAAAACCATAGCATATCAGTTTGGTATCGCTCTTGAGAATGCAAGATTAAGAAGTGAGGAAATAGAAAAACTAAAAATTGAAAAAGAACTTCTAATTGCAAGAAACATTCAGCAATCGCTTTTACCGGATGAACATTTTAATATGTCCGGCATTGATATAGCATGTTCCTCAAAATCAGCAAAATATATCGGAGGTGATTTTTGTGATTATATTAAAATAAATGAAAATGAATTGCTTCTGGTCGTAGCCGATGTAAGCGGAAAAGGAATACCGGCTGCATTATATATGACCAAAGTGCAAACGATGATTCAGTTTGCTGCTAAAGTAATCTACAGTCCGAAAGATATATTGATTGAAATTAACAAGCAGATCTATCCTCAGATCGAGAGAAACTCATTTATAACAATGATTATCGCCAGATTCAATGTTGAGAAAAGGAAGGTGACCCTGGCAAGAGCAGGCCATAATCCTGTTTTATACCACAATGGTAAAGAGATCATTTCACTGAATAATAAAGGAATAGGTCTTGGACTCGAAACTAAAGGAATTTTTGAATCAAATCTTGAAGAGATGGAAATAGATTTTAATATAAATGATTTATTTCTATTTTATTCTGACGGATTAACAGAAGCAATGAATAAAAACCGTGAAGAATTCGGATTAGATAATTTAAAAAAGATATTAACTAAATCTCTTAACTCAACTTCCTTAGAATTAAAAAATAAGATTAATGCAGAAGTCGATGCATTTCGCGGAGATTACGAGCAAAACGACGATATCACTTTTGTAACTGTTAAAATTGTTAACTAATAAAAATTAACATAATGATAGAGAGATACTCAAGAAAAGAAATAACACATATTTGGTCGGATGATAATAAATATAAAATCTGGCTCGATATTGAAATTCTTGCCTGTGAAGCGCAAAACAAATTAGGATTAATTTCAAATAAATCTTTGAGGAATATTAAAACTAAAGCTGATTTTAATGTAAAAAGAATTCTCGCTATCGAAAATACGGTTAAACATGACGTTATTGCATTTTTGACAAATGTATCAGAATATATTGGTATTGATTCCCGATTTGTTCATATGGGAATGACCAGCTCTGATCTTTTAGATACGGCCCTCTCAATTCAGATGAAGCAAGCAGGATTGATAATTCTGGAATTACTTAACAATCTTAAAAATGTTTTATATTCAATCTCTAAAAAATATAAGTATTTGAACATGATTGGCAGGACCCATGGTGTTCATGCTGAGCCGATTACACTTGGTTTGAAATTTGCTGTTTGGTATGATGAGACAACCAGAAATCTTGAAAGAATGAAAAAAGCTATCGATATAATTTCTGTTGGACAGATTTCAGGAGCTGTTGGAACATATGAACATATCTCACCTAAAGTTGAAGAATACGTATGCAAAAAACTCACTTTGAAAACCACCAAAATATCCACGCAAATACTGCAAAGGGACCGTCATGCAGAATATCTGACAACCCTCGCGATTATTGCATCATGTATCGAAAAATATACAACTGAAATTCGACTGTTGCAAAAAACCGAGACACTGGAATTGGAAGAGTATTTTGAGAAAGGACAAAAAGGTTCCTCTGCAATGCCGCACAAAAAGAATCCTATCACTTGCGAACGGCTATCTGGACTCGCAAGAGTATTAAGAGGTAATGCTCTGGCATCAATGGAAAACATAACATTATGGCATGAAAGAGATATTAGTCATTCTTCAGTAGAAAGAATCATTATTCCCGACTCCACAATATTACTTGACTACATCCTCGCAAAATTTATTGAGCTATTAAGAAATCTTGTGGTGAACAAAGATAATATTAAGAAAAATCTTGAGTTCACCAAAGGACTAATTTTCTCACAATCTGTGCTATTAAAGCTTATCGAAAAAAATATGCGAAGAGAAGATGCTTATAGAATCGTTCAAAAAACTGCTTTGAAGTGCTGGGATACAAGAAGAAATTATTATGATATATTACTTGAAGATAAAGAAGTGCGGAAATATTTCGCAGAAAAAGAACTTAAAGCTATTTTCGATTATACAAAGTCTCAAAATAATATCGATTACATTTTCAGAAGACTGAAAATAAAATAAAATCACATAATTTGATATTGTCGTCTCAATTCAATTACTTTTCCGATAATTTGAAAAGGTTTATTAATTATGGATTTATAACGGGAGTTGGAAGCTTCCAGGTAAGCCTTAATTTTCGAATTCCTGAGAGTTTTAACAGTCGCTTCATCATCAATTAATGCAATGATCATATCTCCGTCATTGGCAGAATCCTGCTTTTTAACAATTACTATATCCCCATCATAGATTCCTGCATCTTTCATACTATCGCCTTTTACTTTAAGAGCAAAATGAATGTGGTGGCCTCGTTTATTTCTTTCAACAGAAATATACCCCTGAATATTATCATTTGCGAATATCGGTTCCCCAGCGGCAACATGACCATAAAGCGGGATAATTTCATAATCCCTTTTAGATTTAAGGATTTCTGAACCATCACTTTTTTTAACTATTTTGAATCCTCTTGCGAGATCCTTCTTTTTCTCCAAATATCCCTTCTTGACTAAGGCAACTACATAATCCTGTACTGTTCCAATAGAATATTCAAATTTTTCACAAATGTCTTTATAAGTAGGAGGGTACGAATTATCATTCGTATATTTTTCGATAAATTCGAAAACTCTTTTTTGTTTTTTAGTTAGTTTGTCCATAATTTAATATGGAATATATTTTTATTAATATCAAGTGATATTTTAATTATTTTTCAGCGTCTTAATATGCTTTTTACCGATTTAATATTCACTATTTTAAATAGAAAAATGAAGGTTATAAAAAATAAGATTAGAATTAATTTTATAAGAATATTAATAAATAAATATTTAGAGATAATCAAAAGTATTGCATAAAAAACAATCGCTGAGGTCAAAATAAGTACTATATTTTTAATCTCATAATCTATATAGTAATATTTCTGAGAATAGTAATAAATTCCGGACATCATGACAAAATAACTTAACAATGTAGCAATTGCTGCTCCTGTCAGATCAAATGTCGGAATTAAAAGAAAATTAGCGGCAATATTCGTAACCGCCGCGACACCTGTTATCAGAGGGAGATACTTTGTTTTCTTTTCAATATATATACCAGCCATTAAATTAATGTAAATACCATACAGTACATAAGAGAATAAAATTATTGGGACAATATCAAGTCCGCCCCAATATGATTTCCCAATAAGGTGACCGCGAAAAGGTAATTTCATTTTAGCTATGTCATCAATAAAGAAAGATAAGATAATAAATAAAAAAGATGCAATTAAAACAAAAACTGTCATGACTTTGGAAAATATATTTTTTGCATCCGGCTCTTTTGCATTTTGAAGAAAAAATGGGCGCCATGCAAATTCAAACATTGAAACAAATAGCATCATAAATATTCCGAGACGATAATTTGCCTGGAAAACACCAACGGCATATTCGCCTTTCAAAGCATTTAAAATTGGTCTGTTTATTACCTGAACGATGTTCGAACTGACTCCAGCAGGTATGTACGGAAGTGAAAACCTTAACAATTCACTTACAAGCTTTCGATTAAACTTAAATGATATGTTTTTTAATACAATAGGTGACAAAAGTAAAAAAGTAGTCAGAGAAGCTATAAGATTGCTAATAAATACCGATTTTATTCCAAGTTTTAAGACCAATATAAAGAAAATATTACAAACAACATTAATTATTATATTTACGGTCCTGATAGCAGCGAATTTTCCGGGTTGATGTTTCAGTCTCAAATAGGCAAAAGGAACGGTCACCAATGCATCAAAGAAAAGTATTAAAGCAGTATATTGTAGTAAATCATTATATTTTAAATCAATTTGAAATAAATATGTTAAGTCTTTTGAAAAAATAAAGAGAATTCCTGATAGAAATATAGAATTCAATAAAATTCCAAAAAACGGGTGTGAAAAGTTATCTTTTTTATCACCTACTTCAAGGGTTGAAGCAAATTTAAAATAACCTGACTCAAGACCAATTGTGAAAAAAACATTAAGCATGGCAATATAAGCATAAACATTTGCAACTACCCCAAACTCATCAGGCATAAAAAGATTGGTATAGAGGGGCACAAGGAAAAAATTCAAAAATCTTCCTACTATTGTACTTGTTCCATATATTAAAGTATCTTTAGATAAACTTTTTAATTTATCAATCATTTAATATGTCTGTCATTTTCCTATTGATTGTGTAATCTACTAAGATATTAATTGAATTTAAATAAATAAAAAAAGAATGCCGTCAATATTGACGGCATTCTTTTTACTAAAACGAAATCAATATTAATTACTGCTAGTAACTGTAACCTCACCTGAGACGATAGGAGATTTATGCTTATCTAACATTGTTACTTTGTAAATACCCGGTTTGGAAAATCCAAGATCTTTATGTTTAAAGAAAAAATAATCTCCATCCGGAATAGTGAAAGAAATTGTGTTCACTTCCTTTTTGGAACCATCATCATTAATCTTTTCAAGTTTTAAGAAAACATCTTTATCGTATATCTTTTCGTTTAATTTAACCATTACGGTTAATCTCCCGGTTGTAAATGTTTTTGCCACATTTACTTCTTCCCCCTGCAGGTAATCTTCGCAAAAATACAGTCTATTTCCGGAACTCATTTTCGTACCTGAATCAGTTTTTTCTTCATCTTTTGGTGTCTCTTTTGTGGATTCTTTGGTAGATTCTTTAGTTGACTCTTTTTTGGTTTCTTCCTTCGCATTTTTATCTTTATCAGATACAAGTTCTTTTATTTTACTGCAAGATAGAAGCATGGCTCCCATAATAAACAAAGCAATTAAAAACCGAATTTGTCCTTTTCTTGATTCCATAGTAATTAGTTTATAATTATTAAAATTTTACTGAATTTAAACTTTGTATTATTATAATTCAAGTATTAAAATCAAATGAAATGTCGGTAGAATAATAAGAATGGGTCAGACTCCCCGAAGATATATAATCAACTCCTGAAATATTTCTATACCTGGATATGTTATTTTCACTTATCCCCCCGGAAAGTTCTATTTTAAATTTTTCTCTATTCATTAAAATTGCTTTTTTAACTTCTTTCATATCAAAATTATCGAGCATAACAATATCAATAACTCCTTTACCAAGGTCCTGGACAATTTGATATTCATCCAAATTTTTAACTTCAATTTCGATTTTTAATTTTGATTTAATTTTTTTTAATTTGTTTAATGTATTTAATATACCTCCATTTGCGTTAATGTGATTATCTTTAATTAAAATCATATCGTATAATCCAAACCTGTGATTGACACCTCCGCCGATTTTTACTGCCAACTTTTCGAATATTCTGAAGTTTGGAGTTGTTTTTCTGGTATCTAAAATTTTGATAGAGTTATTGTCTATTTTTTTTTTGAGGTTATATACTGAATTTGCTATACCACTCATTCTTTGAATTATATTAAGTGATACTCGTTCACCCGATAATAAATCCCTGGTGTTGCCGCTGACGAATGCTATAATTTTCCCTTTTTTATAAAAAATACTATCTTTTGCTTTTAATGATATTTGAATTTTAGAATTCAATGTTTTATATACAAATTCAAATATTTTCAGACCGGCAACCACAGAATTCTGTTTAAGTATTAATTTAGCTTTTGAACTCTTTTGAAGTGAAATTAGAAATTCGGAAGTGACATCACCATTTCCAATATCTTCATCTAGTGCTTGTTTGATTAGTTTTTTTGCAGTAATCCAGTCAAAATCTTTGTAATAATCTATCATTTTTAAAAAAAGCTTTTAATTAATTTTAAAAAATCTTCAGGGGGTCTTACAGGTCTAATATTTTTTATATCAACAAACGAATGGACCGTAAATCCCTCAGCTATCATTTTTTCTTTTACAAATATTTCATAGTTGATTTTTATTCGTACTGAAGGAAAACTTTTTAGGTAAGTTTTAATAAACAATTCGTCATCATATACCGCAGTAGCAATGAATTTACAATAAACCTCAATTAAGGGCAGAGCAATATTATTGTTTTCCATTTTCTTGTACGGATACCCTATTTTGCGCATCATATCTCCCCTTCCGGCTTCGAAATATTCCAGATATCTTCCGTTATTCACGATTCCCATTTGGTCTGTGTGCGCATATAATACACGATAAATTGTTTCTGTTTTAATCATATTATTATTCAAATATTTTACCCGGATTTAAAATATTGTTTGGGTCAAATAGCTTTTTAATTGATTTCATTAAATTAATTTCTCCGGAACTTAATGCAATTGATAGAAATTTCTTCTGAGTTAAACCAATACCATGTTCTCCTGAGATAGTCCCTCCAAGACTAACTGTCAGTTTAAATATTTCGGATATTGCTTCATCAAGATTGTTCTCCCATTCTATATCAGTCATCTTATCTTTCAGAATATTTATATGCAGATTTCCGTCTCCTGCATGTCCATAACATATTGTAGTTAATGAATATTTTTTTGCTATTATTTTTACACCCTTTAGAAGTTCAGGTAAATAATATCTTGGTACCACCGTGTCTTCTTCCTTATAAACTGATATTGATTTTACTGCTTCACCAATACATCTTCTTAACGACCAGATTTCTTCCATTTTCTCCCGATCTTCTGCTATTAAGATTTCGTTTGCTGAAAATTTTTCGGCAACCTCGGAAATTATATTAATTTCATTATAAAGTAAATCCTCATAATTCCCATCAACTTCAATAAATAATTGTGCTTCAGCATCACTATCCGGAAATTTTTTGTCAATATGCTTTTCACCGGCTTTTACTGCTGATTTTTCTAAGAACTCCAATGCAGAAGGATTAGCACCTGCCCTGTATATCTCGGCAACTGATTTTATACATAATTCTATATCATTGTAAGATATTAACATTATTTTTTTAAATTTTGGCAGATGAATTAATTTAAAAATAATTTTCGTTATGATACCCAAAGTTCCTTCACTTCCTATCAATAACTGGCTTATATTATAACCTGTTACGTTTTTAAATACTCTTGCACCTGAATTTAATATTTCCCCGGTGGGAGTCACGAACTCCAGACCTAAAACGTAATCTTTTGTAACTCCATATTTAGCGGCTCTCGGACCTCCTGAACATTCCGCTAAATTTCCACCTAAAAAACAACTTCCTCTCGAAGCAGGATCAGGAGGATAAAACAGACCCATTTTTTCGCATTCTTCCTGGAAAACTTGAGTTATTACTCCCGGTTCAACCGTAGCTTGAAAATTTTTATCGTCAATTTCTAAAATTTTGTTAAACCTATCCATTAATATACAAATGCCTCCAAAAACCGTTAACGCTCCGCCGGATAATCCTGTTCCTCCGCCTCTTGCGACAACTGGAATTTTATATTCATTTGCCAGTATCAGGATTTGAGATATTTCGAAAGTTTTATCAGGTCTGACAACAACTTCCGGCAAAAATGATAAATTTTCAGTATTATCTTTCGAATTATTATTTAATATTTCTTCATCATAAGCAACAAATTCCGAACCAATACATTGCTCTAACTTCTTTAAGAATAAATCATCAACTTTATTATACATATTTGAAAAATATGTATTTAATTAAGAATTTTCAATTTCTTAATTTTAGTGAGTATATGAATTGAAATTAACTTAATTCATTGAATAACCCGTATATTAAAATTATATTTAAAAAATAAATATACTATGAAATCCATTAATACAGAAAAAATACTCAATAATGCCTCGGGAAAATTTATTTGCATTATTGGTGATGTTATGTTAGATCAATATTTGCTTGGAGAAGTGACACGAATATCACCTGAAGCACCCGTTCAGGTGTTTGAAACCCGGGAAAGTGAACCTAAATTAGGCGGTGCAGCTAATGTTAGTTTAAATATTAAATCTTTAGGAGCCGACCCTTTTCTGATTGGTGTTGTAGGAAATGATTCAAATGCTGAGATTTTAAAGAAAGTTATGATTCAGAATAATCAAACTATAGATGGATTAATTACTGAAGAATCCAGACCTACAACTTGCAAAACAAGAGTAATCGCGGATTCTCATCATCTGATAAGGATAGACAGTGAATCAAAAAAAGATATATCAAAAGAGACTCAAAAACGAATATTTGATTTACTTAACAAAAACGCAGAAAAAATTGAAGTAATTATACTTCAGGACTACAATAAGGGAGTCTTGACTAAAGATGTTATCAAAGAAGTAATTGATTTTTCAAGAACAAATAGTATTAAAGTTTTGGTTGATCCAAAATTTGATAACTTCTTTGAATATAAGGATGTTTTCTTATTTAAACCAAATAAAAAAGAAATTGAAGAAGCTTTTGGAAAAAAAGCAAAAGCATTAATTGAAATTCAAAATATTGGAAAAGAACTATTAAATAAAATAAATTGTAAATACCTGGTTTGTACACTCGGTGAGAATGGAATAATGATGTTTGAAAATAATGATAGAGAGATTTTGATATCTACTTTTAACACCAGAGCTAGAAATGTGGCAGATGTTTCAGGTGCAGGAGATACGGTAATATCCACAATTGCCGTAGCGATAAGCGGAGGAGCTTCTGTTAAAGATGCTGTAACAATTTCTAATTTTGCCGCAGGGATTGTAGTAGAGGAAGTTGGAATAGTTCCCATTGAAAAAGAATCTTTGATAAAACAAATTAATAGTTTTATAAATAAATAGCTCAATAATAGAAATTTGATATACAAATTAGAAGAATTTCTGCAAAAACGAATAGCCCTTAGCGAAAAATCGTATAAACTGGTTTTTACAAACGGATGCTTCGATATAATTCACAAAGGTCATATAAGTTACTTAAATGAAGCAAAAAAGTTAGGGGATTTTTTGGTTATTGGTTTGAATTCTGACGCTTCCGTAAAAATTTTAAAAGGGAATTCGAGACCAATAAATAATCAAGAGGACAGAGCTTATATATTAGATAATTTAAAACCCGTTGATGCAGTAATAATATTCAATGAAAACACACCCTATAAACTGATTAAAGAAATTAAACCTGATTTTTTGGTAAAAGGCGGTGACTGGAAAGAAGAGAACATTGTTGGTTCTGATATTGTTAAAGAATATGGAGGGAAAGTAGTAAGTTTAAGCTTTCTGAAAAATTATTCTACAACTACAATATTAGAAAAAATAAAATCTAATTAGATTTGTAATGCCAGAGGAACAGGAAATAACAATTTCGGACAATCATAAATCTGAAAAAGGCAAAAGACCGAAAAAGAAAAGTTTTTTAAATAGGCTTTTTAAATTGTTAATATACTTTTCGTCCTCATTATTAATATTAATCATAATTTTTTTAGTACTTCTTCAAACAGCATTTTTCAAAAACAAAATTTTATCTTTTGCTCTGAATGAAATCAATAATAATTTATTGGAAAAAGAAAGCATACTTGCGATTGAAAATATTGAAGGAAATCTATTTACCGGAATAAAGATAAACAATATATCATTAATTGTTAAAAGTGATACCCTTTTCAAATCAAACTCAATTGAAGTTTCATATAATCTGATTCCTCTTCTTGATAATAAAGTTTTAGTTAATAATATTCAAATTGAGAAACCACAAATTAATTTGACCAATGTTAAGGATAAAAAAGGCAGTTTAATTTGGAATCTGACTTATCTGCTGCAATCTGAAAAACCTAAGGATACCACTAAAAAAGAATTCGAATGGGATATAAATATAAATAATCTTAAAATTGATAGTTGCTCGGTTCGAATATTAACAGATAAACAAAGCAATATTCCTGTTCGTCAGGTTTTTATGAATAAATTACAGCACTTTGATCTTGATTATTTTGATTTGAACAACCTTAATATTGAATTATCATGCAGGTATAAAAAAAATGAGATTCTCACAAATATTAAAAATGTTTCATTTAAAACGAATTCTGAATTTAATCTTAACAAATTAACTTTAAATGCAAAGCTGGATGCGGATAGTACGGTGCATGTATCTGATTTGTTATTAATTACTGATAAATCAAATATAAATATCCCAATGATTAATCTGAATAAATTTGATTTGTTCAATTTTGACTATAAAGAATTAGGAAAATGTGATGCCGATGGGCATATATCTACAGATAGATTTGATTTTAGTGATTTATATTTCTTTTTACCGGATTTGGATTTTATTAAAGGTAAATATTTTCTTGATCTTGTTTTTAAAGGAAAATACGCAGACCTTGAGATAAGTAAACTTATTGCAAGAACTAATAATTCATACATCGATGTTTTGGGGAAAGTAAAAAACCTCAATTCCCCGGAAAATCTTGAAATAGATGCAAAAGCAAGAAACTGCATACTGGACCCAAACGATTCGAAAGTCAATTTCCCCGGTTTACCGATTCCGGATTTTAGTCATCTGGGAATTGTTAAAGCTACCTTGTTATACAGAGGAGATCTGAAAAGATTTTATGGTGAATACGATGTTAATTCATCTGCCGGAGAAATTTCCGGTAAGACATATCTGGATATTTCACATGAGATTATTTATAAAAGTGAGAATTCATTGAATGGATTTAATTTAGGAAAGTTGATAAAGAATAAGGAATTAGAAAGCTATGTTAGCGGCACATTAAGTGCTAAGGGATCCGGTACAGATTATAGAAAGTTATCTTCCGACATCATATACAATATTTATAACAGCAAGATATATAATCAAAATATTTCAAGATCTTTCGGCACCATAAAAGCTAATAGTGGAAATTATATTTTAGATATTAATTATTCCGGAAATAATGTTAATACGGTTTTTTCGGGAAATGTTAATATCAACGATATCAATAATATCAGTTATAATTTAAAAGGTAATGCTAGGAATCTTAACCTCGCGGGAATCACTAAACAACAAAGCGATAATAGTAATTTGAATTTCGAATTTGACTTAAACGGGAAAGGTACAGATGTTGATTTATTAAATGGGTCTTTTAATTTTAATATTTTTCCCTCACAATACCAGAGTTTTATAATTCCTGAAACTAATTTAAGGATTAATATGTCAGGAAGTTCAACCGAAAAGAATCTGGATATTACGTCAAATATACTGGATATCAAAGCTAAAGGTATATATTCATATAAGACTTTTCCAAAAATCATTTCTGATAATCTCAACAATATTTCTACATCAATAAAAAAACAATTAGGACTAGTGGATTCAAGTGTCACTATTACTGATAATGTTACTATCAAAAACAGTTATGGAGACGTGGATTTTGAATATTCCATGAAACTCAAGAATTTTGTCCCATTGAATATTGCAATTAATGATAATAAACTTAAACTAAAAGCTGATATAGCAGGAAAAATTAAAAACGACAATAACACTTTTTCATTTTCAACTAACGGAGAAGTAACTGATTTCAGTTTGAATGATTCTTTAGCATTGATGAAAAAAGCTTTAATAAAATTGGATATAAATAATGATTATAATAAAGAATCACCGAATAACATTTACGCAGATTTATATTTTAAAACTGATAATTTAAAGTATGGTAAATTTGTCAATGACTCATTAGATATTAGAGTTAGTTTGGAAAGTTATAAAAATAATTTTTATATAAAAACTAATATCGATTCAACAAGGTTGTTAACAAACGGACAAATAGCATTCAAAGAAAAGGAAACGAATTTTATTTTCGATACTTTGAGATTTAGTTACAGAAATTATAATTTGAATAATTCTGAACCTATCGTATTATCATATAAAATTACTGATTCAAGCAACTATATCGATTTTCAGAAATTTTCAATTTCGGAGGATAAACAGAAAATTGATGTAAATGGATATTATTCTTTAAATTCTGATAGTAAAATATCTTTAATCGCCAACGATATTAGTATTTCGGATTTATCTAAATCCAATTTGTTTAATGTATTCAAAAAAAATATAGTAAATGGAAATATTAAAAACTTAAAAATTAAGTACGAAGGTTCTTTTAAAGATCCTAACCTGATGGTTGAAATTTATACTGATAACATTAAATTTGATACTAATAGTATCGGATATTTATACGCTATCGTAAAATACAACGATAATATTTTAACTCCTGATATTGTTTTGATTGACCCTGTAACAAACGGAAAACTATTGGTAAATGGTAAAATTCCTATTGAAAATCCACTTTTAAATGATTCCGCCAATTTTGATATTCTAAATAATCCCGTATATCTCGATATAAAAGCTGATAGTGTTCAAATTACATTGCTCGAACAAAACATCCCATTGATTTCCGATTTGCATGGAATATTAAAAGGTGTTTTGAATATTAGAGGTATTGTAAAACAACCGATATTTACCGGTAATATGAACATTCGTAATGGATCATTTTTTGTTTCCCTGAACGGCTTAAAGTACGATTTTGACCTTGATGTTGCCACTGATAATGAAAAATTAATTGTAAATAATACAAGGTTATATTATCCTGGAGAAATGGATAAATTTATAACTTTTGATGGGTATCTTGATTTCCTGAATCTTAAGTTGAATAAACTTTCTTTTGATTTATTGGGAGATATAAAAGTACTGGATAGCAAAGTGTTAAAAAATGATCTTGAAATTTATGGGGATCTTTATGCCGGTAGCGGTAATCCGATTTTAACAATCTCGGGTAATTCTGACCAAATTCTTTTATCAGGTAATTTTCTCCTGAAAAAAGGAAAACTATTGATGTCAACGAATCAAAATAAAGCTTTTCATTTGTATGATGATAATTTTCGTTATTCAGTCTCAATTGATAGTTCAAGTTTTTCGAAAGACAGTTTAAAGTTAATTTATGCATATTATAATGATACATTATCAAAACGGGAAGATTACACACTTAATCCATTTGATAAAGCGCTTACGGTAAAAGATACATTATCTAAAAAAACATCTTCCCAAAATTTGAAATTTATTTACGATATATCAATTACAACATTAAACAGCATATTTGTTAACTTTATTGTAGATGAACAAACCAAACAAGAGTTCAACGGGGAAGTGAAAACATCTCTCTATCTTGATAATAAGAATAACGATTTACTTGAACTCAGAGGGAGAGTAGATTTGTCACAAAACTGTTATTATAAGTTTTATAAAGTCTTTAATGTTACAGGATATATTGTTTTCAATGGTAATCCTATTAATCCGGATCTTTTTCTGACAGCCGAATACAATGGAAAATCTCCCGACCCAAACAATTCTCTTAACACGCGAGATGTTTTAATAAAATTTGGAGTATCAGGTAATGCTTCAAACCCCAAACTTGTCTGGGCTGTTAATGTTAACGGTAGCTCATTAGGAGGCGGAGACCAAACTGATCAGGCGCTAAGTTTTATTGTATTCGGCAAATTTAAAGATGAATTAAGTGCTTCACAGAGAACCAATTTATTCTCAAGTATTGGTGCAAATGTTGGAACCAATATTGTTTCGGGTTACTTATCATCTCTTATCACTAACAGTTTACCTTTTATTATAAATACTGATATAAACTATGTTGAAAACACAGGCAGTAATGTAATCCAGGGAACAGATATCCGATTCACCGCAGAATTTGGAGACGCCATCGTAAGATTCGGAGGACAGCTATTTTACGATATAACGAGCGCAAATTTCGTTATTGAATATCCTTTAAATAAATTACTTAAAGTGAAATCGCTTTCTAATAATCTTATATTTCAGTTTGAAAGAATTGTTGATCCGTTTTCCCAAAATACTACACAAATAAATACTTCAAATCGAATCGGAGGACTCATTCTTTATAAAATTAATTTCTAAGCATATTAAATTTCAACATCTAATATTATCCGCTCTGAAAACTGAAAAGAACAATTCTATCAAGTTTAACAATCTTTTTAATAAACTTTCTTTAAAATCCAGTGATCGCGGAAATCTCCGAAATGCATTAAGTTTACTTACAAATGAAGGAAAAATATTTAAAAAAGGTAAATATTATATTCTAAAAGAATTTGCATATCGAGACATGGATAAAAACGTTGACGGGCTTATCGGCGTTGAAAACTACTCAAAAAACAGGATGGAATTTGAAAGAAAATCGAAAAAATCGAGAGGTGAAAGAGATTCAAAATACCATAAAAGAGAATCTTCGTTCAGTTCAAGAACAAGAAATAAAAATCAGGATGAAAAATATAAATCAAATAATAAAATAAAATCACCAACATCAGAGCCTGAATATTTAATCGAGAAAGAAATTAAAATAACAGGTAAATTCCTGAAAAGTAAATTTTTTGGACTAGTAGTTCCTGATTCAAAAATAGTTACGAAAGAAATATTTATATCAGCCAAAAATTATAACAATGCAAAAGAGGGTGATAAAGTTGTTTGCATATTAATTAAAAAAATAGACGGAGTTAAAGATGACTATGAATTCGAGGGTAAAATTGTGATGGTTTTAGGAGTGGCTGGAGATATTTCCGCTGAACTGGAATCAATCTATTATAAATTTGATCTGAATAAAAATTACCCTAAAAATATAGAATCTCGTGCTAACTCGATTAATACTAAATTAGATATAAAAGATAGAATTGACTTGAGAAATGTTACAACAGTTACAATTGATCCGGAAGATGCTAAAGATTTTGATGACGCAATATCTATACAAAAATCGGGGAAGGATGAATATATTCTTGGAATACATATCGCTGATGTTTCATATTTCGTGAAGGAGTATTCTGAAATTGATGTTGAAGCAATGTCACGTGGAACAAGTGTTTATTTAGTAAACAAAGTCGTACCAATGCTTCCGGAGAAATTATCTAACGACATTTGTTCGCTAAAGGAGAATCAGGACAGACTCACGTTTTCTGTATTGGTCACTCTGAATAAGACATTTAAACTGAAAAGTTATGAGATTAAAGAATCTGTTATCAGAAGCAATAAAAGATTTTCTTATGAAAAAGTTCAGGATATTCTGGATTCAAAAAAAGGGATTTATTCTGAAGACCTATTATTGTTGCACAGAATATCGCAGAGTTTTTATAAAGAAAGAATGAAAAAAGGAAGTCTTGATTTTGAATCTACTGAAGTTAAAATTTTAATCGATGACAAATTTAACATAACAAGTATAAAACTGAAACCAAGACTCAACTCTATGAGGATGATAGAAGAATTTATGCTGCTTGCAAATAAATGTGTTACAGAATTCGTTCATAAAACTGCTAAAGATATAGGTTCAAACTTACCCTTCATTTACAGAATACACGATAAACCTGATAATGAAAAACTTAGTAACCTAACTCAATTTATTAAGCAATTTGGATATTTTATAGACCTTGAAGATAAATCCTCCTTGAAGAAGTTATTGGACACAATAAAAGGTAAACAAGAAAGCTTTATAATCAACGATTTATTAATTCGTTCTATGGCAAAAGCTAAATATGCTGATAAGAATATCGGACATTATGGGTTAGGTTTCGTCGATTATACTCACTTCACCTCCCCTATCCGTCGTTATCCCGACCTTGTAGTCCACCGACTTATCAAACAGTATATTAATCAACAGATAAAAGCAAAATCTATAAAACAAGATGCCAAGAAAGTTGAAGAAATATGCAAGATTTCCACACTTAAAGAACAGAATGCGGTCTATGCTGAAAGAGAATATACAAAAGTTCTACAGATAAATTATTTATCAAAATTTATAGGAGATGAATTTGACGGAATTATATCCGGAATTGTAAGTTATGGAATGTTTGTTGAACTAAGCGATATTATGGTTGAAGGATTGGTGAGATTCAGAGATATGGAAGATGATTATTATAACTATGATGAAAATAAATTATTAGTCACAGGCCGCAGAAGACACAAGACATTCAGAGCCGGACAAAAGGTGAATGTTAAGATAATAAATGTAAACATAGAAGCCCGCAAAATTGACCTTTCGATAATTTAGAACAGGAAATTTCTTAATAAGTTTTTGTAAAAGATTCCGGAACTGCAATAATGAAGTCCGCTTTATTAAGAAACTCTTTATTTAATGTACTTATATCATCTTGTTCTATCGTCGTTATTGTTAATATTTTATAATTTTTATTATATTTTTTCAAGTACCAACATATTCCCTCATGATTATCTGAATGATAAGATCCATTATAATGAATAAACATATTCTTCTTCTCAATATTTTTATTTATGAAATAAGCCATAGTAGCATCCTTTATCGCCTGAGATTTAGGAAGATTTTCCCCTCCATGCCCTTCAGCCTTTTCCATAATATCTTTATAACAACTGAGACTCATATCAATTTCAAAAGGTAAAGGTACTATCCATTTATAAGATTCTTTTTCAAGGCTATCCAGTGCTTCCAGACCTCTGGTATATACAAGTGATGCATATCTTCTGGGGATATTGGTCGCGATAAATTTAAGTTTATTTGTTTTAGCAAAATCGAGAAGAGGTTTATAGTCAGTTTTATAATTCTGCCATAATTTCGCTTCTGCTTTGAATGTATTCTCACTCAGTTTTCCCGAAAGAAACTCATCTACCACCAACTGGTCGTCTGCTTCAAACATTTCCGCCCCAAGTATTAGGTTTTCTTTTTTAATAGTAAATAAATCTTTAGTTAGTTCATACTCAAGCCAGTGGGCAACAGCATTGTTATGAAGCTCACCAATAAATAACACATCCGAATTTTCGGCAGATTTCAATATATCTGCATAGGAAGCCTTAGTGCCATCGGAATTAAATATTAGAAAAGAATCCTTCTCCTGTGAGTAAAGTGATATTACAGTAAAGATAGATAGAAAAACTAAAATAAATATTTTCATTATTTAATTCCTTTCATCATAGATTGAATTTCATTGATTTCTTTTGTGAGCGATGATGTTAAAATTTTATGACCGTTATTTGTAACAAGTATATCATCTTCAATTCTAACTCCAATCCCTCTGAATTTCGAGGGTAGTTTTCTGTCCGTCTCAGGTAAATATAATCCGGGTTCTATTGTTATCACATTCCCTGGTTTTAATGAATCATAATCGCCATATGAGGATTCGACCAGAGGAACTGCATCATGAGTATCAAGACCCAGATGATGACCAACACTGTGCATGTAATATTTAATTATATCTTTATTATTTTTAATCAAACCTATCTTCATTAGTTCTTTTGCCAGAAATTCTCTCGTAAATTTTTTCAGATAAGTAAGCTTTACACCGGGTTTTATTTTCTTAATACATTCTTTGTTTGCCCGCAGTACAATATCATAAATAATTTTTTGCTCATTGCTGAAAGTCCCATTGATAGGTAGAGTACGTGTAATATCTGCATTGTAATATTTATATTCTGCTCCCGAATCTACAAGAAGCAAATCATTGTTCCTTAGTATATCTTTGTTGATTTCATAATGAAGTGTACATGCATTACTGCCTGAAGCGACTATAGGATAAAAAGCATTCCCACAGCTATTTTTTCTGTAAATATTTTCCAACATGGACTGAATTTCGTATTCATATAGTCCGGGTTTTACATTTCTAATAGATTCATTATATGCTTTTACCGTAATTTCAACTGCTCGCTTGATCTGAGTAATTTCATATTCTGTTTTGACTTTGCGCAACCTGCCGATTATATGAGAAACATCAATAATCTGATGATTCGGAGAAAAATCTTTTAAGCTATTTAAAAAATGACTTAATAATTTCTTGAATTCACCATCAAGGGAAAATAGTGAGTATAAATTTATATATAATTTCAATCCTCCTTTTACTATTACATCATCGATTACACGCGGAAGCTCGTTATTCTCAAGAGATGCAGAAATTCCAAGTTCTTTTTTCACAAGATCTTTTCCTAATCTTTTACCTACCCATACTTCCCTTTCCAAATTTTTGGGTTGGACAAAAAGTACTTCTTTAGTATTAAATTTTTTCTTATTTAATTTATCTTCCACTTCGAAAGGTTCTGAGAAAAGCAATAAAGCAGCATCGGGTTCCTCGAATCCTGTGAGATAATAAAAATTCCTATCCTGGGAGAAAAAGTAATTCTGGTCATAAGACCTATTTCTTAAAGTGTTTCCGAGAATAAGTATTACCGAACCTTTCCCTGTATGCTGAAGAAGTTTTTCCCTGCGGGATTTATGAAAGGTTAATTGATTTTTTTGCATAATTTAATCTTCAAATTTATTTTTATCAATATTAGTTATTCCCTCGATAGGGATAGGATATTTACAGGTGAAACAAGCAGTACAATAATCTGTTTCAGGCTTTTCGTGGTTCACAGATTCGAGAAGTTTTTCAATTGAAAGGTACTCAAGACTATCCACACCAAGTGCTTTCCTTATTTCTTCAACATCCTGATGATATTGATTTGCAATTAACTCTTCTTTAGACGGAAAATCCATACCATAATAACATGGAGATATTATAGGCGGTGAAGATATCCTTAAATGAATTTCCTTTGGATTAGCTTTTCGAATAAGTTCTATCAGTAATTTGGATGTAGTACCTCTTACTATCGAATCATCCACTATTACCACTTTTCTATCTTCCAAAACTCCTTTCACGATATTAAATTTTGTTTTTACTTTCATTTTTCTGATATCTTTACCGGGCTGTATGAATGTTCTGCCGACATAGTGACTCCTTATCAAGCCAATTTCAAGTCTGATATCATTATTGTTCTTGGATGCTTCATTAAAATAGCCCAAAGTAGCAGTGTTGGAAGAATCCGGAACATTTATTATTACTACTCTTTTCTCTTCAGGATTATCTTTTCCGGGAGGCGGCTTCTCGATTGCAAGGTTCCTGCCGATTTTTCTTCGTACTTTATCTACTCTTTCTCCGAATACCATGCTATCAGGTCTTGAAAAATATATATACTCGAATATGCAATGTTTGAATTTTTCTGCTTTTTTAAATCTGAATGATTTAACTTCTTTATTCTTTATTACATCTTTGTCTATAACAACGATCTCACCCGGTTCAACATCACGAATGTATTCTGCATTTATGATGTCCAGTGAGGTAGTTTCAGATGCAAAAATATAACTGTCATCTAGCTTTCCTAAAACTAATGGTCTAACTCCAAATGGATCTCTAATTGCTACCAATTTGTCATCTGTTAAAATACATATTGAATATGCTCCCTGAACTTGACTGAATGCATCTATTATTCTGTTAATTTCATCTTTTTCCTTACTCTTTGCGATTAGGTGTAAAATAATTTCACTATCTGTGGAAGTTTGAAATATAGTTCCTTCATCCTGAAGTTTTGCTCTTAATGCATTTGTATTTGTAAGATTTCCATTATGAGATAATGCAAGGTTTCCATATTTATAAGATACTTTAAATGGCTGAATATTATTTCTTTTATCAGATGCTCCGGTAGTGGAATAGCGATTATGACCAATTGCAGAATTCCCTTTCAGAACTTGAGTTAAAATACTTTCATTAAATATATTCAATACCAGGCCATGATCTTTATATAAATTGAAATGATACTTATTTTTATCAGGAATAAATTCACTAGTAACAATTCCAGCAGACTCCTGTCCCCTATGCTGCAAAGCATGTAACCCATAGTATGTTAATATAGAAGCATCGGGATGATTGAAAATACCAAAAACTCCACAATTTGAATAAATAGATTTAGTATTAGGTGTTTGTAAAGATTATTTCTTACATTTCTATTTTGTCTCAAAATTTAATCATTAATAATTTTAAGCAAGAATTCTGATATAATTAGAAAATATCCAGGCTTTATCACCAATCCAGCTTTCAATTCTATAATTACCGGGTTTATCAAATTCCCAATTCGATTCCATTCCATTGGTCTCATCAATACATTTTCCGTTCTTTATAAGTTTTATGACAGTACTTTTTGGCAAATAAACTTTTAGCTTAAATGATTTACATTTGTTTTTGTCAAAAATATATTCGTCACCCATATTATAAATCTTGTCACAATATTCAGAATAAAATCTGAACCCTCTTCCTTCTCCATGATAATGATTTACTAAAAATGAATGTCCTTTTTTCAAGCCATTCATTATTTCTTTTGAATAATTCGAAAAATTTTCATTATCCCCTTTTACGATTTCTCGATCAACGAATACATGTGTGCGTATAGATTTGAACAAAATTTTATAAGGGAAAATTACAATTTCATAACCCATAATTTTATGTTTATGAGCATGTGCATCTATGCTTCCAATAGCTACAACTTTTCGTTTCAAGTTAAGTTCATCCCATTTTTTTATAGATTTTGGGTCAGGAGACACTATTGATTTTAATGGGTGGAAAAATCTTTGATATTTATTTTTATCAGTCAGTCCTTCAACCCATTCACTCATATGGTTCCATATTTCAATTCCATCAAAATCTTCTGAATCCCATTCCGTCCACGGATAAGCAGGATGTTCGGGTATTGTACTTCTTTTTTCAAATGGATGGGCAATAAATCCGGCTGCGCCTTTTTCCTTTACTAATCTGATATATTCCCGTGCAGGTAGTTCACTTCCAAATTCATTATTAGGTAATGGTTTGAACTTACCAAATAACTCATCCAAACCAACAGTAAGATAATGGTTCTTATTGTCAATATCATTAATTTCACATCCTACAATCACCATGGTGTTCCCAAACCACTTCTCGAGCCCTTCATCTCTTGCTTTCATAGTATTGTGATCGGTGAGAATAATAAAGTCCAAATTAGTCTCATTCGCATATTTAGCGATTTCTTCAACTACTGCAGTGCCATCTGAAAAAGTGGAATGAATATGTATAGATCCTGAATATTCGTACATTTATATAAAAATAATTTATTAAGCTGTCATTTTCAATTTCAAACCGCCGTAATAATTTAATAGTTTAGTTTATGATTTTTGAGAAATCCTTCTTTTGTTTTTATTTATATTTATCATTGCAACGATTATTCCTCCGATAGAAGCAAATAGCGGGTATATAATTACATTTATTATCAAAGAAACTAAAATCAAAGTCGGAGAATATCCATATCTTTCAAATTCGTCTGAAAAATGTTTCATTTGGTCATAGACTTCTTGAGGAAGATCTTTGCTAAAAGTATTCACGGCTTCTAAAATTTCAGTTATAGGATTTATATTCGAATATAATACCATTAATAAATTTATTCCTGTAACAATTATAGCTGAAAGAATTCCTGCCAGAAGTCCCATTATCGCACCATCTTTAGTTGTAATTTGCTGGTTAAAATTGCTTAATTGTCTACTGTAAAACATTGCACCGATAGCCCCACCCAATATTATTCCTGCACAGCAAAATAAATTAACAAAGTTTATTATAGGCATTATCGATATAGCAGAAATTGCTAATGTCCCAATTATTACAGGTCTAAGTCTATTAGGTGAATTGTCCATAAAAACAATTATTTATCAAATACACGATAAAAACTTTTAAATAAGTTTATAAATCCCGGTATAAGGAACATAGGTAACACAAATCCTATCATAAAGCCAGTTATAGTTCTTGTCAGGAAAGAATTTTCAAGTATCCCTGTTAAATCAAGAAAAGCATCAGTAAAAACCAGAAATGCAGGAATTATCAGTACAAATATATTGGGTATTTTTTCATTTTGTATCTTCCGGATGAACGGGTATAATATAACACTTAAAAGAAATGATACATAAATTACTGTACATCTCGAACATACGGCAAGTTTATATCCCCAAAGAATAAATGAACGAGATTCAATCTGATGACAAGTTTCAGAGAAAAACATATAGATATAACTTCCAAATTGTGCAAATGGGCCATCGATATTATACAAAAATGGAGCTAGAAATATCAATAATACCCAAACAAAACTGACAACTAAAATTACAAAATATACTAAATTAGCAATTTTCGAATTGTTTGTCTTAAAATGTAATTTATTCATGCAAAAGTTTGAAAGTAAAATATGTACAAATTTATGGATTTATTAAATTCATAATGAATTATTGAAAATACATAAAATTAATTATTTTATTTATTGCATTTAATCATATAGTTTTGCATATTCGCAAAAAAAATGAGATATTTTTCATTTTTCTTATAAATTATTAAATTATCGCGTATGAAAATAAACATAACAGCAAGACATTTTAAAGCTAAAGAATCTTTACACAAATACACGAGTGATAAACTTGATCTTTTGGGAAAATATAATGAAGATATTTTACACGCTGAAGTAATTTTTTCATATGATAAACCGCCCGTAAATCATAAACATTGCGAAATAATAATAAAATTGAAAGATAAAACGATGACTGCAGCTGAATTTGCAGATGAATTTGATAAAGCAATCGATAAATCATTGGAGAAAATTGAAATCCAACTACATAAATATAAAGATAAAAATAAAACACAAAAACACGCAACTGATAAATATAAATCGATATAATTTAACAAATTAGATCAATTGTTCGAAGGATTAAAAAATATTAAGGAATTCAAGAAAGAGTCTATAAATGTAGATTTTTTCTATAGAGAAAGCAAGGATCGTTTTAAACTATCAAAGATAACTCAGCGGGATATTCTTCAAACACGGATTATATCTGAAAAAGATATACATCGTCCCGGGTTAGCATTAGCAGGATTTGTCGGTTTATTTACGTTCAATAGAATCCAGATATTCGGCAATACGGAAATAAATTATTTATTGAATCTGGATAATGAATCAAAAAAGAAAGCATTGGACACATACATGTCGTTTGACATTCCTTGTATTATTGTCACTAATGACAATAATGTGGAGCAAAGTATGCTTGATTTAGCTGATGAAAAGAATATTCCGATATTTAAAACTCCTTATCCTACAACACGATTTTCTTATTTAATTAGTGATTTTCTTGACGACCAATTTTCACCTCAAATTGCTCTTCATGCGTCTTTTGTAGACGTTTATGGTGTTGGTCTTTTATTTTGCGGAAAATCCGGAATCGGCAAAAGTGAAATTGCTTTAGACCTTGTTGAAAGAGGTCATCGTTTGGTTGCGGATGATATCGTATTGATTTCCAAAAAAGCAGAGAGCGTTTTAATGGGTTCTGGCACTGCTTTGGTTAAACATTTTATGGAAATCAGAGGACTGGGGATTATTGACGTCAGAAAAATATTCGGAATTAGAGCAATTAGATTCCAAAAAAGGGTTGAGGTTATAGTTGTTCTTGAAAATTGGGAAAGAGATACGGAACTCAGAACTGACAGAACTGGTTTAAGCGGTACAACAACAAATTTATTAGGTGTTGAAATTGAAACGATATATTTGCCCATTTTTCCGGGTAAGAACATTACTGTTATTGCAGAGATAATTGCACTTAATTATTTATGCAAACATTACGGATATAATGCCGCTTTAGAATTTGGAAAAAGGCTGGAAAAACAAATTGAAATAAATAAAAAATTGAAATCTGATAAAATCGAAGAAAATAAATTCGACAGAACTATAGAATATTTCGAACATGATTTTGAATAATGAACTTAAATTGAATAATTTTAAATAATTTTAGGAGGATAAAATAAACATGGTTTGGACATTGGAATTAGCATCGTACCTTGATGATGCACCATGGCCTGCAAATAAATATGAACTTATTGATTATGCTACAAGAACAGGATCTCCACAAGAAGTAGTTGATAATCTGCAGGAATTAGAGGATACAGAAGAACCTTATGAAAGTATTGAAGAAATTTGGTTGGACTACCCTACTGATGAAGATTTCTTTTACGATGAAGAAAGCAAGGATTTTTAAGCTGACATTTTAGTTATTTTTGATCATATATGCCAAGATATATACTGATTTTGTTTTCCCATGTTATATTATTTTTATGTACATCAGCAATCTCTTTCTCTCAGGATGAAGATAACAGCTATAAAATTAAGTTAAACGAGTTTGAAATTTCTTTTTCCGGGACTGCTACTTTTGACGAATCATCAATAGAAGCATTACTTAAAACTCCCACTTATGAATATTTTGATGTTGGTGAACTCAGAAATGATGTTGATAAAATTAAGAAATTCTATTTTGACAATGGGTTTTTCGACACTGAAATTGATACTTCGATTTTAATTAATTATAAAGCCAAGACTGCTAATGTGAAAGTTACCATAAATGAAGAAAAACATTATGTAATCAATAAAATAGAAGTAATAGGTTTAGAATCTGTTTCAACTGAGATACTCAGATTAATATATGATTACGAAAAAGTAATAATCAAATCAGGTGATTTTTATAGCAGGAATTATTTAAGTCAGGAAATTTTCCGAATAGTGAACGTTTTGAATAATAACGGTTATGCAGATGCATCTTTCGATCCTCCCGAAATAATAAAGATTATTTCATCAAATCAGAAATCTTCAAATACTGTAAATATAAAAGTTTACATCCGGCCTAACATTCAATATACAATAAATAAAATAACTTTCTCCGTTAAAAATAATAAACATAATATTTCTTTAGACAAATTCTACAATGAAATTGATATTAAAGAGAATGAACTATATAGCAAAGAAAACATTGTGATGACTGAAAATAAATTGAGCAGAATATCAGTTATTGAGTATATCAGGATACAAACGGAAATCGCCGGAGAAAAACAAAACAGAATAAACCTAATTGTACATATAAGTCTTAATGATAAATATGAATTGCAGCCTCAGGTATTTGGTTATGATATAAGTAACAGATTTTATGCAGGTGTTGGATTGTCTTTCTCAGATAAATATTTTCTTGGTGGGGGGCGCACACAGACAACCACTGCAAAAGTATTAGTTCATTCATTGGACATTAACGCACTGGAATTAAATTTCCAGTTGTATCAGCCTTATATATTCAATAATTACAAAATTAAAGGGAACTGGGAATTAAAAGCCACTATGAATTCTGAAGAAGTTTTTAGAATTAGTACTATTCAAAATACTTTTCAGATTGTATATGAATTACCTAATTATACTTATATCAATAATCTTGGTTTTGATTGGAAATTAAGCAATCAAAGATTTAGCATTAGAAATGCTGTGACCGGAAATACTATTGATTCCTCCGTTATATTATCAAATGATTTTTTAATAAATGTTTTTACCTCTGTTTTTGGACTATCGCTACTGCACAATAACTCAAATAATCTTCAATTTCCGACTTCAGGAAATATACAGGTTTTTTCAGCTGAAGAAAGCGGAAGTCTTGGTAATTTATTGAAAAAGCTATTCACAATTTCAACTATTAGTTATGTGAAATTTACAGGTCTTAGTAAGTTTTATTTTAATTTAAGTGGTATACAATCAAAGTCTGTAATAGCAACAAAATTATTAGTCGGATCAATCTTTGAATATGGTGACAATAAGTTAGTATTTGGGAATCAAACATTTGGAGTTAATATTGTTCCTCTAGAGTATAAATACATAGCCGGTGGGAGCACGAGCGTAAGAGGGTGGAGTGCAAAAAAACTTGGAACATTTGATGGGAAAGAAAATGGAGGTAATTTTCTTCTTGAAGGAAGTTTGGAACACAGAACCAGACCTTTTCTTGGTGGAAAAGGTATTTTTAAGGACTTAGGATTTGTAACTTTCTTCGACTATGGAAATCTCTGGGAAACTCCGAAATCTTTCAGGATAAGTGATATTGCTTTAGCAATTGGATTCGGAATACGGTATTACACAATCGTAGGTCCTGTGAGATTCGATGTAGGGTTCAAATTGTATGATTATGACCCGGGCATCGGAATCGATAAATGGTTATTCAATAATAGCTTCAGTACAATTTTTAAAACACAACTTGCTTTTCAGTTCGGAATCGGAAATACTTTTTAAATCAGTATGTGGGAAAATATTATAGGTCAGGATAAAGTTAAAAATTTTTTAAGCAGTATTCATATTAACAACAGGCTTCATCATGCGTTTATTTTTCATGGTAAAAAAGGAGTCGGAAAAGATGCTTTAGCAATTGAATTTGCAAAAGCTCTTAATTGTGAAAATTTCGACAAAGTGAAAGGCGCCTGCGATGTATGCAGAACCTGCACGGATATCGGGAAATTCCAATCCAGATTTGTAAAGTTTATAACCGCACTACCAGCTTCGAAAACTGATAATGTAAGTGATAATGTCTTACAATCGCTCTCAACTTCAGACTATGAATTTTTACTTTCAGAATTAGAAATGAAATCTAAGAATCTATACTACAAAGTAAATATACCAAAAGCCAATACTATAAGAATTGATAGCATTCGACAATTAATTAAAGAAGCGTATATGACAGTTAGCAGTAAAAATAAAAAGGTTTTTATCATATCGGATTGCGATATGATGAATCCGAATACTGCGAATTCATTGTTAAAAATTCTTGAAGAACCACCGGCTAATACGATAATTATTCTAACTACTTCAAAACTGAACTCCTTATTACCAACAATAGTAGGAAGATGCCAGAAAATAAAATTCGAATCTCTTAGTAAATCAGATATCAAAAAATATCTGAAAAAAATAAACCCTGAACTCAATGAAACTGAAGCTGACCTTTTTTCTGAAATTGCTCAAGGCAGTTTAGGAACATTTCAGGATCTGGAAATTGAAAATTATAAAATATTTCGGGATGCCGTGATCGATACACTAAGAAATCTGATGACTGCAAAGTATGTATCTTTAAACAAATCTGTTTCGATAATTACTGAAAGTAAAAACAAAAATCTAATTAAACTCGCATTATATATATTAATAATCTGGTTCCGTGATATCAATACTGTTTACTCAGGGGATGAATCAAATATTATAAGTCAGGATTTAAAAGATAACATTTTGAAATTTTCAAAATCCTATCATGCTGATATTTTTAAAATCGTAACTGAGATAGAGGATGTTCTGCGAGACATTGAATTCAATGTTAACCCGGATCTGATGTTTAATAAACTACTATTTGATATTAAACTGAATATTAAACCTACTTAAAATTAATATAAATATTCTCGTAATCCATTCTTCCCTTCACATTTAATAATTTTTCGCTTAAATAAAATTTTTCACCGGTAACAAACGGATCATAGTTACCTTTTTGAAAAATATTACTGCTATTTTTATCAACGAAAGCAAATAAGTAATAATCCCCGGCAATGACATTTGGGAATGTGAATACTGAATCATTTTTCAGTGTTAAAGAATAATTAATCGAAGCATCTTCGTTATTATACAAAAAAACTCCGATTGGAAAATCATTTCCAACATTACCCGATATCTTACCCGACAATTTAGAATATTTTTTTCTTTCTACAGTTGTAAATAAAATTTCCGAATAGTATTTTTTTGAACCGCTTTTTAAATCAACAATGAATTTGTAAGCAGTTGCATAATTTAAATTTTGAGAAGGAAATACTTCAACTAATGAATCTGTTATCCAATTATAAACCAATTTTTCATCTCTCTTTTGAATTGTGTCAGTCAGGGAGATTCCGCTTGCTATTTCATATTTAGACAAACCCGCAAATTTGAAATGAAAATAATACTTATAATCTACTGGTATGGAAACAGAACCATTTTTAATAGAATGATACACAACTTTTAAAGAATCGGTATTAAAGGATTCCAGAAATTTATTATCGGTATTTGAAAAGTCAAAATTTATCATCAGAAAATCTGCAGTCTGAATATCGGATGTATCTTTAACTTCTACATCTCTGTCTGTAACTGCAATATCTTCAAATCCTTTATCATAACGGAAGTTTTTATCATTATCTTTAACAGCAAATAGCCGGTATTTTCCTGCAGGAATATTCGTCAGATTAAAAGTACCATCTGAATTTAAAATTGAAAAATAGTCCGGTTTTTCATTTTCAGGATTTATCTTTTCTCTGTTTTTTACTTCATATGCAAAAATTACGATATAACTAATTGTCTTTACATATACTCGCCCTATAATTTTATGGTTATCAATTTCATTTCCCGTCGAAAAAGCAAATTGAACAGGATTTTTTAATTTATTACCTGCGTTGACATCTTTTAAATCTGTTCCTATAGTTACCTTATAAGTTTTATTCTTACTCAGAGGTTTCTCGAAAATTACTTTCACCTTTTTACCTGACCAATCAAATTCCATTTTCCCGTCCGGTTTTGGAGAAATAAGAAATGATTCTTCAAAACTTCTTCTATCGATATATTTGTCAAATTCAAAATTAATTTCTTTTTCTTTAAAATTTACAGAACCCGGTGCGGGAGATAAATATTTAATCCCGGGTGGATTTTTATCGTCTTCACCTCCCGACGGCGGAAGCTGATTAGCACACGACGAAAAAATACATGAATATGTAATTAACAAAAAAATAAGAGGTATTATTTCGATTCTTTTCAATATATTATTCAGATTTATAGACATTAAATCTTAGTTCAACAGTTGTACCGATATTGACCTTACTTTCAAATGAAATTGACGCTTTCATATCATCCAGAGATTTTTTGGCAATCGCCAATCCCAATCCCATTCCGGAGCTTTTTGTCGAGAAATTAGGGGTGAATAAATGCTTCATAACTTCCGGTGAAATGCCTGTACCATTATCTTTAATCCTGACAACTATAAAATTATCCCTTGAAATCGAGGAAATTTCTATCAACCCTTCATCTTCTATGGATTGGATTGCATTTTTAATAAGATTCTGAAATACCCGGTTAAGCTCCTGATTATCAGCATATACATAAGGTGATAATATTGGCAGCTTCAATGAGAATTCAATATTTGGCTCAGACGAATATAATGAAACCACCTCCCTTATAACATCATTAATTTTAAGAGGTTCATAATCTCTCCCCGGAAGTTTTGCAAAATTTGAAAATTCGGTAGCAATTTTGTTTAACTTATCGATTTCAGTTGTCATCATATTCTTAGTCTTAGTTAGTACATCGCTAAAATCTTCTCCTTTTTTATCCTTAAATATTTCATATAAATGTTGAATTGACAACTTCATAGGTGTAAGTGGATTTTTTATTTCATGAGCAACACGTCTTGCTATATCTCTCCAGGCTGCTTCTCTTTCAGCCTTTTTAAGTTCAATTTTCGAACGGGCAAGTTGTTTTGTCATTTTATTGAATGAATCCACTAATGAACCAAGCTCATCATTCCGGGAAATCCTTATTTCAAAATTTGTTTGTCCCTGTGATAATTTTTCAGTAGCTGATTTTAGTTCTAATATTGGTTTTGATAGTCTGTCAGTAAATATGTTCACCAGTAATAAAAGAATTATTATCGCTATTATATAACTTCCAAAAATAAAAGTCATATTTTCGACAAGTTCCTTATTAATTTCGTTTTGCTTAAATAAAGAAATTGATGAAAGAATTCCTATGATATTATTATCTTTATCCTTTACTGGTTTATAACCTACCAGGAATTTATTGTTTCCGATCATTTGTTCCTTCAGCAACAAATCACTTTTAAGGATATACATATTATAATAAGCCTCTTCGTCAATTCTTGTATCAAATAAATCAGATTTGAATAATTCCTCATTGGTTGTTGAAATAATCTTTTCTTTTAGGAACAGATTGAAGTTCTTATCCGGTTTAGCAAGATTTTTATCGAGTATATTTCTTTGCTGTCTTATAAGACTATCCTGATTCCTGTAATTACTAAATGATAATTTCTTACCTTTTATGCTTTCATTCACAAGGTTAAGATCAGAAAGTATTTGATTCTGAAGAGTTACATCATTTTTATTTTTTATAAATGTCCTTGTATAAACTGCAAGAAAAATAATCGGTATAATTGAAACTATGAAGAAGGAAGTGAATAATTTTTCCCTGAAATTCAATTTTATTTGCCGAAATTTTAGAATCAATCTAAGACTATAGAAAAAATATAGAATAATAAATAACCCCGTGGAAAATATAATAAATTTAAAATAATAGATTATTGTAATAGTTATATCATTTCTTTTAACACTTATTGCAAATATTCTGTTTCCATCACTGTTGCTTTGAGAGTTTGTTCCCATGATATAAAATGATCTGAATCTGTCTTCATTATTGGATTCAAACCGCCAGGCAGCTTTTTCTTTATTGTTTTTGGCAAACTCATAAAACGGTTCTAGTGATTTACTGTTTATTTTAGCTATATCAGGATTCGTAGTATTGATTACTTCTCCATTGTCAAATTCTGTGATAGCTGGTTCAGAAAACAATTTATCAACAAGATTATTCTTGTCTGAAGATTGAAATAACAAATAAGAAGATCGGTTAAATATTACATCAGAATTATATTTTGCCACAAATAACAAATACCCAATTACTTTCGCAAACTGGGTATTTTTTAATTCAATATTCTCTATTGGTACAACACCTATCAAGATATTCTCATCCTTGTTATCGAGAATATCTACATTATCAAAAATCGGCGGCAGAAATATATCCTGTTTATTTTCTTTTTGAATATCTTCTTCAAATAAGTTTTGGTCAGCTGATAGTGTATCGGATTGAGCATCCGGAGAATCATAGTCATCATCAAGATTGAAATATTCGCGTTTAACAAAATTAACAATCGAATCATTGATAATTTCCGTAGAATTCAGATTGAAATCACTTATTTCATTTTCGTTTGTATCTAAAAATATCACAGCAGTATTAATGTTTTCGTTTAACAGTTTGCTATTAGACCAGACATAAAAAGCTAATTCGGGTAATTTATTGTTCTTTTTCAGATTCTCATAAAGTTCTTTATTTTGCGACTGATTTGAAAGCTCTTCAGCAATCACAAATCCTGCTTTATCTTTAGTGGGCTGGGATAATTCCTTTCCTATAAGCTCAATATTTTTGATTTCCTGATTTCGTAAATTATCGAGTAAAAACGCAGGAGTTAAAATAATACAAATTAAGAATATATAAGCAAGAGTATTGAAATTGAAAATTCTCCGGTTTCTCGATTTCACTATAGAGCGGTTCAAATATACACAAAAGGAACATATTATTGCAAATAGTATAAATCTGTAAAAATGAACCAGTTCAAAACTAATTGATGTTAAGGTAAGCAGATAACTTACTATAAATAATCCGGCAAAAATAAAAATCATGCGGATTTTTCTGTATAATATGATTTTAAAAAATATTTTACTGGAATTATATATTCCCAAAATCAATAATGAAATAAAAACGATACAAGAAAAGCTAAAGGATAAAATTGCTATTTGAATCAGGAATAAACTTGTATCGGGAATAAAATTCGTTGTGTCCAGAAATTTAACATTTGAATCGATAACTATACTCTTTATTATTATCCCAATCATATAAATTAATAAAAAAATAATCACAACCTGTAAAATTATATGAATTGAGGTTTTGATATTTCTGAAGCGGCTTTCAGAATAATTTATAACATCAAAGTTTCTCTGGAATTGAAAAACTGTATATATACAGAATACAAGACAGAATATTGAATTTATAAATAAATCACCAAGAGATTTAAATAGTCCTAAGCCCAGAGTAGAAGCATAATAACCGGGAGAAAAAACATCGGAATTAATTAATTTGTTTGGAAAATCCAGATAAACCCACAAATATCTTAGAATTATGAAAAATGTTAAGACTACTATCAGTTTTATAATTGTTGATTGTATTTCTCCAACCAGTTTAAAAAATAAAGCAGATAGGAAAATCGAAAGCAGTAGCACTAACAGTGATATTAGTTTACCGGAATAATTCAGAAGAGAATTAATATGATGCGTTTTTTCGTAATCAGAAATCTTCAATTTCCCGATTATGTTTCCATCTCCGGTTTTTAAATCGAGAAATCTATGATTCGACTGGTTTGATGTATCCGTAAGTTCAAAATAATTTAACGAATTATAAGTTATTATGTCTGAATTTACATTCAAATTATTATTAATTTCTTTGCTAATCCCGTATGGCTTGAAATAACTATTCGTAACCTGCTGTTTAATATCTATCAGGGATGCGGTTACACAGACACCAATATTTACTGATTCATCATTTAAATTTTTTATCGGGGAGAAATACAGAAGATATTTGAAAAAACCAACATCTTTCAGAATTACTGATTCTTTTCCATTTAAGGCTCTCTGAAGAGTCAGATAGTCAGGTTCTAAATGACGACCTTTAAAAGCCCTGAGATCGAGAAGTTTACCGTAGATTTCTATTTCAATATTTGATGGAACGCTTATCTGAAGAAGTGTCTCAAAAAGTTTTTTTTGTTCGTTCTCAGATAGCTGGTATCGTATGTCGAGATTTTCTTTAACTAAACTGGCATAT
Source organism: uncultured Ignavibacteria bacterium (assembly GCA_963806045.1). Classification (GTDB taxonomy): domain Bacteria; phylum Bacteroidota; class Ignavibacteria; order Tepidaquicellales; family Tepidaquicellaceae; genus DATCHW01. The sequence goes on along the minus strand of CAWDWP010000004.1, from coordinate 254,789 downwards.
TCTTTTGTTTCATTTAGATATTTTTCAAATATGCTCTGACATAATTTATCCTGGTAAGCAAGTTTTTCAGATCTGATAAGATTCCAGTCTTCATCTACACTTGATGCAAAATATCCATTGAGTATTTTGATTACAAGTATCCAGATAATAATCAAAATAACAATCGAAGATAAAAATATTACCTTTTTTCTGTATATTTTCGGATTTTCAGGTTCTTTCAAGAATAATATTTTTTAAACAGGTCTAATTAACTATGATTTGATCAATATACCAGGTTTCATTATCATAATTGAGAGTTACCGAGACCTCCAGTTCACGAGTACCCCCTCCAATATCATATTTATAAGTCCCTAATGCAAAAGCGAAAGAGTTTTTGTAATACGAGCGTTTAAACTTGAAGCTTATTACTTTAAAATAATTAATGAAATCATCAAGAATTATTTCTGCTTGTGAATTGCTATAGTAACCTTTTTCTGTACTTATAATATTGAGATAAATCTGATCAGTAAAATACTTTTTAATAGAATTAATATTGGAATAATTTAATCCTGCTGCAATTTCTTTAAATGATATCTTGCAATCATCGTATTTAATTTTAGTTTTTATGTCTTTGAACTTTTTTTCTTTCCACCAATCATCCTGTGAAAATGAAATATTGGAAATAAAAATAAAAATAACCGCAATTAATAAAAATATTTTCAGAAATTTTGTCATTGTAAATGTTTACTAAAATTAATTAAAATATGGAGTTAAATCAATTTAGAAGAATAAAAAACTCTGAAAATATAAGATTTTCAGAGTTGTAAGTACCGGGAGAGGGATTTGAACCCACGACCTGCGGATTATGATTCCGACGCTCTAACCAACTGAGCTATCCCGGCTTAAAAACATTCAAAATAGCGATTTCATCATGTTATTTCAATGAATTTATAAAACTTTTCGTATAAATTAATAACTTCAATATTCGGATAATTCTTTACATGCTTTTAAAATCCAGTCATCCTGAGGTAAAACAGTCTTTTCAAGATTCGGGTGATATGGTATCGGAACGTGGAGACCTGCTACCCTTCTTATAGGTGCATCAAGGTATCGAAATGCGTTTTCCGCTATTTCGGAAACAATTTCCGCCCCGAAGCCGGTAAACATTGAATCCTCATGAAACACGATTACTTTTCCAGTCTTTTTTACTGAATTCAATATCGTTTCTATATCAAGAGGCACCATTGTTCTTAGATCTATAACTTCCACTGATACTCCTATCTTTTCCATTTCTCTTGCTGCCCTCATTGATTTTTCTACCATAGCTCCATAGGTAATTATAGAGATATCATCACCTTCTCTTGATATTCGTGCTTTACCAAAGGGTATATAATATTCACTATCGGGTTCAGAAAATTTTGCGAACCCCTGACGATAAAGAAATTTGTGTTCTAAAAATAATACCGGATCATTAAGTTGACAAGCAGTTTTTAATAATCCTTTTGCATCTGCTGAGTTTGAAGGATAAGCTATCAGAATACCCGGACATTTCGCGAATAGTGCTTCAATATTTTGAGAATGATAATGTCCTCCTCCTATATATCCACCACACGCTGCCCTGATAGTAACCGGGCAAGACCAAGTATTATTTGACCGGTACCGATACATAGCAAGTTCCTCACGAATCTGCATCATTGCAGGGAAAATATAATCGGCGAATTGGATTTCAACTACAGGCTTTAGCCCGGTTAATGCAGCACCTATGGCAGTTCCGATTATTGACGCTTCGGCTAATGGCGAATTGAATACTCTATTCTCACCAAATTTTGAAGACAATCCCTTTGTTGCTGTAAAAACTCCACCTTTTCCATCCGCAATATCTTGTCCATATATAATCATATTTGGATTTTTTTCCATTTCTTCGTGTAATGCATGGTTTATAGCATCCACCATCACAACAGGTTCACCACCGGGAATTGTTTTTTCATATTCTATAGTTGCTTGTTCTATTTCAGGGCAGAAAAGATGATCGATTACTGTTTTGGAGTCAGGGTTTTGTTCATCAAAAACTTTATCTGATATTTTAAGAATTTTATCACTCAGTTCTTTTTTTAGTTCATCAATCATTTCCTTAGTTAAGATTTTCTTTTCCTGAAGAAGCAATTCCATTTTTATTATCGGATCATTTTTTAAATCTTCCCCGAGTGATTCTTTAGAACGGTATTTTTCCTGTGCATCGGAGGCGGAGTGAGAGCGAAGACGAACCACATTTGCATATATTAGTGATGGACCATTACCTTCTCTGGCTAATTTAACTGCTTCAGCCGCTGTTCCATACGAATCAAGAAAATCAGTACCATCGATTTGATACCTGTTTAAGCCTTCAAAGCCTGAACAGGCTTTATAAATTGAACCTCCTGCTGATTGATCTTCAACAGGAACAGAAATTGCATACCTGTTATTTTGTATGCAAAAAATTACCGGAAGCAATTCTCTGGATGCCCAATTAATTGCTTCAAAAAACTCGCCTTCGGATGTTGAACCTTCCCCTCCGGAAACATAAACTACTTCATCTGTATTTCTGAACTTGCAGCTTAAAGCTGCTCCCACTGCTTGCAAATACTGAGTGCCGGTTGGAGAAGAAGAAGTTGGCATTTTTAACGATTTACTCCCCATATGCATACTCATTTGCCTTCCACCTGTAAATGGATCAGATGCTTTTCCCAGCATATGCCTGAAGAAATCCTCAGGAGAAATTCCGAGTGCAACACCAAGTGCATTATCCCTGTAATATGTGAAAAACCAATCCTTGCCTGCTTTCAATGCATAAGCACAGGCAATTTGAATTGCTTCGTGACCGGAGCCTGATATTAGAAATGATGCTTTTCCCTGCTTAATCATTATCTCAAGTCTATCGTCAATTAACCGGCTCGTAAGCATTGCTTTGTAAACATCTATAAGCTGGATTTCAGATAATCCATAGTAATTATCTTTGTAAGATTTAAATCCTGATAATGCTTTATTTTTTTTAGTTTCTTTTATCTTAAGATTATTATCCATTATTCTTTTCGTTTTTAAAATCTTTTATAAATTCAGGTTAGAAATAAATCTATACTTTATATTTTCTTTTAAATTACTTATAGTTATCTAAAATGAAAATCCTTTAACATTTCAATATCTATATTAGTAAATTCACAACTATATATATTTTACAACGCACTTTTTGATATTTAATGATATTAGATAGAATAAAAGATTATTTTATAATATTTTAACATATATATTTAATATTAATTCCGTAAATGAAAAATTTATTAATATATTTTATTCTGGGATTATTCGGTTTTTCCTGTCAGGTAAAAAATCAATCTGATAATAATACATTTAAAATGAATCTTTCACTTGGATTAGAAACATTGGACCCTGTCTTATCAAATTCACCTCAATCTATTTGGGTTTTGAACTCAATAATGGACGGACTGGTAAAATATGACAAGGATAATAATATCAATCCTTACATTGCAAAATCCTGGAAAATTTCTAAAGACGGATTAATCTACACTTTCATACTCAGAAATGATGTAAATTTTCATGATGATGAATGTTTTATTAAAACAAACGGCAAAGGAAGATATGTAAATGCAAGTGACGTAAAATACTGTTTTGAAAGACTAAGTGACCCGACTACAAAGACAAGAGGTTTATGGTTATTCCGGGATAAAGTCAAAGGCGTAAATGAATTTACAGAATACAAATCCGGAAATAAGTCAATAGAGGTAAATGAAATTACGGGAATAAAAGTTATAAACGATTCTACGGTAAGTATTGAACTAACCGAACCGTTCTCACCATTTTTGAGTTTACTAACGATGTCTTATGGATTTATCTATCCCCATGAAGCAGTTGAATATTACGGTAATAATTTTAATTTCCATCCTGTTGGGACAGGAGCATTCAGATTTGTGAAATGGGATTTGGATAAAGAACTAATTTTAGAAAAAAACAAAAACTATTTTGAAAAGGACTCCTCAGGTTATTTACTTCCCTATCTGGAATCCATAAAATTTTCATTCACTCAATCAAGAGAAACGGAGTTTTTAGATTTTTTAAACGGCAAATACGATTATAATGAACCCACCGCAGAAGTGCTGGAAGCAATAACAAATGATAAAGGTAAACTAATAGATGAAGAGAATAAAAATTATAAACTTGTAAGGCAACCCTGGTTAAATACAGTATATCTGATTATGGTTCAAAATAAAAGTCTGCCTGCAGGTATTAATAGTCCATTTACAGGAAATTTAAAATTGCGGCAAGCAATTAATTATGCAATAGACAGAGAAAAGATAGTAAAATATGTATTGAAAAATCGGGGGATAGCTGCACATAACGGACCACTCCCGCCCGGAATGCCAGGATACAATGATAGTGTCAAGGGTTATATTTATAACAAGGATATAGCATCAAAGCTATTAACTGAAGCAGGTTATCCACGGGGAATTGGTTTAGATTTAACACTGGTTATTTCAAATGATGAATTACAGCGTTCTATTGCTATAGCTATACAGGATCAATTAAAGGATGTAGGGATAAATTTAAAAATCGAACAGATACTTCAGGCGAGTCTGAATACAAAACAGCAAGACGGTGAGTTTGAGTTTACAAGAGGTAACTGGGGAGCAGATTATTTTGACCCTGAAAATTTCATGGCACTATTTTATTCTAAAAACATTATTCCTCACGGACCAAATAAAACTGGATATTCAAATCCAAAAGTTGATGAGCTTTATACCAGAGCAATGAAAATTAATGATTTCGACGAAAGAAAAAAATTATATAACGAAATGGAAAGAATAGTACTCGATGATGCTGCCTGGGTATTTTTATATTATAACCAGAGGGTATATTTATTACAAAAAAATGTCACCGGTTTTTATCTTGATGGATTGAACAATTTGGTTTTGAAATATACAAGAAAAAAGTAAAAAGTTAGAAGTAAAAGTCAAAAGTTAAATGTTAGTGAAAGGAAGAAAAATATTGACTATTAGTCTTCCAGTTTAAAAGTTTTTCCAAAAGTGATGGTATCGTAGTTATATTTTTTGCGGATTTTATCTAGTTTTTCGAGGAGGTTTTTATATTTCTCCTCATCATTAAACAGATGTTCTTGTACCGTATCATCTTCTTTTAGTTCTGTAAATCGCACTCCAAGTAACCTTATTTTTCTTCCTTTTAAAAGAAGTTTACTCATAAGGATCATCGAATCATCGTAAAAATCTACTTCCATATTTGATAAATGATTTCTGGTAAAAGATTTCTGATTAACAACGAAATCGGAATATTTCACCTTTACTGTTATGGTTTTTGATTTCAGTTTTTTTACTCTTAGTCTCGAACAGGCTTTTTCGAGAAGATAGTAAAGTTCTTTTTTCAGGAATTCCTTATCTGCTGTATCAAATCGTAACGTAGATTCTTTAGATAATGATTTCTGCTCATAGTCATCGAATAAACAAATTTCCCTATCATCAATTCCATTGGCTACGTTCAGGAGGTAGGAACTGAACATACCTATTTCTGATTCATAAAATCGCTTTTCAAATTTTGTAAGGTCTCCAATAACTTTTATTCCGTATTTATTAAGTTTTTTCAATGTTGCTTTACCTACTCCGGGAATCCTTTCTACCGGTAAGTCCTTCAGGAATTCTTTTTCTTTCCCGGGTGGAATAATCGTTATACCATCAGGTTTATTTATTCTGGAGGCAATTTTTGAACAAACTTTATTAGATGAAACACCAATAGAGCAAGTTATGCCAAGTGTATTTTTTACTTCTTCCTTTAAGTTAAAAGAAAGCTTTTTATAATCTCCATTATAAGTAAACAATACTTCTGAAACATCAAGGTACGCTTCATCAATACTCATTGGTTCGACAAGCGGGGTATAATTATAAAATATTTCCCTAACTCTTTTCGAATAATCTGAATATATACCTCGTGTACTGCGTATGAAATTCCCGTCAGGTGCAAGTTTAATTGCTCTTACAAGAGGCATAGCGGTCTTTATTCCTCTTTGACGGGCAAGATAGTTCGGACATGACACAATACCGCGTAAATCATCCCTTGTGCCCCCTACGATGAGTGGTTTTCCTTTCAGTGATGGATTTACAGCTTCTTCACAGGATGCAAAGAAAGCATCCATATCGACGTGCAGTATTATTTTTTGCTTCATTCAAATGAAAATAAGAATTTTTGACGGGAACAGTAATGAAAAAGTATATATCAGCATTTACATTAGAAAAGTTTCAATATTAGTTTGACGAATGCTCAATAATTTAATTATTTTCCTATATTTTAAGATTAAGGTTGATTAATTTAAGCATAAGTAACATCTAATGGGTTAAATTACTTATTTCCAAATAAATATATACTTTTATGAAAAAACTATTAACAGCTATATTATTTATACTTTTCATCCAAGCTTATTCATATTCTCAATTTGAATTAGGAAATACACTTCAGAAAATAGGAAATGATTATGCGCAAAAATATCTTGAACCTTTGACAACTGGATTAGGGACGAATCTTAATTCCGGATTTTTGGGAGGATATAGCCCTTCAGGATATAGTAAAATTCCAATCTGGCCCCACGTTTATGTGGGAGTTAAGTTTTTCGGAGTAATAATGCAAGATGCAGATAAGTCTTTTAACTTAAGTTATCAGTCAACTGAAAACATCAACGGTGTTCCTGTTCAGGTTAACTGGACTGTAAATAATGCACCAACTGTTTTCGGCAGTACTACCCCTGCAGTCGCAACAGGAACATACAACGTTGGAGGCACTCAATATACAACAGAACAAGCACTGATAGGGGGTGTTGATGACACAAAGTTTGTGCCATTATTAATTCCTCAAATTGGCGTGGGAACAATATTCGGAACTGATTTGATTATCAGAGGGCTGCCAAGTATTGGTTACGGCAATTATGGCACTTTTACATTGTTTGGCTTAGCACTAAGACATAATCTCGGAGGATATATAAAAGAACTGCCATTCGATATAGCTGTTCAGGGAGGTTTTCAGAAATTTGGAATCACAGACAAAAATGCAAATAAGTTTATTAATGCAACATCAACTTTTGTAAATCTTCAGTTTAATAAGACTTTTGCGATTATTTCAATTTATGCAGGAGCCCAGTATGAAAATTACAGTGTCGATGTGAATTATGCATATACAAGTTCATTAGGAAATGTGAATGTAAGTTTTAACCAAAAGGGTGAAAATAGCTTTAGAGGAATCGTTGGAGCAACTCTCTCACTGGCATTTGTTAAGTTTAATACAGACCTGAATTATGGTTCTAAATTTGCATTCTCTGCAGGATTAGGAGTCGGACTATAAAATCAAATATTAAATATCAAAAATCAAATATTTGAAGTCTAATGAATAATTCGAATAATATGTTTGGTCCATCAAAAGAAGAACTTCAAAAATACTGGATATCAAACAGGCAACATTTTGATGCACTTGCAAAACATTATTTTGAAAATGACCGAAAGTATTATGATGAATACATAGCTCCTTTTTATAATAGTCCTTCAGGAGTCAGTTCAGGAAAAACCGGTAATAGAGCTGTTATAATTATTATAATTGTTTCTGTGATGTTTGCTGTCATGGCAGGAGCAGGTATGCTTGCATACTTTTTAATTGCTAATCATGTAAGTATAGGCGAAAAAAAAGTTATTAAAATTGAATCTTCTGATACTTCTGATGTTAAAAATAAAATTGATGAAAATGTATCTGAATCACATTACATTCAGGGTTTAACTTATCTTAGCAAAAAGGAATATGACAAAGCTGAATATCATTTAAAACAGGTCGCAGAAGATGACCCCGATTACCAAAGTGCTCAGCAAGTCTTAGAATCTATTAAGTACTTGAAGAAGTATGATAAAAAGTGAAAGGGAATTTCAATTATATAGTAATATTATGACAAAAATAGAAGCAGAGATAATAAAAAAAGATTGTAGAAAATTAACAACTAAAGCTGCTTTATTATCCGCCGGAGGAGGAGCAATTCCTTTACCCGGAGTTGATATAGGAACTGATATAGCTATCTTAATTCGTGTTCTTCCTAAAATAAGTAATAGATTCGGTCTTTCTAAAAAACAAATTGATGAACTCGATGAACGAAAAAGATTATTAATCTTTAAAGCCATAAAAACAGTTGGCGCTGAATTGGTTGGAAGAGTTATTACAAAAGATATACTTCTTACAATTTTTAAACGGATGGGAATTAAAATTACAAGCAGACAAATTGCTAAGTACATACCGATAATAGGTACTCTGATTTCATCTGGAATTAGTTATGCATCAATGAAGATAGTCACAAATATGCATATCAACCAATGTTATGGAGTTGTTGCGGAAGTACATGGATTTCGTAACGACTAGGTTTTTCGATATTTCAGAAGACCACATCGGGATCGAGTTGAAAAATGTACTAATTATATAATTTATTATGAATAGTATAGAACCTTTTCGAAGATTTCAAAATGATTTGTTATAACATTGTACAAAACAAAAGAAGTTTCTTTAAAAGATTACTGCAACGCAATTTCAGAGCAGGAAAAACTTTATGACGGTCCCGAAGGTCTGAAAGTACATATTCCATTAATCAAAGAATATCTCGCATCCTTCACCGGCGTAAAGAAAGGACAAAAGTATGTCGAATTCACACAAGCAACGAAAGGAGTGTAAAAGTTTTAAATTCACAAAGGACTGACTCAAAAGTCAGCCCTTTATCGAATATGAAATTTAATTAAAATAGGTATTATGCCAATATTAAAACATGATTATAATATACGATTAGAAAAGAAATCCATAATCTGGAGATATATTGATTTTTGGAAATATGAAGATATGCTTAAAAAAAAATCATTATATTTTTGTAGAGCTGATATTCTTTCCGATAAATTTGAAGGCTCTTTATCTATTAAAGAAGTAGAACAAAGAAAAGATCAATTTTATGATTTAGTGAAGTACTCTCCAAAATTAAATCCTGAACAAGCTAATAAAGATATGACAGAAGAACACAAAAAGCAGAAACTGGGAAGTTATTTAAATTGCTGGCACATAAATAATGATGAATCCGCAACTATGTGGGAATCGTATGTCAAAGATAATGAAGGTGTTGCTATTCGGAGTACTTGCGAAAAAATACATGAGACACTAAGAGTTGTTGATGAAAATTTAGGAATTAGTAAAGTAAGATATATAGATTATGATAATGAAGTATTTTATCACAAAACAGAATATCCAATTGAATCCTATAATCTTCTTGTTCCTTTACTCCATAAAAGAATTGAATATAAAAGCGAAAATGAATTCAGAATTTATTATAAAGATCGATTATAATAATATTATTGAAAATGAATCGATAAAACCGGTAGGTATAAATATTAAAATTGACCTTAACATTCTGATAGATAAAATTATAATTAAACCTAATGCAGATGATGCAATTCTTCACCGGATGAAAAATATTACAAAAGAATATAATTATAATTTTGAAATTTGTCCATCAAAGTTGAGTTCTAATCCTTATTATTAATTTGGGTAATAAATAATAAATTTTTAATTTTATTAATATGAAACGAATTATAGCACGAGAATGGTTGTTTCTAATTTCCTTTTTTCTTCTTGGTAGTATTCTAACTATTCTTTTTTATTTTAATGACAACGATCTTTATATCGAGAAGAACAATCTGTATATAGAGAAGAGACATCAAATTTATGATGCACTTACAGAAGAATTTAAAATAAAAGAAGCAATAAAGTCAGGATTAACTGAGGAAAAGATAATTAAACCAAAAAAAATTGTACGCGACTCATTAATAAAAATTTTACGCGAATTAAAAGTAGGCAGTAAGGAATACGAAGAAGCTAAAAAAGATAAGCAAACAAAACTTAATCAGGATAAGAATCCTTATTACAGAGATCTTAAACAATGGGCTGAGGATAGACGTGCAATCTTGGGAGATACCAGTAAACCATTAGGTACTTACGAACAGTTTTATGCAAATCTCGATGATCCCCAAAAGCGTAAGGAATTCTATGATACTGTTTCCACTTTCTTATATTACAATGGTTTCATTAAAGATTACGATAATATGAAAGATTACAGGACATTCGAAAGTTTATTCTTTCCACCTGTGAAATCCAATTTTTATAGCGATACTTCAAATTTTTTTAATTATTTATTCAGCAAATATTATTGGTTTGAAACCTGGATGTCAGTCTTGATGTTGTATTTTCTTTTCCTATTTATTCGTTCTGTTAATTATTCAATTCATCTTTTGAGACGTAAATAAATATATTCTGGTTCTCCGGTACATTTTTTTCTTGTTCCCAAAGTCCTCTTTTGGAACAAGAAAAAAGTTTTATACAATTTCTGCTACGATTTTTTTCTATTCGTTATTTTTCCATAAATCAAAAGAGCTATTCCTGCTGTCAGACCTATTGCTGCAAAATAATACCAGATAAAATTTGCATTATCATAAGCATGTACCATTTGGACAGGTGTTAATGTCTTTGGGTCAGGACAATATGCCGTCAAAAGATAACCCGACAATCCAAATCCAAGAAAACTTGCAAAGAAATTATACAGATGGCTGAAACCAAGATATAGACCCTCCTCACCTTTTGGTGCCTGGAAAGAAAAAAACTCAAGATATCTCGGAGATATAAAACATTCCGCAAGACCCTGTATAACAATTCCCGAAATCATCATTATCGTTATCGGATTTGCAGCAATTAATCCGAAAACATGGATTGAATTTCCAAATATTGATTGCAGCAATGGACTGGAAGCCATCGTAAATGCAGAGATAGGCATTAAGAACATTCCAACTGTCATTGAGGTCAATGCTTTTCTTTTTTTCATAAGATTTGTAACTAATACAACACAAATCATAACCACGAAAGGATTTACATTAGCAATCCATTCAGGTGCAGCATCCTTCTCCGACTGTTCTGTAATACATATTTTGGCATTGTAGCATAAAGCTGTCCCTGTATAATCCAGAAACCGGAAACAATCAAAATCAAAATCAATAAACGAAAATTGGTAACTATCTTTATAAACCCTTTCCATACTTCACCAAAAGATTTTCCAACACCCTGGGTTGCAACATTTTTATAAAAGAAATAAACTACTATAAGAGCAGTTAACGTCATAGCTGCTGAAAAGAAATTGATATATTCCAGACCCCAGAAAATCCGAAGCGGAAATGCAAAAGTTTTACCGAGAAATGCACCCACATTTACAATTCCGTAAAATATTGAATAACCTTTAGCACGGTTCAGTTCATTTGTTGTTTTTGCTACCGTACCGGTAATAACAGACTTAATAAAAGAACCTCCGAACATTACAAGAACCAACGCAGGAATAACTGTTTCAGGATAAGGAAATGCTCCCAAGCTAAAATAACCTAAAGTTAAAAGTGAGAATGCAAGTAAAATAGCATTTCTGAATCCAATTTTATCGGCAAATGCTCCTGCAAAGGGAGGTAATAGGTAGAGTCCGGCTGTGAAACCTCCGCTAATCCAGGCAGACCAGATATCATTAAATCCTACAACTTTTGTCAGGTATAATGTTATTGCAATAAAAAAAGCATAGTATGCTGCTCTTTCAAACAGTTCAACTGTATTTGCGGTCCAGAACGCTTTAGGAAAATCCCATCGGGGTTTTTGATTAACAACAGCTTCAGAATTCATTAAATATTTTTATGATTATTTACTATTAATATCCAAGAGCTTTACCATATCCTCTTTTGTCTGAATGTCCGTTCATATTTTTGTCGTCCGGAAATATTATAGCATCCACTCTCCCAAAATCACTTACATTTATTATCGAATATCCCATATCCGTTAATCTTCGTTTTGTTGATTTGATTAAAACACCGGGTTCAGTCATTATTTCATCTGGTAACCACTGATGATGGAATCGGGGAGCATCGATAGCATCTTTCAATTCCATATTAAAATCAATAATATTTATTATCGTCTGTAATACTGTTGTGATTATTTTTCCACCTCCGGGTGAACCGAGTATGAGAAAAGGTTTATTATCTTTTAATATTATAGTAGGTGTCATAGAACTGAGCATTCTTTTTCCCGGGGCGATGGCATTTGCATCACCACCTGTTAATCCATAAATATTTGGTACTCCCGGTTTAATTACAAAATCATCCATTTCGTTATTCAGAAAAAATCCTGCACCATCGACAACTTCCATATTACCAAAAGAATCATTTAATGTCGTTGTTACTGCAACACAATTACCGTATTTATCAGCGACTGAATAATGAGTCGTTTCAAGATGTTCTTTTTTATTAACATCCCCGGGTTTTATTTCTGCACTATTGTTCGCTTGTTCGGGTTGAAAATCAAGCATTCTATTTCTTGCATATTCTTTCGATATTAATGTATTAACGGGAACGTTTACAAAATCTGCATCCCCCATATATTCACTTCTATCTGCATATGCTCTTCGCATAACTTCCACTGCAAGTTGAATGTATCCTGCAGACCCGAATCCTAAACCGGAAACATTATAATTTTCCAGCATATTCAGCATATTCAATAGACAGATTCCTCCGCTGCTGGGAGGAGGCATTGATATTACTTCATAACCTCTGTATGTCCCTTTAAGCACCTCTCGTTCGATAACATTATAATTATCCAGATCAGAATAAGAAAATTTTCCTCCGCTACTAAATATTTCATTTATAATCATATCGGCTACTTTACCTTTATAAAATCCATCCCTGCCTTTATCGCTGATTTCTTTAAGTGTACTCGCCAGGTCATTCTGAACAATCAGGTCACCTCCTCTAAATTTTCTTCCGAATATCTTCGATGTGCCTTTAAAATTTTTAAATTCCGGTTGCATGGAATTCAGCAATCCGGCAAATCTATCATTTATAATAAATCCCTTTTCAGCTAATTCTATTGAATAGCCTAAAATATCCTGACGGCTTAATGTTCCGTATTTTTCGAGTGCTTGTAGCATACCCGCCACTGAACCCGGAATTCCTGCTGCAAGAGGACCTATAGTACTTAAATTTTCAATTACATTTCCATTAGTATCCAGAAACATATCTTTAAAAGCCTGTGATGGTGCTTTCTCCCTGTAATCTAATGTGATATTTTTTCCGTTGGCAAAATGAATGACCATAAATCCTCCGCCACCGATATTTCCTGCCTGCGGATAAACTACAGCCAGTGCAAAACCGACAGCAACAGCTGCATCAATAGCATTACCGCCTTTTTTAAGTACATCGATTCCAATCTGGCTGGCAAGTTCGTCAGCTGAACTTACCACTCCTTTTTTGAAAGAAATAAAATTTGAAAATGACTGATGAAATGGAAAAAATATAAATAATAATAGCAGAAATAAATTTAAGACTTTTCTCATAAAAGAATGTTTATGTATTCCAATCCCTGTTATATCGGAAATCTAAATTTATAGTGCGGTTTGAAACTTTAGCAATCAAAGGAGGTAATCTTTTAAATTGGTTTTTTATTATCAGGTTATTTACCCTATTCATAAATTTTTCCGAAAAACCTGATTTTAATAAATCTTCATCACTTTTTCTTTCATCTATTTTCAGGTACAGATATTTATCAACCTCTTCATATGAAAATCCCAGTTCATCCTCATCAGTTTGGCCATCCCAAAGATCTGCTGATGGTTTTTTATTTAATATAGAATCGGGAACTCCTAAATATTTTGCAAAAGCTCTTAATTGGGTTTTATATAAATCCCCTATTGGATTTATTGCGCAAGCAGAATCTCCATAAATTGTAGTATACCCAAGTAAAATTTCAGTTTTATTTCCCGTTCCTATTACTAAAGCATTTTCTTTTGAAGATTCATCATAAAGAACAATCATCCTCATTCTTGCCATTATATTACCTTTCCGGACATTCGGAAGTTCTTCCTTTGCTTTTTCCAAATAAGCATCTACCATTTCAGAAATTTCTACTATCTTTGAAGGCGTCTTTAGTTTATCAATGACTTTTTTTGCATCTATCAAACTATCTTTACTGCTTGTCTTATAAGGCATCATTACGCATAAAACGTTTTCATTTCCAAGAGCTTTAACCGCAATAAATGCTGAAACGGCAGAATCAATTCCTCCGGATAATCCCACAACAGCCTTATTTATCCCTGTTCTTTGCGTTTCATTTTTAACAAATCCAACCAGGATTTTTTCTAAAGTAATATTATCGTATAACATTTTATTTTATAAAAAAAAAGCCGTTCAATATATGGAACGGCTTTAATTAATAATTTTCAAAATTATTACTTGGAAACTTGATAAACGATTTTTCTTATTGTATCAAATTGTAAATAAGGAAATAATTCCTGAATCTTATCAATTGCTTCACCAGCACTCATTTCCCTTCTCATATCTTTATACATCTGTCTGATTTTATAGTCTCTTATTGCTTTTTCATCAAGTAATTTATATTTTTTCAATGTGTTAAATACGTCATCATCAATCAGATCGCTCAAAGGGTTTTCACTTTTTGTCTTAGTTTTGATGGTTGGTTTCAAGGCTTTCTCCTTTTTAATATTTATTTTAACAATAGTTTAATAAATCTGGTACTCTAAAAATAATTTCCGAAACCTATCTAATAATGATACCAAAAATTTACCTTTCTTATACAAAAATAACTAATAAACAGTAGAAAAGTCAAGTATTTCGTATAAATACTTTTTATATTGAATTTATTGGATAATGGCTTTAACTTAGTTTGATATATTCAATAATTTAAATTCATTATGAATCGGAACATAATTTTATACATATTATTCACATTATTTACTATAACATCAATATATAGTCAGGAAACTAAAGAAATAAAAGTCTCTGTTTTAAAAAATAAAGAAATATTCAGCACAAATGACACTATAAAACTGGCGGTCAAAGTAATAATAAAAGATGGATATCATATTAATTCCTATCAAACTGATGATCCGACAACAATAAAAACAGAAATAAAATCTGATAGTACGGACTTCATACCTATTGCAGTTGCTTTTCCTAAAGATGAGCTTTATAAATTCGAATTCAGTGAAAATAAAATTCCGGTTTATAAAGGAGAAATATATTTAGGATTATCGTATAAAGCAAAGAAAGAACTTAAGGATGGAGAATATTTGATAAAAACTGTCCTGAGATATCAGGCTTGTGATGATAAAGCTTGTTACGAACCCAGAAATGTTGAGATACCTGTAAAAATAAAAATCAGCAAAAATAATTATTCCAAAAGTGAAATTAATTCTGATATATTCAGAACAATTGATTTCAATAAGAAAATTGATGTCAAAGATACTAAAACGACTGAACAATCAGGAAATACAAAAACAGAAAATATAAATCAGGATGAAAAAAAGGTTGCAAATTTAGTTCAGGAAAGAGGGCTATTTTTAGCAATTATAGTAATTTTTTTCTGGGGTTTAGCTCTAAATCTAACACCATGCATTTATCCGTTGATACCGATTACTATAAGTTTTTTCGGAGCACAGGCGAGCGGAAATAAATTCAGAAGCATAATGATGGGTGTATTTTATTCTCTGGGTATGTCAGTCACTTATTCCGCACTCGGAGTTGTATCAGCACTTGCCGGAGGTATGATTGGCGCAGCATTACAGAACCCAATTGTAGTTTCAGTAATAGCATTAATTTTCATAGCACTTGCAACAAGCATGTTCGGTCTTTGGGAAATTAGAGTTCCTCAGAAACTTGCACTTGCAGGAAATAAAAGCCGGTCCGGATTATTCGGCTCACTAATTATGGGTCTCTTAGTAGGATTTATTGCTGCTCCCTGTATAGGACCTGTTGTTTTAAGTCTAGTTGTATATGTTGGTGATTCAGCTTCAAAATTCGGAAATTCATTTATTGCTGCATCTTATGGATTTTTCTTGTTCTTTATACTTTCTATGGGATTAGGGTTGCCTTATATCTTTCTCGCAGCATTTTCTAATTCAATAAGTAAGCTGCCAAGATCAGGTGAATGGATGGAAGGGGTTAAAATTATATTCGGATTAATCTTAATCGGACTTGCAATAAATACTTTAAATCCGATTTTACCGAAATCAATTAACGAATATACATTACCTGTTTTTATGATATTGAGCGGTATTTATCTTATTTTGTTTAATAAAAAAGGAAATTCTTCCAAAGGATTTTATAAAGCAAAAAATATTATTGCCCTGTTAGCAGTTATATATGGGACCTGGATATTAAAACCTGAAACTGCTCATGAAATTGTCTCCTGGAAAAATCTGAATACTTTACAGCAAATTGAAAATAGCATTAGTTCTGAGAAGAAGCTTACTATGATTGATTTCTCGGCTGAATGGTGCGCACAATGCAAGGAACTTGATAAATATACTTATACGAATAAAGGAGTAATCGACCAATCAAAAAGTTTCAATAATATTAAAGTTGACCTGACGAAAGAAGATGCACAAATCAGTGATAGATTTAATATTAAAGGACTGCCTGTTGTTATATTTATTAATTCCAGAGGTGAAGAGTTGAAAGATTTAAGAATAACCGGGTTTTTGGAACCGGAAGAATTTACAAAGAAAATTATATCGTTAAAAGAATCAGAAAATAAAAAATAATTTAATGTTTAAAAAATTAAGTGTCATAGTTTTTGTAATATTTTTAATTAATAGTACTGTTTTTTCACAGGATAATAGTAATTTAATTAAATCTGAAAGAAATATTGCAAATCAGAACCTGCAATTAGAGCTCAATAATAAGATTCTCAAAGCCGATGAAAAAATGATTTCTGAAAAAACTTTAGATAATAAAATTATCTTTTCTGATGAAAAAAAATCCCCGGGTATCGCAATATTACTTTCTCTTCTTGTGCCAGGTGCCGGTCATTTTTATGCCGGAAGGATGGATGTTGGAAAATACTTTTTAACGGGCGAGGTTTTATCATGGTTAGGAATAATTGGATTAAATATGTACGGGAATTCTCTACGGGATGATGGTAGGACCTTCGCAGTTGTCCATTCCGGACTAAATAAGACTGGCAAAGATGATAATTACTATTCGAATGTTGGAAGTTTTAATACGATATATGATTATAATAATGATGTCATCAGAAAAGGTGAATACGATAAAATATATGATGTTAATTCTTATTATTGGAGCTGGGATAGTTTTGACAGCAGGGCTTTTTTTGAGACTCAGCGGAAGCATAGCAGAAAGAGTGTATAATTCACGAATAATTTTTGGGTCTGTATTAATAGTTAATAGAATAGTCAGTGCAATCAGTTCGATTGTATTGATTAACAACAGCTCAGGAAGTTCCTCATCATTGAGGATAAACACAGAAGCAATTTCGACACAGAATAATCTTTTTGATGGTGTAAGAATTAATTTAGCAAAAAATTTTTAAAGGGATTTGAATAACTATAAAATTGTAATAGAGTACGACGGTAAAAATTTTTACGGCTGGCAAATTCAAAAGGATACAACAAAAACCATTCAGGAAACTATAGAAAAATCATTCAAACAAATTTTGAATGAAGACATAAAAATAACTGCTTCAGGAAGAACAGATACAGCTGTCAATGCACTTAATCAAGCCGCACATTTTAAAACAGATACTCTAATTAATCCTTCAAAGTTAATTTATTCCCTCAATTCTATTTTGCCTCCTGCAATCACTATAAAGGATATGAAAAGTGTTCCGTTGAATTTTCATGCAAGATATTCTGTTAAAAAAAGGGAGTATGAATATAATATATGTTTAAACAAAAAATCTGTATATGGAGATTACTATTATAAATTGAATTATGATTTAGATTTTAATATTATAGATAAGTTTATACCTTTCCTGACTGGAGACAGAAGTTTTAAATCTTTGTGCAAAAATAAAACTGATAAGCATAATTTCAGATGTACCGTTTATGACCTGACGTACAAGCTGAAGAAAACAAAAAATGAATTGTTATTTAATATTATTGCTAATAGATTTTTACATAGTATGGTGAGAGCGATAATAGGGTGTTTGATTGATTTGGGCCGGGGCAGACTTCAATTTGAAGATACAAAAACAAAATTTCTAAAAGGAGAAAAGATAAAGACAACATATTTACCAGGAAATGCACTTTTTTTAAAAAACATTTATTATTAAAAATGAAAAAATCAATTTTATCAATAGCACTTTTGTTCATAATTCTTTCCGTTGTGACGAATTGCTATCCTCAAATCAATAATTTCAATAAAACAGAACTTTCAGATAAAATATTAAACCAAAACGCAAAAATTGAATTAAATGATAACATTCAAAATTTCTCAAAAATGGAAATTAACAATGATGATTCCAAAGAAAAAAGTCCATATTTAGCTGCCTTGATGTCAGCTGTCATCCCTGGTTCAGGTGAGTTTTACGCTAAAAGCTATATCAAAAGTGCTATATTTTTTGGTGCAGAAGTTGGTTTATGGGTGGTATATTCGACATTCCAAAAGAAAGGAAATGATAAAACAAATGAGTATCCAGAATTATGCAAACGCTAATTGGAATATTAACGAATATGCTTTATGGCTTAAAAATCAGCAATTTCCCGGCTCTTGCAGGTATCTAACCCAATGAACCGAATTTTGAAGAGATTAAGAGCACAAGTAAATGTATGTGAAGAAGCAAAATTTTTCTCACACACTACCTCCTTTAAGGGAGAACAACAATATTATGAAGTCATAGGAAAGTATCAAAGTTTTATTGGTGGGTGGTCGAGCAGCAGGATCAGATATTAATAGAAATAATTTTGAACACTTATGTATTACCTCAAGTGCAGAATTATATGGTTAACAGGCAAAAAGCGAATGATTATTTTAGCAATGCATCCTATTCGCTTGATGTAATTGTATTGAACCACCTATTGAGCGCTGCAGATGCTGCCTGGAGTGTTACTATGTTCAATAAGAATATTAATGTGAATACTAGTTTAAATATTAAGAACCTTTATAATTATACTCACAACGAATATAAACTGACTCCATTTGCGAATATAAAAGTAACTTTCTAATAGGAATTAATTTGAGGTTTCAGGAGATATAGGTAAAATAGTTTCTATTCCTGAATTTTTTAAAGCATTCAGACAATGATGCTTCGTCTGTTAGTTTAAAGAAACCAAACATCGTTGCACCGGACCCGCTGAGTGATGCATAGATAGCCCCTTCATTTTTCATGATGTCTTTAATCTCTTTAAGTTCATGGTATTTCTCGAAAGCAATATCCTCAAAATCATTTTCAAAATTATATTCATTAAGATCAAATTTCGAAATGTTTTTTAATTCCGATGGAGGAGAATCCAAGACTTTCGGTTTAATATTTTCATAAGCCCATTTAGTCGAAATGTGAAGATTAGGGTTCACTAATAATATTTTATAATTGAGTTTAAAATCCGGTAATAGTTTTAATTTATCACCCCTGTCCGATGCAAAGCAAGGCTTAGAGATTAAAAAGAAAGGAACATCACTTCCTACGGACAATGCAACTTTCATAATAGAATTTTTCTTTTCAGATACACTAATATTAAAATATTTTATTAATGCTTTTATGATGGATGCTGCATCAGAACTTCCTCCCCCAAGACCACCTCCGACCGGAATATTTTTTTGAATATTAATTTTAATATCAAAGAAATCTTTTATCAAAAATTCTTTGAAAAAGCTGATCGTAGCCTTATAGCACGTATTGCTTTTATCAGCAGGAATATAAGCTTTATCCGATTTAAGATGAAGAGAATTGTAGCTATTGGTGGTTTTAGAAATATTAAAATCTATTTCATCAAAAATATTTACGGGATAAAAGATTGTCTCTATGTTATGAAAACCATCTTCTCTTTTATTGATAACTTTTAACCCGACATTTATTTTTCCGTAAGATTTTAATACCATTAATTATTTAAATTAAAAAATTTCATTTACAAAGCCCATTTTATCAAAATACTTCCCCAAGTATAACCTGCCCCAAAACTTGCAAGTATAAGATTATCACCTTTTTTAATCTTACCTTCCCTCCAATATTCAGAAATACACAAAGGAATTGTTGCAGCTGTTGTATTTCCATATTTATTAATATTTAACATAACTTTCTCCTTTGTTATTCCCATTCTGTCTGCCGTCGCAGTAATTATTCTTAAATTTGCCTGATGAGGCACAAGATAAGCAATTTCATCAGGAGTTAGATTATTCTTTTCCATAATCTCAACAGATATATCTGCCATTCCAATGACAGCATCTTTAAATACAGCTCTGCCGTCCTGATGGACGTAATGCATTCTTTTCTCAACAGTTTCATGAGAAGAAGGATGTAAACTGCCTCCCGCCGGCTGCCTGAGATATTTCCCCCCGATACCATCAATTCTTAATATCGAATCAAGAATACCTGAATCTTTATCTTCAGATGGTTCTAAGAGAACTGCTCCGGCTCCATCCCCGAATAATACACAAGTATTTCTGTCCAGGGGATCGATTATGGCAGACATTTTATCAGCACCGATTACTACAACTTTTTTATGCTGTCCGGACTTTATAAATTGAGCACCGGTATTCAGAGCAAATATGAATCCTGAACATGCACCGCTTAAATCAAAGCCCCAGCAATTATTTGCCCCGATGGCATGCTGAACAATACATGCAGTCGAAGGATAATTCATATCTGCTGTAACAGTTGCAATAATAATTAATTCAATTTCATTAGCTGTAATTCCCCTTTCTTTAAGGAGCATTTCAACAGCTTTTATTGCAGCGTAAGATGTCGGCTGATCATTTTCAAGATATCTTCTTTCCGATATTCCGGTTCTTTCTTTAATCCATTCATCGGTTGTATCCATATAATCCTCAAAGTATTTGTTCGTTATTACTTTGGGAGGGACAAAGTGTCCTATAGCACTAATATATGCATTGTAATGAATATTGTTTTGCAATTTTTTTATCCTTTATTCTCAGTTTGTTCATCAATTACTTCCTCCGGATTATCTTTTTCAGTGGTTTCTGATTTGGAACTATCAGTAAACAAGAACTCCTCAGTACCTTTTTTTAATTTAACTTTTATTTTACTATTATCTTTTATTGATCCTTTTAATATTTCTTCTGAAAGAGGATCTTCCAGATATTTTTGAATTACTCTTCGCAAAGGCCTGGCACCAAATTTCTGGTCATATCCCTTATCTGCAAGTAATTCCTTCACTTGTTTTGTTAATTCAATGGTTATGTTTTGCAATTTTAATCTGGACATAAGTTTATTTAATCCAATATCCACAATTTTCAGAATACTATCCTTATCAAGCTGATGGAATACGATTAAATCATCAATTCTATTTAAAAATTCAGGAGAAAAGACTCTTTTTACTGCTTCATCAATTGCGGATTTTATCTGATCATAATCACTTTCACTCGTTTTATCACCGAAACCGAGAACTTTATCAATTTTTATATCTTTGGTTCCGATATTAGAAGTCATTATCAAAATGGTATTCTTAAAATCAACTTTTCTGCCCAGTCCATCAGTTAAAATTCCATCATCAAGAACCTGAAGAAGTACATTGTAGGTATCCGGATGAGCTTTTTCTATTTCATCCAACAAAACCACACAATATGGTTTTCTTCTCACTTTTTCCGTCAACTGACCACCTTCTTCATAACCAACATATCCCGGAGGGGCACCTACCAATCTTGATACATTAAATTTTTCCATATATTCACTCATATCTACTCGAATCAGGGCATCATCTGAATCGAAAAGAAATTTTGCTAATTGTTTTGCAAGTTCGGTTTTTCCAACCCCGGTGGGTCCCAAAAAGACAAACGAACCAATCGGACGATTTGGATCTTTAAGTCCTGCCCGTGCCCGTCTTATAGCCTTAGCAATTTTCGAAACAGCATCATCCTGACCTATAATATTCTGCTTGAGGTATTCTTCCATTTTTACAAGTTTTTTTGTCTCAGATTCCGCTATTCTATTCACGGGTATACCTGTCATCATCGCCACGACATCTGCAATACTTTGTTCATCTACTTCAAAAGTTATATTTTGAGACTTTATTTCCCAGTCAATTTTCGCTTGTTCTAAATCTGAGAGCAGTTTCTTCTCTTTATCACGTAGCTTTGCTGCTTCTTCAAAATTTTGATTTTTTACAACCTGATTTTTTTCAAGTTTAATTTTTTCTATTTCATTTTCATATTTCAATATATCATCCGGAACCACGATATTTGCAAGGTGTACACGGGAACCTGCTTCGTCAAGCACGTCTATGGCTTTGTCAGGAAGAAACCTGTCTGTGATATACCTGTCACTTAATCTTACCGCTTCATCAATTGCTTTATCAGAATAATGAACTGTATGATGCTTTTCGTATTTACTTTTAATATTATTTAAAATTTCAATAGTCTCGTCAACAGATGTCGGGTCTACCATAATTTTCTGGAATCTTCTGTCAAGAGCACCGTCTTTTTCAATATATTGTCTGTACTCGTTCAATGTAGTAGCCCCGATACACTGAAGGTCGCCTCTGGATAATGCCGGTTTAAAGATGTTTGAGGCATCCAGTGAACCGCTTGCACCTCCCGCTCCGACTATAGTATGAAGTTCATCGATGAAAAGAATCACATCTTTAGCTTTTTCAAGTTCATTCATAACTGCTTTCATTCTTTCTTCAAACTGGCCTCTGTATTTTGTTCCTGCAACAAGAGCCGCAAGATCAAGTGTTACAACGCGTTTATTATGAAGAACACGCGACACTTTTTTGTTAACGATTCTGAGTGCTAAACCCTCCGCTATGGCTGTTTTACCTACTCCCGGTTCGCCAATTAAGACAGGGTTATTTTTCTTTCTGCGGCTTAAAACCTGGGCAACTCTTTCAATTTCTTTTTCGCGTCCAACTATCGGATCAAGTTTATCTTCAATTGCTAATCGGGTTAAATCTCTTCCGAAATTATCAAGTACAGGAGTTTTTGTTTTTTCAGGTTTCTTTTCTCCGGTAGGTTTTTGAGCTCCGGGAGCCGAAGCTGAAGAAGGCTTACCGCTTAAAATATCAAGTAACTCTGACTTTACGGATTCATAAGTAACATTAAACTGATGCAGTATCTGAGATGCAAGATTATCATCTTCACGCAAAATCGAAAGTAACAAATGTTCTGTACCGATAACCTGAGACTTAAATAATTTTGCCTCGAGATAAGTAATTTTTAAAACTTTCTCAGCTTGCTTTGTAAGAGGAATATTTCCAACAGTTAATGTACCTCCAGAATGACGAATAGTATCTTCAACTGTTTTTTTGATTTGTAATGGGTCAACATTCAGGTTGACAAAAATTTTGATTGCAACCCCTTCACCCTCTCTTATTATCCCTAATAAAAGATGTTCCGTTCCTATATAGTCATGGCCAAGCCTGATTGCTTCCTCACGACTTAGTCTGATAACTTCTTGTACCCTATTTGAAAAATTGCTGTCCATATTTTATAAATTTAATAAAAATAGAAAATTTAAATATTATTTCATGTGTAATTTTTTATATCCGTCATATTCTAATAACTTATATATTTCACAAAATATGACTGTCTACTAAAATAAACATAGAACTGAAATATTAAATTTCATTTCAAGTATACAGTTAATTTTAATACATTTATTTAAGATAATTTGAAAACCAGTTTTTTCTTAATTCCGATATATACTTCCTGGATGATTTTAGAAAATGATCTCCATTTTCAATTATTTTCAATTCATAATTAGATTGGTTGTTAGAAGACAATTTGTAATACATATCTTCTGAATCTAAGTAACTAATTCTTTCATCTTTATCCCCATGAATTAACAAAATTGAAGTATTTCTTGAAATCTTTTCTGAGAAATTAACAGCAGACCTAAGCATAAGTTCATTTCTGATATGCACTTCATCTGATTCCACATAAATAGAATTAACCAATTTCAGGAAATTTGAATTTCTCCTGTTTCTGATTAGATTTGACAAACCGGAAATAATTACAGCACATTTAACAGAATTTGTTTTGGTTAGAGTTAAATATGTCATCATTCCGCCTCTGCTCCATCCTTCCATTCCAATTAAATCAGTATCAACATAATCAATTTCATTAGCCAAATTAATCAATTCGAGTATATCATTAACATCCAAACCTCCAAATTCATCTTCACTTCTATACTGTGAAGCAAGAACCGCATAACCCCAAGAAGCAATTTCACCGAGCAATCCAAATGCTAAAAAATTATCAAGCTTTCCGGATTCTTTATAGCCTCCCCTGTTCCAGATAATCAGAGGAATTCTATTATTAACTTTTTTTGGAATCGCTAAAAATCCTTCTATCTCTTTGCCATCAGATAAATAATAGATTTTCTTTAAATCCACTCCTGATGCAGTTTTCTCACCCCATCCGCTTTTAATAAAACTATATTCCCTCTTATTTAATGAAATATTTTCTTCTCTTGTTATCATTGGTTTTAGTAAATAAAAAAGGAGAGGTATAAAATACCTCTCCCTTAAGCTAAAATATATATCTAAATTTTACTTAATCAAAAGCATCTTTTTAACATCGCTGAAGCCATTTACTTCAAGTTTATAGAAATACACTCCGCTAGCAATATTTGTACCATCAAAATCTATCGAATATTCGCCTGGCAGTTTGACATCATTCACTAATTTTGTGATTTCTCTGCCTAATAAATCGTACACTTTCACAGTGACAAATCCTTGTCTTGGAATTGCAAATTTAATTTGAGTTACAGGATTAAAGGGATTTGGATAGTTCTGTGATAGACTATAAACTAATGGTATCGTTGTATTATTACCAATACCTGTAGGTCCCGAAATCTGACAAATACTATCAATAAACGCATCATTTCCATACCCGCTGTTACATCTGAATCGAACCTTATTAGTTCCCGTTGGCAAGGCATACTTCATAACTTTCCATTGAGATGGTGTTGGTGTAAAAATAGCCAGCTGACTAACTGTAGAAAGAGAATGTGGATCAGTAAAGTTGGTCTGACTCCATAATGTCCATAAGTTTGTAAATGTTGTTCCGCCGTTAGTGGACGTTTCTATAGCCATAGTATCTATGGATGTTGCATTATAATAAGCATCAGCAAGATCAAATCTCAATGAATCTCCCGGAGCACTTGGATCAAACTGTAATGTAACGAGTGATGCTGTTACTCCTGACAAAGCATTATAGAAATTAAATCTGGCAGAACCAGTTCCATTTCCAAAACCACTTACAGGAGAATATGACCAGTAAGAAGCACCACCACCGACTATACTCCAGTTAGTTGGAGGAAATGTTGCACTATTGAAACCTTCACATAGTCTGAGGTTAACTATTCCAAAGCTGAAGTAACCTGATGTCGGTAACGAAGTTACATTATGATTGGATGAAATATCATTTGCCATTATTTTATAATAAATTACATCGCCTATATTTACATCTGAATTTATTGAATTAAATACTGCTGAGTAATTGTTACTTCCTGCAGGCAATAATTTAAATTCCTTGATAATAGTAGGGGTATTTTTATACCACATTACCCAGACACTATCTACTCCAATGTTATCAGTTGCACCTGCTGTGACAGTCAATGGCCAGTAAGACTTCGGAGTTGGTCCGAATGGAGAGTGAGTAATTACAGGATGAACCGTATCAGGTGTAGCTGTAAATGAATAAAAACTTCCCGGCGCACCAGCAGGTGCTGTTGCAATTCTTCCGATCATATCAGCTGTCTTAATATAATATTTATAAGTACCGGGACCTGACAAAGTCAGATTTGCCGTCCAGTTATTTCCACTCGAATTGGTCATCAATAAACTGTCAGTATATACTCCACCTTTTCCGAATACGAGCTTCGTTTTTGTTGGGTCTATGGCTGAACCTGCGGGAATTATAACTGCATTAACTGCTCTTGTTCCTGTCGTTTGTTCTGTATTTCCTAAAGGAGTATGTGTTATTCCCGGACCTAAATCAATGGTGGTCACGAATGCCTGCCATACACCTGTTCTTCTATCCATCCAGAAAGGATATACTTTATTGTTTGCATAAGTTATTCCGATATAATCTCCACCGTATCCTGTTGCGATTCCCGATTCCGAAATAGGAAGAATTCTAGATCTTGCATCACTGACGAGAATATCTGTCCATGTCGCACCGCCATCTGCCGAACGAGAGACGTAAACTTCAGCTGAGTCAGTTAATACATTTCTGTCATCATAATATACAACGTTTACTCCACCGTATTCATCTACTTTTACAGCCGGAAACCATTGGGTTTTACCATTATTCAAGGGATCCTGATTGACTCTGACACCTGCTGACCAGGTTGTTCCTCCGTCAGTAGAGGAATGTAAAACTATGTCCGCATCCGAACCTGCAGGAGCAAGTGTTTTTTGCGAAGTCACAATATAAATCCATCCATTCCTGGAACCACCTGATTTATCAACATCTATTCTCGGAAAACTGTTTACTCTTAATGAGTTTTTATTTGCCAGAGTACCTCTGATACCATTGCCGTCAAATGCATTTTCTGTCACAGTCCATGTTACTCCGCCGTTTGTTGATTTTGCAAAGCCAAAAAAATCTTCTGTATAAGGTGAACCTAAAATCGGCGCAGCCCAGGTTACATACACAACACCTGAATTGTTAACTACTACATCACAACCCTGTGAATAGTGAGAGGCTGGTGGTGTATTGATTTGTAACTGTGATGACCAGCTTACTCCGCTGTTAGTAGTGTTAGAAATTACTATCGGGGGTGCTGCTGCAGAAAAGTTCGACCATACACAATAACTTCTTCCGTAATATGCACTTGAAATCGCTTCGTCAGTGTTTGCAAGATTTTTATCCACACTTCCTGTTGTCATGGATACACCTGTCCCCCACGACAAACCGAAATTGGTTGAACGTGCAGAAGCCATTCCGCTTGGGTTGCCAAGATAAGTCATTATCATAACACCATTCTTATCAAATATTGGACCAGGGTCACCATAATTACTATTTAAAGTATCATTTCCATACCAGTTTGCTCCGGCGTTTGTGGATACATAATAGCCTGTACTATAAAGAAATGATCCTGATTGACCAACTGTATAAGTATTAGCCGCACCAAACAAAATCAATGGATTTGCCGGGTTTCTTGTTAGGTAAACTTCACTTTGATAATTTGTGTTATTTGGGTGAACTCGAATATTAGGGTTAACTAGGTTTATGCCCGAAGGTGAATTGATAATTCGAGGAATCGTATTCGGATTAATATAGTTTGGCATTATAAAACCCGGGTTTGACGGTTTACCAATACCTACTATACCAACTTTACGAGGATCTGACGACCACTTTTCTTGTCCAAAAAGATTGATACTTATTGAGATAAAAGCAACAATCAGAAATAAAGAAATTAATTTTTTCATGATGGTTTAGGTTAGTTAATTAAGAAATTAGTTAAAAACATTTTTTGTAAAAATTTTATAGTTAATTAATCCCGTTTTATTTGATATACATTTGAAGAAAAAACAACCATATATAATTAAAAGTTTCAAATAATTTACTTAAATAACATTATTTCTCAAAAAGATTTTAAAAAAAATAAAAAAAGGGGAGATAAAGTCTCCCCTTTAAGGGTTTAAAACTATTTAAGTAATCGATTATTTGATCAGCATCATTCTCTTAACATCATTGAAACCGTTAACTTCTAATTTATAGAAGTAAACTCCGCTCGAAAGGTTTGTTCCGTCAAAATCAACGATATAACTTCCGGGCGATTTTACTTCATTAACAAGTTTTGTTATTTCTCTTCCTAATACATCATATATCTTCATTGTTACCAATCCCTGTTTCGGTATTCCATATTTTATTTGTGTTACAGGATTGAATGGATTCGGATAGTTCTGATTCAACGTATAGATTTCAGGAATTATACTTGTGTTATTATTGTTTACTCCTACCAGTGTGTTTATTACGAAGCAAGTATTTGCTCTGGCTGTCTGTGCTACAGGAGTAGTAAATCCGGTATATGAACACGCTGTTGATAAGTCATGATATTCTGTGTTTTCCATTCCTGTCATAGTAGTTCCAAGTACGGTTGTTGCGGTGGTATATGAAGTGTTTTCGAAACAAATTTCAACTAACAAATTGCTTGTTCCGTTCCAAACATAAGGTGTCGTCAAATCAATATACTGCCAACCGGTTCCGGGAACTGTATATGTTCCGGAATAAACAGTTGTCCATCCTGTGCTTGTAAATCCTGTAAGGGCAGTTAATGTTGTATTCTGCATCTTAATATTTAATCCATTCATTGCTTGTCCACCTACTACAGAAATTTGGAATCCAATCTTTGTTATTGACCCTGCAGCACCCTGATTTGCCATTATCTCTGAAGCTAAATATAGGAGATTTGTTCTGTTACCATACCAGTAAGTGTTGAATGGACCGCTGGCACTGCCCATTGCTACTGTTCCGGTTCCTAAACATGCTGTTGTTTGAGATAATATCTTGAAATGGTATTGTGATGATGAGTCTCTGTTATGATTTGAACTTATATCCTGTGCTATAACTCTGTAAAATATTGTGTCGTTGTAATTTACTTCCGGCTGAGTTGAGTTGAATGCTGCTGAATATGAATTACCAGATGTAAATAAGAGTCTAAAGCGTTTTGATGTTCCATTAGCTCCTTTTTTCCAGTTTACCCACACTGAGTCTACCCCGATGTTATCTGTGACCGAAGCTGTTACTGTTGAAGGCCACGCAAGTTTCGGACAATCCAGAAGAGGAGTATGAGCTATTACCGGTTTTACTGTATCCGGCATTGCCTGGAATGAATAGAAACTACCCGGTGCACCTGCTGGAGCAGTTGCAACTCTGTTAAGATTATCAACAGTTCTTAGGTAATATTTATATGTTGCAGGTCCACTCAATGTAATGTTTCCTGTCCAGTTGTTTCCACTAGAATTAGTCATTTGAACACTGTCATATGCTCCTGCATTTTTGGCTACAAATAATTTGGTAAGTGAAGTGACTATAGGAGAACCTGCTGGGTTGATGATACAATTAACTGCTCTTATTCCGGTTGTTTGTTCAGTATTCATCAAAGGAGTATGATCAATCGAAGGACCTAAATCGACTGATGCTACCCACGCTTGATATTTCCCTGTGACATCATCCATCCATATTCCCCATACTTTATTATTTCCTGAGGTTACACCAATGTAATCACCCATGTAGCCACCGGCCATTCCAGCCTGAGGTTTTGGTTTGAATGCATGATCCGCAAGTTTGTTTTCAGTCCATGTATTTCCACCATCAATAGACCGGGCAAGAAATACTGTACATGAATCTCCTGAATTTGCCCAATACCTGTTATCATAATAAATTACATTTACACCGCCATATGCATCAACATTTACTGCCGGGAACCATTGAACTTTGCCATTGTTCATAGCATCCTGATTCACCCTTGTTCCGGTTGACCAGGTCAATCCACCATCAGTAGACTTATTTAAAATGATATCCGGGTCTGTTCCTGCAGGTGCTAGATTGATTTGAGGGTGAACTACATAAATCCATCCGTTTCTTGGGCCACCGCTTTTATCTATGCTGATTCTTGGAAAATCATTAATCCTGACTCCCCATCCATTAAAGGAAGCTGTCCTGATACCCTGTGCATTAAAAGCATTTTCATTAGCTGTAAAACTTGCACCTCCATTTGTTGAACGGGCAATTCCATATCCGGTTGCCGCCCATGGTGAAACATTACTTTCAACTGTCCAAACGACTATTACTGTTCCATCAGGCATCGCATCTACATCGTGACCCTGAGCATATTTTCCTGATGGAGTTACATTGATTGCCATTGGCGTTGTCCAGCTTACTCCGCCATTGGTTGTTCTTGAAAAATAGCTTGTCCACGGACCCGCTGTATAATCAACATAAGCTATATAACTGTTTCCATAATATGGACTTGAAGGTGAATCGTCTGTTCCTGTTAAATTCTTATCAACACTGGCACTCGAAGATATTTGATATGGCGTGGAAAAAGTTACACCGAAATCTGTTGAATATTCTGCAGCCATACCGCTTAATCCGCCAAAATTTACTAAACTCGCCAGGTGTGTTATTACAAGTCTGCCGTCTTTAGCAACAATTGGTGCGACGTCTCCACGCTGAATATTAAGATTTCCACATGGAGTTGTATCTGATCCATACCATGTTAATCCGCTGTTGGTTGAAACATAGCATCCATCAAAAATTTTGGATGCAGACATATTCACAGCATTCGAAGAACCGTACAGCACATTTTGATATGCTCCTCTGCCACAGGCTAAATACACTTCAGACTGGTCGAAAACTGTGCTTGGATGTATTCTGACACTTGGATTAACTGCTTGTACACCAGAAGGAGAGTAATAGAATCTGGGCACATAAGTGAATACGAAATTATTACTAAGCAACGGATTACTTGAATTATATCCATTTCCGAGTAATGGTGTTGTTACCGGACCTTGACTCCACTTTGGACTGTCATAGTTCTGTCCTGTGAAAATGAAAAATCCAATACAAACGAAAACTATAAAAAGTAAATAGATTTTTTTCATAAAAATGAAATTATTTTAGTTGTTAAAAAAGGAATATACGCATGGTTAAAAATAGTATAATTATAATTATTATACAATATTGAAAAATTATTATCAGATAATCATTTAATTGAATACCAAAAAAAAGGGGAGATAACATCTCCCCTTCTAAAGTTTCAAAACTTTATTCTATTATTTTATTTGATAAGCATCATTTTCTTAACATCGACAAATCCGTTTGATTCCAGTTTGTAGAAATATACTCCACTTGAAAGATTTGAACCGTCGAAATCAACAATATAGCTTCCCGGTGTCTTTACTTCATTTACAAGCTTTGTTATTTCTCTGCCTAATACATCATATATCTTCATCGTTACCAATCCCTGTTTCGGTATTCCATATTTTATCTGTGTTACAGGATTGAATGGATTCGGATAGTTCTGATTCAACGTATAGATTTCAGGAACTGTACTTGTGTTATTGTTTACCCCTACCAGTGTGTTGATAACGAAGCATGCATTCGGTCTTGGTGCATATGCTGTAGGTGCGAGGAATGTGGTACATGCTGTTGATATATCATGATATTCTGCATATGTCATTCCTGCTAAGGTTGTTCCTAAAACTCCTCCAGCAGTTGTATAAGATGTATTTCCATAACATATTTCAACTAACAGATTGGATGTCCCGTTCCATTGATATGGTGTCGTAAGGTTAATATATTGCCAACCTGTTCCTTCGGGCATATAGTTTCCTGTGTAAACATTTGTCCATCCTGAAGTTGTAAATCCTGTTAATGTTGAATTTGTCGTATTCTGGAAGTTAATATTAAATCCGTTCATTGTTTGTCCCGGCAGTGTAGAAACATTGAATCCAATTTTTGAAATACTGCCAGCTGACCCTTGATTCGCCATTATCTCACTGGCAAGATACAATACCTGTGTTCTATTTCCGTACCAATATGTATTAAACGGATAGCTTGTACATGCTACTGTTCCGGTTCCTAAACATGCTGTTGTTTGGGATAATATCTTGAAATGGTATTGTGATGATGAGTCTCTGTTATGATTTGAACTTATATCCTGTGCAATAACTCTGTAAAATATTGTGTCATTGTAATTTACTTCCGGCTGTGTTGAGTTGAATGCAGCTGAATAAGAATTACCAGATGTAAATAAAAGTCTAAAGCGTTTTGGTGTTCCATTGTAATTCTTCTTCCAGTTTACCCAAACTGAGTCTACTCCGATGTTATCCGTTACTGTTGCAGTAACTGTTGACGGCCATGCGAGTTTTGGACAATCAAGTAATGGAGTATGTGTTATTACAGGCTTTACTGTATCAGGCATTGCTTGGAATGAATAATAACCTGAAGGAGCATTACCCGGTGCGAATGCTATCCTATTAGTATTATCAACAGTCCTGATATAATATCTATACGTTGCAGGACCTGATAACGTTAGTGTTCCCTGCCAGTTGTTACCGCCTGAGTTTGTTAATAATGTACTGTCAGAAAAATTCGTCGAATTTTTTGCAACAAATAATTTTGTTAACGATGCGACAATTGGTTGACCTGCCGGTGTTATAACGCAGTTAACTGTTCTGGTTCCTGTTGTTTGTTCTGTGTTTGTCAATGGAGTGTGATCTATTGCGGGACCTAAATCGATTGGTGCAGTCCAGACTTGATAAGCACCAGTATAATCATCTGCCCAGAAAGGAAATACTTTATTTCCTACTGATGCTATTCCGATATAGTCACCCTGATAACCGCCGGCTAAACCTGAAATTGGTTTCGGTTTAAATCTATGGTCACTGACTAAAATATTTGTAAACGAATTTCCTCCGTCTATTGACCTTGCAACATATGCTTCCGTTGTATCGTTTATACTACCGTTACGGCTATCATAGAATATTATATTAACTCCCCCATATTGGTCAACACAAATACTTGGCATCCATTGATCTCTTCCGTTGTTGATAGGGTCATCATTTATTCTGATAGGAGTACTGAAATTACTACCGCCATCAGTCGATTTGCTGAAGCAAATATCAGGATCAGAACCTGCTGGAGCCATATTCTTTTGATTCCATGCTACATATATATTTCCATTATTTGGTCCGCCTGTTTTATCAACTGCCATCCATGGGAAATCATTACATCTTATTCCCGTGGTCTTTAATGTACCTCGAATACCACTTATTGCAATTTTATTTTCAACCTGTGTCCAGTTTGCACCACCATTAGTTGATTTTCCGAAACCAACGTAACGACCCGTATAAGGTGATGAGGTTTGACCGGTACAATATATCATATAAACTTCACCGTTAGGACCTGTATTAATATTTACACCTTGTGAGAAATATCCGGACATAGGACCGGTAACGATAGCGTTTGAATATGTTGCTCCTCCATCTGTTGATTTACAAAATCTTATCGGAGGTGATGAGGAAGAAATTCCAAAATCAGAAAAACCTACATAAAGATTATTGTAATATGGACTCGAAGCTTTATCATCTATTGTAATATGATTTTTATCTGCCATATAGGATGTGAGGAATGTAGTTACATACGGACCCCATGTTACACCATTATCAGTTGACTTTGAAGTCATATTTGCAGCACCGCTTCCTGTTCCGATCGCGTTCATAAATATATATCCGCTGCTATTAATTGCTTCAGACGGATCCCCACTGTTTGTTCCAATACCGGGTAATGTATTGTTACCTGTCCAGTTATTACCGCCATTTGTTGTAAGAGCAAATCCGGTTCCATAGAAAGAAGGATAATATGAATTCCATCCAACTATTAATTTACCCGGTACATTAGGATTTGAATAAGCTTCGCATTCACTCTGTGTAGCAGTTGTTGGAAAAGGTCTGTAACTTGGTGCAACTGCGAATACACCTGCAGGTGACATAAGATATCTTGTCACCGTATTAATCGGAACATCGTGCTGAACCGGAACAATACCGGCAGGACTACCCGGAATATAAACAGGAAGTCTGGGTCCATCAATTTGATTCATAGACACTTTGTTATTATCACTTTGTGCTGTAAATAGAAAAAAAGCAAGAGTAATAATTGGAATTACGTAAAATAGTTTTTTCATAAAAATGAAATTATTTTAGTTATTAAATAAGAATATACACGTTTATAAAAATACTATATTTTTATTCATTAAACAATAATCTAATAATTATTAATATACTTTAAATTTTGAGCTAAAAAGCAAAAGGGGAGATAAAATCTCCCCTTTTAAGGTTTTAAGACTATTTTTACTATTCGATTATTTGATGAGCATCATTCTCTTTACATCGTTGAATCCATTAACTTCCAGTTTATAGAAATAAACTCCGCTCGAAAGGTTTGTTCCGTCAAAATCAACGATATAACTTCCGGGTGTCTTTACTTCATTTACAAGCTTTGTTATTTCTCTACCTAATACATCATATATCTTCATTGTTACCAATCCCTGTTTCGGTATTCCATATTTTATTTGTGTTACAGGATTGAATGGATTCGGATAGTTCTGACTCAAGGAATATATTTCAGGAATTGTACTTGTGTTATTATTGTTTACTCCTACCAGTGTGTTTATTACAAAGCAAGTATTTGCTCTGGCTGTCTGTGCTACAGGAGTAGTAAATCCGGTATATGAACACGCTGTTGATAAGTCATGATATTCTGTATTTTCCATTCCTGTCATAGTAGTTCCAAGTACCGTTGTTGCGGTGGTATATGAAGTGTTACCGAAACAAATTTCAACTAACAAATTGCTTGTTCCGTTCCAGACATACGGTGTCGTCAATTCTATATACTGCCAACCAGTTCCGGGAACAGTATATGTTCCGGAATAAACAGTTGTCCATCCTGTACTCGTAAATCCTGTAAGGGCAGTTAATGTTGTATTCTGCATCTTAATATTTAATCCATTCATTGCTTGTCCACCTACGACTGAAATTTGGAATCCAATCTTTGTTATTGACCCTGCGGCACCGTAATTTGCTAATATTTCTGCAGATGTATACAGTAGGTTTGTTCTATTTCCATACCAGTATGTGTTGAATGGACCGCTGGCACTGCCCATTGCTATTGTCCCGGTTCCTAAACATGCTGTTGTTTGGGATAATATCTTGAAATGGTATTGTGATGATGAGTCTCTGTTATGATTTGAACTTATATCCTGTGCTATAACTCTGTAAAATATTGTGTCGTTGTAATTTACTTCCGGCTGAGTTGAGTTGAATGCTGCTGAATATGAATTACCAGATGTAAATAAGAGTCTAAAGCGTTTTGATGTTCCATTAGCTCCTTTTTTCCAGTTTACCCACACTGAGTCTACCCCGATGTTATCTGTGACCGAAGCTGTTACTGTTGAAGGCCACGCAAGTTTCGGACAATCCAGAAGAGGAGTATGAGCTATTACCGGTTTTACTGTATCAGGCATTGCCTGGAACGAATAGAAGTTACCAGGAGCACCTGCAGGAGCAAATGCTATTCTGTTAAGATTATCGACAGTTCTTATGTAATATTTATATGTTGCTGGTCCGCTCAAAGTAATGTTCGCGGTCCAGTTGGTTCCGCTTGAATTTGTCATTTGAACACTATCAAATGCACCTGCATTTTTAGCCACAAATAATTTTGTAAGAGAAGTTACTATTGGTGACCCTGCAGGGGTTATTACACAGTTAACTGCTCTTGTTCCTGTAGTTTGTTCTGTATTTCCTAAAGATGTATGCGAAATTGAAGGTCCTAAATCTATGGATGCCGTAAATGCTTGCCATAATCCTGTTCTTCTATCCATCCACATTGGCCATATTTTATTATTTGCTACGGTTATTCCTATATAGTCACCGCCGTAATAACTTGCTATTCCGGATTCACTTATTGGAACTATTTTTTGTCTGGCATCACTGATAAGCATGTCTGACCAGGTTAATCCGCCATCAACTGAACGGGACATATAAATTTCTGCCGAATCTGCTAAACAGTTTCTGTCATCATAATATACAATATTGACTCCCCCTGAACCATCTACCTTAACAGCAGGAAACCATTGCGTCTTTCCATTATTTAATGGATCTTGATTTACTTTTACTGCTGCAGACCATGTCGTACCTCCGTCAGATGAACTTCTGCAAATTATATCAGCGTCAGAGCCGGCAGGTGCTAAATTCTTCTGGGATGTAGTTATATAAATCCATCCCTCTCTTGGACCGCCTGATTTATCGACGTCGATTCTCGGAAAACTATTTACTCTTAAATTATTTTTATTTGTTAAATTACCTCTGATTCCATTTCCCGGAAATGCATGGTCTACTGCACTCCAGTTAACGCCTCCATTGGAGGATTTACCAAATCCAAAGTAGGTTTCAGTATATGAACCTCCCGAAGTAGGACAAGCCCAGGTTACATATACAGTTCCTGCCGGACCATAAGTAACAACATCACATCCTTGTTGATAACTTCCTGATGTTGGCGCGACCAGCGAATATGGACCATTCCAGCTTCCACCACTATTTGTTGTGTATGAACAAACTATATATGGTGTACCTGTCCAGAAAGACCATACTACATAGCCTCTACCATAATATGGACTTGAAGCATTATCATCTGCATTAGCTAAATTTTTATCTGCACTACTTGAATTTATCATCACCTGGGAATTCCAGCTCAAACCGTTATTGGTAGAAGTTGAAGAACCCATACCGGCCGGGTTAGCTAAATAGGTCATTACCATATTTCCGTTTTTATCTATAAATGGACCGGGGTCTCCGTAACTGCTGTTTAGTGTATCATTGCCATACCAGTTTACCCCTCCGTTTGTAGTTATGTAGTAACCTGTACTATATAAAAAAGAACTCGATTGTCCAACCGTATATGAATTTGAAGCTCCAAACATTATCAATTGATTTATTGGATTCCTGCAAATATATATTTCACTTTGATAATTAGTATTATTTGGGTGAACACGAATATTCGGACTAACAGCATTTATTCCCGAAGGTGAATTGATAATCCTTGGAGTTGTGTTAGGGTTGATATAATTGGGCATAATAAAAACAGGACTTGAAGGTTTTCCTATTCCAACCATTCCAACTTTTTCTGGTCCATTAGACCACTTTTCCTGAGCGAAAAGATTGATACTTAAAAATAAATAAGTAACAATCAGAAAAAAAGAAACGTTTTTTTTCATTTAATTGATTTTAAGATTAATTAAAAAAGAATACTTTCTGTTATAATTTAACAGTTTTTTTTTTATATTTCACTATCTTAAATACTGTATTTATAAATTAATAAATATTAATTTTTACCGGTTTTAGATTTTCTTTGTGATTCAAAAACCGCCATGGCAGTTATATTTACAATCTCATCCACCATACTACCCGGACCGAGCAAGTAAACCGGTTTTTTTATTCCAAGAAGCATCGGACCTATTGCAACTGCTCCTCCAATTGTAGATAGTAATTTATATGCTACATTAGCTGAAGTCAAATCAGGACATATCAAAACATTGGGTCTTTCCTTTAATTTATTAAAAGGATAAAATTCATTTAGGACTTCAGTATTCATCGCCGTATCAGCCATCATTTCACCTTCAACAATCAAATCAGGAGCTTTTTGTTTTATCATTTCAGTAGCTCTTCTTACTTTTTCCGTAAGAGGATGTATAGTGCTTCCAAAATTACTGAATGATAACATCGCAATTCTAGGAACAGTATCAAGGCGTTTTACCCTTTCAGCGACTAACAATGCTATTTCCACTAAATCCTCCGCAGTCGGTTCTATATTAACTGTTGCATCAGCAATATAAATAGTTTGATTTTTGAAAATAAGCATATACATTCCTGCGATTCTCTTTACCCCATCTTCTTTTCCGATTATTTGCAATGCAGGTTTTACTGTGTCAGGATAATGCTGTGTTAGACCTGAGATTAAACCGTCAGCATCACCCCTGCGAACCATCGTCATTCCGAAAATATTTGGAATTTTTAGCTGCCTTTGAGCATCGACTAAGGTCATTCCTTTTCGCATTCTTAGCTCATAAAATTCCTTTACATATTCCTGATATTTAGAAGATTTAGACGGACGGATTATTTCTACACCATTTAATTCCAATCCCAATTCATTTATCCTTTCACTAATTATTTCCGGATTCCCAAGTAATATTGGTTTTGCAATTTTATCGTCTAAAATAATCTGAGTTGCTCTTAATATCTTGTCCTCTGTACCTTCAGGAAATACGATTCGCTTTGGTTCGTCCTGAGCTTTATGAATAAAGAACCTTATAACTTCACGGGATTTCCCTAATCTTGCTTCAAGTGTATCTATATAATCTGAAGCACTCTTGAAAGGATTTCTTGCAACTCCTGTTTCCATAGCCGCTTTTGCAACTGCAGGTGCCTCCCATAAAAGAACTCTCGGGTCAAATGGCTTCGGAATAATATATTCTCTGCCGAATTCAATTCTTTTTCCGCCATAAGCCCTGATAACAGAATCCGGGACATCTTCTTTTGCAAGATTTGCAAGAGCATAAGAAGCTGCAATTTTCATTTCTTCGTTTATATTGGTTGCCCTGACATCAAGTGCACCTCTGAAGATGAACGGAAATCCCAATACATTATTTACCTGATTAGGATAATCCGAACGTCCTGTTGCCATTATTACATCTTTTCTTGCATCAACTGCATCATTATAAGTAATTTCCGGATCAGGATTTGCCATAGCAAAAATTATCGGGTCACGTTCCATTGTTTTAACCATTTCCTTAGATAAAATCCCTTTAGCTGATACTCCGCAAAATACATCGGCTCCTTTCATCACATCAGCTAATATTCTTTTATTTGTATCGATGGCAAAATATTCTTTATAGGGATTCATTCCTTTCGACCTACCTTTATAAACTACACCGTTAGTGTCAACCAGTGTAATATTCTCGTGCTTCACACCGAGTTTTTCATAAAGTTTAGCGCAAGCAATTCCTGCAGCTCCCGCACCACTAAATACAACTTGAATTTCACCAATTTTCTTATTGACAACTTCCAAAGCATTAAGCAATGCTGCTCCGCTGATTATTGCTGTTCCATGCTGATCATCATGAAACACCGGGATATTCATTATCTTTTTTAATTGCTCTTCAATATAAAAACATTCAGGTGCTTTTATATCCTCAAGATTAATACCACCGAAAGTTGGTTCTAACAGTGTTACTGCTTTTATTATTTCATCCGGGTCTAAAGTATTTAACTCTATATCAAATACATCAACATCTGCAAATCTTTTGAACAAGACTCCTTTCCCTTCCATTACCGGTTTACCTGCAAGAGCTCCTATATTACCTAATCCAAGAACAGCTGTACCATTAGATACAACACCAACTAAATTTCCTTTAGCTGTATAACGATAGGCGTCATCTGGATTTTTTTCTATTTCCAAACAAGGGTCGGCAACCCCGGGAGTATAAGCTAAAGATAATTCTCTCTGGGTCGTGCAGGGTTTTGATGAGATAACCTCTATTTTTCCTGGTCTCCCCAGTTCATGATAATTTAAAGAATCAATTTTACGAATCATATAAACCTCCTATTAATTAATAAATTTAATAACTAAAAATATTTTTCAAAAAAAATTTTATTTTAAAATAACCATTCGCTTGGTATCAGTAAATTCTCCTGACTCGAGCCTGTAATAATAGACTCCGCTTGGTAAATTTTCAGCATAGAAAGTAACTTCATAAGTTCCGGATTTCAAAACTTCATTTACTAAAACAGAAACTTCACCTCCTAATGTGTTGTAAACTTTTAGTTTTACTACAGAATTCTCTTTTATGCTAAATTTTATATTTGTATTTGGATTAAACGGATTAGGATAATTCTGGAACAGAATTATAGATTGCGGGACGTCAGTTCCGATATTCCTGATATTTGTTAAAAGCCAATTATTATAAAGAACCTGCAAAGAATCAATCGGATCACGATTTACCGGAGCATTTAAAACTTTCAGACTTAACATTAACACACCTGTCGTATCTCCCGGTCTTGCAACCCGAATAAAAGCAGATTGCGAAGATGTTCCGCGTGGAGCGCACCTTGTATCGGCACCAATTACTTTAGCTCCCTGAAGTGCAGCCATTAATTTATCTGCAAGAGTTCCCTGAGTTCTGATAAATCTTGCCTGCATAGAATCTATAATCTGAGAACCTAAAAGTATATTTCCCTGAATGGTATAAGTCGGTCCTATTATATGTCCTTTCCAGTCTAGGCAATTCGAACCTGTATAAGCAGCTTTTCTTCCACCGCCAAATAAATCAATGATACCATATTGACGGACTAATGGATTATTCTGTGCATCGTGTGCAACTAAGGAATCAATAATTTCCTGCGGGGGGAGATGTTTATTCATTAATGTCCGTGCATAATTTTGATTTGCTGCCAGCCATGATGCCTGAGTATGAACTACTCCCCATCCCGGGTGAACATCTGTAAGGATTGTAACATCTTGTACACAGGAAGCCCCTGCACTTCCAACCTGCCCGGTGACGGTATCAATAGCTACAATGGAAAATGTATCTTGTGAATATAAGGAGTTAAAGTTAACTAAAAACAGAGCAATAAAAAGCAAGGTAAGTTTATTCATAATGATTTGAAAATTAAAAGAGATAAATATTTTAGTTTATCGAAAAATGTTTCAAACATTATAATTTATTGATTATTTATTTAAACAAAAACTTAATAAAACATACTTTTTTAGTATATATTTTTTTATATCTTTATTTTGCTAAAATTTTAATAAACTGCATGATGAATTTTAATTTATCTGTCTTAAGTAAAAAAATTAAATTAAAGTCTGTAAATGAACAAAATTTAATTCTATCCGGATTTAAAATTAAAATATTAAAATTATGAAATCAAAAAATATTATTTTCTGGATTTTAGCAATTATTATTACGCTTGCATCCGCTTATTATCAAAGGATAACAGGTCCTACATACCCTAAAAGTGGAACCATTTCATTAAATGATGTCGATATAAAATATAATCTTGACAGAAGTTATCCCGGTGAAGGAAATTGTTTAATTAAATTAAACGTACCATCCGCTGATATTAAAGGAACATTGATCTGGAAAAGACATAACACAAAGGATGCTGATAAAATGGTTGAAATGAGATATGAAAATGGAATATTAACCGCAGAACTTCCTCATCAACCCCCTGCAGGGAAACTTGATTATCAGATTAGGTTGCTAAAAGAAAATGTCGAAAAATACATACCATCAAAAGACAGTTATGTTGTTATCAGATTCAGAGGGGAAGTTCCATGGTACGTCTTAATTCCGCATATTATAGTAATATTTCTAGCAATGCTTTTTTCAACCAGAACGGGAATAGAGTTTTTCAGTAAAGAACCAAATTACAAAAAACTATTGTGGTGGACTTTGGGAACCTTTTTTATAGGTGGATTTATATTAGGACCGCTTGTACAAAAATTTGCATTCGGAGAATATTGGACAGGTGTTCCTTTCGGATGGGATCTAACCGATAATAAGACCCTGATTGCATTTGTCGGATGGTTAATAGCATTAATTGGTCATAGAAAATCTCTAAAGCCTGATTACTGGATTTTAGGTGCCGCATTATTAACACTGATAGTATTCCTGATTCCTCATAGTGTATTAGGTTCTGAACTGGATTACTCTAAGGTTAACTAGAAATAAATGAGTTTTTATAAATAATTTATCAAAATGAAAAAAATATTATTTTTATTATTTAGTTTGTTTGTTTCTTTTAATTTCGTTTATGCGCAAAATGAAATTAATAATTTCAGAAGTAATGACATTACCAAAGATGAAGTTATGTCGCATATTAAATACTTAGCTTCTGATGAACTTGAAGGCAGGATGGCAGGTTCGAATGGTGACAAGTTAGCGGAAGATTATATCGGGAAAGAATTCAGTTATTATAATCTGATTCCGGCGGGTGATAGTTTATATTTTCAAAAATTTCCTTTGAAATCCCAGGTAGAATTTGGAAATAATAATTCTCTCGAGCTTCTTAGAAATGATAAAAGTGTTAAATCTTTAACATTTGGAAAAGATTATTCTACTTTAAGGATTTCATCTACCGGAAAAGTTCAGGGTAATATGGTCTTTGCCGGTTACGGAATTTACTCGAAAGATATACAATATAATGATTATAAAGATTCGAAAGGAAACGATGTAAATGTAGAAGGTAAAATTGTAATAATTTTAGATGGTTCTCCGTCCCACAAATTTCCTGATTACGAAGCATTAAGGTACAAAGCATTTGTAGCAAAATCCAGAAAAGCCACAGGAATGATTGTAGTTTATCCCCCTAATTCAGCATTTGCAGATGAACTGCTTGAGCTTTCATTTGACAGAGAATCAAAAGACGCAGGACTTCCTGTTATGACAATGAAAACTTCATTACTTAATTCTTTTTTCAATGAAACCGATTTGAATTTCAATGAGGTTCAGAAAGATTTGGACAATCTTAAACCCAGTAGCACAGAATTTTCTAATTCAAATGTGATAATGGAAACATCCATAGTTTCAAAAGATGTCATAACAGCAAATGTTATCGGATACCTTGAAGGTAATGACCCTGTTTTGAAAAATGAGGTGATAGTTATTGGAGCACACTTTGACCATCTCGGATATGGAGGTGAAAATTCATTATATTCAGGCAAAACAAAATTGATTCATCACGGTGCAGATGATAATGCTTCCGGCAGTGCAGGCGTGATGGAGTTAGCTGAGAAAATATCTTCAAACAAAGATAACCTGAAAAGAAGTTATCTTTTTATGTGCTTCAGCGGAGAGGAAGAAGGATTGCTGGGTTCTGCATATTTTACAAAGTCGAATCTATTCAATAAATATAATATCATATCAATGATAAATCTCGATATGATTGGCAGGTTAAATTCAAAAAATACTCTCGTTGTAAGCGGAACAGGAAGTTCGGGAATTTGGGATAGTCTGCTTACAGCCGTTAATACTCAATATAATTTTTCATTAAGTCTCACTCCTGAAGGAATGGGCGGTTCAGACCATTCATCATTTTATCTCAAAAATAAACCTGTATTGTTTTTCTTTACAGGATTGCACGAAGATTATCATAAACCGACTGATACTTACGACAAAATAAATGCTGAAGGAGAAGCAAAAATCCTTGACATGGTTTATGATGTAACAATGAGTCTCGATAAAATGGAAATGAAACCTGTATTTAAAACTTCTGAAAAACCAAAAGTGGAAACTGAGAAAAAAGAAGAGAAAAAAGGATATGGAAAAGTATATACCGGAACTATCCCGGATTTCTCAGAAAATGTTGAAGGATATAAAATCTCAGGTGTGAACGCAGATAGTCCGGCTGAAAAGGCAGGCTTAAAAGGCGGAGATGTAATTATTAAATTTGGTGACAGAGAAATTAAAAGTATAACTGATTATACATATGCATTAGGCGAGCATAAGCCGGGTGATGAACTTGATGTAATTGTTAAAAGAGGTGAAGAAACTTTGAATTTGAAAATGACTCTAGGTACAAGAAAATAAATTAATAAAGTTACAAAAACTACAAAAGTTTTTATATATTAGATATCTTTATAAAACGAAAGCGATTTTTTATTTATGTGTATCTCTTATCTAAAAAACTTTTGTAGTCTGATATCTGCGTTTTTTACTTTTCTCTTAATGAATGTACTTTGTTTTTCACCGGAATTTGAATTCCTTCTTTTTTGATTTTTGCTTCGAAATCTTTCCGGAATTTCCGAACTGTCCACTTGACAGGCCACGCTGCTGCATCTCCAAGAGCACATATTGTATTTCCTTCAATATTTTCTGACACATTAACGAGTAAATCTAAATCA
This sequence comes from uncultured Ignavibacteria bacterium, assembly GCA_963806045.1. Lineage (GTDB taxonomy): Bacteria > Bacteroidota > Ignavibacteria > Tepidaquicellales > Tepidaquicellaceae > DATCHW01. The sequence continues at coordinate 211,272 of CAWDWP010000004.1, read as the reverse complement.
CTCATCCTGCCTTCGCCATCATTAATTCTCTTAATAATTCTCAAAAGCCATCCCGTACCTTCCCTGCAAGGAGTGCACTGACCGCAGGATTCATGATAATAAAAATGTGCAATCCGCTCTAGAACCTTTACTATATCTGTATCCTCATTCATTACGATAACTCCGGCTGTGCCTATAGCCGAACCGATTGCTTTTAACGAAGCATCGTCCATTTTAATCGTTAATGCTTCGTCTTTTGTTAACGGAGGCATTGATGAACCTCCCGGAATGACCATTTTAATTTCTTTCCCATCCATTATTCCACCGCAATAGTCATTAATTATAGTCATCAATGGTGTACCTGTCTCAAGTTCATAAACTCCCGGGTTTATTTACATGTCCGCTGACTCCGAAAAGCAGTGTTCCCGGATGTTTCGGTTCGCCGATTTTCAAAAACCATTCACTTCCGTTTTTTAAGATTTCAGGAACATTAGATAAAGTTTCAATATTATTAATTGTAGTTGGGTTTCCCCATAAGCCGTTAGCTGCCGGGAAAGGTGGTTTCACCCTTGGATAGCCGCGTTTACCTTCTATAGAATTCATTAATGCCGATTCTTCACCGCAAATATATGCTCCGGCTCCCCGGTGAATATAAATATCTGTTGAAAATTCAGACCCTAAAATATTTTTACCAATATAACCTTTCTTGTATGCATCATCTAATGCAATTTGTAAAAGATTTATCCATTTATAATATTCTCCGCGAATATAAACATAAGCAGATTTACATCCCATAGAGTAGCAGGCGATTAAAGCTCCTTCAATAAACTGATGCGGATTACGCTCGAAAATTTCTCTGTCTTTAAAGCTGCCCGGCTCTGATTCATCACCATTACAGCAAAGATATTTGGGCTTTTCATTTCCCTTCGGCATAAAAGTCCATTTCAATCCGGTTGGGAAACAAGCACCACCTCTGCCTTTTAAATTTGATTTCTTAACTTCATTAATAACCTCATCGGGTTTCATTTCTTTCAATGCTTTTCGAAAAGCCGAATACCCGCCATTGGCTTCGTAAACATCAATCTTTTGTAAATCAGGAATATCTTTTAAAATTATTTTCATCATTTAATTAATAATTACATTAAGTCACACAAATTTTTTCTTTGTAATTCTAAGTTACTTTGCTATACTTTCTTTTATGTTTTTTCTAAAATGTTCTATAAGTTCTTCGACTTTTTCTTTTGTTAAGTTTTCATAATATTCTTTGTTATTCATCTGCATCATCGGGGCTGTTGCACAGCTACCGAGGCATTCAACTTCCTCAATTGTAAACATACCATCATTCGTTGTTTCTTTATTCTTTACTCCTAATTTTTCAGATATAAATTGAAAAAGTTCATATCCCCCACGAAGCATACACGAAACATTGGTGCAAATCTGAAGATTATATTTTCCTACAGGTTTATTATTAAACATTGTATAAAACGTTACAACACCAAGTATATGCTCGTATGAAATTTTGAGCAAATCCCCTACATATTTCATAGCATCATCGGATATCCAGCCTTCTTTTTCCTGCACCATCCATAGTACCGGAAGCAGTGCCGATTTATTATCCGGATACCTTTTTAATATATTCTCTACTTCTTTTAACTCTTTATCATCAAACATTGTTTAAAAAAATTATTTTATTTAATGTTCTGTATTTTTAATTACTAATTATTAATTACTAATTACTAATTGTTACTTATCAGCTTCCCCCATTACAGGGTCAAGACTTCCAAGAATAACAACAGTATCGGAAATCAGACATCCTTTCATCATAGCCGGTACTGCCTGAAGATTGCAAAAACTTGGTGAGCGGATTTTCAAACGGAACGGATAACCTTTTCCATCACTGATTATGTAAAATCCAAGTTCTCCTTTTGAAGCTTCAACTGCCTGATATGATTCCCCGACTGGCGGGTTGACTCCAAAATTTATAAGCATAAAATCGTGAATCAATTCTTCCATTTTAGTATAAACTTGTTCTTTCCTGGGGAGAACTTTTTTTGCTGCCTCCGGGTAAATAGGTCCTTCAGGTATTTTTTGTAAACACTGCTCAATAATTCTTGTCGATTGAATCAATTCTTCCGCACGGATATAATATCTGGAAAGACTATCCCCATCCGGATAAACAGGTATTTCAAAATCCAAATCAGGATATATTAAATAGGGTTCATCTTTTCTTAAATCTCTGTCAACTCCTACCGCTCTTAGCACCGGACCTGTAATTCCGAGGGATATTGTATCTTCTTTTGAAAGATATCCAACGCCTTCAGTCCTTACAATAAAGACCTTATTTCTTTCCATCAGGTCTCGTATTTCCTGAAGATATTTTGGAAATTCACTGATAAACTTTTTTATCCCCCTGATGGCTTCATCAGTGAAATCCTGAGCTAAACCTCCAATACGTGTATATGAAGTTGTAAACCTTGCACCTGCAACGATATCATAAACATCCAGAATTTTTTCTCGTTCCCTGATAGCCCAAAGGAAGGGAGTTACAGCACCGATATCCATAAATAAAGCACCGATTGAAAGCAAATGTGATTGAATTCTTCCGAGCTCAGAAACAATAACCCTGATATATTTTGCACGCTCAGGAATATCAAGATGCAAAAGTTTTTCGACAGCTAATGTATATGCAACATTATTTGCAATTGGCTGAAGATAATCAAGCCTGTCTGTGTGAGGGATAAATTCATGAAAAGTACAGGATTCAGCAAGCTTTTCATATCCTCGGTGAAGATATCCCAGTTCAGGGATACATTTCATTACAGTTTCACCATCAAGACTTACGAGCAGCCTCAGAACCCCGTGCGTTGCAGGATGCTGAGGACCCATGTTTAATACCATCTCATTATCAAGCGCATCAGAAAAAGTAATACTTAAATCCTTAGACTCAAGCGCTTCCAGGATTTTTGTTTTTTTTATTTTTGAATCTTTTTCTTTTAAATCATTATATATTGTATGCGGCATTGTTAATTTTATTTGTTTGGTAATGGCAAAGAACCTGTAATCCCCATAAGAGGAAAATCCTTTCTGAGCGGATAGTATTCAAATTCTTCGGGTAAATAAACTCTTCTTAAATCCGGATGGTTGATAAATTTTATTCCCATCATATCAAAAGCTTCACGTTCATACCAATCGGCTGATTTCCAGATACCGCTTAGTGTATGCATTAAAGGTAATTTTGAATCAAGTTTTAATCTAATAAACATCCGGTCGCGAAATTTATTCGAATATAGATTATATATCATTTCAAACCTGTTCTGCTTTATAAATCTATCAACACTTATTGCATCAACCAGCATATCAAATGAGATTTCCGTATCATTTTTTAAAATTTCGCAAACTTCGAGGACATTATCGGTATGAGGGGTTATCCTTGGAGTCCCATTAACGTCATCATATTCGACTTCGACAGCTTTGATTTTGGATTTAATTAGATCTAAACGTTCTTCATTCATAATTATAAATTTTGCCAAATTTAATTATAAAAGCATTCAAATTAAATAACAAAAATGCAAACAGAAAAAATTCAAAATAAAAAAAGGCTTCAAGCACAAATACTTGAAGCCTTTAAAATAGTCACTTATATAATTACTTGATGATCATCATCTTTTTAGTTTCTATGAAACTTCCGGCTTCAATTCGATAGAAATATGTTCCGCTTGAAAGCTTAGATGCGTCATATTTAACTTCATAAAAACCAGCTGCTTTTGTTTCATTTAATACCACTGAGACTACCTGACCTAATGTATTAAATATTGTCATCTTTACATTAGAAGTTTTTGGTAAATCAAATTTTATGGTAGTTACCGGATTAAATGGATTCGGGTAATTCTGACCTAAAGCATATTTTGTCGGAACTCCGGTGCCAATCTGATTAATAGCGTCAGGATTACCAACGAATACGTCATCAAGATAAGCAGCAAAACCCTGATTTATGCAATCGGTATTATATCGGAAACCGATATATACTGGTAATCCTGCAAATCCTGATAAACCATATGTATATTGTGTCCAGGTACCATACGGCAGTCCGGTCATTACAATTGAACCAAGCTTGTTTGTAAAGTTTCCTGGTAACGAATCGATGAAGTTCACCCATACTTGAACACTATCGACCCAGGTAGGTGATCCACCACTAATCCAGAACTTAATTACGTCTGTAGATGCAATCGAAATTTGTTTTGTCACAAGCCAGGCATCACTTATATGGTACGCACCATTTGTATCCACACCTGTATACCACGATACTCCGCAAGATTTCAAACTAAGATGAGCTTGAGTTAATGAGGATGCAAGACCAGGCATCCATTGTCCTGAGTCTCTAACTGTCCAGTTTGAATATGGATCGTAATTAACCGGAAAAGTTGACCCATAACATTTTGACCACCCGGTAGGTAGGGTGTTAGAGTCAAGTGTTTCAAATCCTTCTTGTATTTTTATCTGCGAAATAGCTACTGATGTAAAAATAAATAAAAACATTATAGCAACATAAATGGAAAATTTTGATTTCATTTTTGAACTCCTTTTTTAAGTTATATGAAATAATAAAAAAAACGCTATTTATTTACAAGGTAATATAAATAAATTTAATTCTGAGTTACTGTTGTTCCTTTTTGTATTTTTTCCTGAATTTTAATTAAGGCATTTAATAAATTTTCAGGTCTTGGAGGACAGCCTGCAACATAAACATCCACAGGAAGAAACTGGTCTATTCCCTGAACAACCGAATATGTTCTGTACATTCCTCCGCTTGAGGTGCAGGCACCCATTGCTATTACCCATTTAGGGTCAGGCATCTGGTCATATATTTTTCTTACCACTTTAGCCATTTTATAAGTCGTTGTTCCGGCTACTATCATAATATCTGACTGTCTTGGAGAAAACCTGAATACTTCGCTCCCAAATCTTGAGATATCGAATCTTGGACCTGCAGCAGCCATCATCTCAATTGCACAGCAGGATATGCCCATCGGCATTGGCCAGAGAGAATTTTTCTGGCACCAACTAATAATTTCATTCAGTTTTGTGGTTAAAAAACCATCTTTACCAAGTTTATCTTCTAATCCCATTTTAAAACCCCTTTCTTAAATTCATATAAAAGCCCGATAATCAGAATAACAATGAAAATGAGGGCTATCACTAATGAATAAACAGTTTCTGTGGATTTTAAGTTCAGGAACGATACTGCCCAGGGATACAGAAAAACTACTTCAATATCAAAGACAATAAAACTGACGGCAACCATATAATACTTAACTGAAAATTTATCACGAGCGGTTCCTACTGGTTCCATGCCGCTTTCATAAGTTGAAAGCTTTTCCTTATTTGGATGACGGGGACCTATCCAGGATGACGCTTTAATAGCGACTATAGCAAAGATAAGTGCGAATCCTAAAACTAAAATTATTGGCAAATATTGATAAAACATAATATACTTTTTCTGAAATATAATTTTTTTTCAGGTAATAATTTATGATATAAATTATACCTTATGATACATTTTGTCGATTAAATCGCTATATTTTTCTTCGACAAATTTTCTTTTTATTTTTAAAGTTGGGGTAAGTTCTCCTGATTCTATGCTGAACGGTTTTTCCAATAAAGTAAATTTTCTGACTTTTTCATAAGGGGATAGGTGCTTCTGAATAACGTTAATATCATTTTCAATTTTCTTGAGTAAAACAGGATTAGAAATAAATTCAGATAAATTATAAGTATTCAAACCTAAATTTTTCGCCAATCTTGTCAACTCGATAAAATCAGGAATTATTAAAGCGGTTACATACATTTTTTCATTTCCTATTACTATTATCTGGTCTACATAAGGTAATTGAATTATTATTTCTTCAATCTGAGCGGGGGCAATATATTTTCCGCCTGAAGATTTAAATAATGATTTTTTCCGGTCTGTAATTTTCACATATCCATCCTCATCAATCTCTCCTATATCCCCTGTATGGAGCCATCCGTCAAGAATTGTGTTTTTTGTTTCTTCCGGTGCATTAAAATAACCTTTCATTACAATATCACCTTTTACAAGAATTTCACCATCTTCAGCAATTTTTACTTTAATTCCATCAACAGGAGGTCCGACAGTTCCATATTTATTTTTACCCGGACGATTTACACAAATTACAGGTGATGTTTCCGTCATTCCATAACCTTCTAATGTTTCAACACCAAGGTAATCAAAAAACTCGCCGATCGTTTTATTCAAGGCTCCGCCTCCGGAAGCAAAATATCTTATTCTCCCTCCTGTTTTCTCACGGATTTTTCGATATACGAAACTATCGGCAAGTTTCCATCTAATTGAAAATTTCTTAATCTTTCTTTCTTTTGCCATATCTATAGCAGACTTAAATACTTTTTTTTGAAATCCTGCAGGCATTTCTTCATAACTCTTCATTAACTTATTATACATTTTATCCAGAAGCCTTGGAACCGTTATTACAAAAGTTGGACGGATTTCACTCATCTGAAGTGCAATAGTATCAATGCTTTGTGCATAATATATTTTCGATGCTGCGAAGAAGGGGAAATAATATCCAGCGGAACGTTCAAAAATATGAGAATATGGCAAATATGAAAGAAAGATCTCTTTATCATCAATTTTTAATATCTTAAAAAAAGATTGTATATTTGTATAAACATTTTTATGTGTCAGCATTACTCCTTTAGGAATACCAGTTGTTCCGGAAGTATAAATTATAGTTAATATATCATTTTCACTAATTTTTTTATTCAAAATCTCTAATTCATCGATTGCTTTCTTTTGTGATGTTTTAATTGTGTTTTTTAAGATACTGTCAAGTGAACGAATACTAATACCCTTATATTCATTTTTTGGTTCTGCATAAGAAATAATATATTTCAAATCCGGAAGTTCACCTGCTACTGAAATGAGCTTCTCAAACTGAAGAGAATTCGAAACAAAACAAACGACACTATTTGAATGTTTAAGAATGTATTTGATTGATTCAGGGCTTAATGAGGTATAGATTGGAACGTCAATCATTCCTGAAATATAGCAAGCAATGTCTGTTATTATCCATTCGTAACGATTTTCGGATATGATTGCTATCTTACTTCCGTTTTTTAATCCAATCTCAGAAAAATATTTTTTGAGCCGGAGAGCTTTACTGACAATTTCTTCCCTTGAAACACCACCATAGGATTCATTTTCCTTCGTGAATACCGATTCTTCTTCGTAATCATAATTTTTTATTACGTTTATTAAAAGTTCTATAAGGGTTTTTTTAGGCATCTACTAGAATATATAGATTGAAGTCATTTTTGATTATATAATTGTAAATTGCTAATTTATAAAAAATATATTGTTATTCAAACAATAAAAAACAGCCTGTTAATTAAAAACAATAAAATCAGTAAAAAGCATTTTGGGAATGTTTATTTCGGAAGATATGAATTAAATAATAATTTTAATTTGGATTTTACTTCATTTTTATCGAATATTTTCTTAATTTGAATCATAATAATAATTAAACAAGATTATTCTGGAAAAGTTTTTTTTAAAGCTCTTATTAGTTTTTCTGACAGGTTTACTACTCATTTCCTGTGAAAAGAAAAATGATTCGATTATTGACCCTGTTTTTAACTCACCGGTAATTTTAAATCCTTATATTTCAAAAGATACTGTTTTTACAACATCCTCTATTCCGTTAATAAATTTTAGTACTTCTGTTATAGTAGATTTAAATGGCGGTGATCCGGTCGATTTTGTAACATGCAAACTCTATCTTGCAAACGGTACAGTTCTTGATTCTATAAATTTATATGATAACGGTGTCTTACCGGATAGTACTTCAGGTGACGGAAGATATTCAGGAGCTTACAACACTTCAAATATTTCCTGTCTTCAGGTTGGATTATATCAGGTTCAGTATTTAGCAAATAACAGAACAGGTTTGTTCAGTAACATAATTAATAAAAACCTTGTAGTAGTAAATACTGCAAATCAAGCACCTGTTCTTTCCAACCCGGTATTACCCGATAGTGTTGTAAGGCCTCTTACAGGTTCATTTGACCTCACTATATCTATAACCACTATCGACCCGGATGGACATTGTGACATAAATACTGTATTTTTTAACGCCTATAGACCTAATGGAAATTTTATAGGTATTATTCCAATGACTTATTCTAATAACAACGTATATTCATTTACAAACCCGGTATTACCTAATAATGCTGATTCTGCATATGGGTATTTTAAATATGTTTTTCAGGCATACGATAATTCGAATGCATTAAGTAATATAATAACAGATAGTATTAAATTCGTAAGACCACAATGATTTTAAAAAAAATTATATATTTTATTCTTTTTAGTTCTTATTGTATAAGTTTAAGTGCTCAGACAATTAATCGTCCAAACGATTATAGACTATCAAAATTGTTTAAGGAAAAAAATATACCCGGATATTCTGCAAATTCTGTAAAAAGCCCTCAAGTTGCTGTATCTCCTATCACTTCAAAATATCCGACAAGTAATTTTATTACTGATATTTTTGTAATCGGTGATACTGTTTGGTTTGGTTCCGGAACCGGAATAATGCGAACCATAGATAATTTTAAAAACTTCCAAAGTTTTTATGGACTGCAGCCCTTCGGGGCAGATGACATTGCCGGCTTTGAAATAAAAGACAATTTATGCATTGTTGCAACTGCTACCACAACAAAAATCAGCGGTGATGACATAGCAACCGGAACCGGAATAAAAGTTTCTACAGATTATGGCGTTAATTGGAACAGTTACGGACAGCCGATGGACGGGAGATATGACACATCAATTGTTTATGGCAGCAATATACTCCATGCCTTATCTGTGGTAGTTCCTCAGTTTAATTTGTCTTATGACATTGCAATAACTAAAACGAAGAATAATCCGGGCAATATGACTATCTGGATTGCATCCTGGGCAGGAGGTATTCGGAAATCGGATGATTATGGTTCAACATGGCAGCGTGTGGTTTTACCCCCTGATGATCTTGATAGCATTTATTTAGGCGGGACATATAATTTTTCACTGGATGTAAATAAAAACAACAATCATAAAGCATTCTCTATTTATGCAATTAATGATTCTACTTTGTTTGCCGGAACAGCAGGAGGAATTAATAAATCCACAGACTGGGGGGTTAGCTGGAGAAAATACAATTATCTAAACTCAGGTTCAGGAACAAACAGGGTTTCAGGAAATTTTGTAGTTAAATTTAATTTACAAACTTTCGGGAATAATAAAATTATCTGGGCAGCAACCCGGAAAGCAGATGACCCGAATGAAGTTAATGCGGTCAGCTATTCTACAAATTTTGGATTAAACTGGTCTTATACTTTAAAAGATATTTCACCAAACGGAATAGGTTCTCTCGATTCAATAGTATATGCATTAACAGATGATGGGGTCTGGCGAAGTTATTTTGGCAACTTTAGCTGGTCAAAACCGGGATTAATTTATGACCCGGACACAAGGGATATTTGCAAGGCAACATCATTTTATTTTATAAATAATATTCACGATACTCTTTATATCGGAGGCAGTGACGGCTTGCTCCGGACAGTCGAGGTTGGACAACCATGGGTTAGTCGGTGGAAAATATACCGTGCATTGAAAGATATTGATTTAAGCTCTGATATTAAAACTTACTCCGCTCCAAATCCATTTTCACCGGCAGACGAATTTACCAGAATATATTATAAGACAGCTAAAAGCAGTTCCAAAATAACGATAAAGATATTTGATTTTGGAATGAATCCGGTGAGAACGGTAATTCAAAACGCCATACGAACAAGCCCGGATATGTTATACACTATATGGGATGGCAAAAATGATAACGGATATCAGGTAGCAAACGGAGTTTATTTCTATCGTGTTGAGGTTGAAGGTGATAAAGATTTGTGGGGAAAAATTATGGTTTTACAATAAAGAATTTTAAGATAAATGAAAAAATTTCTTCTTAACATATTTCTTTTCTTAATTTTAAGCTCAGTTTTGTACGCTCAGTCCGGAAGCTATCCGGGAGCATTTGCAAGAATGGGATTTGGCGCCAGAGGGCTTGGGATGGGCAATGCCATGGTATCAAATATATTCGGAGATGTAGCCGGATATTATAACCCTGCACTCCCCTGCTTTCAGGAAGAAGCCGTGATAAACCTTGGATATACATTCCTGTCTATTGATAGGAAACTTAATTTTGTAGGGCTGGCAAAAAAATTCAAGATTCCAAATCAGAAAGAAGGCGGTGCAGGTATCACTTTAGGATGGATTAATGCAGGGGTTGGGAATATAGATATTCGCGACAACGATGCAAATCACATTGACTTTGCTTCAACTTATGAAAATCAATTTTATCTTGGGACAGCATTTTTATTAAGCGAGCAGTTGGCTTTTGGAGTAGGTTTCAAACTTTACAACGCGAAATTATATACAGATATTACCACTTCAAGTGTTGCTTTTGACCTTGGAGCGATTTATAAATATAGTGATAACCTTGCCTTTGGTGTTTCCGTTAAAGATATTTCTGCAAAATATAAATGGGAAACATCAAAAATTTATGGGAGCAATGGCAGATCGACCGAAAATAATTTTCCAACATTATGGAACTTAGGAGCATCATATAAGTTACCCAATAACAGGGGTTCTGCTTCATTAGAAGTAGAAATGCAGTACAATCCGGTATTCATTATAAATCAGGATACAGGTGAAAAATCGCAAAGAAAAAATAATTATTATATTAAAGCCGGAGCTGAGTATATTTTAAGCACAAATCCTGATTTGCCGATAATCGTCAGAGCAGGTATCGACAGAATTGAACCCGGCAGTAATGATTTTGGCGGAACTCTGAAACCGGGGCTTGGTTTAAGTTTAAGTAAACTATTCTCAAAGAATGTATTATTAGGACTTGATTATTCATTCCAGCTGGAACCGTATACACATAGCGGGATACAAAATCTCGGAATAACTTTTAAATTTAAATAAATTTGCAATAAATGAGATTCAAGATCATAGTTTTATCAGTTTTATTTATGTCATTAAATAATTTATACGCTCAAAATGACGGTGCCGGAAATACAGGGCTGTCTTTTTTAAAGCTGGGAGTAGGTGCACGTTCAATTGCAATGGGAGAAGCTTTTTCTTCATTCACTGATGATGCTTCGGCTATAGTATATAATCCTGCGAGATTATTATGCGGTGCAAAAAATAATGTTTTGCTTATGCATAATTCCGGAGCTCAGGATCTCTCGAATGATTTTATCGGAGCTAAACTTTCATCCGATAAATTTGCCTTAGGTTTTGGGATTATAAAATCAGGAGTAAGCAATATTGAAATCAGAACACTACCGGGTCCTGCAATCGATAAATTTAATTCTGAAAATCTTGCTATCAGTCTTGGCGGGGCTTACAAACTAAATGATTATATTTCAATCGGATTAACAGCCAAATTTTTATACGAAAAGTATTATGTCGATGAGGCATCCGGTACAGGTTTTGATTTCGGTACGAGTTATTCAAAAGATAATACAAATTTTTCGTTCGTTTTGTCAAATCTTGGTTCAATGAATCCATTGAAAAATGAAAGTACCAAACTGCCAACTTCAGTTAGATTTGGCGGGAGTTATATAATTCCTTCACGCGATTTTAATTTCGCAATTGCCGTCGACGGATTTAAAGTTCTTAATGGGGGCCTTTTCCATATTCATACAGGAGGTGAAGCAGCTTATAAAGATTTCGTTTTCGTCAGGCTTGGATATCAATCGAATTACGAAAACAAAGGTTTTTCTACGGGATTAGGTTTAAAATATAAAGGGATTAATCTTGATTATGCCTTAATCCCCTATACCAGTGCTTTCGGTACGGGTAACACTTTTTCTCTCGGTGTGACTTTCTAATTATCATATGAATTTTTTTCTAAAATACATTAATGAAGATAAAAATCTTCTGAAAATTTTTATATTCATTGCTGTTTTTTTATCAGTCACAAAAATCCCCTCCATAATAAATGCAGATATGCAGCCCTGGGATGAAGGATTATACGCAACAAGGGTATTATCAATTCATGTAAACGGTGATTTTTGGGATCAGAGCGACCATTCCGTTGGAAAATTTTATTCAGCCTCCCATCCTCCTTTACTTATTTGGGTGGGATATATTTTCACATTAATCTTCGGCATACATTCATTCACCTTAAAAATTATACCCTTCATCGCTTCTCTGATTTGTATTTTATTGTTGATGCTAATAGGGAGAAAAATTGATAATCTAAGGACAGGAGTTATTGCTGCATTAATATTTTCAAGTAATATTATTTTTAATGTCTTTTCAAAGCGGTTCCAGTTTGATATACCATTTGTGATGCTTTTATTAATATCATTTTTACTTTTCCTGAAATACACTGAAAGCAGAAAAAAATCACATCTAATATTATTAGGAGTCATTTTCGGTTTAAGCCTTATGGTTAAAATACTCGTTGGTTTTTTTATCCCGATGGTAATATTTTTGTATTTCGCGGCAACATATAAAAAAACGGACTTTAGTATTAAAGATTTTTTAATTTTTGTGAGTATTGGTATTATTATCGCTCTCCCCTGGCATATTTATATGATTGATGTACATGGCAAAGAATTCCTTGATTATTTTTTCATGTATCACATTATTGACCGGGCTTTTGTAGGTGTAGAACAGAATATAAAAAGCAGCGGGCCATTATATTATTTGAATTATCTTCTGTCGATTTTACCTTATGGTTTTTTATTCTTTTTCTCTGTTTTCGAAGATTTCAAAAAAAGAATAACATTTAAATAAATATGATATTTTTCTTTATGTCTGGTTTTTTACAGGTCTGTTAATCATTACTCTTTTTAAAACTAAACTGGAATCCTATTCTTTATTTATTTTAATTCCTTCTTCCATTATTATTTCTAGAATTATCATTAAATTTAAAGAATTCTCATTTAGTACTAAAATTATTTCATCAATTATTTTACTTTTAAATATTCTCTGGGTTATAAGTTATCCTGACAGAAATTCTAATTTTAGTTATATTCTGCATAATACCGATAATTCGCTTATCATTCTCATTTTTGCATTTCTGATTTCTATGGCTTTATTAGTTTATTTTTCAAGAAAAAGAAACTACAGTAATCTGCTTTATGCACTTATATTTATATATTTTTTCACAATAAATATTTATTATGTTTTTAAAATACCTGATTGGGAAAATAATTATCAATTGAGTGAATGTAAAACTTTGATTGATAAAAGCGGAAAAACCAATATTTATTATGTTGGAAATTTAGGAACAGACTTCAAATACAATGCACAGTTTAGCTTTTATTTCCGGGGAATAGATTTAGGATGGAAATATGATAATTATAAATATAATTTTTGTGATACCAAATACGGGATGGATTCTATTAAAAAATCGCTGCAGGAAATAAATCCGGATGAAAGTACAATAATAATTGAAAAAGATAATATTAACCGGGATGATTCAATTAATGCATCATTGTTTATTCCCGATAATTTTAAATTGATAAAAAAAACTAACGGCTACGAAATTTATCAGAAATATTAAATGAACATAATAAAAACAAATATTGAATCTGATAAAGAATGGAATGCATTTCTTGATAGCAATTATGATATGTTTTTCGATTTCAATTTTCTTAATTATAATGATAATTTCAGGAAAAATCTGACCTGGCATCATTTAAAAGTTGAAGACGGTTCTAAAAATAAAATTATAGCAATTCTTATTGGATGTGAGCAAATTAAAGATGGAAAAAAGATTTTTATTTCGTGCAACGGAGTCAGCTTCGGCGGATTCAGGTGGAAAGAAAAAACCGGATTAATTGAAATGATGGAAACTATAGATTCCGTAATTTCATATCTGAGAAATGAAGAATTTGATGTATGTATTTTAAGAGACCCTCCGCTTATCTATTATAATTTATTTAATGAAGAATATGAGTATGCTTTGCATTACAAGGGATTCGAGGCAGTAAATTATTCCATAACAAACATCATTAATCTGGAAGATTTTTCATTTGAAAAACTTGCGAATCCTAAAAAAAGATCTATTAATAAATCCGAAAGCAAGATTGAAATAGAATCATTAGACGGTAAATTGGATTATAATTCTTTCAAGGATTATTATACTGTCCTTCTTGAAAACAGACTCAGGAAAAATGTATTACCTACTCATTCTTTAGAAGAACTCATCTATCTGAAGAATACACTTGGTAATAAGATTAAGATTTTCGCAGCTAAGCTGGATGGTACAATAACCGGAATCTGCATATTATTTGCAATCCGGAAAGACATAATTCTTAATTTCTACTTAGCAACCGATGAAAACTATAAAAAGGACAGGATATCCGATTATTTGCTCTACAAATCAATAGATTGGGCTAAAATGAATAATTTCAGATTGTATGATATTGGAACTTCCAATGTGGGAAATGATTTTCTGCCGGGATTATTTGATTTTAAGAAAAAATTCCTGGCAAATGGTTTTTTAAGAAAAACTTTTCAATTAAAATTAAAATAACAATATAAAGTGAAGATAAATAATAAAAGGATATTACTGACGGGCGGAGCAGGTTTTATTGGCAGTAAACTTGCCGAAAAACTTTCAGGAAACAATGAAATTATTATCTATGATACTCTTGCCAGAAACTCTTTGAAATATAAAAATATTTCTAAAAATAATTTCAAGCTTATTCAGGGAGATATTCTTGATTTGAAGAATATCAGAAAAGTGTGTGAAGATTTCAAACCTCAAATTGTAATTCATCTTGCAGCCATTGCCGGAGTTGATACGGTTATAAAAAATCCCGTTAAGACAATGGAGATTAATATTCTGGGTACCTTCAATTTGCTGAAAGCTCTATTTAAATATCAGGAAAAACTTCAAAGGTTTATAAATTTTTCTACGAGTGAAGTACTTGGAGCTTATGCATATAAAAGTACTGAAAAAGCCGATACCAGTTTCGCACCTGTCGGTGAAGCAAGATGGACGTATTCCATCAGTAAAGTAACCAGCGAACACCTGGTTTACAGCTATTATAAGGAATACGGATATCCTGCGATAACAATTCGGCCATTTAATATTTATGGTCCCGGACAGATAGGAGAAGGGGCTATTCATGTTTTTATAAAAAATGCTGTGTTGAATAAAAATATTGAAATACATGGAGACGGAGACCAAATAAGATCCTGGTGTTATATAGACGACATGATAAACGGTACCGAATTATGCCTGACCGGTAAGAATGCAATAGGAGAAATATTTAATATTGGTAATCCAAAAGGGACAATTACCATTAGTTCACTTGCTGAAAAGATTGTAACACTGTGTAAAACAAAATCTAAGATAATCTATGTACCGAAAAATTATGTGGATGTTGAATTGCGGATACCCAGTATAGAAAAAGCAACTGAAATTCTTAAATTTAAACCTGCAGTTGATTTAGATTCCGGTATTATAAAAACTTTTCAATGGTATAAAAACATACTTAAATGAAATTTTTCCTGCTTGCACATAATTTGATGAGTTTAATATGCCTGAAGAAGCTTATACAGAAAAAACAAATTCCGGATTTCGTCGTCATCCATAAAAATCTTGATATCGAAAAATTAAAAGATACTTTTTATTCTCCGATTGAAAAAACCTGTAAAGAACATAAGATAAGATTGTTCAGAGTAAACAAATTAGATGAAATAAAAAATGTTATCGAAGGTTCAAGTTTTGGAATTTGTGCCGGGTTTATGCAAATTATCAGTGAAGATATTTTCGCGCTTCCTGAAAAAGGAATTTTTAATCTGCACTGCGGAAAACTCCCTAAATACAGGGGCAGAGCACCTATTTCCAGGGCTATAATAAATGGAGAAAGCGACGTTATAGTCACTATACATAAAATTGATGAGGGTGTTGATTCAGGTGAAATTTGTTTTGAGGATTATATCAGGATAACGGAATAATGATGACGTAAACTCACTGTATAAAAAGTGTTCGGAGAAATCTGCTGAATTGTTATCAAAATTCGTTAATAAAGTTAATAAAGGAAAAAATAAAGCTCAGAAAACAAAGAATAACAAAGAAAGCAAATTTGAGAATCACCGAAGCTGAGAGAAAAATAAACTGGAATAATACCCCTAAAAGAATCTTTAATTTAATAAGGGCTTTGAGATCACCATATCCAAATTCATACTGTTTTTATAATTTAAAAAAAATTTATTTTAACAAGGCAAGGAAGTTTGAAAGCAAAATGAACAATAAATTCAGAAATGGAGAGATTGCCGTCATTAAAAAAGAAGGTCTTGTAATTAAATGCAGAGGAGGATTTATCCTTGCATCAGAGTTAAGAGATGACGAAAACAGGATCATTAAATTAAACAAAACATTCTTAGCTAAAAACAAATTTGTATGAAAATAATTGACGGACATACTCACATCGGACAATGGAGCGATATTTTTTTAAACTACAATACTTCCATTGAAGATGCCGTTGAAGTTTTCAGGCATTCAGGGATTTCCAGGGCAGTTTGTATGCCAGCCGATAATGAGCCTAATGAAAGATTATTGAGAAAAATTAAGAAAATTAATAATTTTAAAATATACTTTTGCTCCTGGATTAATCCTGCTGATAGAACACTTGATTCGTTTATTGAAAAATATATTAATGAGATATCTTTATTCAAGATTCACCCATCTTTAACAAAGAAAAGAATTACAGATAAGTCATACAAGAAATATCTTGATATTGCAGAAGAAAATAATATTCCCGTAATAGTTCATTGCGGAAGATGGCTGGAAATTGCCGGATATCAGTTCCCTCTTCAAGTTGCAAAATCAAGACCGCATTTAAATCTAATCCTTGCCCACATGGGTGGGGACCAGCCTATATTATGTATTAAATGCGCGGAAGAAATAAAAAAAGGTAAATATCGCAATGTATATCTTGGAACAGAATCCGTAAGGGAATTTTATTTTGTAAACAAAGCTGTCAAAATTGTTTCACCGGAAAAAGTTATATTCGGGAGTGACTATAATTTAGGCTTACCCAAAATGTACATTCCTATTATTGAAAAATTAGAAATAAAACCTGAAGAAAAAGAAATGATTTTTTCAGAGAATATATTAAGATTAATGAATTCTTAATTTCAGTTTAAATTTCTATTTTAAATAAATTCATAACATTGAAAATACTTCATATAGCACCTCAGAATTATGCAGGGATGCCGATAGATTTTGTGAAAATGCACAGAAAAAACGGTATAGAATCTAATCTTATAACTTTATATAAAAATACTCTTGATTTTGAAGAGGATATTTGTTTTAATTTACGCTTAAAAACCGGGATAGCGGCTAAACTCTGGCGTAATTCAAAAATAAATAAATCTGCTGATCAAGGCCTGAAGTATTATGAACCAAAAAATTTTGGAGAAAATCTTTATTTTATATTGAGAGATTTAAAAAATAAAAAAGTGATTGAGAAATATGTAAAAAATTATGATTTACTAAATTATGATATTTACCATTTTGACGGGGGGATGGATTTTTATCGTGACCTTGGTTTTGCAAAAAGAATAAAATTATTAGGGAAAAAAATTGTATGCTGTTATTTTGGAAGTGATTTAAGAACAAGAGGAATTTTCAAGGAACTCGATAAGATGAGTGATTTAAACTTAACAGTTGAATTTGATCATACTTTGCTTCATCCTAAGATACATTATTTATTTTTCCCGTTCGATACGGATTCGTATAATTTCACTATAAATAAGAATAAAACTCTGAAAATAATTCATTCCCCCACGAACAGATTATTTAAAGGAACGGATAAGATATTAGCGGTTATAAATGACATAAAGAAGGAAATAGATATAGAATTTATTCTTGCGGAAAATATTAGCCGGGATAAAGTTCTTGAATTGAAATCTACGTGCGATTTAGCTATCGATCAGGTTGGAGGTTTGTACGGGGGTTCAGGTTACGGGAAAAACTCAATTGAAAATTTAACTATGGGAATTCCGACTATAACCGAATTTACAAAAGAATATCTTAAATTCATAAAAGATAATCCATTTATAAATTCTGATATTAGCAATTTAAAAGAAACAATTATTCGGTTAAATAAAAACAGAGATATGCTCGAAATACTTGCTGCTAAAGGTAAAGTATGGGTTGAAAGAACACATTCCTTTAATTCTGTTAATAAAAGATTAACTGAACTTTATCAAAAATATGGAATCCTGAACTAATTGGAAAATAAAAAGTCTGATATTAAAGAGCTGTTTTCAACAACATCAGTATACGGCGTTAGCATTTTACTTAATAGGTCAATCACCCTGATATTACTACCTGTTTATACATATTTCTTTTCACCTGCTGAACTGGGACTCTTTAATATTATGCAATCAATTTGGCTTTTCATAATTGTATTCTATATATATGGTATGGAAACTTCCTTTCTGAAATTTTTCGTAGATGGCCGGAATGATGACGATAAAAGAGGAATTTTTTCCACATCTTTAATTCTAGTATCAGTCACATCTGTTATTTTCACTATTATATTATTATTTTCAGGGAATCATATTACCTCACTATTCAAATTCGAGGATGTCCCAAAAGCTCAATCCCTTTTTAGAATTTTATGTTTTTTGTTATTTTTTGATTCAATTTCAAGATTCCCTTTATTGCTTCTGAGAGCAGAACTAAAAGCCAGACCTTATCTTTTACTCAATTTAGTATCTGTTATTATTAACCTGATATCGAACATTGTTCTCATCGTTTATTTTAAATGGGGAATAGAATCTATATTTTACAGCTATATATTATCTGTATTTTTGAGTTTCATATTAGGACTCTTCATTACAAAGAAATACCTGCAATTCAGATTCAGTTTTGATATAGCAAAAAATTTAGTAAAGTATGGAAACAAATTCATTTATATTGGAGTTTTTTTACTTTTGATAGATGTTTCCGATAGGTTCTTTTTAAAATATTTTACTGATGAGGCGACGGTTGGAATATATAGTTCAAATTACCGGTTAGCTTCCGTAATGAGTTTAATAATTGCGGCTTTCAGATTCTCCTGGACTCCTTATTTTTTAAATTTGTCTAAAAACCCTGAAAATAAAAAAATTATCTCAAACATTTTCACATATTTTATTTTCACCGGATTAGCACTATTTTTATTATTCTCGTTCTTTATTGAACCCATAGTGAAGTTAAGAATTGGTGGTTATGAAATTCTTGATAGACGATTTCAAGCCGGATTAGTGATTATTCCCGTAATTTTACTTTCATATTTGTTTTCAGGAATATATGCAATATTTAATGCAGCACCGTTTTATAAAGATAAAACTTCTTATTTATTAGTGGTCAGCGGAACTGGCTTAATAATCAATTTTGTTTTTAATCTGCTGCTGATACCTTCATATGGAATGATGGGTGCGGCTTATGCTACATTACTCACATATCTCTTTATGTCCATTTTTCTATTCTTTATGTCGCAAAAAATCTACAAAATCGAATATAATTTAAAAAAAATATTTGGATTATTTTTAATCGCTTTTTCAATTTTCATACGTAAAAATAATAATTTTAGATAATATTGAAATTGAAATTAAATATATGATTTTAATCAATATTATATTGCTATTCATATATTTCCTCCTATCACAACTCACACGTATAATCGAGCTAAAGAGAGTAAAATTAATATTTAGCAAGCCTCTTTAAAGTTACACTTTAGACATTTAGTACTTGACTTATTAAAATATAGCAGTTATATTTGTAGTAACTTAAATGTGGTGCGTTGAGTAAAATTTTCAAAATATTTATAGTAGTAGTCTTTTTCTCACTGACCGGTAAAATTTACCCGCAATCCACCTCTATTTTTGACCATCAGAAGTATGAAATTGATATTGAGAGCTTTATGGGCATGTTTGATGGTGTTTTTACAGATGATTTAATTGATGAAATCTCTGATAATCTTCCTGATGAACTAAAAGTTGTAAACTATGGTATAGGTGATTTTTCCGGCGATGGATATTATGATGTAGGAATAGCATTTAAAGACCGTACCTGCCCCCCGAAAACATTCAGGATCGTTTTATTACTCAATCAGGAAAACAGACATTTCGTTAAAATATTAGATATTTATGCAAAATGGAGAGATACCCCTTACGATGTTGGTTTCACAGTAAAAAAGAATTTGATGAATATTGTATTCAGACGGGAAAAAAATTGGATATTTGCCTCATATACAGTTAATAGCGGAAAATTAAAGCTAATTAGAGAAGAAATTTTTTAAAAGTCTCCACATCACCCTTTCTTATAACGCAGTCCAGTCATTTTTATAATGGCTGGATATTTTTTTGTTTAATTTTGATAAACAAATACGTATAGGAATAAAAGTATTGACATAATTTTCTATTAATGTTAATATTAATATCTTCATTATGTTATGCGTAAAATTTTTGTTTTAGCGATAATTATTATCGCAATATATTCAATCAATGCATTTGCACAGTCAATTTCAAAATCCGATGTGCAAAAAAATGAGATAGAAATCGAACAATTTATGGGTATGCTGGATGGAATATATCCAGATAACCTGATTGATAATATGTCCTATCTATTACCTTCTGAGTTAAAAATATTAAATTATTGTATTGGTAAATTTTCGGATTTAGGTTACTATGACCTGGCTATCGCTTATAAAGACGCATCCTGTTCAATCAATACATTGAAAATTATTTTATTGGTAAATATTGATAATAAATCATTCAAAAAAGTTTTGGAAACCGATGCTGAATGGAAAGACAATCCTTTCGATGTTGGATTTTCAATAAGCAAAAATATAATCAGTTTAACCCACAGAAGAAACAAAATGTGGTTATTTTCTTCTTATTGCTACAATAATGAAAGGCTTAAATTATTAAGAGAAGAAATGTATTAACTGTTCTCTACTCAGTTAATCAAAATCCAACATAATTATGTTGGATTTTTTTTTGACGAAAATTACGAATAAAAGAACTTTTTTTCATTTAGTTTGACAAATTTGTCGTGTCTTTGAAATTTTTATCAGTATTTCCCTTGTTTTATCCTTTGGCACAGGTGTTGCTATATGAAGAGGCAAAAGTAATTAAAAAACAAATAAAGGAGATAACAAATGAACTTAGTTAAATTTAAAAGAGACACTGATTTATTCAACGATGCATTCAAATCGATTTTTAACAGCCCTTTCTTTAGTGAGAGGACTTTTGATACATCAAATATTCTTCCTAAATCGAGAATTAGTGAAGATAAGGATAATTTTTATTTAAACCTTGAAATGCCCGGTGTATCTAAAGAAGATTTGAAAATCAACCTCGAAAACAATGTGCTTTCTGTTAGCGGTACAAAGAAAAACACTAAAAAGAATGAAGATACTAATCTGATTATGAATGAGATTTATTATGGCGAATTTAGCAGAAGCTTTACTGTCACCGATGATATTAAGAAAGATAACATTGAAGCCGAATTCAAAGATGGAATATTAAACATAGTTCTTCCGAAAGTTGAAGAAGCGAAGCCGGTTGTAAAAGAAATTGCAGTGAAGTAATTATTGAATAGTAAAAAAACTAAATCAGTTCAGGGCGGGTGTGGAATCCACACTTGCCTTGTATTATAAAAATTCAAGAAAGGAATTTTAAGTATGGGTAAAATAATAGGAATAGACTTAGGTACGACAAACTCCTGCGTCGCCGTGATGGAAGGAAATGACCCTGTAGTAATTCAAAATGCTGAAGGTTCAAGAACTACACCTTCTGTTGTGGCATTCACAAAAACAGGAGAAAGATTGGTTGGAGATGCGGCAAAAAGACAAGCGGTTACCAATCCGGGCAACACTGTATTTTCCATAAAGCGATTTATGGGGAGAAGACATCAGGAAGTAGGCTCGGAAATCGGTGAAGTACCATATAAAGTAATTAGCGGTGATAATGATGTTGCAAGAGTAGAGATTGACGATAAAGCAACTAATCAAAAGCGTGTTTATTCACCTCCGGAAATCTCTGCAATGATTTTACAAAAAATGAAAAAAACGGCAGAAGATTATCTTGGTCAGCCTGTAACCGAAGCTGTTATCACAGTTCCGGCATATTTTAACGATTCTCAGAGACAGGCAACGAAGGATGCAGGTAAAATAGCAGGGTTAGACGTAAAAAGAATTATTAATGAACCGACAGCAGCCGCATTAGCATATGGATTAGACAAAAAGAAAAAGAATGAAAAAGTTGCGGTTTATGATTTAGGCGGTGGTACATTTGATATATCAATTCTCGAACTTGGAGATGGAGTTTTTGAGGTTAAATCTACGAATGGCGACGGGCACTTGGGCGGTGATGATTTTGACCAGAGAGTAATGGATTATTTAGCTGATGAATTCAAAAAGAAAGAAGGAATTGACCTTAGAAAAGACCCGATGGCATTACAAAGATTAAAAGAAGCATCTGAACAGGCGAAAAAATCTCTTTCTACAAGTATGCAAACTGAGGTAAATCTGCCATATATTACAGCTACGGCAGATGGTCCCAAATTCTTGCTTGAGACGATTACAAGAGCTAAATTCGAAACACTCATTCAGGACTTAGTTGACAGAACCATAGAACCCTGTAAAAAGGCATTAGCTGACTCAGGTTACATGATGAATGAAATAGACGAGGTAATACTCGTCGGAGGCTCTACAAGGATTCCTATGGTTCAGGAGACCGTTAAAAAGTTATTCGGAAAAGAACCTAATAAAAGCGTAAATCCGGATGAAGTTGTAGCAATTGGAGCCGCAATTCAGGGTGGTGTCTTAACAGGTGATGTAAAAGATGTCTTATTGCTTGATGTTACTCCCCTTTCTCTTGGAATAGAGACCTTAGGCGGTGTAATGACTAAACTAATAGAAGCCAATACGACTATTCCGACAAAGAAATCACAAGTATTTTCAACTGCATCTGATAATCAGCCATCTGTTGAAATCCACGTACTTCAGGGTGAAAGACCTATGGCATCAGATAACAGAACGCTTGGTAGATTTCATCTTGACGGAATTCCTCCGGCAAGAAGAGGCACACCGCAGATTGAAGTAACATTTGACATAGATGCAAACGGTATATTGAACGTCGCAGCTAAAGATTTAGGAACAGGCAAACAACAGGATATAAAGATAACACACTCGTCAGGTTTGACCGAACAGGAAATCGAAAAAATGAAACACGATGCAAAAGAACACGAAGCAGATGATAAAAGAAAGAAAGAAGAAATTGACACTAAGAACCAGGCAGATTCTCAGATATTCCAGAGTGAAAATCAACTGAAGGAATTCGAATCAAAATTGAGCGCTGAAAATAAATCGAAGATACAGGCAGCGATAGACAGATTAAAAGAAGCAGTGAAAGGTACCAATACAACTGAAATAAAATCTTCACTTGACGGATTGAATGCCGCCTGGAATGAAGCTTCGTCTCAAATGTATTCCCAGACTGCTGGTCAGCAGCCCGGAGCAGGCGGAAGCCAGGGACAATCGAACGGAGCCGAACAACAGCAAGAACCGCCTAAGAAAGATGAAGGCAACGTAGAAAACGCCGACTTCGAAGTAGTTGATGATAAGAAATAAAGATTGAATTGAAGAAATAAATAATAAACAAGGGAGCACCGCTCCCTTGTTTTATTTTACATTATACGATGTTTTGGTTTTTTTATTTTATTTTCTCTGACAATGTCGAACAACCTCCCTAGAGGGCCCCAGCCCGCATTCCGTGTCACGTTATAATCATTTAATCATTACCATCTTCATAATCTTATCATATATAATATTTGCTCTATTCGGGTCTGTTATCGTATAACGATAGAAGTAAATTCCCGAAGGATAATTTTTCCCATCCCACCCGATTTCATAAGTACCCGGTTGAATAATTTTATTCACTAAAGTGCTTACCTCTTGTCCGAGCATATTATATACAGTTATTTTTACATTTCCGCCTCTTATTTCGCCCGCAGAAGAATGTGGAAGATTTCTTGAAGAAAACTTAATTTTCGTAGAAGAATTAAATGGATTCGGGTAGTTCTGTTCTATAGTATACGTTTTTGGAATTTCATTTGATATCAAAATAACAAGGTCAATAAATGCATTACCACGGGATATTCCTCCATTATTCCTAATCGCATATACCAGTCCTGGTCCCCAAAATAGTGATGTCCTGGATATTGCAATACTATTATATATTCCGGATGGCGCGGTATATTGACTGTACCAATTCCCTCCACCACCATAAACCATATAAATATTACTACTGCTTCTAAGCAGCCATCCATAATTCAATGATTGGAATTTCCCTGAAATACAGTTAAAGTATCCACTTCCAATTCCTGTTATTATTGACCAGTTCACACCCCCGTTTGTTGTCCTTGATAATGATGAACCTGCAGAATAACCTACAAGTGAAGGAGCAATATCCATAAAGATCGAGAAAGAATTTGTATCGGGAGCCGTTGACAAAGCTATCCAATGATAACCCAAAGAATCTGAATAATATATTCTTGAATTGTTAGTGCCGAACCATAATTTATTATCTACAAGATAAAGTGAATTTCGCCAGCTCTTTTCATTTACCATTTGAGGCAGAAACAAACCTGTTGAATCCCAATTCGCACCCTTATCAGTTGTTTTCCATAATGACCATCTCCCCGCAACGGGATTTCCCTGCATGAAACCTATAGAATCGGTTTTCATCCAGACTGCATTAATAAAACCGTTTGTTTGCGAGAATACCTGAATCCAATTTAAACCGGAATTCGTAGTTCGATATACATAAGTTATTGAATCTTTAAAACCTGCTGTTATTGCATTAGCAGAATTAATACCAAAGATATTAACCAATGTAATATTATTTGGTATCCCGTTTCCACTCACATTGGTCCAGTTGTAACCGTTGTCAATAGTTCTTAGTACAGTACCGCTATCACCGCAAATCCAGGCTTTCGCAGCATCGATATTTGAAATTGAATTCAGAGATACACTCACTCCTGAGTTTCTTTCTTCCCAGAAGACTTGCGAGTACAATGTTTGAAATGATAATAAAGAAATAACAATTGTGAATATCGAAATGTAATATTTGTATTTCATAATCCCTCCCTATGAATTTAAAATATTTTGATTTTCCTAATCCGTCTAAATGTATAGAAAAAATTATGAAAATTACAGTAAAAATAAAATCATTGGAAAGAATCGTAAAACTAAAGTTCCAATTAAAAACTTAAAACGTAATACGTAAGAGGTAAAATTGCAAAGTAATAACACCCAGAAACACAAAGAGTGGATGTAATTATTTTTATGAAAACATGAATTTTGTGATTTCTTCTTTAGTCGTGTTTGATTGGATTTCGATGAAGGAGCTTCGGTCACTGGTGAGTGCCAGCCAATTGGAAATGACTTTGATTTCATCAAGTTCTTGCTGTGAATAGCGGTGTTTGACAAATTTGTTTATTGAAAAGAACAAATATTCAATTGTTTCATGAATTTCACTAAGCACATCTGTCTGATTGTTTTCGTTTTGAGTTTCAATATTGAATGTACTTATGAGTTTTCCATTCTGAATGAAAAATATCTCACGGTTTATATGGTTATCACATTTTATGACTAAATTTTTGTCATTTATGGCGGAAGTAATTACTTTCTGAAAGCTCATAACTTTTTCTATGTCTTTCAGCCGGTCACGGAAAAATGATGCCTTCTCAAATTCGAGAGATTCTGAAAGTATATTCATTGCTTTTCGGTAAAGCTGAATAAGGGAATTATCCGATTCCCCTACAATATAGTTATGCGAATTTTCTACTTCGATTCTATATTGTTCTTTTGAGATATTCAGGTTGCAGGGAGCATCACATTTCCCGATGTCGAAATACATACAGGTGGATTTTCGCTTAGAGGGTTTTAAATTTTTATCATTGCAATTGCGAAGCTTGAATTTATCGTAAATATCCTTAACTATTAAGTTAACTGTCAGCCCGCTGCGGAAGGGTCCGTAATAATTTGCTCCGTCATTTTCAATTTCATAGACCTTTTCAACGAAAGGATAATCGTCCTGAACATGGATTTTCAAAAAAGGATGATGGCGGAATCGCTTGATGGCAGTATTAAACCGTGGCTTGTGTTTCTTTATGAGTTTCGATTCAAGGATTAATGCCGAAAGTTCCGATTTTGTTATCTCATATTCAAGATGACGAATTGAAGATAGTAATTTCCTGATTTTTCCTGTCACTTCGGAGTTATGCCTGAAATAAGAAGTAACACGTTCCCGGAGATTTTTTGCTTTGCCGATATAAATGATTTCTCCCGAACGGCTTTTCATAAAATAAACTCCCGGATTAGTCGGAAGTTCTCTAAGATTTATATTAATTCTTTTTAGTGCAGCAGGTTTATTTAAATCATTATAAATTTTTGTGTTCTGATAAGTGAGAAGTTCATCTAGCTTTGCAATTTCAAGATTCTCTTCCAGATACTCTATAAAATAAAGCAGTATCTTTGCTGTTGCCAGAGCATCGTCATAAGCTCTGTGGTGAGTTTTACTTTCAACATTCAAATATGCAGAAACATTTGAAAGAGATTTACTCCGAAGTTTTTTTAAAATCCTTCTCGCAAGTTTGCAGGTACAAAGAGTAGAAAATTCAAAATTATTCTGCTCTTTGATACGGTTAAATGATTCTTTTATAAATTTATAATCGAACATAACATTATGACCCACAAAGACAACCTGCTCAGAATCACCATAAGGGTTCATAAATTTGATTATATCTTTGTGAATGTCTTTAAACACAGGTTTATTCATTACATCTTCATTTGTAATTCCGGTGAGTTTAGTTATGAAAGCGGGAATGTACTGTTGCGGATTGATGAGGGTTTTGTAAGTTTCAACTATCTCGAAGTTATAAATTTTTAGCAAAGCAATTTCCGTAAGGCGGCTGGAGACAGGTGACATACCCGTAGTTTCCGTATCACAAACTATGAAAGTTGTTTCATATAAAGAATCTTTTTTCTTTTCCTTCATTTATTAAAGAAGATTGCTCGCCAGTTCTGCAAGTTCAGAGCGTTCACCTTTTTCAAGATTAATGTGAGCATATAATTTTTGACCTCTGAAGTGTTCAATCAAATATGTTAAGCCATTAGACTGCGAATCAAGATAAGGATGGTCTATCTGATATATATCACCCGTGAATACTATTTTAGCACCTTCGGCAACTCTTGTAATTATAGTTTTAATTTCATGCGGTGTCAGATTTTGTGCCTCATCAACAATGAAAAATATTCTCTGGAGGCTTCTGCCGCGAATATAGGTCAGAGGTTCGATAACCAGTTTTTCCTCTTTTAACATAGTATTAATCTGCTGATGATGCTTATCAGCTTCAGGAAACTGGTCCTGAATTACTTTTAAATTATCCCAAAGCGGCTGCATATATGGTTCGAGTTTACTTTCCACATCTCCGGGAAGGAATCCTATATCTTTATTACTAAGCGGAACAACAGGTCTTGCAATCAATATCTGACGGAAATTTTTCTTAACGTAAAGAGATGAAGCAAGTGCAAGTAATGTTTTTCCTGTACCCGCTTTGCCTGTAAGAGAAACGAGAGGAATTTCAGGATTAATTAAAGCTTCCATCGCAAAAGTCTGCTCTGCGTTCCTTGGCTTTATTCCGTAAAAATAATTTTTATCTATTTTTGTGAATATATTTTTAAACGGGTCATAATATGAAAGAACTGATCTGAGTGCATTCCTCAGGATATAAAATTTGTTAGGAATTTTTTCAGTCTTAATTTTCTTAAAAACTTCATCAGCATTAATCTCAAATGGCGGTGTATATAATCTGTTCAATAATTCATCATCAACATCTTCAATCAGTTCCTTTCCACTATATAATTCCTCGACATTTTTAATCCTGTCAGTAGTATAATCTTCCGCAAAGATTCCGACAGCTTTTGCTTTCATCCTGAGATTTACATCTTTTGAAACCAGAATAACGGTATCATACATTTTGCTTTTATTCTTAATCTCAAGAGCTGTGCTCAATATTCTGTGGTCCGGAGTGTCTTCAAGGAATATTCCTTTTATCTCTTCACTGATACCGCGTGTCAGTGCAATTTTACTTTTCCCTTACCTTTACCAAGCGATACACCACCATTGAACAACGCTTTTCCGGTAAGTGAATCGAGAGTCCGTGCAAATTCCCTCGCATTAAGATTTATTACCTGGGAGCCTCTTTTAAAATGGTCTATTTCTTCAATTACCGAGATAGGTATGATTATATCGTTTTCCTGAAACCGGGTGATGCAGGTAGAATCGTGTAGTACAACATTAGTATCCAATACAAATGCTTTAGGTTTTTTCTTTGCAGCCATCCAACATAATTTAATTCAAAATATAAAAATAAATAACCTAAAGCTATTTTACAAGGAGCATTCTTTTTGAGGTTTTATAATTTTCTGTTAATAAGCTATAGAAATAAATTCCGCTTGCAACATTAAATCCGTAATCATTCCTGCCATCCCAGATCATTTTATAATTACCAGCCAACTGTGTGGTATTCACAAGTGTTTTAACACGTCTGCCCAATACGTCGGATATTACGACCTGAATCCTGCTAATCTGAGGAAGATTATATTCAAATGTAGTAGTAGGATTGAAAGGATTTGGATAATTCTGTTTAAGGTCAAATTTTTCAGGGATATTATGTCTGATTATGATTTATACCTGTAAGCAATTGAACGGTTAAATCTATAAATCTTACCTGCCGAGTAGCCAAGTATATATAACTCATTAAACTGGTCAACTCCAAAAGACGAAATTGGAAAAGCAGCATTTATCAATAATGAATCAGATGTAACTGCTCCATTGTTATATCTCAACATACTGAATTCTTCCTGTGCAGTAATCACTATAAATATATGCTCCGTTCAGTTCAGGTCTTCGATTTCCCCTGTAAACATAACCACCGGTAATCGAACAATCTCCGCCAGAATGACCATAAGCTTTTATTGGTAATAGTCAGTCCGGTCGTATCACAATTAGTCGGATGGATGTAACAGGCAAAGCCTTCCATAATTCTCCAGCCGTAATTTTTTCCATTTTGCAAAATGTCAATTTCTTCCCAGGCATTCTGTCCGACATCAGCAACATATATCAAACCTGTAACAGGGTCCTGAGAATACTTCCATGGATTCCGCATACCCCAGGTATAAATTTCCTCCCTGCCCAAAGTAGGATTATTATAAAAAGGATTTGTTAAAGGGATTGTGTATCTCCTTGTTGCAGAAGTATCGTTAATATTGATTCTTAACATTTTTCCCAATAGAACCTGAGTATTTTGTGCATTATTATTAGGGTCACCCCCGCTCCCTCCGTCACCCATTCCGATATACAAATAACCGTCAAGACCGAACATAACTGTCCCGCCATTGTGATTTGTAAAAGGCTGGTTGATTTCAAGTATTTTATATTCGCTTAAAGAATCTGCTTTATCCGGATTACCATTTGAAACTTTAAACCTCGATATGACCGTCCTGAGGGGGTTTGGTGCGGTATAATCAATATAAAAATATCCATTCGTCGAATAAGACGGATGAAAAGTAAGTCCGAGCAATCCCTCTTCGCCACTAACGGCTGAAATCTTATTTGAGATATCAAGGAATATTTTTTTATTAGGTGCTGTAATATTTGAATCATTCGGGAATACCGTAATTATCCCGTTTTGCTGGACTACGAATATTCTATTTGTTCCATCATTGCTTGATGTAAGTTGAAGTGGATGTGTAAAACTAAGATTAGGAAATGCATCAACCAACTGGATATTTAGATTTTGTGCATTAGAAATTAAAGAAATGTTTAATAAAATTATTAATATAATCTTTTTCATATCATTATAATGTTTAATAATAATAACAATGAAAAGAATGAATAAATTTCTTATTTAAAACATAAAATTTAAAAGTTATGAAGTTAGTGTTCTCAAAGATTTATTTTCTCTTTTTTATCACTCTTTATTTTTCTTTGTTTGATATTTTAAGATCATATTATAAATTTCTGTGTTAATAAAAAAAAAGCCGTGAATACAAATTCAAGGCTTTTTTTAGAGTTCGAACTTAATATTATTTAATCAGCATCATTTTCTATTAATTATTTTATTATATTTGTTACGCAACATATATGTCTTTCGACATATATGCTACTTAACTTTAATCACTTTAATTATTTCTTGTTGACCTTTTTTGAATTTGAACCGTCAAGTTTCAAATCAAATATGCCTTTTTTGTTATCATTGGATACCTTGTTATCCTGTTTTACTCCCTTGACCGGACTTAATGCTAGAGCCGGTTTTGCTACTGAAAGGTTCCTGTTGT
Organism: uncultured Ignavibacteria bacterium; assembly: GCA_963806045.1. GTDB lineage: Bacteria > Bacteroidota > Ignavibacteria > Tepidaquicellales > Tepidaquicellaceae > DATCHW01. The sequence goes on along the minus strand of CAWDWP010000004.1, from coordinate 180,786 downwards.
TCCAGGCAATCGAACGGTCAAGTGCATCTACTGTGCCATCTCCATTTAAATCAGTTGCATAAATTCCGCTCAGATTTCTGTCATTCCAGCATGCTGACCTGTCGAGTGCATCTACACTTCCATCCTGATTTGCATCACCGCTGATTATGCACCACTTCGTTCCAACAAGAAGCATATTACTGCCATACGCCTGCGTTGCCGCAGAAGTAAAGTCGTAACTTAATGCTGAACCTGTAAACGTTTGTGGTGTTGCACTCCACGTCTCAAGTCCGTTATTAGTTCTCAGAACAATATAATATGGCGTACCATTCGCCGCTAATGTGAACACAGGATTGGCTGTTCCCAACGTACTTAAAGTAACTGTCTGGGAATCAACTAATGCATATGGCGTGGTTAAATTGTGCAATTCGACCAGAACGCTTTTAGTATAAAGCATATTTGTTCCATCGCAATATCCGGATAACATTGCTGAAAGCCCGAGGCTGAGCTGCGGAGAATATGTATACTCATCTGCACCAATATCAGGTGTAGTCAGGTTTCTTGTATCGTTATCTATATCAGTTGTTATTCCGGCAATTGGAGTACCTGCATTGCTCACAGGAGAAATGACTGCAGTCTGAATATGCAAGTTGGTTGGACTTACAAACATAGGGTCTCCATAAACACTGTTGGCATCCTGTCCTGTTGCCGTTCTCCAGTCGCTGATTGATGCGAATTCTGCTCCATACCAGTAACCTAATACACCCGGGGTGCCGTTGACATAATAATCATTATTATCTGATGCAAATGAAGCTGCGTTTGTAGTAAATACTGCATAATTTTTTCCATTACCGCCTCCAGTAAATATCCTGTTACACTGACAAACATTATTTTTCTGAACATATCCACTCATAGTTGCATTCTGAAGATACAGACATACAGCCTGAGATGTTGTGGTATTATTTACTGACCCACCTATATATATAGAGTTAAAATAAACTGAAACATAGTTTGAATTTGCCACTGTAGAATTAATATTAATACCCCAGACAGTATTATTAGTTACTGTCGCTACAAGGTCAATAAAATTATTTTCAATAGAAATATTTGCAGGGTTTGAACTACTTCCCGGATTATAATAAATCCCGTTAGTCCTGCCGTTTGAGCCAACTTGAGAATCAAGATCGTGAATTAGATTTTTCAGGATTTTAGTCACTCCTGCATTAGCAAGGAATATACCCGTGGGACCTGCCAAAGAAGGAGAGGTCAGATAAATATTGCACGAGTCAATAATTTGTCCTCCGGAAGCATCAATACCGATACCATTATTTGTAAAGTCGTATATATTGCATCTGCTTATATCATTACCGCTGTTCAGTATATTTCCTGAATATATTCCATTATATGGTTTACCGGAAGAACTGTTTTTTATGTCACAATCTGTGATTTTATTGCCGGTATTTGTACCGAAATCAAAGAAGACCACTCCACACGTATTGTTAGGTGTAGCGCCTTCAAGGATACAATATTCAACTGTGTTTTGGGCTGAACCGTTGCGGAATGTTATTACAGAATTCGAAGTATAATTAATATCTGTATTCCTGAATGTCAGATATTTCCCGCTGCCTCCGAATCTTCCGTCAATTGTAACTCCTTTGCAACCGTTAAAATTTATAAGTCCTGTTGCTACACTATCGGAAATAACTTTCATCGAAGCATCATTAGGCTGAATAGTTATTGTGAAATTAGTTTTTGCTCCATCATTAAAAAATTCATTAAGAGCATTCGTACCATCCTCTGTTATATCTGATAAGATATTTACAGTTATATTTCCGCCGATAGAGCTTGAATTCACTGCGGCAAAAAATCCTCCGGCGCCTGTCAAAGTTGGATATGTACCTCCTGTACCGACAGTATATGTACCGCTCAGTGCTGTTGTTATATTATAACTGTTGATAGTACCTCCGATTGGGAAAGCTGCGGATGTCAAAGCAACGCTTGTAGGTGTTGCAGTAAATGTACCGGAATTAATTGATACATAAGGTGTTGGAATGTCCATATCCTGTGCAACTACAAAATACTGGACCGTCGTCCCCGTGCCGGGTGCACCACCGTTGAGCAGCGAATAATCGGTAGTAAAATCGAACGGTGACGTTGTACCGTTTGATTCTACGTATTTCCAACCGTCTGTTCCGTTTGTGTTATCATTAAATGCATTTGCATTTGTTGACTTTTTGAAATACATCCTCGGTTTCGGACTTGAAGAAACTCCGCCCGGGTCAGTCATTGTTACGTTTGATAATGTCCGGTTAGAAGTCGAACTTGTACCTGAAAATAATGTATATATAATCGCAGGACCACTTGCATCCACTCCCTGCTCATAAGCACCAATTGTCGGAGTCGAAACGTTTCTTGAGAAATTCAGTATATCGGTTGCGAAACCGGTAATAGGAATGGCAGAATTCAATAAACCGCTTGTAAGACCGGGCCTTAAATCTGTAGTACTTTGAAAATCCGGAATTATATTAATCGAGTTCGCATCCTGACCGGTCGTTACCTGCCAAGCAGTAAAATCTGGAATTACTACACCTAAATAGCTAAAATAACTGCTTGTCGTATAATAATCGTTATTGTCAATATTAGCAAAAGTGGTACCGGTAACAGAGCCAAATGTAAATGTTCTTGGAAACGTTCCTCTCATTGAATTAGATAATACATTATTGCGTAAATTCATATTCGTCGAAGAAGTAGTTACCCAAATACATGAAGTTGTAGAGCCTATAACAGGGGTGCCTCCGAGAGCTCCTGTTAAAGAGATGGAATTAAAATAAATATTATATGTCGTTCCGCCAACAATCCATATACCGTAAGGTCCATAATTTGAGCCTGCATTATGTATATTTGACAAATCATAAATAATATTGTTATCAATGGTATTGTTACTTGCTAATGTTGTTGTGGAAAAATAAATCCCTACGCAACTTCTACTGGACGTTACAATACCACCAAAACTATGAATTTTATTTTTACTGACGGATGCGTCATGGACAGTTGTACCGAAATACAGCCCATATTTATTGGCATCGAAAATCATATTAAAAATTTCATTGCCGGAGACAACAGGTCCCGAGGCAGAAGCTGTATTTATTCCGTATCCGGTCACATAATCAGAAGCTGAAGATGAGCCGATGGTATTATTTGAGATATTCAGATTACTCAACTCACCCGTGATTGTGACACCTGCTGCATAAATACCATAATAGCATTTTGAGATATTATTATTTAGAATCGTAAGATTATTGTTATTTGCACCAGAGCCTGAAGTTGAAATGGTCGCAGAACCGCCTGCCCAAATACCGAAAGTTGAAGTAACTGTATTCGATCCGGTTTTAATATTGCAGTTTCTGATTGTATTATTAACTGCACCAAGTCCTGTTCCGAGGGATATTAATTGAATAGCAGCAGTATTTGCCACAGTATTCGTATTTTGTATAGTAAGATAAGTTCCGCTTCCGCTGTATCTCCCGTCAAAAGTAACCCTGTCTGCACCATTAAGTTTGATAAGGCCGTTAGTTGAACTACCGGATATAGTCCTGTTCGTAGCGGCATCAGGCTGAATGGTTATTGTATAGTTTGAACCGTCGGGATATTCGGTAAACTGATTTAAAGCATTCACACCTGTTTCGGTTGTGATATCTGAGATAACATTTACGGTAATATTCCCTGATACTACACCAGCGTTAATTGCTGCAAATAAACCTCCTGCACCGGTTAATGTGGTATAAGCTCCGCCTGTCCCGACATTAATTGAATTGCTGAATGAGGACGCGGTGATAGTATATGAATTAATTGGTGTCAAAATGGAAAGGTTAGCTGGTGAACTCAATTCAACACTCGTCGGAGTACCTCCGGAAATACTTCCGGAATTTATACCGACTTTTGGAGTGCCTGTTAAGTCCTGAGCTACAACGAAGTATTGTATTACATCGCCGCCCGAAATAGAGCCGCCGTTAATAAGTGTATAATCGATTGTAAAACTATAAGGTGAAGAAACACTTGGTGTTTCTACCCATTTCCATCCGTCATCAAATGAAGTATTTCCGAGAAATTTGTTTGCATCTCCCGATTTTTTGTAATAAAGACGAGGAGCCGTTCCCGGTGTGGTATTAACTCCGCTCGGGTCTGTAATCGCTGCAAAATTATTCAATGTAAGTGAAACATCCACAGGTTTATTCGTTATTGCCACATAACTTATAGCCGGCGGAGTTAAGTCATTCTGTTGTCCTGCGAATTCATCAGCTCCCACGTCAGGTGCTGTTGGAGGATAACCGACTTTGATAGGATAACCTAAGTTTGGATACCTCGCATCTCCGTCAAAATCCTGTGTGATACCCGGAGTACTTATTACAGAACCGCCGCTCTCGCATTGTGTATTTAAGGTTGTCTGTATATGCAAATCATAAGGAGCAGTAGCAGTATTTACAAACGGAACATTTTCTGTGAATGAAGATCCATCACGCGGTGTGACTAAAGCAAAATAAGTTGCCATTGTTTGCGGAACATTCGTTCCATCAGAGAATAGCAGATTGTTTGTTCCCGGTGTACCGGCATAAAAGCAGTTATAATTAGAATTGCCGGAATAAGAAGTAAGCGTAGTGTTACTTCTTTTGTAAGCGACCGTTTTTCCGGTTCCAGGAGTTGAATTGTTAACAAATATATTGTTTTTCATTTCAACCAACAGTACTGTTGTAGTTACATAGACGGCTGCAGAACCGAAAGATGCACCCGTACTTGAAGCACTTAAATAAACGGTGTTATTGTAAAGAAAAGCATTTGAAGTTGTTCCTGCAGATACATTAATACCTGCAATAGCAGTTCCATTTGTAGCGGCAGGTGTTTGCAGGTCTGACACAAAATTGTTGTAGTAATATGAATTTGTACCGCCTGCAGCATTTATACCGTAAACTAAAGCGGCTGTTGCTGTTGTTGATGATAAACCATAAATATTATTTTTATATATATAATTATTAAAACCATTTCCAACATATAATCCGGTCACAGTACCGCCTGCGCTCGAATTATTATATACGATATTTCCGTATAAATATGAGGTCGAAGTTGCATTAGGAGTTGTATATATACAATTAACAGCCGCAATTGCAGTGTTGCTGTTTCCATAAACGGAATTGTTATAAATATTGGAACTTCCGTTTGCAGCTACACCGGTATTATATATACAATTTAAAGCTCCTGTTCCCGGCTTGGAATTATCTCTTACAATGTTATTATAAATATTAACGTTAAAGGGGTTTGTAGCCTGATAAATCGGAGTCATCACAATTGTAGTGGCTGTAGTACAAGTAAAGTTATGAATAACATTATCGTGAATATTCACTGTGTTGCTCGTTCCCGAGCCGCCCATTGAATTATATATCCCTGTAATACCAGACGAACTGGTAGTACCACTGCTCTGAAGGGCTATATCGTTACTGTAGATATCCAGATTTGAATTAGCTCCATTATCAGTTCTTATTCCATAGAGCTGACCTGTGGTACCTGTACCACCGCTAATAATATTATTTGCAATTTTCAGGTTTTGCTGATAGTTTGTATAAATGCCGTATGCCGCTGATGCACCTCCTCCGAAGTTTGAAATATTATTTGCACCGTCAACACCAATTTCTATATTCTGTTGCCATATATCCTGAGACAAAGAACCGTATCCCTGGGCTAATATTCCTCCGTAACAATTTGATATATTATTGCTGTAAATCTTTATATTCTCGCTTCTGCCACCAGTTGATGTTATGTTAGGGCTTGATGCCTGATATATATTGGACACAAAAATTCCGAATGAATAGATATCTGTCTTATCAAGCGAAATTGAACAGTTTTTAATTGTAACATTTTTACATGCATCTGTGAGCGAAGCTAACTTTAAGTAATAACCATATTCACTTCTTGCGTTACTCAATGTTCCCGGGTTTTCCTGAACGTCAATTCCATCAAAAGTTATATAATCACCTCCGACTATAATTATTATTCCGTCGCCATGTTGTGCTGTTGACGTACTCGGAGCAACTGTGCCAAGTCCGGAAGCAGTGATAAGTGGGTCTGCTCCTAAGCCTGATTTCTGGAAAACAATCGGGTTCGCAACTGTTCCTGTTGCAGTAATTGTACCTGTAGTTGCTGTAGCAAAAGTTTCAGTCCAGCCGGCGGGTACATTAAAAATAACGCCTCCGGAACCTACTCCGTTTGTATTTAGGTCAGTTATCGCAGCTGCAAATGAAGCATAATCAATGCCTATTGTTTTTGTGCCTGTCAGCGGCTGTGCAAAGGAAATGTTAAATATCCCAGTTAAAAAAAGGATAACAAAAAGGATTTTGGAAATAGTTTTCATTTTAGTTTTGCATTTAATTAATAAGTAATTTATTTAATAAATTTAATATTTATTATTTTACAATTATTCCCTATTGATCGGGATTCTCCGTAAAATAACTCCTGTTATTTTACAAGTAACATTTTTTTAGTTGAAAGAACATTTCCGTTTACCGACAGAGAGTAAAAATATACGCCTGATGATAAATTTGAGCCGTTGAAATTCACTTTGTAATTACCTGTTCTTAAATTTAATCCATTAATTTCCTTTGCTACTTCCCTGCCTGCTATGTCAAATATCTTTAGGGTTACAATTCCTTCTTTCGGTAAATCGAATTCAATAGTGGTTGTAGGATTGAAAGGATTCGGATAATTTTGCTTTAGTATAAAATTTAGCGGAACTTTTTGTTCATATGTAAAACCGCTTGTAACCAGTCCTTTTGAATATTTCATTATCATCGCTCCGAACTGATTTCCGTTTATTACAAACATTGTATCGGGATGAACCATTTTTATACTATATATTGCATATCCACCGCAGTTTGTAACCTGCCAGGTATGTCCGCGGTCAGTAGTTCTTCCGACCACACCAATAGTTGCTCCTGCACATCCATTATTTTTATCATACCAGTCCGCACTGAAAAATCCTCCCGAATACACAGGAAAATTTAACGAATCCCAGGTTGTACCTCCGTTGGAAGAAGCATAGACCTGACAATTTGAACCAGTTGTATAAACATTTACTGAATCTACCGCTCTAACCGGGAGATAACCAATATTGGGTGTGGGAGATGGTGCAGGTAATAATGTCCAGTTAACACCTCCATTTGTTGTTTTTTGCAGTCCGTATCTGTGTGTCATATAGCCTGTGTTGGCATTCACCATATCTATTTTAAATCCTACCGGTCCATTGAAAGCAGAAATCTGCTCGGTCCAGTTAACGCCTCCGTTTGTCGTTTTCCATATTTTTGTATTGCCACCGATATTGGGATCACCACCTACCATCCATCCTGTATTTTCGTTCAGAAAATCCATTCCACTGCAAAAATAATTCGCAAATATAGGATTATTTGTTAAACTTGTATCCCACGTCAAACCTCCGTTTGTGGTTTTGAAAAATAATCCCCATCTGCCGCAAACGTATCCCGTATTTGGATTAACCATGCTGATACCGCTGCAATAACTGCTAATATTGAAATTAGGAATCCTCCAGTTTACACCGCCATCAGACGAACTTAAAATAGCATCCGGAGCATCGAGATCTACTCCAACAGCTATAATATTTCCATTGTTGCTCTGCGCATATAAATCACCGCTTAAGTTTGCAAGCGACTTTCTGTAATTTAAAGATAACCAGTTCGTACCGCTGTTCGTTGATTTTATCATTTCACCGTAAGTACCCACGCACATCATATTGTTTCCGTTTTTATCAAAGCTAAATGCCAGAAAGCCTGTAAAGGTTTCTGAACCAGCATAGGAAATAGAACTCCAATTATTTCCGTTATCCGTAGATTTATAAACTTGTTCGGTTTGAACGTAACCTGAGACATAAACTGTCGAGCCTTCGACTACAATACTATACAGAGAAGAATTAGTCGGGACATTTGTTCCTGTCCAACTCACTCCACCATTAGTCGTATATCTAACCAAACCTGCCGAACCACAAACATAACCTGTCAGTGCATTCGAAAATCTCATATTATATAATTGACTTGTTCCTATATTGGAAATAGTCCAGCTGTTACCGCCGTCCGTTGTAATATTGACGTTGCCGCCTGATTCCGAACATGTAATAATATTGTTTTGGTCAGCTGCATAAATACACCTGTAAGTACCGGAAGTCAGGTTTGGAAGTTGAGTCCAGTTCAAGCCTCCGTTTGTAGTTTTCATCACTAAATAATTAGCTGTTCCTGTAAGGTATCCTGTCGAAGCATTTAGAAAAGAAAAACCATATACAGAACCATTACCTGATGAAAGAATTCTTACAGTATCAAATGTCTGTCCTCCGTTTGTTGTTCTAACTATTCCGGGAACAGCCTGTACTCCCAGGAAACCGGTATTAGCATTCACAAAATATCCACTTTTGTAATTTTGGAACATTCCTGCACCAGGATATGCTCCATTTTGATATCCTACAGTTTTTGTGGTCCAGTTAACGCCTGCATTTGTTGTCTTCATAAACATACCATAGTCTCCTGCAGCATACCAGGTGTTTGCATCCACCATTTTAAACCAGTTTAAATATTGAGCCTGAGGACGTGGGTGAACCCATTGCCATTCCGGTGTTGACTGAGCAAATAAATTTGCTGCAGCTATCAGGAAAATCATAATTAAATAAACTTTTTTCATTTTTTTAATTTTAATAATTTTAAAGTATTACTTTATTAGAATCATCTTTTTCGTTGCTACTTTCTCGCCGTTCACTTCAAGAGAATAGAAATAAACTCCGGTTGAAAGATTCGTACCATTAAAATTCATTTTGAAATTTCCGGGATTTAAATTCATATAATTTATATCGGTTTTAAATTCCCTGCCGGTTAAATCATATATTTTTAAAGAGACATTTCCTGCCTTTGGTAAATTAAATTCAATAGTTGTTGATGGATTAAAAGGGTTTGGATAATTTTGTTTAAGCTCATAATTATCTACCTTTATATGTGAATTATATCCGATTCCTGTTATAGTGCTTCCTACAGCCCTCATAATTGTAGTATAAATTCCTGATACATAAGCTGTATCGCCTTCGCTTACACAAATTTTTCCGAGGGTTCCAACGTGCGCATTCTGTAAATTCCAGGTCGTGCCGCCGTCCGATGTCCGGCAGATAGCAGTGGTCAAATTCCCGCATACATATCCTGTATTAGCATCTTTAAAATCGAGACTTGTAACGTCAAATGCGGCAGGAAGTGTGATTGCTGTCCAGTTAGCACCACCATCAGTTGATTTTGCAACTCTTGATGTTCCAAATGAAGACCCTATATAAACAGTATTTGCATTTACAGCTTTAACAGTTTTAATGTTTCCCGTAAGCGGAACCGGAACAGCCGTCCAGGATACTCCACCATCAGTAGTTTTAAATATAGGTTGATTTGAAGGATTCATCGTGCAATACCCGGTATTTGCATCTGCCATATCAGCCGAATAAATATTTTCATTTGTGCCTCCAACAGAATATTGTATCCAGGTATTGCTGCCATCCGTAGTTTTAAATACATTTCCTCCCGGAACTGTAGTATAATTAACAAAAACCCATCCTGTATTTTCATTTACAAACTTGCAATTATATAGTGAATAATTAGTTCCTATGCATTAGTCTTACTTACCCAGTTTTGACCGCCATCCGTAGTTTTCATTACTTTGCTGTACTGTCCACTCATATATCCTGTGTTAGCATTAATCATAGATAAGGCATAGAATTCAGCGTTTACTCCTGTATTATATGCTGTCCAGTTAAGTCCGCCATTAATGGATTTCATTACCTGTCTTGTTCCTGTCGTATAAGGTCTTCCAACCGCCATGACATTGCTTGTTCCTGGAATTGCTTTTATATCAAACATAATTTGTGTAGATAACTGAAAATTCCTTGTAGTCCAGGTTGTGCATCCGTCTGTGGATAGTGCAACTATTCCGAAATCTCCTGCTAATACGTAACTTGAACCTGATTTATCGAGTGTATTCCATAAATAGGTGGATGCTACCCCGGGAACATTTATTGGTAAGGTAATCCATGTATTTCCGGCGTCTGTCGTTTTATAAAGAAAACCTGGGTCACCAACAAGATAAAGCTCGTTTGCGGAAAATGCCTGAATCTTATAATAAGACCAGTCATACTGAGGTGAACCTATTGAATCCCAGGTAACACCTCCATTAGTAGTGCGTCCGATTTTACCTTCACTGCCTCCTGCAATACCGGTATTTGCATTATTAAATGCAATATCAAATCCGTATTGCAAAAATGAATATGGTGTCGATGTTGTCCAATTAGTGCCTCCGTTAGTCGATTTTAGCATAGTACCATCAAACAAAAGCACGAAAATATTTTGCGCGCTTGTTCCGTTGACGGCACCTACAGTAGTTGCTGTTGTACTATATATAAGAGTCCAGTTAAATCCTGCGTCCGTAGTTTTAACGACACCTCCGCCAAAACCCGATGGATAGTATGCCGTAGCATACCCGGTATTGGCATCAGCAAACCACATCCTGCGATATCCATAATTTGAAGACACCAAACCATAACCTACAGAATCAAAACTTATACCTCCGTTTACTGTTCTGCCGATATAAGCTTTTTCTCCTGCCACAAGGAATGTATTTGCATTAAAAATTATTAAATCGCCAAGACTGCCTGAACTGAGTGCTGTTCCGGGTTTTCCCGCGGAACTGTTTATATACCAGTTGACTCCCCCATTAGTGGTTTTCATAAATGTACCATATGCTCCTACTCCGTACCATGTGCTCGCATCGAGCATTCTGACTCTGCTGAGTGGATTGCACTGCGGAGTCGGGTGCATAAACTTCCAGCTCTGATGATCCTGAGCAAATGAAACTGAAACGAAAGATAAAAGTAAAAATGTGAAAATTAATTTTTTCATTTTATTAATTTTAATTTATTTCTTATGAATATTTTTTACAATCTTGTATATAGAAGAATAAATTTTATAACCGATCTTTTTTCCTTCACCATTAATTTTATAAGGCTTCAGGAGTATATTATGAATAGGTTTACAATCCCCACGGTCTATAATACCTATGTATTTAAATTTTGTTTTTTTATAAATCGCCTGAAATAGAGAAATAGAATTAATTCCACTTTTTTCTTTTAAGTTATCAAAATATAATTTCCAGTATAACGGGGCATTATCGACTTTAGAAAATTCATTCTCAAAAATTACTATTTCTAATGTTTTCTTTTTCTTATTCTTTTTGTTATAAATTTCCTCTGAGATTAATTTATATAAACTTTGTGTTACCGACTTCGATCCATCTCCGTTTATAGCATTATGATATTTCAGAACTGTATTCGTCAGATTAGATTTTATAAATGCTTCTTTTGTTTTCCAGGTTGAATAACTGATATAACCGAATTTTGCATTATCAAAATAAGATTGCATTAAGCAGGCATCGGAAACGTCATCAATTTTCTTGTAAACCTTGTTTGCAATTTTCCATGTTTCTATGAAGGAATGATATGATGAAACAACTTCAAAGGGTTTTATAAAAAAATAATTCCCGCTGTTTTTAATATTATTTATATTTTCGTTGAAATCCTTTCGCATAACTGAATTTAAAATACTTGCATTTGATATATTTTGCAAAGAAGATTATTTCAATTTTCCTCCAAACATTTATCGAAATATCTTGCTTTTCTTGCGTTTTTAAGTAAATTTTAAGAAAATACTGCCCCAGATATTCTTTTAAATAATTATGAGGTTTTATAAAATATTTCAAATAATCGCCGGTTTGAAAAAGGAAGAATCAGAAGAGTTCGAGGATTTTATTAACTCCCCATATTTTTCAAAGTCACGCGATTATCATCCAATATTAAAAACGATTTATTCTTTTTATAATAACTGGGACAAACTTAAGGAAATTACCAGCGAGGAATTTTTTGCTAAAATATTTCCCGGTATCAATTACAGTAAAAAAACTTTAAGTAACCGTATTAACGAATTAACAATTCTTGCAAAGAAGTTTATTATTCAAAAATCTTTAGAAAACAACCACCCGCTAAGAGACTTGCTGCTTTTAAAAGGCTTGAGGGAAAAAAATCTTTTTGATTTATTTACAGGCGAAATTACCAGATTAAATACCACCACAGACAAAAATTATGAAAAATCATATGTTACCGGTGAAACCATGCTGCTTTCTACACACCTGTACCGGGAAAACCAGGATTTCGATAAAATGTTTGCTGAATACAAAAGATATACCGATTATATGATAATATTATTCCTGGAAAATTATTTTGTAATGCTGCTTGAATATGAATCACAGAAGCAATATAACATAAATCTCGATTTTAATATTGCTTATGGTTTTATTGATAATCTTAAAATGGATAAATTTATCAAAATACTTGAAGACAGAAATGACCCGGTTTATTTATTGACTATTCTTGCTTATTACATATACAGGAGCTATGCTGATAAAAATAATGAGGAAATTTATAAAAAATTCAGTGATATATTTTTTAAAAACATAGACAAGTTAAGAGAAGATCAAAAAAATGAGTTTTTTGGAATTATGATTTCAAGATATTTTGATAAAATCGCCTCAGGAAAACCGGAATTTCTGAAAGAAGTATTTAAATTATATAATATTAAATTAAAACTTGGTATTTATCAGGAATTAAAATATATCAGATATCCCTCGACAGCGTATAGAGACTATATTATAGTAGGGTTAAGGCTTAAAAAATATAAATGGGTTGAGAATTTCATAAAAAGATATTCGGCTGAATTACCGTTAGAAATAAGGGATAATGAGGTTAATATGGCTTATGCAAGGCTTTATTTTTTTAAAAAAGAATTTAAAAATTCGCTGGAATCATTAAATAAGATAAAAACATCAAACTACATTTATTTACTTGATGCCTCCAGAACAAAGTTAAGAATATTTTATGAAACGTCGGGATTTGAAGAAGCATTAATGGAAATTGACAGGATAAAACATTTTATCAGAAATAACACAAAAAAGATACCAATATCTGTCAGAAAATATTCTAAAGAATTTTTAGATACCTTCAATGTTTTACTGAAATTGAAACTGAATCCATATCAAAGTGAGATTGGATTTTTCTCTAACAACATTTCAAAATCCTCTACATTAATAAATAAAGATTGGTTCGTCGAAAAAATTAAAGAGGCACAAAAATAGTAATCGAATATAGATTAAGTTTTGTGTCTATTTTTCTTATCAATCTTTTATATACAATCTTCGTGGCCATTTTGAAATTTATTTTATTATATTTTCATTTTTTTGTTCTGATTTTACCACTCTATGGATTAAAACTTAGGAAATCTTTAACGTTATTTGATTTTTAACTTATAATTTTGAATTTTAATACATATCAATAGTACATAAGGTAATATTTAAAAACTATATTCTTACCTTATCATTTAATATATTTACATAATAATAGGATAATTTCATAAATAATTAGATAAATATTTTATGAAAAACAAATTATTTATAACCATAGCTTTAATTTTAGTCACTAGTTTTTTCTCTTCGGGGTGCAATAAAAAACTTAAAATGAAATTCGATACCAAACCCGTATCGATAAAAATCTATAATACTCCCGCGGGAGCTGATCCTTCAGTACCGGCAGAACTTGGCGGAGACGGATTTAAAGGTGAAGGATGGGAAACAAAAACAACATATAATATTTCAGGAGATCCAAGTGCGACTAAAGGCGGCAGTTTAACTATGTCTCTGAGGGACTTTCCGGTAACTCTCCGCACTGAAGGGAAAGATGCGAACAGTACATTTAGTGAGGTTACTTACGATATTCTTTATGAATCCCTTTTGAGAATTGACCCGGTTAATTATGATTATATTCCGGGAATTGCGACTCACTGGAAAATTTCCGATGATAAATTAACCTATAAATTCAGAATAAATCCGAATGCAAGATGGGCTGATGGAAAACCTATAACTTCTGAAGACGTAATTGCAACCTGGAAACTATTAACAGATCCGGGGATATTAATGCCATATACGAATGAATTATGGAGTACTTATGAACGACCAGTTGCAGATAGTAAATACATTGTGTCGATAAAATCAAAAGATAAAGACTGGAGACAATTATTTTATTTTTCTCAATCGCTAAAAATTCTTCCCGCACATTATATTTCTAACATTAGCGGAAAAGAATATTTAGAAAAATACCAATTTGATTTTATGCCAGGCAGTGGTCCTTACATCATCGATAAAAACGAAATAAAAAAAGGTGAATCTTTAACTTTAAAAAGAAGAAGTGATTACTGGGGAGAAAATGAAAAGTTTTGTACGGGATTGAATAATTTTGACCTGATCAGATTTGATGTAATCCCGGATGAAACTCTGGAATTAGAAAAATTCAAAAAAGGAGAAATAGATTTTATACAAATAAGAAAAACTCAAATTTGGGAAGAAAAACTTAAAACTGAAGAGTATAATAGAGGAATTATACAAAAAAGGAAAATCTTCAATGAGTATCCATTTGGTGTCTCGGGATTGTGCCTGAATACAAGAAAATATCCATTTGATGATATAAGAATAAGGAAGGCTTTTGGATATCTGTACGATAGAAGTAAATTTAATGAAAAATTATTTTTTAATGCGTATTCCCCAATCACTTCATATTTCCCCGGAACTGAAAATCAAAATTCGAAAAATCCAATAATTGGATTCAATATGGATTCAGCAAAAATGCTTCTATACGAAGCAGGGTGGAAGAATAAAAATTCCGACGGATATTTGACAAAAGATGGTAAGATATTTGAAGTTGATTTACCTTTCGTAAAGGGAATGGATAGATATTTTACGATTTTTCAGGAGGATTTAAAAAAAGCAGGGATCAAATTGAATCTTGTAGAATCAGATGAAAATACTATTTTCAAGTTAGGAAATGAATTAAATTTTAAAGTTTTACCCATAACATGGTCAGGAACTTATATTCCTAATCCTGAAAGTTATTTAAGTTCACAAAATGCTGATTCTGCGAATACATTAAACTGGTCCGGTATAAAAGATAAACGGATAGATGAATTATGCGAAATGTATAAAACATCATTTAATAAAGATGAAAGATTAAAACTGATAAGAGAAATTGATTCCATTGCTTGTCACTATTATGGTTACATTTTCGGTTGGTATGCACCATATCAGAGAATCGCATTCCAGAATAAATTTGGATATCCTGAATATGTTCTTGGAAAAATCAGTAGTTTTAACTGCGTATTATATATGTGGTACAACGATGCTGAAAAAGCTGCTGAATATGATATTGCAATTAAAGACAAAGCAAAAATTCTTCCACAAGGAAATATCGATGTAAAATACTGGCAAGGTAAAGATGAGAAGAAATAAGCTAATGAATTCATAATTATAAAAATCATGATTATATAAATGACAGGATATTTTATCCGGAGATTGCTATTAATTATTCCTACCTTTTTAGGTATCACTATAATTTCATTTCTGATACTGCAAATCGTTCCGGGCGGACCTCTCGAGAATGAGCTTTATAAATTAAGGTTCGGAAATCAAGGAAGGAATATTGAGTCCGGAACCAGCTCTGTGGTTAAAAATATAAATATCCCCGAAGCTGCTTTGAATGAAATGAAAATTTTTTATGGGTTCGATAAACCTATTTTAGAGCGATACTGGATTTGGCTAAGAAATATTTTGAGATTTGATTTAGGTAAATCCTATGTTTATCAGGAACCCGTATGGGATGTTATATCTTCAAGGTTTAAAGTTTCAATTTATTTTGGACTTATAGGTTTTACTTTAACATATCTTGTTTGTATTCCACTCGGTATACTAAAAGCTGTAAGAAACGGAAGTAAGTTTGATTTATTTTCATCGTCGTTTGTTTTCCTTGGGTACTCAGTGCCCGGATGGGCATTCGGTGCATTATTATTAATTTTATTTGGTGGTGGAAGTTTTTGGGATATTTTCCCGCTTGGAGGATTCAGGTCAGAAAATTTTGAAAATTTAAATTTAATTGAAAAAATTTCGGACCAGCTTTATCATACAATCTTACCGGTAATTTCATATTTAATCGGGAGTTTTGCCACACTAACTATTTTAACTAAAAATTCCGTTATCGAAAACCTTAGCCAGGATTACATAAAGACAGCATATGCAAAGGGGCTAAGTAATAAACGCGTAATTTTAAATCATGCTTTCCGTAATTCACTAATTCCAATTGCAACCGGATTAGGACACTTTTTAAGCCTGATTCTTGCAGGTAGTTTTTTGATTGAAAAAGTTTTTAACCTTCAGGGAATTGGATTACTTGGATACAATTCCATAATAGACCGTGACTACCCTGTTTCACTGGGAATTCTAGTTTTATCAAGTTTACTTCTATTGTTAGGAAACTTAATATCAGATATAATTTATACATTCGTTGACCCGAGAGTAAGATTTAAATAAAATAACTGTTCCAAATTTTTGTACGTTAAATTAAGTTATGAATAAATCCAGATTCCCTCTTCTAAAAAGAAGGTGGACAAAATTCAAAAATTTAAAGCGAGGATATTATTCTCTTATTATCTTAGTTTTTCTCTATGTTATTTCTTTAATATTGCCATTATTTATTGGAAACTCTGCGATTATTGTTAAATATGAAGGAACTTATTATTTCCCAATCTTCAAATATTTCAACGCTTCGGAATTTAACCAAACGAATAGAATTAAAAAAGAATTCGGAAAACATTGGAAGGTGAAGCCAATTACAGATGGCTGAAACAGCAATTTATTGAAAATGGTAAAGAAAATTTTGTTATACTTCCGTTATATCCGTTTGGTCCAAATGAAAATTTACTTGATGAAATCGAAGGTAATCCTCCGCATTCACCATCTTCTATTCATATTTTAGGTACTGATGACAGAGGAAGAGATGTATTTGCCAGGCTGGCATACGGTTTCAATATTTCAATATCGTTCGCAATGATAGTAACCTTTTTCACATATCTGGTTGGATTTATAGTTGGTGCATTTTTAGGATTTTATGGGGGGAAGATTGACTTTTTCGGCTTGAGGTTAATTGAAATATGGTCAACTTTACCGCTAATTTATTTATTAATAATTATTAGTTCAATTATTAAACCAAATTTTTTATGGCTAACATTAATTCTGATAGTTTTTGGATGGGTAGGAATAACTTATTACATTAGGGGTGAAGTCCTCAGGGAAAAAGCCAAAGATTATGTGATGGCTGCTATAGCTATAGGTGCACCTGATTTTAAAGTGATATTCAAACATATAATGCCGAATGCATTGGTACCGGTAATTTCATTCGCACCATTTGCTGTTGTTGGTTACATAACTGCATTAGTTTCTCTTGATTTTCTAGGATTCGGATTACCGCCTCCAACACCAAGCTGGGGCGAATTAATGAGTCAGGGAATAAAAAATACAGATTATTGGTGGCTCGTTACAGCTCCCCTTGCGGTACAATTCGCCACGTTATTATTGATAGTATTCATTGGTGAAGCTGTGAGAGAAGCTTTTGATCCAAAACCTTATATCAGATATAAATAATAAATGAAATGATGAAAATATTAGAAGTAAAAAATTTGAAAGTCTTTTTCTTTGTTGATTCAAATAAAATCGGTTACAAAAATATTGCTGATAATATAAATAACGAAAAGAAATTAAAAAATAAGATTCCGGTAAAGGCAGTTGTAGATGTAAGTTTTGATATAAATTCTGGTGAAGTATTGGGAATTGCAGGCGAATCAGGTTCCGGAAAATCTGTCATATCACATTCAATAATAAATCTGATTCCATCACCGCCGGGTAAAATAATGGGTGGAGAAATATTATTCAAGGGCATCGATATATTAAAGCTAACCTCAGAAGAAATAAGAAATATAAGGGGCAAAGAAATTGGGATAATATTTCAGGATCCGATGGTTTCATTAAACCCTGTTTTGAAAATCAAATCTCAGATAAATGAAGCTATAATGCTCGGCAAAAATCTGACCAAAACAGAAATTGAAAATATTGCAGCGGAAAAATTAAATGAAGCAGGAATTAATGATATTGAAACAGTATTAAACAGCTATCCTCATCAATTAAGCGGCGGATTAAGGCAACGTGTCATGATAGCTATTGCGTTATCGAGAAATCCCTCATTATTGATTGCTGATGAGCCGACAACGGCTCTGGATGTGACAATTCAGAAACAGATTCTGGACTTATTAGTGAACATTAAGGAAAACAGAAAGGATTTTTCAATATTATTAATAACTCATAATTTAGGAATTATAAAAAAAATCTGTGACCGGGTATTGATAATGTACGGAGGAAAAATTCAGGAAAGTGCCGGAGTCGAAGAATTGTTTGGAAATTCTATGCATCCTTATACCATTGGGTTAATAAATTGTTTTCCAAATCCCAATGTTATATCATCAAATAAAATAATGGAAATTCCGGGAAATGTACCGGATGCAATTGATTATCCAAAGGGATGTAAATTTCATCCGAGGTGTAACAGAGTAATGGATTTATGTAAAAACACCGAGCCCGAATTGTTGGAAATAAAAATTAATCATTTTGTCAGATGTCATTTATTTAATAAGGACAGTGGAACCGATTAATACAAATAATATACTTATTGTTAAAAACCTGAGCGTCAGGTATGTAACCAGAAAAAATATTTTTTCTCTGAAAGGGAATAAATTCAGCGCTGTTGAGAATGTATCTTTTAATATTAGTAAAGGCGAAACATTAGGATTGGTTGGAGAATCAGGCTGCGGCAAATCGACAATTGCGAAAGCAATATTAAAACTTTTTAATAAAAACCTTAATGAAGCAGAAATATTGGGAGAAATACTTCTAAACACGGGTGATAAATTTGTCAACCTGCAGAAGCTTAAAAATTCAGAAATGAGGAAATTCCGAAATCTTATACAGATTATTTTTCAGGACCCATATTCGACTTTGAATCCAAGATTTACAATCGGAAAGATTATTGAAGAACCTCTCTTATATAATACATTTTACGACAAGAAGAAAAGGAATGAAAAAGTTAAATACATAATGGATAGTATAGGAATTTCGCCCGATAAAATAAACAGTTACCCATTTGAATTTTCAGGAGGACAGCGGCAAAGAATATCCATCGGACGTGCATTAGCTACGGAACCAAAAATAATTATTGCCGATGAACCTGTGTCATCACTTGACGTATCTATTCAAGCTCAAATACTTAATTTACTTTCAGAATTACAAAAAGAATTCAATTTGAGTATACTTTTTATTAGTCACGATTTATCAGTCGTTAAACAGATTTGTAATAATATCGCAGTTATGTATAATGGACGAATTGTTGAATACGGACCGTCAAATGAAGTTTATTTCCATCCTAAAAACGAATACACAAAACTTCTTATATCATCTATCCCGGGAAAAGAAGAAAATAAATAGAGATTGATATAATTACCAATATTTTTCGAGATGAATTGTTCCCGGAGAATTCCGCTTATGTTCTTTAAAGTTCTCGTTCCCCAAAGCATCAATCATTGTACTTATCATATTCGGATGACCACACAAAAATATATGTGTATTCTCAGGTGAGATATCTATTTTCCACTTTTCGTGAATAATCTTATTTTTCCACAAATCTTCAACTCTTCCTGTATATCCATTCCACTGCATGGGTTCAAGTTGAGGCTGATTTATTACATTTATGTAGGAGAAATTGTGGCATAATCTTTCAACAGTTAGAAGTTCGGACCTATAGCCCAAATCCCAGGAATTTCTAGCACCGTGCATTACAGCATATTTCCTATTTTCGTTACATACCAAATCACTTCTTAACATACTCATATAAGGCGCTAATCCTGTTCCTGTTGCAAAAAATATAATATTCTGGTCTCTGGGAATTTCATTTATCGTAAACATACCGGTTATTTTCGGAGACATCCATATTGGATCACCAATGTTCATCGCAAATATTCTTGGTGTCAGCGAACCGGAATTAACCAGACGGATATAAAACTCTATATATTGTTTTTCCAGAGAGCTGGAGGCTATAGAATAAGCTCTAAGAATTAATTTCTCAGATTCAGGGGTAATTTCTTCGGGATCTGAGTATTGAAATCTAGGTGATTCTGGTGGTAATCCTAATACCGTAAATTGTCCGGCTTTAAAATCAGGTAAGGGCCAACCCACGGGAGATATTCTTACAATACTCAATCCGGGAGCAACTTCGACCTTTTGTTGAATAACAGCATTCAATTTTGGAATAGCCATAAAAAGATTAGAAGTTAATAAAATTAAGAAGTAAAATATTAATATTTGATTCAAACTTCAATTTATTAAAAATTTATAACGATAAAATTAAATATTTAACAAAATATAATTTTGAATTGAAAAGCTTAAATATCTTATTTAGTTTTATGCGTTTCCAATACAATTTTCGTAAATTTAAATTTACCTAAATGAGTTTTTTATCAAAATTTGTCCCAAAAACTACTAAGTTTTATGAACTGCTCACAGGCATTGCAAAAAACACACTTGATGGAGCTAATCTGCTTCACGAATTACTTATAAAATGGGAAAACAAAGGTGAATATTCCAGTAGAATACATATTTTAGAACATAAATGTGATGATTTAACACACCAGGTAGTACATGAGTTAAATGAAACATTTATTACACCTATCGATCGTGAAGATATTCACTCTCTAGTAAATTCGCTTGATAACATTATGGACTGCATAGATGTTATTGCAAGCAGAATTCATTTATATAAAGTTAAAAATCCAATAGAATTTTGTCCTCAACTTTGCGATATTTTATTGATGCAGATGAAGCTGATTGTAGAGGTGATGGAGGTATTTGAAGAACCGGTTAATGTAAATGAAAAATTAGTATCTATAAGAAATTATGAAACTGAAGGAGATAAGGTTTTTCGTGAAGCAATTTCGAACTTGTTTGAAAATGAAAAAGACATAGTTGAATTAATCAAAAAGAAAGAGATACTAGAATTAATGGAAAAAGCCGTCGATAGATGTCAAACCGTAACTATTGTAATTGAGGGAATATTGATTAAAAACGCTTAATTAATAAAAATCAATTCATGTTATATATCGTAATAACTATTATTTTTATCGCTCTGATTTTTGATTTTCTTAATGGATTCCATGACTCTGCAAATTCGATTGCTACAATCGTTTCTACTCAGGTACTTTCACCTCAAAAGGCAGTGTTGTTCGCTGCATTTTTCAATTTCGTCGCAGCATTTACGCTTGATGTGACGGTCGCGAAAACAATCGGACAAGGTATTGTAAATATTGAATCAATCGAAATCTGGGTTATTGCAGCAGGACTTATAGGTGCAATTTTCTGGAATTTGCTAACCTGGTATTTAGGTATACCTGTCAGTTCCTCACATGCATTAGTTGGTGGATACGGCGGTGCTGCGGTAGCAAAACTTGGATTTGGAGTTTTAATATGGTCAGGATGGACAAAAATTATTATTTTTATTTTCCTTGCACCCTTATTAGGTATGGTTCTTGGTTTTGTAAACATGATGGTTACAACTCTACTGGTACGAAAAATGAAACCCAGAAAAGTGGACAAATTATTTCGGAAGCTTCAACTTGTTTCTGCCGCATTTTACAGTTTTGGACATGGTACAAATGATGCACAGAAAACAATGGGAATTATAGTTGGTATTTTGGTTACAGCCCATTACATCGATCATTTTTATGTCCCTTTTT
This sequence comes from uncultured Ignavibacteria bacterium, assembly GCA_963806045.1. Classification (GTDB taxonomy): domain Bacteria; phylum Bacteroidota; class Ignavibacteria; order Tepidaquicellales; family Tepidaquicellaceae; genus DATCHW01. Next base: position 158,980 of record CAWDWP010000004.1, on the reverse strand, counting down.
ATGTTGTTTTATTATGTCATTTCGCGATAGCGATGGGAACCTTATTCGGTGGATGGAGAATCGTCAAGACTATGGGAATGAAGATTACAAAACTAAGACCTATTGGTGGTTTTTGTGCAGAATTTGCCGGGGCAACTACGCTAATTGGTACAGCTGTTTTGGGAATTCCGGTTAGTACAACACAAACCATAACGGGAGCTATAGTTGGGGTAGGAAGTACTCATAGGCTTTCTGCTGTAAAATGGGGTGTTGCCGGAAAGATTGTCTGGGCGTGGATTCTAACCATTCCCTTATCTGCATTATGCGGAGCCTTGGTCTATTATGTGCTGAACAATGTATTAAGATTTTTTTAATATTATATCATTCAATACGACTTGAATAAAAAAATTTAATATGATATTTTTAATGATATGCGGGAATAGCTCAGTTGGTAGAGCGCAACCTTGCCAAGGTTGAAGTCGCGGGTTCGAGCCCCGTTTCCCGCTCTTTTAGTTTAGGCGTCGTACCCAAGTGGCTAAGGGAACAGTCTGCAAAACTGCTATGCATCGGTTCGAATCCGATCGACGCCTCAAAATAAAAAAGGGTTATCTTGTTTCAAGATAACCCTTTTAAAATAATTTTAATTATTACATTTTTTTCATTAGGTCAACTACTCTGCAGCTATAACCCCATTCATTATCATACCATCCTATAATTTTTATAAAATTTCCGGATGCCATTGTAGATAGTGCATCAAAAATACAGGAATGATCATTCCCTACTATATCAGAAGAAACCAATGGTTCTTCAGTATATTCGAGAATACTTTTCAGATTTGATTCTGCTGCTTTTTTCATAGCCAAGTTAATATCTTCTTTAGTAACATCTTTATTCAGAATAGCAGTTAAATCTGTGATTGAACCATCCGGAGTAGGGACTCTAAGAGAAAATCCGTCCAATTTACCTTTCAGATGAGGTAATACTTTACCAACTGCTTTTGCAGCTCCTGTAGTTGTGGGAATAATATTGATAGCACCTGCTCTTGCCCTTCTGAGGTCTTTATGAGGCTGGTCTAACATTACCTGATCATTCGTGTAGGAATGAATAGTGTTCATGAAGCCCTTTTGAATTCCAAAATTATCATCCAGTACCTTTACCATCGGTGCCAGACAGTTTGTTGTACAAGATGCATTAGAAATAATTTTATGCTCGGGTTTTAATGCATCATCATTTACACCGATTACAATCATCGCATCCAAATCATCCTTTGGAGGAGCTGTAAGAATTACTTTTTTAGCTCCGGCAGTTAAATGCATTGAAAGTTTTTCTTTGTTTGTAAATACTCCTGTAGATTCAATTACTATAGTCACACCCAAATCACCCCATCCAAGTTTAGTTGGGTCTTTTTCAGCGGTAACTTTTATATCTTTTCCATTTACATTAATTCCTGAATCAGTAGCTTTTACCTCTCCCGGGAATTTTCCATGCACAGAATCATATTTCAAAAGATGAGCCAGTGTTTTAGCATCTGTTAAATCGTTAATTGAAATAACTTCGAATCCTCCAACCTTTAACATTCTCCTGAAAACGAGTCTTCCAATTCTCCCGAACCCGTTGATACCTATTTTTACAGACATTTTACCTCCGATTTATTATATTTTTATCAATTTTTTTAAAATTTTGATAAAAATAACTAAAAAGTGAGCTAAAATCAATTAAGTTTGTGCAATTTTAACTCATTTCTTTTAAAAAATCAATTCTTGATTTTCGTTGCTCAATTAACTATTTTTGTTAATATTTTATAATTAACTAATTAATAATTAATGGCGTCAACTTCAGACCTCAGAGTTGGTTTAGTAATTAAGTATAATAATGAATTACACACAGTTTTGAGCGTAGAACACAGAACTCCCGGAAATTTAAGGGCATTTTATCAAGTTAAAATGCGAAATATTAAAAGTGGTAAACTTGTTGAAAATCGATTTCGTTCAGGGGAAGAAATCCAGGCAGAAAGGCTGGAATCCAAAAATTATCAATTCCTGTATAAAGATAACACTGAATATTATTTTATGGAAAATGAAACCTATGACCAAATCCATTTAACCGATGTCTTAGTAGGAAAACAAGGTGAATATTTGAAAGAAGGTCAGACAATTTCGATATTATTCCACGATTCTAATCCAATTTTAATGGAATTACCCGCACATGTAGTGTTAAAAGTAATATCCGCTCCTCCGGGAATAAAGGGTAACACTGCTACCGGTGCAACTAAAACCGTTACTTTAGAAACAGGTTCAACAGTAAATGTTCCATTATTCATCGATGAAGGGGAAATAATCAAAGTTGATACCCGAACCGGTGAATATATCGAAAGGGTGAAAACCTAAACAATAGTTTTTAAATAATTTAATAAATTTATAATGAAGATGGATCTGAATTATCTAAAAAAGTTAATAAAACTGCTTGATACGAGTGAACTTGCAGAGATTGAAATTGAAGAAGAAGGTACAAAAATAAAATTATCAAAACCAAGACCTAAGATATATCATAGTGTTTCAAACCCTCAAGTTACTTCTGCCCCACCGATTTTACAAAATCTTGTAGATAATTCTACTCAAAATATACCTTCAGCAACTAAACCGGAAATGAAAATCGATGAATCGAAATCCGAAAATCTGCATGAAGTAAAATCACCTATGGTAGGAACATTCTATTCTTCTCCATCACCCGATGCAGATCCGTATGTAAAAGTCGGAACTGAAGTGAAGCAGGGTTCGGTTATTTGCATAATTGAAGCAATGAAACTCATGAACGAAATTGAATCGGAGGTCAAAGGAAAAGTAGTAAAAATATTGGCTCAAAATGCCCAGGCTGTTGAGTACAATCAGACATTATTCCTAATTGAACTATCCAAAGAATAATCAAACATAAGATTTTTAATGATTAAGAAAATATTAATAGCGAACAGAGGTGAAATTGCTTTAAGGATTATACGAACTTGCAAAGAAATGAATATTAAATCCGTTGCAGTTTATTCTTCTGCTGATAAAGATTCACTACATGTGAGATTTGCTGATGAAGCCGTATGCATAGGACCGGCTTCTTCTACAGAAAGTTATTTGAATATTCCCCGAATTATAGCAGCCGCAGAAATAACAAATTCAGATGCTATTCATCCGGGATACGGATTTCTTGCAGAAAATGCAGATTTCGCAGAAATATGTATTGATTCTAATTTGGAATTCATCGGACCAACTCCGTCTATGATAAGAGCAATGGGAGATAAATCTCTCGCAAAAGACACAATGAAAGCTGCTGGTGTCCCCATTATTGAAGGTAGTGATGGTATTGTCAATTCAATAGAAGAAGCCGAGGAAATTTCGGTAAGAATCGGATTCCCAATAATCATGAAAGCTTCTGCAGGTGGCGGAGGAAAGGGAATGCGTATTGTCAGAAGCCTCGATGAGTTAGAAAACGCTTACAATATGTCCAAATCAGAATCTCTTAATGCATTTGGAAGTGAAGATATTTATATCGAAAAATTAATTGAAAATCCCCGTCATATTGAAGTTCAGATTCTTGGAGATAAATTTGGAAATATAATTCATGTCGGGGATAGAGATTGTACACTCCAGAGAAGGCATCAGAAATTAATTGAAGAAGCTCCTGCAACAATAACATCAGATGAATTAAACGATAAAATATGTGAAGCTGCCGTAAAGGGTGCACAGGCTGTAAATTATAGAGGGGCAGGAACTATGGAATTTCTTGCTTGATAAACAGGGGAATTTTTATTTTATGGAAATGAATACACGATTGCAAGTTGAACATCCTGTCACGGAAAACGTATCTAATCTCGATTTAGTTAAAGAACAGATTAATATCGCAAATGGTCAGAAAATTAACAGAAAGAAAATAAAAATTACGGGGCACTCTATAGAATGCCGTATCAATGCAGAGGATCCTGTTAATTTTAGATCTTCTCCGGGATTAATTACCGCTTTCCATGCTCCGGGAGGATTTGGCGTTAGAGTGGATACACATTGCTATGTGGGATATAATATTCCATCTCATTATGATTCTCTTATTGCTAAATTAATAGTTTATGCTAATACTCGTGAAGAAGCAATCAGAAGAATGATAAGAGCATTAGAAGAATTTGTTATAGAAGGGATTAAAACAACCATACCTTTTCACCAGAAAATGATGGTTAACGAGAGGTTTATTAAAAATGATTACGATACCCGGTTCGTTGAAGATTCGGGTGAATAATTCTATATCTTTACAATAATTTGAAAACTGAATTTATAAAAATATTTTTCATATTAATATTTGCTTTTTCCTTACCGCAGATATCCAAATCTTACACTCTACCGGACACAGTAAAACATAAGGATTCGGTAAAGAATAATACAACTGCAGGAAAAAATTCTGGTTTAGATTCCTCAACAATAAAAAATCAGATACAAATCGATACTTCAAAACCTCAAATTACCATTGATACATCTAAAAATACCAACACAAATATTATTGATTCACTATACAGAACAGTAAAAGATAAGGATAGCCTTACGAATACAAAATTGTTCTTGTATATATTTTTAAGTCTTGTCGGAATATTTTTATTTTTCTTCTTATTTGTTCAAACATTATTTAAAATATTCCATAAAACAAAATCTACAAGGCAATCTATGTTATTAAGCTGGAATTTATTTTTTGTTGTTTGTATAATCTGGTTATTTATTGTCTGGGGATTACTCGCCGGATTCTGGAGCTCCTCAGCTTTTCTGACGGTATTGATTTTTCTATTTGTGATTAGTCTTATAATGACAATTACTGCTATTAAAAGTAAATAAAAAAGCGATAAAATTATAAAATGAGAACAAACTACGCATTAATTCTTGGAGCATCAAGCGGTTTTGGAAGAGCCATAGCAATAACTTTAGCGAAAGATGGGGTGAATATAATTGGTGTACATCTGGACCGCGCAACCACTATGCCATTAGTTGAAGAAACTATTTCAATAATTAAGGGAACAGGCGTCGATGCGCATTTCTTTAATGTGAATGCTGCGGACGCTAATCGAAGAAAAGATATTCTCGATACTGTAGAGAAGATATTTTCCGGAAAAGAGGACCCGACCATCAAAGTATTTGTTCATTCATTAGCGTTTGGAACATTAAGAAATTTTATTGATGATGACCCTGAAAAAGAGGTTAAACAAAAGCAAATGGAAATGACCATTGATGTGATGGCAAATAGTCTCGTATACTGGACTCAGGATATTGTTAGAAGAAACCTAATGGCACCCGGAGGAAAAATTTTCGCACTAACCTCTTCCGGAGGAACAAAAGTGACTCATTACTATGGTGCTGTGTCAGCTGCAAAAGCCTGTTTGGAATCTCACATAAGACAGCTTTCGATAGAATTATCTGGTAAAGGAATTTCAACAAATGCAATTTTAGCAGGCGTAACTGACACTCCGGCATTAAGAAAAATTCCTAATCATGAAAAAATTATCAGCTCTGCTTTAGATAGAAATCCTCATGGAAGATTAACAAAACCCGAAGATATTTCCGGTATTATTCTTGATATTTATAAGGATAATTTAACATGGATGACCGGTAACGTAATAAGAGTTGATGGCGGAGAAAATATTGTGGAATTATAAAATTAAAATGAATTCTCCTGTATGGAAGAATTAAAATCCAAACCTGAAGATTCCCGGTTTAAAGGAATAAATTTAATTGAAGCCGACAAAGGTTCTTTAGAACTTAAGACTATTGAGTTCATGCCAACAATCTTAATCGGATTGGGTGGCACCGGGAAAGAAGTATTATTAAGAATCCGAAGACAATTTGTAGAAAAATACGGCAATCTGAATAGCTTCCCTATCGTATCATATCTTTATATTGATACTGATAACGCTCCTTCAGAGGAGAGTGGAATAGCAAGGGAAAGAGATTTTTTAATAAATGATATTGATTTTCAACCTTCAGAAAAAGTTTTTAACCCGGTAAATCCTGCTGATTATATTTATCGTATAAATGAATTACCACACATTAAACCATGGCTTAACACTACAGGTGAAATTGCAAATTTAGGAACAATGAATACCGGAGCCGGGCAGATAAGACCTGCCGCAAGGTTAGCATTTTATCATAATTTTGATGAGATCTCTTCAAAATTGCTTTCTGCAAAATCGCTTATAACAGATTCCCGCTCAATTAATATCGTCAAAGATAAGCATAAAATAAAAAATGTCAACACCGAGAAAATAAATGTTTATATAATAACCTCTGTCAGCGGAGGCACGGGTGCAGGAATGTTTATTGATTTTGGCTTTTTAATCAGAAATCTGTTCAGAAATCAGGCGATTACATCATGTTACATAATTCTGCCTAAAATATACCAGGGATATGGAAAAGAAAGAATTTTTGCCAATGCATATGCATCTTTAAAAGAACTTGAATACTATAACTTCAAAAATAAATATCCTGTTATATGGAAAAAAAATGAACCGCAGATATTCCAGCCCGGAGTTTTTGATGATGTTTATTTAATAGACGGAGAAAATTATAAAAATTTATCTCTTTCCGAATTAAGCAATAAAGATATTTATAAAATGCTTGCTGACTCTATGTTTCAGGATTTTTCTAACTCAGATTTTGCGAACTACAAAAGGAGTGTCAGAGTCAATTTAGTCCAATATAAACAAAGAATCTGGCCTGATGATGACCGCGTAAGCGAAAATACTTTTTCAAGAAAATACTCAACATTTGGTCAGGCTAAAATATCGATTCCTGCCGACAGAATAATTCTTTCTTGTTCATATAAACTTTGTGAAGATATTATTGATTATTATTTATCATTTGCAGAAGGCTCCCAAAGTGATATAGACAATTATTTGCTTAGTGAGTTTCTTCCCGAACTCGGAATTTTGGAAAATAAAAATAAACATCAGCTATTAGATGATTTATACAGTATCGGCGAAAAATCATCTGTATTAACAAAGATTAAAGAATTTGTAAACTCATTGCAAAATGACCTCACCGGTGGTAAATACGGTGACAATTGGGCAACTTATATAATCTCTGAAAAACAGAAATTTGATACAAATTTCAGAGACGATAACGACATCGCGAGACTTGGTTTATATAATTCTCAGATTTATTCGAATAGGGAGAGAATAATTAAAAACCTTATCGGAAGCAGAGAAAATAATCATTTAGGAAATTTAGAAAGAAAAATCATAACCCTCATAAATGATTCCTCAAGGGGTGTATTTTACTCCATTAATCTTTTGAGAAGAATTCAATTTATTTTTACAAATGGTAACTTTGATTACATTCCGAAATTTGAGAAAGATATCAAAGACCTCCAATCACTCATTTTGAAACTGGAATCAGAGGTAAAATCCAGATTTCAGGATTTAAAGCTTGATGAGTCCAGATCTAAATTAAATATCCTCAAAAAGTCAGCAATGACCGGTACTCTCGAGAAATTTTTAAAATCCCTTGATGAATACTATAATGCCCTTGTCAAATTGAAATCACGTCATTATGCAAAAGATATTTGTCATAAAATATTAATCCTAATTGAAAAAGGTGTTAAAAATGAAAGCGGCAAAATTACTTTTACAGGTTTAATTACTGATTTAAACAAACTGACCGGAAATTTAGGAAACCTGAAAAACAATTTCAGAAAAAAATCCGAGTATTTTAGTTTAAAACAGGAGGATGTTTTTAATATCTATGTCTATGAACCTGAGGATATCCATAATGATTATTATTTGAAATATATCGGAACAGGCCAAAATGCATCAGATAAAATTAAAAATCTAGCAAATAAATTATTAAAAGAATTGGGTGCCTCAGATGTTACCGATATAGTAAATATACTTAAAGATACAGATGCAAAAGCTGTTGAAGAAAGCATGGTCAAATTTACTAAAAAACAATTTAATCAGATAAGAGATGATTACAATATTACGGATATATTATTTGAAAAAGAAGTAACAAGAAGTGAATCGAAAATAAGAAGCATGTTAATGCAGGCATATCCGTGGTTAAGAATAAATGAAATTCCCGGAAGGTTTAAACTGGATGACTCAGCAAAAAAACTATATATCGGAGTAAAGACAAATACTCCGTCATTTAAAAAATTTCAGAACCTGATTTATTCAATAGTTGGTTCTAATGTCGAATTCAAAGATTCTGCCGATAACTCTGCTATTATATTTTATACTGAATGGGCCGGTTTTCCGTTATTCTATTCATATGCTGTATCGGAGGAAATGAAAAACTACTACACACAATTGATGAGAAATCATAATATTGACCTGCATTTGAATAAGAACTATTATATTTATAATGATATTATTCCGTTGACATCGGAAGAAAAAATAAGGCTAAAAGAATCCCACAGAGCTTTTATTCTTGGGTTAATTTTTAATGTTATTGAAACTATTAATGAATTTGATGAAGATTCAGGCAAGTATAAAATAATTTATAAGTTTACAAAGCAGGAAGGTATAACAGTCAAACGTGTAGAACAGTTAGGAATCGAATCAAGATGTATCAATCGTTTATTTGAGGATCAGGGCCGGGATTCATTAAGGCATCAGATATTAAAACTATCCGAAGAAGTTCAGAAAAAATTATTGGAAAAAAAATACTATGCGGAATTACTGGTTTTGTTTGAATATTACTATGAAAACATATACAAAATAGAAGAAGTTGAGATAGCCGGAGGAGCCAAACAAAAAATTGAGACTTATGAATATTTGATTCTAAGGGACCTTGCAAAAGAGATTGAACATAAAGTAAGTGATTCCGAGAAAAAAGCAATGATTGTTAAGGTGATGTTGCTTAAAGAAAATATGAATTCATTTTCAACTCTTATAAACGAATTTGATCCAAGAAGAACTCTCAACACTACTGAGTTGCTGAATCAGAACCAAAAAAGAAATACTGATGTTAATGATATAGCTAAAGATGTTAATCTTGATAAGCTAAGGAATCTTAAAACAGCTTTTGATGAAGGTTTGATTACAGAAGAAGAGTATAATAATTCAAAACGAAAATTTTTAGGAGCAAATTAGAAATATGCCAATTTATGAATATAAATGCAGCAGTTGCCACTATGAATTCGAAAAGTTGCAATCTATGAAAGATGAAACTTTGATAAAATGTCCGAATTGTCATAAAAATACTTTAAAAAAATTGGTAAGCGGTGGTGCAGGTTTAATCTTTAAAGGAAGCGGATTCTATATAACGGATTATAAATCAAATAGCCAATCAAAATCTAAAGAAAAATCAGAATCGAAGGGATCTGCTGAATCGAAAAAAACATCTGTCCCGGAAACCACAAAAGAAACAAAACCAACAAAGCCAAAAACTAAATAATATAAAATTAAGAACTGCTACCTTTTCTTACCCTATATCTGTCCAAACTAAAATTTTCACCCAGGTAAAGTTTTTTTACCATTTCATCTTCTGCAAGTTCATTTGCAACTCCCGAACGGAAAATTTTACCTTCTATCAATATATATGCCCTGTCAACGATTGACAGTGTTTCGTGAACATTATGATCCGTTATCAGTACACCTATGTTTCTGGTCTTTAAATCGGCAACAAGTCTCATTATATCTTCTGATGCTATTGGATCAATCCCTGCGAAAGGTTCATCAAGTAATATGAATTTTGGATCCGAAGCAAGTGCTCTGGCAATTTCAGTCCTCCTTCTTTCGCCGCCTGATAAAACGTAACCTTTCGAATCCTGAATATTATTAATATTAAACTCTTTGAGAAGCTTATCACATTTATCATCCATTTCATCTTTTTCCAAATCCATAAACTGCAGTACTGCCAGAATATTTTCCCTTACAGTCATTTTCCTGAAAATAGACACCTCTTGCGGCAGATACCCTATTCCAAGTTTAGCGCGTTTATACATCGGGAATTTAGTTATAATTTCACCATCAAGGTCAATTTCTCCTTCATCCTGTTTTATCATGCCGCAAATCATATAAAATGTTGTAGTTTTCCCGGCACCATTCGGACCAAGTAAACCCACAATCTCTCCCTGCTGAACTTTAAGGGATACTTGATTTACAACAGTTCTCTTTTTGTATATCTTAACTAAATTGAGTGCTTTTAATATACTTTTCATATTTTCCTTAATATTCTAACCATATCTTCAACTGCTTTGGATAGGCCTGTAAAAACAGCTTTTGAAATAATAGAATGCCCAATGCTTACTTCTTTGATTTCCTCGATATTCAATAAAGGAAAAATGTTAAAATAGTTTAAACCATGTCCGGCAGTTATAGTAAGCCCAAGTTCTGTTCCCATTCTCGCAACAACAACTATTTTGCTTAACTCATTAATTTGTTCTCGTTCCTCAATGGTATTAGCATACTTACCTGTATGAATCTCCAGTATATCTGCCCCTACTTCCAATGCTTTATCTACATTCTCAGGAAGCGGGTCGATAAAAAGACTCACAAGTATATCTTTAGAATGAAGTTCTTTAATTACTCTTTCAAGACGCGTCCTGTTGGCTTCTATATTCAGACCCCCTTCAGTAGTTAGCTCCTCTCTTTTTTCGGGTACGAGAGTAACTAAATCCGGAAGAATTTCCTTCGCAATACCTAACATTTCATCGGTTGGTGCCATTTCCAGGTCAAATTTAGTCCTTACCACTTCACGTAGCAATCTAACGTCACGGTCATTTATATGCCTTCTATCTTCTCTTAAATGGCAAACGATTCCATCAGCACCCGATAATTCACAAATTCCAGCTGCTATTACGGGATCAGGTTCTATTTCCCCGCGGGCTTCCCTGATGGTTGCAATATGATCAATATTAACACTTAATTTCATAATTTATACAATTTAATTAAAATATTTTATAAAATGAAAAATTATATCTCAAAACTGAGATAGTATCAATGCTTATCATTATTATTGAATGCAATATCCAGGCATAAATAAAAGATCTGCTTCTCAATGCCTGAATTCCGAGTATAATTCCGGCAAGTATTGATCCAAATAACTCAAGGTCCGGTTTTCCTTTATGTAAAATAAAAAATGGAATCATCTGGACAAAAATAGCATAATATCCTAATTTTTCTTTCAAACCAAACAACATATAACCTCTCCATAGGAATTCCCAGCCTAACATATAAATAATTATACAAATTTCATATATCAATAAAAGAGATATATTTTCTCTAAGTGCCGGTCCGCCTTGCGGATAAGTTAGTGAAAAGGATTCGGATGCAGTAACAATCCATAATAGCGGTAGCATAAACAGATAAAACATCAGAACAGATAAAAATCCAAATTTCTTATCCCCTAAAGTAAAACCAAAATCTGATAAATTTTTCTTTAAAATAAATTTAACCGATAAAACCGAAACAAATATCATTAAAAACCCATCGCTCAAAAGCCAGTAAATCCTCGAATATAAAAAATCTTTTCCTATATATTTATAATAAAAACTAACATTTGTTATAGTGAAAGAAATAAATAAGATTGCTGCAACCGAGATAAAGATATATGTAGTTTTAAAATCAAGTGTCCTGGCTTCTTTTAAAAAATTACGAAATTCAGTTCTAAAATAATTTATCAAAATTATCAATTTTTTCGTTTAATAATATATTGGAATTTCTGTGGGGTGAAATTTATAAGGGTAAGATTTTCAGGAATTTCTATATTTGGTGTGACTGAACCGAGTGTGTCTTTCTCAATCATATCAAAATCGATAGAAATCTTAAAATCCTCAGGAGAAATTTTTGTTAATAAATCAACCCCGCCTCTTAACGATAATGTAAGATTCGGAGGTATCAGCAACACTTCTTTATTCTGAGGAACATTATATATAATTACATTTAAATCTTCAAATTTCTTCTCGGCTGCAAGTTCAATTTTATAAAATATTTTCACTGCTCTTGGTTCGATCTTCACTAAATTGCTCATGGAATCACTAAGATTTATATCTACTGTTAAATTAGAATTAATACTCTTATATTCTTTTTTTTCTGTAGAAATTAATTTAATCTTCGATAATACTGATGATGCACCGGTTATTTTTACAGAGTCAGGAGTTATTTTAGGAATACCTACAATTTCATATCCTTCCTTTAAACTTACCGTGACAATATTCTTGATCCTGACATATTTTGTCGAGATATTATCAAAATCGATATTTAATGTATCCGGATAAGCAGCAACAACTGACACGTCTGATGGAAGATTTATTTTTTCACCAACGGTTGTCTGGATACTCAGCTTTAAATTCCTTTTTACCGAACTTAAATCAAGTATATAATTTAAATCCTTAGAAAACCACATACCAAGTAAATCCCATCCTCTCCCTCTGAGTACCACTTCAATCTCACCCGGCAAATCATCTGCTAATGCCTGATTATCTCTTAATTTTACATCAAGTGGAATTTTTAGATTTATATTATATAAGAAATTAAGATTCACCGACAACCAAAGAAATACGGCGAAGACCACAGAATATATTATTAAAAATACCTGCTTTCTCAATTCCTCTATTTAGTTAATAACGCTTGCCAGTTATCATTTCTCAATTCATTTCTAAGAGTAGAATGCGATAAAGTATAATTACCGGAACCATATTGCTGCGATTCAATGAAGACGCAAATTGCCCCGCTTTGAATTTCATCATAATGCCATATTTCATAACTTTTTGTTTCTCCTTCGTAAGGAAATCTTTCTATATCACTTGGTTTTCCATAAATCACATATATTCTACCGCGATCAGTTTTCCATCCATCCAAAAACGGTTGTTTAAAAAGAAGATTGGCTTCGTTAATTTTAGCCATATAATCTCTTTTAAATTCGTTGTATGGGGTTTCAGGGGTTGGATCACGTTTTTTCCAGAAATTATATAAATATTTTCTTTTTTCATCGATAGTTTTCAATTTGTTGAAATTCGAATTATCTTCATCTTTTCTGATATAAACAGCTTTATCGAACTCATCCTGAATCTGGTCTTCCTTCATAGTCACAAATTCACTCATTAAAAACCCTGATTCAGAAACCTTTGAAGTATCTATGACTGATCCATTATATACGAAGAATTTTTTCTCCTGCGTAATATTATATGAGTTTATTGTATCTATTATATTTGTTACCAAATAATATGTTCCGGTCAGTATGCTGTCAATTGTGAAGGAACCAAAATCCAGCATTATATCAGAAAATTTTTGAACGTGCTTTTCTTTAGATTTTAAAATATACCTGCTGTTATTCTGGTCAGCCCTTTCTATCTTAGTTATGATTTTAAACGCATCTGATGCTTTATCCTTTCCAAATCTGTATAATTCATAATAATAAAAAATATCACTCATATTCTTTCCGAATAAGAGACTCGGATTGGGTACTGCTTCAATTCCATATTTATAAAAATTACTCGAAGTATCGGTAGATTTAAAAACGGAACTCGATAATTCTAATCCGCTTATCTGAGGAGAACTTGAGACTTCCGCTATATTGATATCGAATAAAGCACTATCTGCCTTCAGTGTATCATTAAAATCTTTCCCGATAACTTTTAGTTTATATTCACCGGGATTTAATGGAATATTCTTTTGCACGATCAGTCTTTTTGTCAGATTTGAGCCGGCAGTATCGGATAAATTAACAGGAATCTTATTAAAAGATGAGAAAAAAACTTCATTAGTTGCATTATTAGTTACTACTATTTCTAATAAACCCGCTGCCTGAAATGTTCCATCCGAATACTCAAATTTTAAACCTTTTTGGTAAAAGGAACAATAAACTTCCATTAAATATTTATTGCTATATTGAAATATCGCGTAATCAGCGGAGAATTCGAATTTGTAACTTGCCTTTACATTTTGAGATATTATGAGAAATAATATAAAAAGAAATATTGATTTCCCTTTGCTGATAATAAATTTCATATCTTTAAAAAATAAATAATAAAAAGGTAATCACAATCACAGATTGTGATTACCTTTCAAAATAGTAAAATTAATTATTTATTAAAATCCTACATTTAGAGTAAAGAACTGGTTCGTTGAATCGAACGCAGATTCATTTACGATCCTGTAAGCATAGTCAAATCCAAGAGTCATACTTCCAACAGGGTATTTCAATCCGGCACCGAATGTCGGTCCCCAGAGAGATTCACCTGCATTTTTATCTGCATAATAGCTCATCGCACCTCTGATGTAAAAATATTGTTTGTAACTATATTCCAGGCCGACTTTGTATTCATCGCTTGAGAAGCTTGAATTTTGGAAAGCCGCAGAAATATTTACAAAATTATCTTTTCCAAGTTTTGGTGCATAACCTACTCCGATTTCGAGATTTGTCGGAAGGTCAAAGCTTTGAAGTATTACCCTTTGCGTAGAGGTCTGACCATTTATAGTAATAGTTCTGTCAAGACCCTGACCGTTAAAAGTCATTGAAGGTCCCAGATTTTTCAGTACTATACCAAATGATAAACCTGATGCACCGCCAATATACTGTAATCCGAAATCCATTCCAAATCCTGATCGAATTCACTCCGGCCACGCTTTCATTGATAAGCTTAATGTTGGCTCCGAAACGGATTCTGTCAGTCATTTGTCTGGCAAGGCTTAAATTCATAATAGTATAAGACGGTCTGAATACTGAACCTGTTCCTTCAGGCTGGATTTCTGTTGTCTCTTGTATTTCACCTATATTGAATGCTTTTACCGAAGCGCCAATTACACCTAGATTTCCGATTTTGGCAACTGCTCCGAAGTATTCCACTTTCATATCGGCAATATAATTCATATGAGAAAACATCACTTCACCTGTTTTAGTACTCAGCGAGGATAAGCCGGCCGGATTCCAGTACATAGCATCAATACCGCTTATGGTCGAAAGGTTTGAGCCCGAAAGCGCAGTTCCTATCGAACCGACCGGTATGAGTAGTTCCGGTGCAGCTGAAGTGCCGAGTTTATTTCTCGGTCCGCTGAACCCGGTATTAGCGACAAGTCCTGTCACTAATAAGATTACTAAGAATATTTTTATATTTTTTAAATTCATTTGTCCTTTTTCTCCTTACTTTTTTTTTGTTAAATCCGCCGGTTAAGGTACCGGCGGATTATCAAATTAATTTTAGAAATTAATTCTCTCTTGAGAAGAGAACACCACTATCTTCAGTACTTTTTGACCTATTCCCGGTGCATCTATAAGGGCTATATAAATCCCGGAAGCTACAGGAGTTCTGTCCTGATTCTGCATATTCCATTCCATGGTACTGGAGCTAGCTGGATTCGGGCCCGCTGTTTTCGTTAATGTTCTTATCAAATCTCCGTTTAGTGTATAAATTTTAATAGTACATTCAAGCGGTAAATTCCTGAATGTTACAAATTTATCAGCGGTTGATCTGTCTAAAGTACTAAATCCATAGTAAGGATTTGGAACTACTTTAATATTATTCATAGCATTTGCATTCTTTGCGTTTTCCTGATTTCCAAAGAGAGGAGCCGTTGTTGTAAACTGATAGAAGAATGGATTCGTTGACCCAGAAGAATAAAATGGTCTCTGAACCGCATAAGGATAAATAGTAAATTCATCTCCTACATTAAAGTTACTCCCCGAATTAATAAGTTTAGGTGCCCAAACATACATTACATCGTATTGTGATGCTAAAAACAGACCAAGAACCTTTGTTGTATCCATATAAATCGGGTCCCAGGCCGGGTCGGCATAACTTGAATTAAAGATATAAAGATATTCATTGCCTCCTGTACTGTCAGCATTAGGAGCAAATTTTCCATCAATCGCACCTTGAGGTATTGGTTTATTGTTTTCAATAAATGCACAATTTAACTGTCTTTCCGTTGAGGAACTATCATTCGGGTCAATTTCATAAACCTTAAATGGAACTTCACGTTTATCCTGATATATAAACCAGTTAGGTTGAGGTTTTGTTCTGATAATATAAGGTATGAACGAAGGATCCCGAACAGTGTCACCGGAATTTCCAAGATATCTGAAAGCGTTTTGCCCATTACCATATCCGGTAAATTTAATTTTTACTACCCTTGTTTTCTCACTTGGTAATTTTGAAGTTTGATTAAATGAATTACTTGTCGGATATGTAATTGACATGGATTGTGATTGCCAATTAGGTATAAAATTAAATAAACTAATCTTAGCACCTTCTATAAATTTATTTCCGGGAGGGTTATATTCCCATCCATATCTTCTGGTTTGTATTGAATCTGTACTTAAAGTTGGGTCGTGAATGACACCTACATTTCCATCATTAATACCTATACCATTTACGCGTAATTTATTCAAATTAAAGAATATACCATCGAAAGTACGTGAAGAATCATCAGAAGTTGATTTGTATGGAACCCATCTCAGTCCGCGTTGCAACGTGTCAGTAAAACCGGATGATGTTGCCGATTTTCTCATTATCATATATGTAGTATCGGGACGAATTTCCACTCTATAGGTTGCATTCTGAAGTAATACTTCGTTTCTTATAATCGGACAAAGCGCAAGGTCTCTTACCGGGAAATCAAGATTAAGCGTATCGCCATTCCTTGCAGAATAGACTGTTCCTCCCGGAGGTCCGATAGGTCTAACCTTTATCATCTGCGAACCAACAGAATTTGCGATTGACCGGAATCCTTTCTTCAATGAATCGGACTTTGAAATACTAACTGCATACGCGACAACTGCGAAATTATATTCCTGACCAAAAACAAATTTTGATTCACCGCCATAATTCTCCGAAAACTGCGTCCCGGTTAACGTTATACTGCGCGAGATACCTTTATTCGGGAATCCTGCAGGAGGAGTCATTTTATATGGAGGTACAATCGGGAATGGAGCAAACTGACCATCATATGTCTGGAAAGTATCAATTACAACTCCAATATTATCCTTTTTGTCAAATATATCAATCAATTTTATTTGTGTTGGGTCAATGGTTTCAGGTTTACCAAAATCAGGTATGGAATTAGAAAACTTATTTATTTCGTATATTTCATACCCTTGAAATTTATAAATATTTGTATCATAAGGCGAATGGAAAATTGAATCCCAGTATCTGTAAGTTTCCGATTCATCACCCCAGTTAAGAGTTATATTACATCTTCCATTTAATGTAGGAATGAAAGATGTATTAACAATTGGAGGCGGCGGCGGTGGCGTTACATTAAAATTAGCATTATAAATTATTCTTGCTGTTCTCGCCAATCTTTTTAATTTTGTTACAGAACCTTTATTGCTTGCACCTCTTTGTACAAATTGTGCAAGAATAATATTTTGTGTATCACCGGGATTCATCGTGAATTCCTGACTTCCGGAATTAAAAATGAACCGTCTGTCTCCTACGGGGTTTACAGTAAGAGGTGTTCCAGTCGTATCTCTGTTACAATTTTGAATTGAACCTTTAAATTCTGTCCAACCTGTGCCAGCTTCGGGGTCACCGGGATAAACAAATTTTGTTTTCTTATAAGCTAATGGAGCAGGTCCACCCTGTAAAGGATCTAAATAACAAGTAGAATCTTTTTTAAATCCCTGTAGCATCAGATATGCAGGATATGCCTCCCCATTCGGGTCGGATTCGCAGGGAGGAGGAAGAACACTCGTATTTGAGAAAAATACGAAAGATGTTAATCCTAACGTATCATTTGTTGCCCTGATAACAGGGCTTCTGAAATATACCATACCAAAGGCAGGTGGTGCGGTACCATAATTCTGGTCGTTATTCGTGCCATTGTAACAATATCCTAAATTAGTAGTAGTATCGCATCCGATATAATCATCATTTGCCCATCCTAAGTCAGGGTCAACAACTACTCCCATATATGTTTGATGCCAGGAAGCTGTATCTTTATTAATAATAACATAATTTATGAATTGCATATCTTCGAGTCCGGGAGTTGTGTAAGCCCAGGCAGTCCAGTGAACTTCAGCAAATAATATCGGAGCATTGATACCTCCTCCGAAACCTTCACCGGAAGTTCTTTCTGATACCTGCGCATCAGACATGCATTCAAACATCGTCATAGCCGCATTCTTTTGTCCGGGTAAATCAACACCATCGTCATATTGACCATTGTTGTTGACATCATCGTAAGGAGCTCCGTAGGGTATCATTAGTTTCCAGTTCGCATAATCTGGATTCGTATTTGCATTATCCCCTGCTTTGACGACATACATTTTAAATCCTGTTGGAGTACCGGTTACAACTGCAGGTGGAGTGGGAACAAAACTCGGAGCCCATTCACCTTTGTATGAAGCCATTACCTGAGCCATTTTTGGACCTTGCGATGTATTTATCATACATCCTATACTCAATCCGGCTGTGAAACTGGCAGTTAAATTTGAGCCTTTAGGCCATTCTAAACCTGCTAAGTTTCCGGATGTAGTATTTTGATCAAAAATACCGGTATTCTGAAAGTATGCAAGTACGTTATTAGGATTCAATTTTACTCTCTGAATAACCACTGTATTCGGAGATTGCGGGCTAAATTGAAACGGATTTCCGTTGTTATTCCCGCTTCTTGGTCTTGAATATCCTAACGAACTGCATATCAGAACCAGTATCGCTATTTTTAATAATATTTTAAAATTCATTTTAAACCTTGCAATTTGTTTTTAAAAAATTAATTCAAATTATAGCTTGGTAAAATCAGAATGAAACATTTACACCGAACCTAATTTGTCTTGGCGGACCCCAGTTAGAATAGAATTTAATTCTATCTGGCCACAGTGCTCTGAATACCGGATCAGTTATGCATATCTTGATGCACCTGTTTCAGTTTGTAAAAATCCGTTATCATCAGGTTTCCCTGTTCCGTTGAAAACCGCATTTACAATTTCAGAATTTAACAGGTTTATTATATAAACATAGAAATTCCAGTTTGTTTTCCAGATATTGATGGTTTTATCCACTCTTAAATCCAGTCTGAAATTCCAGTTTCTGTATTCTTCGTTCTTAGCGGATAGGAATAAATCACCGCTGGTGCCTGTTGCAGTTTGGGAAACATCTGTTTTAGTATATGGTCTTCCGCTTTCAAAAGAAAACAATATGTTAGCACCCAGATTCATTAAAATATCACCAAGGAATCCTTTTGGGACATCTTCTCTGCCGCCAAATCTATAATCAAGATTAATGCTTCCGGTATGTCTCTGGTCATAATCCAAAGCATAAACAAAATTCGGTAATTCAAGATTTGCCTGATTCGCTAAACTGACTTTGGAACTCAGGATCTGAACCCGTACCGCTGGCATATTTTAATGAATAAGCAATATCAACAGCTACGCGATACATTCTTCTTAAGCTAAGGTAGAAATCAACGCCTCTTGAAATTGCAAAATCTAAATTTTTATAAATTACAAAACCGACAGGAATTTTCCCGTCGTCAGTTGCTTTTATTCTTCCTGCACCAATTAAATCTTGTGACTCTTTATAAAAAGCTACAATATCCATATTGACGTAATCACCAATAGATTGTTTAAAGCCAACTTCATATTGAGTAAGCTTTGACGGTGTCAGCGAAGCATTTTCTATTATATCCTGTAATGCAGTTGACAGGAATCTCTGTAATGTTAAACGATTAACATATAAATATGTTAACGGAGGCATCTGTACCATTTTACCATATTGTGCATGGAATATTGATTTATCTGTTACCGGGAAAGAGAAACCTAATCTCGGACTTACATAGAAAAGTTCATTTTGCTATCCTCGAAATACATCAGGACCGGCAACTTCACCATTAGCACCTACCACAGAGTGTTCAAGGTCTTTGAAAACCTGTGTGTTCGGATCAAGGAAATCTACCCTAACACCTGCGTTAAAGTTAAAGTCAGAAAAACTAACTTTATCTCTTGCATAGAATCCACCGGTGATAGGATGTTTTGCATCACTTCCATCAGAAAGTAATGTTCCGGAAATAGGATCAATAACTTCATATCCATATGTTTTCATTCTCGCATTGTTTGTTCCATACCATCTGTCAAATACATTAAGGATAGTTTGATCTGCAGTTGTAAAAGGCGAAATAACCAAATTTTTCAAAGTATGATATTTATATTCACCTCCAAATTTTATTTCGTGGTCACCTGCATTTTTTGAAAGAATTGCCCAGGTGGCATCAAGTTTTCCACCTAAATAACTAATATCATTTTTATTATAAGTATTAATAACTCTATTTTTTCTTCCATACAGGAAAGAAGTATTAGGATCAGTTCCTAAATCACCGCCTTCAGGAAGACCAAATCTTATTAAAGAAGGATTGTGAGCATAATCAGCATACCAGGTTAAATTATCACCATAATAAGGGTCATATGTTTTTGCAGTTGAACGATAATAATTTGCCTGTAATTCGTAGAAAAACTTACTGGATATATTATGAACTATTCTTCCATAATATAAATAATCATCATTATTAGTAATAGGATTTCTTTGAGTGTTCTGATAATCATTCGAGCCGTAAGAAACTCTTCCTTTAGAATTATTAACAGTCGCTCCGAGTTTTAACTGAATCGGAACTTTGGAATTTTTAATTTCATTAAAGTTGAAATTTAATCTTCCGCTGAATGAATAGCTTCCCGTTTCCTGGTCTTTTAAAATTCCATTTGGCGCTCTCGTAGGTACTTTATCGAGAATCCAGGACCCAAGTGTGGATCTCTGATATGACCTTTCAAAGCTTCCAAAGAAATTTATCACTCTTGCAAGGTCTTTGGTCGGAATAATAGGTCCGCCTAAGCTTACATTATATAAGTTGTAACCTTGTGATTTTGTGCCTAATCCTCTTCCGGTAAATTCATCTGTGATTGCTTCAAATGAACCGACGAATCTATCAGAACCGCTTCTTGTTGAAACGTTTATGACGGAACTAAGTACGTTGCCATATTCAGCTCCAAATCCACCGGTTAATACAGAAATTTCCTGTAAGAGATTATTCGAAACGAATGCTCTCGAAGAACCGTCTAATGGGTTAGTTGTTTCAACACCGTCAACGATTATGAGGTTTTCATTGCTTCTTCCTCCTCTAACGTTAAGAGCACCGCCTCTTTCATCCTGAACAACACCTGCTGTTTTAGCAACGATGTTCGTAATACCGCGGACTCCGGAATTCGTGATAGACTGGCTTTCTATAACACGACCGCTTTGTTCTACGTCGATACCTTTTCTTTCAGCTTCAACGCTAATAATTTCCGTGGTTACCCCTCCGGTAATTGTGAGCGCAAAATCAGCTTTGGATTTCGTATCAACGGAAACTCTTAAGCCTCTTTGTATTCTTTTATCGTATCCGACATATGATGCTTCGATATCATAAGTACCTACATCAACATTTAAAATAATATAATCACCATTATCGTCTGTTATAGCTCCCTGATTTGAGCCCACAATTTTTATTGTAGCTCCTATCAGCGGAGTGTTATCTTTTGCATCAATCACCGTACCGCCGATACTACCTGTAGACTGGGCAAATATGCTGGTTGAGCAAAGAAATAGTAATGCAAATATAAAAAGGGAAATAACTTTTAAGAATGTATTATCCCTCATTTTTCCCTCCGATGTTTAAGGTTTTTAAAAAAATGGACAATTCCCATAAACAATTAAATTGAGTATAATATGAGATTTGTTCGTTCATTATTTACAAAATTAAATTTTATAAAAAAATTTTAAAACGAAATGTTTATCACAACCAATTGAAAAGAGTAAATAATTTATCATTTACTAAAATTAATTATCGAAATATAGAAAAATAAAAATAGCGACCCCAATAAATAAAATTTTACGCTATTTACAAGGGTCGCTGAAATCATTTATACTATTTTTTAATTATTTAATTAACATCATTTTTTTCGTGTCGGTAAATCTGCCTGCCTGGATTGTATAGAAATATATTCCACTCGACAGATTTGCTCCGCTGAATTTGACTTCTTTTGTACCAACAGATGCCATTTCATTATCTGCTAATGTTGCGATAAGCTGACCTGTTATATTATATACTTTAATAGTGACTGCAGAAGTTTTGGGAATATTGAACCTTATTGTTGTTGTCGGGTTAAACGGATTCGGATAATTCTGCATTAAAGCATAAGAAGCCGGTACTTCACTGGAAATATTATTAATACCAACCGGAACCTGGTACTAATGAAGTGAAATCGAGTTTCTTATAAACAGTGTAAGTAGTATCAGGAGGAGCATTATCGTTAAATGTATATGAACCCGGTGAACCAGATTCGTTATATACAATATGGAAAAATGTCCCCTGTATTACCTTGCTTTGCTAATGAAGGATATAATTCATCCCTATTGGCGGTACGTGTTACGAAATATGCAGGACCCCAGGTTAAACCATCATCAGCTGATTTACAAATGAAAATATCACTGTAGTTATAGTTCGTTGCACCTGCGCCATAATTACTGGTGTCCTTTTGAATTGCTGAGAAAGCACAATATAAAGTTAGAACCGTCATCAGAATATGCAAGTGAAGCATGTGAGAAATTTGTTAATCCTACTTGTGTGAAATTTCTATTCGCATTATAAAGATTCGTATCAGCTGTGAACCCATATTTATGCCAATCCATAACTACAACCGGCTGACCGCCATTAATTGTCGGAGAATAATATATTATTTTACTTCCCTGTGTCTGTTCCTAATGAACCGGGTCCTAAAGTGTTCCAGGCAAAAGCTTTAAAAGTTGAGTTAGGTTTGAAAATCATATCAGCACCGAACCAGGAGGAAATTGCGTCACCGCCTACGACAGTATTGTTTGGTGCAATTTCAGTCCCGGAACTCCATGTAGTACCGCCGTTTGTCGATGAATAAGCAAACATACTGAGATTCACGCTATTCCAATATGCTGCATAACAATCTAGCCCGTTATCAGCAATTGCAGAAACATATCTGAAACTCGCTGCCATAGGATCTGTTATTCTTACTTTAGTTCCCCAGGCACCGGAAGAATAATTGAAATCCAACCATAACAATGAGTCTGTAGCACCGCCTGCAGGAGCGGAGCATACGCCTCCGATTGTAGTTGAATTTTTATAATAAGCGAAATAATCTCTCCAGACCAGAGGTGCAGTGTAACTGGTTACAGAACCTAAACCAAGAATAGTCTCGACCATAGCCAGACTACCCTGAACGGCTGTTCCATTGTTAACATACACTCTTCCGCTGAAAGCAACAGACCTTAGACCGCTGTTGAAAATAGCGAACATATTTGCCCATCTGTTTGAAGTACCGGGTGAAGTATTTATAGCGGTCGGAAGCCAAGTAGCACCACCGTCATAACTTACCTGATAATAAACTCTTGTTGTAACAGTTGCAGGGGGAGGCGGCAATGTCATGTCAGGATTAATATCCTGTCCAATGATTATTGTATCTCCGAGAACAAGGATTTTTCTCATATTGTTTCCGTTTGTTCCATAATCATTGTAGTTAATTACGCCGAAAGGAACTGTTCCGGTCGGAGCGAACGGGCTCATAATAGCCGGATAGTTTTGGTACTGTACTGTACCTCTTGCTTCAGTTGTTACAAAATTGTCATCCTTTGCGAATGATGCCCTAAGTTTATCTATTGATGGTCTGTTTTGTGCATAAACTGCAGCAACCATCATAAACAAGATAAAAATAGAAAATAACTTTTTCATTTTTTTACTCCTTTTGTTTTGTTTTTAAGTATACTTACTAAAAAGAACCTGATTTCTTATCTTTTTCCAATATAACATATATGAATTGTGTTGTCAATATAGAATTTTTTTAAAAGTATATAATGCTTATATAAAAAAATAATTAAATCAAAGGAATAAAATTATTTGTAATTTTATTTGTTTTATAAACATAAATTGTAAATTTGCAAAAAAATATCTTTGGCTATTTTTACACTGCTTTCAACTGTTTTTCCGGCTATGTGATTAGTCAAAATAACATTTTTTAATTTAAAGAATTCGTGATTAATATTAGGTTCATGCTCGAATACATCGAGTGCAGCAAATTTAATTTTTCCTGCTTTAAGAAGTTTTAAAAGATGCTTTTCATCAATTACCCCACCCCTTGAAGTATTAATGAAAACTGAATTTTCATTTAGTAATTCAAGTTTTTCTTTGGAAATAAATTTTCTGTTCTCCTTAGTGTAAGGAATGTGTACACTAATAATATCCGCATGTTTTAAAAGAAATGAAAGCGATTGGAAGTCTAAATTATTATAAATCTTTTTTACATTTCTATCAATATCGTTTGCGATTATTTTCATTCCGAATGCATTTGATATTTTAGCAACATGACTTCCTACTTTGCCAATTCCGATTATTCCGATTTTTTTTCCGTATAATTCCCTTCTTTGAAAATCAGTATT
This sequence comes from uncultured Ignavibacteria bacterium, assembly GCA_963806045.1. GTDB lineage: Bacteria > Bacteroidota > Ignavibacteria > Tepidaquicellales > Tepidaquicellaceae > DATCHW01. Next base: position 134,617 of record CAWDWP010000004.1, on the reverse strand, counting down.
TTTAAAATTTCCTTTGCGGACTATTTTATCTGATAAAGATATTCTTTTGAAAACATCAAGTATCAATCCAATAGTATGCTCTGCTGCTGAGATGCTGTTTGCTCCGCCGGAATTTATAATTTTAATATTTTTTATCGCAGCATATTTCGTATCAATATTATCAACTCCTCTTGAGCATGTTGCAATTATTTTCATATTGCAGTTATCAAGGAATGTTTTATTAATTATTCTTGTGCTCCGTATTATAAGACAATCAATGGGTGTGATATATTTCAGAATTGACTTATTATCAAGCCCGGGCTTGAAGATTATATTGAATTTAGTTTTTGGAAATAAATCCAAATTACTCAAATCGATATCGTCTGCTATAAATATATTAATTTTTTCCAAGAATTGTTGGTTTGGAAAAAAAGAAAAAGAAATTATTTTTTTGAATTTGCAAGGTGTTCTGTTATCAATGCAATAATTTCGCCTTTACCTTCACCTGTTATTATAGAGAATGGGATATAGTCCAAACAAAGATCTTCATTATTAACGATTTTTGAAGCTCTGTAAATTTGCTTCTCCATTTTATTTTTAGAAATCTTATCTGATTTTGTAAGGATTACCGCGTACGGTATTTCATAATATTCAAGCCAGCTTACCATAAGCTCATCAAGGTAAGTAGGTTCGTGCCTGGCATCGATAAGAACAAATACCATGCTGACATTCTGCCTTTCACTTATATAATCTTCAACAAGTTTTCGCCATCCCGCTCTTATCTGCTCCGGTACCTTTGCATATCCGTATCCCGGAAGATCCACGAGATAAAAATTCTCATTTATAAGGAAATAGTTCAGTTGTCTTGTTTTTCCGGGAACTGAACCAACCTTGGCAAGATGTTTTTTACCGCAAATTTTATTTACAAGAGATGATTTTCCAACATTAGACCTGCCGACAAAAACAAATTCCGATAAAACAGATTTAGGCAATGTCCTTAAGTCGTAAATGCTGTCAATGAATTCTGCGGATGTAATTTTCATATTTAAAATTTGATAATAAAAAAACCCTTAACTTAATTTCAATTAAACTTTTAGGATTTCCCACTCATTCAAGATTTTTAGGTTAAGGATTTACAAAAAATTTTTAACCGTGAATAATTAGCTATTACAAAAATAATAATAAAAATTAACTTTTTAAATAACTAAATTTATATTCAGATATAAAATTTAATCTTTCTTTTTACCTGAGCTTTTCTTAGCGGCTTTTGTTTTTTCGCTATTCTCAGCTTTTAGTTTTGCAGTTTTGGGTTTTGATTCGGTCTTATCTTTAGCTTTTAATACTTTTTCTTTTTTAGGCGCTTTTGAATCTTTTTCCTTTTTGGCTTTCGGTTTCCTCTTTTCATCTTTTGTACTTTTCACTTCTTTTTCTTCTGTCAAATCAGATGCCTTGGAGGTACCTGCCGGGGTTTTGCCTTTTTCTTCAGTTTTCTTTCTGGATTCTTTTGCATCAGCTTTTGCTGATTTAATCTTAGCTATATCATAATCTACAAGTTCAATAATAGCCTCGCTTGCACCATCTCCGGGTCTAAATCCCATTTTCAGAACTCTTGTATATCCTCCCGGCCTGTCTTTTACCATTTCCCCAATTTCTTCGAAAAGTACTTTAACCGCATCTTTATTCTTTAATAATTTTGCTGCTATTCTTCTCTGATGAACATTCTTTTCAGGATTTAAAAAAGCTGTTTTTGCTTTTGTAATTAATGGTTCAATATATGTTCTTAATTCTTTTGCTTTTGCTTCAGTAGTTTTTATTCTTTTGTGTAATATTAATGAATTTGCTAAATTCGATAGCAAAGCTTTTCTATGACTTGCTGTCCTTTTTAACTTTCTGCCTTTTTTCCTGTGTTCCATTCTTATTTATCAGATTATTTGAAAATTTAATATTCTTATTTATTATTTACTTTCTTCATTAAGGTATTTTGTTACATCCATACCAAAAGTTAATCCATAACTTTCGATTAATTCACCCAATTCTGCAAGCGATTTTCTTCCAAAATTCCTGTAATGAAGCATCTCGGATTCGTTTTTGCTGACTAAATCTGCTATGGTTTTTATATTGGCGGACCTTAAACAGTTTTGTGATCTTACAGAAAGGTCAAGTTCATCAACGGGCATCAGTAAAACTTTCTTTGTCATTTCGAATTCTTCATTTTTTTCTTCTTCGACTGGAGCTGCTTCCTGCATGTCAGGTTTCAGATCAAGGAAAAGCTGAAGATGCTCTTTTAGAATACGCGAAGAAAGCAATACAGCTTCTTCCGGGGTAATTGAACCATCGGTTCCAACTTCGATTATAAGCTTTTCATAATCAGTTCTTTGTCCTACTCTGGTGTTTTCAATTGTGTAATTAACATTCTTTATAGGAGAATATATTGAATCAATCGGAATGAATGTTAAAGGTAATTCATATTTTTTATTTTCTTCAGAAGGAACATATCCTATACCCGAACCAATACGCAGCTCGAGATTTACGGAAGCATCTTTATTAAGTGTCGCAATGTGGATTTCCGGATTCAGAATTTCAAAATCAGCTGTAGCGTTTTGAATATCTTTTGCTGTAAATTCTTTCGGACCTTTAAAATTCAGCTCAATTTTAGTGGACTTTCGGGTAATATCTTTGAATCTTACCTCTTTTAAATTCAGCACCATCTCCGAGACATCTTCAACAACCCCTTTGATGGTAGAAAATTCATGCGGGACATCATTTACTTTAATTGCCACTATTGCTGTACCCGGTAGCGATGATATTAATACTCTTCTTAAAGCGTTTCCAATCGTTACTGCATAACCTCTTTCCAGAGGTTGAACTATAAACCTGCCGAATGTTTCAGTATAAGTTGATTCTTCTACTGCAACTTTTTCCGGCATTTGTAAATGATTAATCTTCATTCTCGTTATAAAGTTGAATTTATATTATTTTTAATTAAAACTTTTATTTATTTGGAATACAATTCCACAACAAATTGCTCATTGCCGATAAATGGAACTTCTTCTCTTTCAGGAATGTGAAGAAAAACTCCATTCATATTTGCCTTATCAAGAGAAAGCCAGGGTGGAAGCATGTTATCTTTCATTCTCTTCATTGAATCATGAAATACCTGAAGTTTTTTACTTTTATCCCTGACAGTGATTACATCTCCGGCTTTAAGGATATATGAAGGCACATTCACAATTTTCGTATTGATGGTTAAGTGACGATGAGTAATGATCTGCCTTGCAGCCTTTCTTGAAGGTGCCAGACCAAGACGGTATAGAGTATTGTCAAATCTGCTTTCGAGAATTTTAACAAGATTATCACCTGTTACACCCTTTTTATGTGAGGCTTTCACGAAATAATTATGAAACTGTTTCTCAAGTAATCCATAAGTCTTACGAATTTTTTGCTTTTCCCTTAACTGGATTGCATAGTCAGTAATTCTTGGTTTTCTTGTAAGTCCATGCTGTCCCGGAGGAAAATTCCTTGATTCAATGGGGCATTTTTCTGTAAAGCATTTTGTGCCCTTCAGAAATAATTTCTGTCTTTCTCTTCTACAGAGTTTGCAATTTGCGTCTGTATATCTTGCCATTATTTGCTTTTAAATTTCTTTATTAAAATTATTTAAATTATACTCTTCTTCTTTTAGGAGGTCTGCATCCATTATGTGGAAGAGGAGTAATATCTTTTATGCTGGAAATATCAAGCCCTGAAGTAGCTAATGATCTGACTGCTGCATCTCTTCCGGAGCCGACACCTTTTATCAACACTTCCACTTTTCTAAGTCCAAGATCGAAAGCTTCTTTTGCAGCGGATTCAGCAGTTAGCTGAGCCGCAAAAGGTGTATTTTTCTTTGAGCCTTTGAATCCCATTTTACCGGATGAAGCCCATGAAATTGTATTTCCATATAAATCGGTCAATGTTACTATTACGTTATTAAAAGTTGCCTTAACATGTGCAACACCATTTGCATCAACCTGAATTTTCTTTTTAGTCTTTTTTACCGTTTTTGCCAATTTTATACTTTAATTGTTTATTTAAACAAATATTATTTTACTTCTTTGCTGCAGCTTTTTTCTTACCTGCAACTGTTTTCCTTTTACCTTTACGGGTTCTTGCGTTGGTTCTTGTTCTCTGACCTCGGACAGGCAAGCCTTTTCTGTGTCTTTTGCCTCTATATGTTCCGATATCCATTAATCTTTTTATATTCATCTGGACTTCAGAACGAAGAGCTCCCTCTACTTTTATTTCATTTGCTATTTCTGAACGAATTTGATTAACTTCATCGTCAGTAAGTGCAGAAACTTTAGTGTCTTCACTAATGCCAAGTTTATTTAATATTTTTTTAGATGAAGACTGTCCAATTCCAAAAATGGAAGTAAGTCCAATTACAACCCTTTTATTTTTTGGAAGATCTATTCCAGCAATTCTTGCCAATTTTAATATCTCCTGATTTTACTGTTTTTAATAAAAATTATCCTTGTCTTTGTTTGTGTTTAGGATTAGTGCAAATTACTCTAACAACGCCTTTGCGTTTAATTATCTTGCATTTATCACACATTTTTTTTACTGAACTTCTGACTTTCATTGTATTATTATTTATTTATATCTATATGTAATTCTGCCTTTTGTTAAATCATATGGTGAAAGTTCAACTGTAACTTTATCACCTTGCAAAATTCTTATAAAATTCATTCTCATCTTTCCTGAAATATGTGCTAAAACTTCATGTCCATTTTCCAGACGAACTTTAAAAGTTGTATTTGGTAATATCTCCATGATAATACCGTCAACTTTTATAGAATCTTGTTTAGCCATTCAGAATTTTGAAAATAATTAAATTCAAATTGTTAAAATTTCCGGTTTTCCATCCGTTATCAAAATCGTATGTTCAAAATGAGCCGAGGCTTCACCATCACTTGTTACAACAGTCCAGCCGTCATCTTTCGTATAGACACTGAAACTTCCATAATTAACCATAGGTTCAATTGCCAAAGTCATTCCTTTTAAGAGTTTCATTGTATTAGCCGGACTATAGAAATTCGGAACAGCGGGTTCCTCATGAAGATTTTTTCCGATACCGTGTCCAACTAATTCTCTTACAACGCTAAATCCCGAACCTTCAACATAATTCTGCACTGCACATGAAATATCGTTAATCGTATTTCCTTCAATCGCTTTTTCAATTCCTTTATAAAGAGATTCCTCTGTAATTTTAATCAGCTTCTTTTTTTTATCACTCACTTCACCGACTTCAAAAGTAAAAGCACCATCGCCAAAATATCCGTTTTTCTTTACTCCAACATCAACAGATACAATATCACCATCTTTCAAATACCTTTTATCTGATGGTATTCCATGGACCACCTCTTCATTTATTGAAATACATAAACATGCAGGAAATTTATTATGTTTTACTTTATACCCTTTAAAAGCCGGATATGCATCTCTCTCAAGAATGAAAGCTTCCGCTATTTCGTCCAGTTCAGCGGTCGAGATTCCAACTCTGATAAAACTTTTTAAATGTTTAAGAACATCACCAACAATCTTAGAACTTTTTCTTATTAAATCAATTTCTTTTGAATCTTTAATCAAAGACATTCGACCATTACCTTCGCGATTTTAATTTAGTTCCTTTCATAAATCCGTCATAATGTCTCATTAACAGATGTGATTCTACCTGCTGTAATGTATCCAGTGCTACTCCAACTACAATCAATAGACTCGTTCCGCCAAAGAATGAAGAAAATCCCGGTGTAACACCGAATTTAACAAGTATATTCGGCATAATAGCAATTATTGCAAGAAAGATTGAACCCGGTAAAGTTATTTTAGTTAAAATATTATCTATAAAATCTGAAGTCGGTTTTCCGGGCCTGACTCCGGGGATAAATCCCCCCTGCTTTTTCATATTATCTGCCACATCTTTCGGATTGAATGCTATAGCAGTATAAAAATATGTGAAAAATATAATCATCAAAGCATAAATTACAGCATATAATGAACCTGTATATTCGAAGTATTTGGCTATTCCCTGCATAAAATCACTATTCGGGAAGAAAGATAAAAAAGTATTTGGAATAAACATTATAGACTGAGCAAAAATAATTGGCATTACTCCTGCCTGATTAACTTTCATTGGGATATATTGAGTCACTCCTCCAAAAACTTTTCTTCCTATAACTCTTTTCGCGTACTGAACAGGTATCTTTCTGGTTGCAACAGTAACTGAAATTACACCTGCAACAATGAAGACAAATCCTGCAACGTATAAAAGTTCTATAAGAAGATTTTGCCCACCGTCTTTTACTAATTTTATTTCATCGAATATTGAATATGGGAACCGGTCAATTATACCGATAAAAATTATCAGAGATATTCCGTTTCCTATACCCCGTTCAGTAATCTGCTCACCAAGCCACATCATAAAAATCGTTCCTGCCGTTAAGAAAATAACTGCAGACATTGTAAAAACAAAATGCGAGATTTCGGGATAGATAACAGAACCCATACCTCCTCTTGAATATAATTGAACGCTAACACCCCAAGCCTGTAATGCTGCAACAGGGATTGTTCCAAGTCTGGTTAGCTGGTTTATTTTTTTTCTTCCTTCCTCGCCTTCTTTTTGAAGTTTCTGGAAATAAGGAAAAACCGCACCCAGTAATTGAATTATAATTGAAGAACTAATGTAGGGCATTATACCCAACGCAAATATTGCGGCTTTACTGAATGCACCTCCTACAAAAAGATCGTAAAGTCCAAAAAGAGAATTATCACCTGCCTTTCCAAGTTCTGCAAGCTTAGCCGCATCAATACCCGGCAGTGTAATGTGAGCACCGATTCTGACAACGATGAGCAATGCTATAGTAAAAATTATCCTGCTGCGAAGTTCTTCAATTTTAAATATATTTCTGAAACTGTTTACAAATCCGCTCATATATTAATTGCTTTACCTCCGGCCTTTTCAATTTTATCTTTCGCTGCTGTACTAAAAGCATCTGCAGAAATTTCGACAGAAGATTTAATATCTCCGTTACCAAGTATCTTTAAGGGGAATTTGCTGTTTTTGATAATTTTCTTACTAATAAAATACTCTTTGTTTAACCCGGATTTTTCAATTTTTCCGGAATCTAACAGCTTTTGAATATCACCCACATTAATAACATTGAACTCAACCCGATTTATGTTTTTGAAACCGAATTTTGGTAACCTGCGTTGTAAAGGCATCTGACCGCCTTCAAACCAGGCTCTGTCTTTAAACCCTGACCTGGATTTAGCACCATTCTCTCCTCTTGTTGAAGTACCTCCGAAACCGGAACCCTGACCTCTTCCTACTCTTTTCTTTCTGTGCTTAGAACCTTCTGCGAATTTTAAGTTGCTTAAAATGTCCATTAAACTATCTATCCTGCTTTTTACTAATTTATTTAACCTAATTATTTTTAATAAACAGACCCCTTGTTTTAAAGCAAGGGGTCTGTATGAAATATTGACTTATTTCAACACAAATTTAAATTCATTTTAAAAATGTACATTTAACATAATGCTTGCAAGTCCGGTACCAAATGTAGATGTTTTTGGACCTGTACGAGTAATAGTTGTTCCTCCGTTAGTTTGAGTTCCATCAGGTGCACTATTCAATGCCATTCCTAAAGTATATTTTCCACCTAAAGAAAGTCCGGGTGTGAAATACCAATCAAATCCAAAATTCAAACCGAAACCAACAGAGTTTCCGCTTGTTTTTGATGTAAAAGTATTTGTACCGGCTGTCTGTGTAAATTCAGAACTACCTGTTCCAAAATTAAGGTTTAATCCAAAATAAGGTGACGCACTATATAAGGATTTAAAATGGTAGTTACCATCAAGTGAAACACCGAATGTGGATGTTGTAAATTTTACTGTTTGACCAGCCCAGGTAGGTTCGTATGATGTGGATCCGTAATGCACACCAATTGCTAATGCAATTTGTGGAGTAACATAATATTGGAATCCTATACCAAATAAATTGGAGATATTAACATTTGACGTATCTTGAAAATTCGAAAATGAACCTGAAAATACGGAACCTAAGTTAGCACTTACAAAAGGTGAATACATGAACACAAAATTCTTTGATCCGGTATAAACTTCTGGTTTTGTACCGTCCCAATTGTGGTTAATTTGTGCAAAAGAAAAACTAGAGACTAAAAAAACTAACATTAAACTAATGAATAATTTTTTCATTTTTTTTATCCTTTCATTTTGGTTTGTAAACATTTATTTATGTTGCGAAAAAAATTAGTTATTAAAAATTTCTTTCCCGATTAATTTTCCAATTAATTCAGAAAGCTATTCTTGTTTTGCTATGAAACCTCAACCTTTACTAAATGTTTCACCTTTTCTATCATTCCCCTAATTTGCGGTGTATCATTTTTCACTACACTATAATTAGGGCGACCCAAACCTAAAGCTTTAATAATTCTTTTTTGGTTTTCTAATCTGTCGATTATGCTTTTTGTTTGAGTTATTTTTATTGTTTTTTCCATTAAATCGTAAAAATCTTTTTTTTATTATAAAGTAAATAATTCGTTCAAAGTTAAACCTCTTTTTTCAGCGTTTAATCTTGCATCTTTAAGACTCGTTAACGCTTTCATTGTTGCTTTTACTACATTATGCGGATTTGACGAACCTAATAATTTTGTCAATACATCCTGTACCCCTGCTGATTCAAGCACTGCTCTAACACCGTGTCCGGCAATTATTCCGGTTCCTGGAGCTGCGGGTTTTAAAAGAACTTTTGCTGCACCGTATTTACCGATAATTTCATGCGGAATAGTTCCTTTCATAATAGGCACATCAATCAGGTTTTTTCTCGCATCTTCAACGCTTTTTCTTATTGAATCCGTAACTTCATTAGCTTTTCCAAGTCCGTAACCTACATGACCTCTGCCATCTCCGACAACACTTACGGCACTAAAACTAAATCTTCTGCCACCTTTTACAACCTTTGCCACTCTTCCGATATATACGAGTTTTTCTTTTAGTTCTAATTCACCGGCTTTGATATTTCTTTTTCTCATCAAGTATAAAATAATATAAAAAAATTAAAAACAAAAATAAATATATAAAAATGAAAATTTTAAACGCTTCATCTTAACCAACTTCTTAACACAATTCTCTATATACTAACAATAATTATCGGTTATCCAGTTCTCAGGGGAGGATTCGAACCTCCGCTAACGGCTCCAAAGGCCGCTGTCCTGCCATTAGACGACCCGAGAATATATCAAATAAGTGTCAAAAAAACAATTCAATATAATTGAAACTAAAACTTCAATCCGTTTTCCCGTGCGCCATCGGCAACTGCTTTTATTCTACCGTGGAACAAATAACCATTTCTATCGAAAACCACTGAGTTAATATTTTGTGAAAGAGCTTTCTCAGCAGTAAATTTACCAATTAATTTACTTTTCGCTATTTTGCTTTTTTCAACCGTTAATTTATCGGCTATTTCCTTTGCGTTAGAGGATATTGAAAGCAATGTTTTTCCATTAATATCATCAACTAACTGAGTATAAATATGATGTAAGCTACGGAAGACCACAAGTCGAGGTTTTTCAGCTGTACCTTTGATTTTTTTTCGAATCTTAAATTTTATTTTATGTCTTCTGTCTATGTTTTTTAATTTTGACTTATTCACTTTATATCAATTACTTATTATAAAAAATTTATTTGGCTGCTGTTTTTCCAGCTTTTCTTCTTACAATTTCTTTTTCATATCTGATTCCTTTACCCTTATATGGCTCCGGTGGTCTGAAAGTCCTTATCTTAGCAGCAATTAATCCAACTAATTGTTTATCGATACCCGATATAATGATTGAATTTGTTGCCGGCACTTCAATTTTAATTTCGACCGGAGGATTAAAAACAATAGGGTGAGAATATCCTAATTGAAGAACCAATGATTTTTCCTTCATTTCTGCCCGATATCCAATTCCCTGAAGTTCAAGTTTTTTGGAAAATCCTTCTGATACTCCACTAACCATATTTTGAAGTAAAGCCCTGTATAAACCGTGAAGAGCTTTATTCTTTTTCAATTCATTTTTTCTCGTTACAGTTATTTCATTTTCATTGAAATTTACGTCAATATCACCATCAACTTTAACTGATAATTTTCCTTTTGGACCTGAAACTTCAAATTCGTTTCCTGACTTCGATATTTTAATACCTTTAATTAATGGTATTGGTTTTTTTCCTATTCTGCTCATTTTGAAATTTTACAATTAATAATTAACTACCAGACTTTACAAACTACTTCACCGCCGACTTTTAATTCTTTAGCTTTCTTTTCAGTCATAAGTCCTTTCGAAGTTGAAACAATTACAATTCCTAAACCGTTTTTAACGCGAGGAAGTTCATCAAATTTAACATATCTTCTGATTCCAGGCCTGCTTACTCTTTGTAATCCCTCAATAACACTTTCACCATTATGGTATTTCAGTTTTATTGAAACGTATTTCTTTTTTTCTTCTGTTTCAATTATGGAAAAATCATTGATAAAGCCGGTTTTCTTTAAAATTTCGGATATAGCTACTTTAAATTTTGACGCAGGTACATCAACTGATTTCTTTTCTGCTTTTAAAGCATTTCTTAACCTTGTTAAATAATCCGATATTGGATCAGTCATTGACATTTTATTTAATATACTCCTGTTTAATTAATTTACCAACTTGATTTAATAATACCGGGTATTTTGCCTTGTAATGCTAACTCCCGGAAAACGAGCCTGGAAACTCCGAATTTCCTGTAATAAGAACGGGCACGGCCTGTAACAGTACATCTGTTATGCAATCTCGTTGCACTGCTGTCCCTGGGTAGTTTTGCCAATCCGGCATAATCACCTTTTTCTTTAAGTTCTTTCCTCTTCTCAGCATATTTTTTAACTATCCGCTCTCTTCTTTCTTGTTTTACTATTAGTGCTTTTCTTGCCATTTATTTAATTTATTTGTTTTGTACTAAAAGGTAAACCGAAATGCTTTAATAATGAATAAGCTTCTTCGTCAGTTTTAGCATTTGTGACAAAAGTAATATCCAAACCGCTTATTTTGGTAACATTATCAACATTAATTTCAGGAAAAATAATTTGTTCTTTAATTCCGAGAGAATAATTTCCTCTCCCGTCAAAACTTTTATCCGGTAAACCTCTGAAGTCACGGATTCTCGGAATAGAAACATTGACTAGCCTGTCCAGAAATTCATACATTCTGGCGTTTCTCAGTGTAACCCTGACACCGATGTTCATTCCTTCTCTTAATTTGAAATTTGACACCGATTTTTTTGCTTTTACAACTGCGGGCTTTTGTCCGGCAATCGATTCAATTTCCTTTACTGTAGTGTCTATCAACTTTGGATCCGCGACTGCAGCTCCGACTCCTACATTCAAACAAATTTTTTCAAGTTTCGGCACCTGCATAACATTTTTATATCCAAATTGTTTTTTTAACTCAGGAACAATTTTAGTTCTGTAATGTTCCAAAAGTCTGACAGGTACTTTTTCTTCAACGAATTTATCGCCTTTTTTTGGTTTAGATTCCTGTTTCCCTTTGGCTTTAACTGCTTCTTCGCCGCCTTTTTTTCTATCTTCCTTTGTTTTTGCCATTTATATTAAAAATTTTAATCTTAATTGATAAACATTATTTCGATAAACTCACTCATTATGAAACTATAATATCACCGGTATTCATACTTTTTCTCATTCTTCGAACTTTTCCGGTTTTTTCATCGACTATTACTTCCATTCCTATTCGGGTCGGTTTGTTAGTTTTTGGATCCATTAGCTGGACATTAGAAATATTAATAGGAGCTTCCCTCCTAATTATTCCGCCTTGAGGACTTTTTTGCTTTGGTTTCGTATGCCGGTGAACAATATTCACGCCTTCCACGATTACTCTGCCTTTTTCTCTGTCTACAAACAATATTTTACCAACGGTTCCCTTTGAATTACCGCTTAACACTTTCACTAAATCGTTTTTTTTGAGTCTTGTCTTTATCATTTTTCTGACTAAATTAACTTTTTTAAATTACTTCAGGTGCTAAAGAAATAATTTTCATAAATTGTTTTTCTCTCAATTCTCTTGCAACAGGTCCGAAAATACGTGTACCTCTGGGTTCATTCTGAGCGTTTATCAAGACAGCCGCATTTTCATCAAATTTAATATAACTTCCATCTTTTCTTTTAGTTTCTTTAACTGTTCTTACGATAACTGCCCGGGAAACTTCACCTTTTTTAACTGCACCACCCGGTATTGCTGATTTTACTGAAACAACGATTATATCACCAACACCGGCATATCTTCTGTCTGAGCCGCCAAGCACCCTGATACAGCGAACAGATTTTGCTCCGGAATTATCAGCTACTGTAAGATTTGTTTCTTCCTGAATCATTTTTAATTTCTCTCTTTAACTTTATCTTATTTATTATTTTGCTTTTTCTACGATTTCAACTAAACGCCATCTTTTATTTTTGCTTAAAGGCCTTACTTCCATTATTTTCACTACATCTCCAACTTTGCATTCATTTTTTTCATCGTGTGCCATGAACTTTGTAGTCTTTTTATGAAACTTTTTATATATGGGATGTTTTACCTTCTTTTCTACCGTAACTGTAATGGATTTATCCATTTTATCGCTAACGACTTTTCCAATCTTGGTTTTCCTACTATTTCTCGCCGATACTACATTTGTTACATCAGAAGAGGTCACATCTCCGATTACTTCGGGTGTCACTTCGTTATCGCTCTGAATTTCATTAATATTATTTTCGACAACCATTATTTATCTCTATAAATATTTAATTATTTTTTAGTTTTTTTCGTATTAATTCCTAATTCTCTCTCTTTTAAAATCGTTTTTATTCTCGCTATATCCTTCTTCGCGTTCGTAATAGCTTTGTAATTTTCAAGTTGTCCGGAAGCATGTTGGAATTTAAAATTTTCCAGCACTTCCAGGTTGTCTTTCAAATTATTTTTTAAGTCTTCCGTCGATAAATCTCTTATTTGATAAGTTTTCATATATATTAAAAAATCTTTAAGATACTCTTTTTACAAATTTCGTTTTTAAAGGCAATTTATGCGATGCAAGTCTTAATGATTCCTCTGCAACATTAGATGTAACTCCATCAACTTCGAACATGATTTTACCGGGTTGTACAACTGCAACCCAATATTCCGGTGCGCCTTTTCCTTTACCCATTCTTGTCTCCGCAGGTTTTTTTGTTACCGGTTTATCAGGGAAAATTCTAATCCAGACTTTTCCATCTCTTTTCATGTGCCTGGTTAATGCAATTCTAGCTGCTTCAATTTGTCTGTCGGTTATCCAGCACGCTTCCATTGCTTTCAATCCAAATGAACCGAATGCAACCAGATTTCCACGACCTGCTTTTCCTTTTCTATTTCCTTTTTGGGTTTTTCTGTATTTAACCCTTTTAGGCATCAGCATAAATTATAAACTCCGATTCTTTTTTAAATTAAAATGTATTTTTTAACAATTTCTCACCCCTGCAAATCCAAACTTTTATTCCTATTGCTCCATATATTGTATGTGAGGTAACAGAAGCATAATCGATATCAGCTCTTAAAGTCTGGAGTGGAATTCTTCCGTCTTTGTATTGTTCAGTTCTGGCAATTTCAGCGCCGCCTAATCTGCCGCTGCACATTATTTTTATACCTTCAGCACCCATTCTCATTGATGCGGTAATGGAAGTTTTCATTGCCCTTCTGAAAGAAACCCTGTTAGCAATCTGAGCGGCGATATTTTCACCTACCAACTGTGCACTTAATTCCGGTTTTTTAATTTCATGAACATTAATCTTTACCTCTTTATTCGTAACATTCTTTATTTCATTTTCTAGTTTAGTTATTTCCTGACCGCTTTTTCCTATAACAAAACCCGGACGTGAAGTGAAAATCGTTAAAGTTATCTTTTTTAATGTCCGCTCAATAGTTATTTTTGCTACCCCTGCTTTTTCAAGTCTTTTCTTGAGATAGCTTCTTATTAATGAATCTTCTTTTAACTTTGACGAAAAACTCTTTTCATCATACCAATTAGAGTCCCAAGTGTTAATTACACCTAATCTGAATCCTATAGGGTGTGTTTTTTGTCCCAATAATTCTCCTTAAATTGTCTTTTTAATTATTGATTTTATAAAATTAAACTTCTAAATTTTCAACTATTAAAGTAAGATGAGCAGATCTTTTTCTTATTCTGAATGCTCTTCCTTGCGGAGCTGGCAGCATTCTTTTTAATGAAGGACCTCCATTTACAAAAGCTTCTTTAACTATCACGTCACTTTGATTTAATTTACCCGTATCTAACTTATTAATTAAATTAGAATAAGCTGATAAAAGAGTTTTCTCAATAACTTTTGCAGAATGCTTTTTAGAATATTTTAAGATTGAGATTGCATCGTCCATCTTTTTACTTCGAATCAAATCCACCACGAGTCTCATTTTCCTGGGAGATGAACCTTCAAATCTTTTAATTGCTCTTGCTTCCATAAACTACTTAACTCCTCCTGCTTTTTCTTCTTTTCGTTGACCTGAGTGTGCCCTGAAGGTTCTGGTGTGAGAGAACTCACCCAATTTATGACCTACCATATTTTCAGTGACGTAAACAGGAATGAATTTATTTCCATTATGTACGGCAAAAGTATGTCCGATAAATTCGGGAATAATTGTACAGGCTCTAGCCCAGGTTTTGACAACCTTTTTCTGATTTACTTTATTCAGCTTTTCCACTTTCTCAAGCAGATCATAATTGATATAAGGACCTTTTTTAAGCGAACGCGACATTTATTATTTCCTCTTTTTAACTACAAATTTATTTGAAGGATTTTTCTTTTTTCTTGTTTTATAACCTTTTGCAGGTAATCCCCAGGGACTTACCGGATGACCGCCTCCTGAAGTTTTACCTTCGCCGCCGCCCATTGGGTGATCTACAGGGTTCATAGCAACACCTCTTACATGAGGTCTTTTGCCCATCCATCTTGATCTTCCTGCCTTACCTATACTTATATTTTCATGTTCAATATTTCCAACTATACCGATTGTAGCTTTACAATCTTTTCTGATTAATCTGACTTCACCTGAGGGAAGTTTAACCTGACAATATTTCTCGTCTTTTGCGAGAATCTGAGCAGAAGCTCCTGCACTGCGAACAATTTGAGCACCTTTTCCCGGCTTCAATTCAATATTATGAATAAATGTTCCAACCGGAATAACAGAAATATTCATTGTATTCCCGGATTTGAGTTCAGCATCATCAGAAGATTGAATAATATCTCCAACTTTGATATCATTCGGAGCAATTATATAATTTTTCTCGCCATCAGCATATTGAATTAAAGCAATTCGGGCTGTCCTGTTTGGATCATATTCAACTGCAATTATTTTTGCTTCATCGGTTCTCGCTCTTTTAAAATCAATAATTCTGTATTTTCTCTTATGCCCGCCGCCACGATGCCTGGAAGTGACTCTTCCAAGATTATTTCTTCCGCCTGATTTCTTAATCGGCGCTAACAACGATTTTTCCGGTTTTGATTTAGTTATTTCTTCGAATGAAGATATCGAATAATATCTTGTAGCCGGTGTTGTTGGTTTTAATTTACGTAATGCCATCTTTGTCTAATAAAATCTTGTAATTTCTTGCTGTGCAAGTAAAATTAATAACTTAAATAACGATATAAAAATTTCACAAACTTCAAATTATGAAAATTTTCAAATAAAGTCAATATAAGAAATCTTCACAAATTGAGAATAATTTATAAAAAAACAGAAAGTTTAAATGGATTAACACAGTTCAAGCAGCAGAAATAAAACCCTAAACCGGGATGATATCGGGCAAAGTGCTAAATTGAATTATTGAAATAATTTATTAATTAAATCAACAATTTTTATATCATCAGCTTCGGCATTAAAATTCATAATGAGCCTGTGCCGTAAAACAGGTAAAGAAATCCGTTTAATATCATCTAAGGTTGGGGTATATCTGCCTTCCAATATACATAGCGCTTTTGCTCCGATTATCAAATACTGTGATGCTCTCGGACCGGCTCCCCAGCTTATATAATCCTGAATGAATTTTGGTGCCAAAGGATGTGCAGGCCGCGATTTTGTCACTATATCCACGACGTATTTAATAATCTCATCAGCAACTGGGACCTTTCTGACTAAATTTTGATATTTAATGATTTCCTCTTTCGAAAATATTTTTTCCAGTGTTGGTTCGTACAAACTAGTGGTTTTATTTATTACTTCAATTTCTTCGCTTACGGATGGATAATCCAGCCACAAATTGAACATAAACCTATCCAGTTGTGCTTCAGGCAAAGGATATGTACCTTCCTGTTCGATTGGGTTCTGGGTTGCAAGTACAAAAAATGGTTCCTCTAGTTTATATGTGTTCCCCGCTGCTGTTACTCTGTGCTCCTGCATAGCTTCCAGCAGAGCAGACTGTGTCTTCGGAGGGGTTCGGTTTATTTCATCTGCGAGCAAAAGATTTGTGAAAATCGGTCCTTGAATGAATTTAAATGCCTTGCCTCCGTTCAGGGAATTTTCAAGTATTTCAGTTCCGGTTATATCTGACGGCATTAAATCCGGAGTAAACTGAACACGGTTAAATCTCAGGTCAAACACTTCTGCAAGTGTTTTTACAATTAATGTTTTCGCCAGTCCCGGTACTCCTATCAAAAGACAATGTCCTTTTGATAAAACTGAAACTATTATTTGTTCAATGATTCCGGTTTGTCCCACTATTACTTTTGATATTTCTTTTTTCAATAACAAATATTTTTTGGAAAGGCTTTCAACAAGCTCTTTATCCGACTGTATTTCATTTATTATTTCCGGCATAGAAGTTTTTTAATTAGATATTTTTTAAAACAGTAACTTTTCCAAATTGTTCCATAGATTTGGAAAATCGTCCGGCATTTCCTGTAATACTTATAGTAACGTTTTCCGGATGAATATGTTTCCTTGCTGTATTCAGAATATCATCGGCATTTAATTTTTCAATTTTTGAAAAAAGAGTATTATAGAAATCTTTTTCAAATTCATAAAATTTTAATCTTAATAAACTCCCGGCAATTGAATTAGAAGTTTCCATTTGAAGGGGAAAGCTTCCCATTATATAATTCTTTGCATTAAGCAATTCATCTTCCGGTACAATTTCGTTAACGATTGAGCGTAATTCATCTAAAATGATTTCTGTTGAATTTGTCGTGACATCAGTATTCACGCTTGTTTTCACAACAAATTCTCCGGTAAATTTCTTTAAATTAAAAGAAGATGATATTCCGTAAGTATATCCGCTTTTCTCTCTCAATCGTTTATTTAATCTTGAAGTAAAAGTACCGCCAATGATAGTATTTAAAACAATCATCGGAATATAGTCGGGATTATTTAAAGGTAAAGATAAATGACCGAGAAAGATATCTGACTGAACAAAATCTTTCTTATCTAAAATAAATATTTCGTTAGTTTCTTTTAATTTATTTTCCTTAATGTCTATAACATATGGTTTAAAAGATTTCCAGTTATTAAATTTTTCTAAAGTCATTTCATATGCTTCATCCGGGGAAATATCGCCGATGAAAGCAATAGTTATGTTCGCGGGATTAAATAACTTATTATAATAATCCAGAATATCCTGCTTGCTAATATTCTCAACAGATTCAAGGCTTCCAATTGTCGTATCCGAGTAAGGAGAATTTTTATGAACATTTTTAATAAACATCTTTGAAGATAAAAATTTTCCGTAATCATTATAATAAAGCAGATTATTTAATCTTTGTGTCTTCGCTTTCTTCAGTTCTTCTTCGGCAAATACCGGATTCAGAATTATATCACAGGCAATTTCGAAAATCTGACTGAAATATTTTGTCAAAGATTTCGCACTGACAAATATAGAATCATAACTCACATTTGAATTTAAATCTGCACCGAGATATTCGATTTCATCGGCAATATCTTCAGCGCTTCTTGTTACTGTCCCTTTGGTAATCATTTCAGAAATCAGGGAAGCAATTCCGGATTTATTTTCTCCAATTAGTGAATCATGAATTGAACCGGCAGTCAGAAGTATTCTTGTACTTATAATTGGGATTTTTCTATCCTCAAGAACAAGTACATTCATTCCATTCGGCAATTTATTCTCATAAACATCCGGGAATTTAATATCTGCAAACCCTTCACATACAGGCATTTTAGTCCTGTCGATTTTTTCTCGGCTCTTATTAATTTTCATTTTTTCCCCGGAATATAATTCAATAGAACCCTGTTTTCTTTATTAAGATATTTTCTGGCGCATTCTATAATATCTTCCTTTTGAATGCTGATATAATTTAAAACATCTGTATTAATGAGAGACACATCATTAAAAAATAGTTTCAAAAAAGACATTGAATCTGCGAGATAATTCATTGTTTGTCTCTTAGAAATAAACATTGTTTCAAAATAATTTTTTATTTTCACTACTTCTTTTTCTTCAATGTTTCCTTGCTGAATTTCACCGATGATTTTATCAATTTCATTTCTGATGGTTTTCAGCGGTACTTTTTTCATTGCAAATGAATTTATGCTGAATAACCCGGCTTTTTCCATTCCGTGATAATAAGAATCAATCTCGCTAACAAGCTCTTTCTTGTATAATAATTCCCTGTAAAGTTTTGAACTTTCACCGTCGGACATTATTGCACTCAAAAGATTCAGGATATAATATTCTTTCGTTCCAATTCCCGGTGTTTTATAATAAATAAATTGTGCCGGCAGTTCTATTTGATCTTCTATCGTATCTTGAATTTCATTTGAGATTGTTATATCCCTAAATTCCATTTCATCAATTTTCTTACCGGAGGGAATATCTTCATAATATTTCGATACAAGATTTAAAGTATTATCATAATCTATATCACCTACAATAGAAATTACTGCATTTCTGGGTGTGTAATATTTCGAAAAAAAATCACTAACATCCTTAATCGTCAACTGTTTCACATCTTCCATAAGACCAATTATAGGTCGTGAGTATCCATTACCTTTGAATAATCTTTTAGAACTTTCTTTTTCTACAGAACCATAAGGAACATTTTCATGCACCTGAAGATTTTCTTCCTGCACAACACTCTTTTGTGTTTCAAGGCTTTCCTCGCTTATATTGAAACCGGCTATTCTGTCAGAATCCAGCCATAGTGCAAGTTCAAGCTTATTAGATGGGAGAGTGATATGGTAACCGGTATAATCCCAGGTTGTAAATGCATTGCTATCTCCCCCATTCATATTAAGTATTTCATCAAACATTCCTCGTTTTACGTTTGGAGATTCAGTAAACATCAGATGTTCGAATAAATGAGCAAGACCTGTTTTTCCTTGGTCTTCATCCTTAGAACCTATTTTAAATGATGTATTAACAGTAACCATCGGGATGTTATTTTTCCGGAACATCACCAATTTCAAACCATTCTTAAGTTCTGTTTCTTTGAAATCTATTTCGGGTAAATTATTTTTAAGCATAGTATTTTGAACAAATAAGGTAACTTATTTAGAATTAAGAATCAGCGGATAAAGAAAAATTTGAAACATGATTTTTCTAAAATTAAGAAAGGTTAAAGACTCATTATACATTTGTAAAAATTTTTAATTTACTTAAAGTACAAAAAATAGTGGAAGAAAATCATTTATCATTTTTTTATCTTTAAATTTTCTGCAAAATGTATAACGCATACCATCCCGTAATAAAAATGAGGATATACCGCAATTCCGGCATATTGATATTTACTATTCAGGATATTTTTTCTATGACCTCGATCTTTAATCCCTTCATCTATCAAAAAAAGTGTTACAATTTCTAATGGACTACTTAACCCGTAATAAATATTTTCTCCTATACTCCCTTCCCACCCGGTATAACGCTCCACCCTCTCTGCAAGGTCAGAACTGTCACTTCCCATATGACCTATTAACCCATTACTGCCAACATCTTCAGCGTGGTCAAAAGCAGATTTATAAAGTTCATCCGACCAAATCAATTCCTTACAAGGATTAGTATTAACCATTTCATCAAAACACTCTTCGGCTTCATTTGAACTCTTAATTCTAGGAAAAATATATTGATTTGCAAATTCGGCAGGATTACTTCTCGCAAGATTTATAAAATAAAGTATATCTTTTGCTTTATCTTCATTTTCTTTATCCTGAGGAAGTACATTAGAATTAAACGAGATTATAAGAATTAATATTTGACAGATAAATTTCAAAACCATTATTCAGTCCTTTTTCTAATATAATCTAATAAATAATAAAAATTTATATTTATTATTATTAATAATCAATTATTTATGAAATAAATAAAAAATAATTTAATTGAAAAATGGGAGTTTATGAATCTTATTTGGGAATTTAACAGTTATATATAATAAATGGAAACTATGATATCATTAATTTACACTTGAAAAATTAAATATAAATATCTTATTTATCTGATATGAAAACGAAAACATTAAATATTCTTTTCACATTAATAATACTGCTGGTTTTGGTCAGTAATGCATTCCCACAATTCGGCAAAAATAAAGTTCAATATAAAAATTTTACCTGGAAATTTATTCAGTCAGAACACTTCGATATATATTTTTATCAGGGCGGAGAATACCTTGCGGAATTTACGGCAGTTGTTGCGGAAAGTTCCCTGGTTTCATTATCGAAAAATCTGCAATATAAAATTTCCAATAGAATCCCAATCGTAGTTTTTGAGTCGCATAATGATTTCCAGCAAAACAATATCCTTGATGAATACCTTCCGGAAGGAGTTGGAGGAGTAACAGAACTGTTTAAAAACAGGGTTTTAGTACCATTTGAAGGGAAGTTTGAGCAATTCAGACATGTGATACATCACGAACTCCTTCACGCTTTTATGAATGATATGTTTTATGGGGGTTCTATTCAAAATATTATATCACGAAATATTACTTTGGCATTTCCAGGATGGTTCAATGAAGGTATGGCGGAATGCCAAAGCCTTAACGGGCTTGATAAAGCAGAGGATATGTATATTCGCGATGCGGTGATTAACAACTATTTACCGCCTATAGAATACGCTGGAGGATATCTGGCTTACAGAGCAGGTCAGTCATTTTTTGCATTCCTTATAGATTTTTACGGTGATTTTAAATTAGGTGAGTTAATGAATAATATTAAGTCTCTGGGTGATGTTGATGCAGGATTTAAAGAAACTTTTAAACTAAATATCGAACAGTTGTCCGAAAAATGGCTTAAAGAAATGAACCGAACATACTGGTCTGATTCGAAAACAAGAGAAGAAATTATTGATATATCTAAAAGATTAACTGACCATACAAAATCCGGAGGATTTTACAATGTAGCTCCTGTAATTTCACCAAAGGGTGATATGTTTGCTTTCATCTCTAATAGAGATGATTTTTTTGACGTTTTTATTGCTGATGTAAAAACCGGGCAAATCATAGATAAAGTTGTGGCAGGAAATACTACAAGCAATTTTGAGGAACTTCAGGTGTTAACACCGGGGCTTTCTTGGTCTCCGGATAGCAAGAAACTGGCAATAAGTGTAAAATCAGGTGATCAGGATGCCATTTATATAATTGATGTTAACGAAGGCGACAAGGAAATGCTGCCGGTTAACTTAAATTCAGTTGCATACGTTAGCTGGAGTTCTGATTATAATATGCTGGCATTTTCCGGAACTAACGGTAAACAATCTGATATTTATACTTACAATTTAAAGACAAAAAAACTTGAAAATCTCACAGATGATTTATTCTCAGATTATATCCCTGAATGGTCACCAGATGGAAAATATATTTATTTTTCTTCGGACAGAGAAGATTATTTGAACTCATCATCTATTCCTTCAAATTACAAGATATCCAATAACGATTTTAAAACGAGTGACATATATAAAATTAATGTTGAAACCAGGCAGATTGAACGTATTACAGATATAAAAAATTCGAAACAAAGTTATCCTCAGTTTAGTCAGGATGGAAAGAAAATGCTTTATCTTTCTGATGTTTGCGGAATTACAAACATTTACTTAAGGGAAACAGATTCTACAGGGAACATCATAGAAAGACCTATTACAAATTCCTTAAATCCCATCGACCAGATTTCTTTATCGAAAGATGGAAAAAGACTGCTTTTCGTTTCATTGAACAAAGGGGGATATGACATATTTTCTCTTGAGGATCCGCTTGATAGAGATATAGGAAAAACGCAATTAGAACCCACTGATTTTGTGAAACAACGAATTTTAAATACCGTCAAAAAAATCACGCAAGATATTGATACACTTAGAAAATCTGATACATTAGTAATAAATCAAAAGAAAGATACTTTAAAAATTTATGGCGACGATATACAAATTAAATTTAAAAAAGATAAAGATACAACTAAATTATTCAGTATCTATGATACTGCTTATACTAATAATCTGAAATTCAAAATTGAAAATAACGTTAATGATGATGGTTCATTCAAGGTGAACAATTACAAAGTTAAATTTACTCCCGACCTGGTTTATGGAAATGCGAATTACTCCAGTTTCTATGGTGTACAAGGTGTGGCACAGGTAGCTTTAAGTGATATGTTAGGAAACCACAGAATTTATCTACTGACATCTATGGTGATTGATTTAAAAAATAGTGACTATGCAGTTGCTTATTATTATTTACCGAACAGGATTGACTGGGGTTTTGAATTGTATCATACCGCCAGGTTCCTGTTTTATGACAGAGGTCTTGGAACCGGCGATCAACTTTTCAGATATAGAAATTACGG
Organism: uncultured Ignavibacteria bacterium; assembly: GCA_963806045.1. Lineage (GTDB taxonomy): Bacteria > Bacteroidota > Ignavibacteria > Tepidaquicellales > Tepidaquicellaceae > DATCHW01. The sequence goes on along the minus strand of CAWDWP010000004.1, from coordinate 111,764 downwards.
GGGAAATTTAAATTTCAGTTATCCTTTAAGTAAATTCAGAAGATTCGACGGAGGATTGACTCTTATGAATGTTTCTCAGGAAAATCTTGATGACCCGACTGAACCTATTAGTCAAAACACTTTTTTAGTACCACAATTTAGTTTTGTATTCGATAATTCTCTCTTCGGATATACTTCACCAATTAAAGGAACAAGATACAACCTTACGACACTGGGTACTCCCCGGTTAAGCAATGATGGTGTAGGGTTTGCATCGGTAATTGGCGATTTCAGACATTACTTTAAAATTGCAGATGATTATTCGTTTGCTTTCAGATTGACAAGCGGTGCAAGCTTTGGACCAAATCCTCAAAGGTTTTACCTCGGCGGTACAGATAACTGGATAAATCGTGAATTTGAGCATAATAATATTCCTATTAATAGTGTTCAGGATTTTGCTTTTTCCACTCCCATTATGCCTTTAAGAGGTTTCAATTTTGATAGAATGGAAGGTTCAAAATATGCTTTAACCAATCTTGAATTCAGATTTCCCTTATTTAAATATTTGATTTTCGGATTACTTCCGCTTGGATTCGCTGATATCAGGGGTGTTGCTTTTCTTGATGCAGGAACTGCCTGGTATGATAATAAATCACTGCAATTATTTCAAAAGGAAAACGGTACATTAAAAACGAGAGATTTATTAATGGGAATGGGATTTGGTACGAGATTTATATTCTTTAATTTCCCATTAAAATTAGATGTAGCCTGGAATTATAATATGAAAAGCTTTTCTCCGCCTAAATGGTATATATCTTTAGGATATGATTTTTAGATGAAATTAATTAAAAAATAAAAAACGGAGTCTTTTTTAAAAGACTCCGTTTTTATTATACTTAATAAATTTAATTAAATTTCCCAGGTAGAGTTACCAACCAGCAATTCATCAAAATCAACTTTTTTTCCGCCAATAGCTTTTTTTATCTGTTCTTCCATATCGACTTCATATGTATTTCTTTTTCTCGCCAGGAAAACTCCAATTGGCATTGGAAATCCGGGATTTTCACTGAAATCACTTAGTATAAATGCCAGTCCCTTTGAAGTTTCATCGTGAATTAACACATCATTGATACTATTCTTTCCGTCGCTGAGGTCAACAACAGTAGGTTTCCAGCCATCCTGAAGTTTTATACCTTTATCTTTATTTTTACCAAAAATTAATGGTTTTCCGTTTTCAAGAACCAGGACAGTATCGTCTTTTGTATCTTTTTCTGTGTACTGAAGATATGCTCCATCATTAAATATTACACAATTTTGAAATACTTCAAGGAATGATGTTCCGCTGTGTTGATATGCTCTCAAAATCATTTCCTGTGTATGCTTTTGGTCTCTGTCAATCGATCTGGCAATAAATGTACCACCGGCACCTAAGGCTAATGAAATCGGGTTGACCGGATATTCGATTGTTCCGGATGGGGATGATTTTGTTATTTGACCGTGGTCTGATGTCGGAGAATATTGCCCTTTTGTTAAACCATAGATTTTGTTATTAAAAAGTAAAATATTTATTCCGACATTTCTTCTTAATGTATGTATGAAATGATTCCCGCCAATACTCAAGCAATCTCCATCACCTGTTGAAACCCAGACAGATAAATTTGGATTAGCGCATTTCACCCCGCTTGCAATTGCCAGCGCCCTGCCGTGAATCGTATGGTAGCCGTATGTGTTCATATAGTAAGGAAATCTGCTTGAACATCCAATTCCCGCTATACAAACTATATTTTCTTTTTTCATACCCGTTTGAGGAAGTGTCCTCTGTACTTGTGCAAGGATAGAAAAATCTCCGCACCCCGGACACCATCTTATATACTGGTCTGAAGCAAAATCTTTTGCTGTATATACCTGAGGATTTATATTAATGTTTGGTTCACTCATTATCTTTTAATTAATTTTTTAGAATTTCTTCAATTTTATTTTCTATTTCGTTTGCTTTTATAGGTGCACCTTTAATTTTGTTATATTGAATTACATCAATTAAATATTCACTTTTTATTAATTTGCTTAACTGACCCATATTACCTTCGGGTATCAGTATCTTTTCGAATTTCTTTAAAACATTTCCTGTATTTTTCGGGAACGGGAAAAGATATTTAAGCTGTGCAAAAGATACTTTCCGGCCTTTAGCTCTTTGGTTTTCAACTGCATCTGCAATTGCTCCATAAGTGCTTCCCCAGCCTAATATTAACAATTCACCTGAAGCATCACCATCAACCTTCAACTCAGGAATATCCATTTCAATATTTTTTATTTTCTTAGCCCTGATTTTTGTCATAATCTGATGGTTTTCGGGATCATAACTTACGCTTCCGGTAATATTTTGTTTTTCTAATCCGCCGATTCTATGTTCTAATCCTTTCGTTCCCGGTTTAACCCATGGTCTGGAAAGGTTTTCATCTCTGACATAAGGATAAAATCCTTCAGGGTTAGTTCTGAATGTTACATTAATCTTTGGCAGATCCGCAACTTTGTGTATTCTCCAGGGTTCAGAACCGTTAGCTATATAACCATCGGTTAATAAAATAACCGGTGTCATATATTTAATGGCTATTCTTGCTGCTTCAAATGCCATATGAAAGCAATCTGACGGCGAAACAGCTGCTAATACCGGTACCGGACATTCACCATTTCTTCCATAAATTGCCTGCATTAAATCAGCCTGTTCAGTCTTAGTGGGTAAACCTGTTGAAGGACCTCCCCTTTGAACATTTACAATGACTAAAGGTAATTCAGAAATTACCGCTAACCCTATTGCTTCAGTTTTCAAAGCCATACCCGGACCACTTGTAGTTGTAGCAGCAAGACAGCCGGCGAACGACGCTCCTATTGCTGTCGTAATACCTGCAATTTCATCTTCCGCCTGAAAAGTTTTTACTCCATATTTTTTATATTTCGATAATGCATGCAAAATTTCTGAAGCAGGAGTTATAGGATAACTGCCTAAAAATAGCTGAAGACCACTGCTTGCCGAGGCAGCAACAAGTCCGAGTGCTACTGCATCATTTCCATTTATATTTCTGTATAAACCTTTTGGAAGTACTGTTGAAGGCTTCAGGTCAAATCTTGTAGTAAACATTTCTGTAGTCTCACCATAATAATAGCCGGCTTTTAAAGCTCTTGAATTTGCTTCGATGAGATCGGGATTCTTCGCAAATTTTTCCTGTATCCAGTTTAAGGTATTATCAGGAGCTTTATTATATAACCAGTAAACGACTCCTAAAGCAAAGAAATTTTTACATTTGACAACAACTTTCATCGAAAGATTTAAATCTTTTAATGCGCTGATAGTAGTTTTAGTTACGGGAATCGAATATACTTCATAATTTTCCAGAGAATCATCTTCAAGAGGATTTTCTTCATAATTTGCCAGTTCCAGATTTTTTTTATCAAATGCATCTGAATTAGCAATGATTATTCCTCTTTTCTTTAAGTCTTTAATATTAACTTTTAAAGCTGCAGGATTCATGGCAATTAGAACATCTATAGAATCTCCGGGAGTATGAACATCGTGACTCGAAAAATGAATCTGGTATCCGCTTACTCCATGCAGAGTTCCCAGAGGTGCCCGGACTTCAGCGGGATAATCGGGCAATGTACCAACATCCAACCCTGACGCTGCAACAGTATCTGAGAATTGAGCACCTGTTAACTGCATTCCATCACCTGAATCACCTGCAAATCTTATTGTTACATCGTCAACAGGTATAATCGGGGTCGAGCCGCCATTTCCATTAGTTTCAATATCATTAATTGTTTTTTCTTCTTCCATTTTTGTTATTAATTTTTATAATATATCTTACAATAATAAATATAATAGTGTTGTTATTCAAGTTATTACAAACATAGAATTCAGTAATACATCTCATAAAAAAATCCGCTTTCTAAATGAAAGCGGATTGGTTTTATAATAGTTAAAAACTTATATTACTCTTTCTTTTCCGCAGGTTCTTCGGATACTTTTTCGACTGTTTCCTCAACTACTTCTTTAACTACATTCACTTTTAGTTTCGCTATAACAGTTGTATGAAGTTTAATCTCGACTATATGTTCACCAAGAGTTTTTATAGGTTCCTTCATTAAAATTTTTCTTTTTTCAATATCACTAAACCCTTTTTGTTCAAGATTTTCCATTATCATTTGAGATGTAACTGAACCGAAAACTTTATCTTCCTCACCTGTTTTTACGTGAATTGTAATTCCAACTTTTTCGAGTTTCTCAGCAGTCTTTTTTGCACCGTCAATTTCTAAATTAATCTTTCTGCTCTGTTGTTTTTTCACTTCCTCAAATGCTCTGATATTCGATGGAGTTGCATTATATGCAATCCCCTGGGGAATGAGAAAATTTCTTGCATAACCGTTTTTTACTTCTTTTATATCGCCGGCGTTACCGAGATGCTCAAAATCTTTTCTAAGTATGATTTTCATTTTTTATTTCCTGTATATTTATATAAAAGGGTGATTCGATAATCACCCGTTAAAATTTTAATAATTTTTTGATCTATTGTTTAATCAAATCCGAATCTTCCGGGGATAATAATGAATCAAAATTATCATCCGTGAAAGTTGTAGGTTCATCTTTCTCATCGTGAGGAGAATCCGAACCTCTTTTATTCAAGAACTGAATTCTTCTTGCTTTTATTTCAACGATTGTCCTGTTACTGCCGTCTTCTGTTTTAAAGGTTCTGCTTTGTAGTTCGCCATCAACCAATACAGCATTTCCTTTCCTGAGTTTATCTCTGCAGCTTTCAGCAAGTCTGTTCCATGCAACTATTCCAACATAGCAGACGTCTTCTTTCCATTCATCATTTTTATCCCTGAATCTCCTGTTGCTTGCAATAGAAAAATTTACGACGGGAGTTCCATTTGTCGTTTGTCTGAAAATTGGGTCTTTTGTTAAGTTTCCTGCGATAATTACAGCATTTAATTCGGGCATCTTAAATTCAGCCATGTTTCTCCTCCAAATAATTTGGTTATTTGATTTATGTTTTTATTAAAAAATTAATTCAAAAAATATTTTGACTAAAAAGTTTTAATATTCAAAGACAATCAGGGATTTATTGTGACGTTGTTAACCTGATTTTCATTAGACTCCTGTTTTACATAAGGTTCGTCTTTGACTTCGGGTTTCGCCGCTTCTTTTCTTTCTTCTTCAGCTTTTTCTGCAAATACCGCTTTTTTCTTAAGATATTCATTCTTTTCCTGAATCGTCTTCTTGTCCATATGAACATTTAAATATCTTAAAACGTTTTCATCAAGTTTAAAAGCCTTTTCTAATTTTACAATGAAATCAGGATTCGAGATAATTTCAAAACAAACATAATAGCCATTAAGCTTCTTCTTAATTGCAAATGCTAATCTTCTTCGTCCAATTTTGTCGATATTTTTAATTTCAACATCGTTTTTCTTCAGCAAATTCTCGAATTTACTAATAATTTCTTCAATTGCATGATCATCTAAATTTCCGTCGAAGATCATGTAGGATTCGTAATTTTTCTTAATCAAATCTTAAAATGTTAATTCCGTTTAAATTTAAAAGGTTTAATATATTATTATTAATAAAAATAATCAAGATAAATATTATACGTTCAGGTACATTTTAAAGAATAATAACATACTAAAACAAAAAACGCTGACTGTTTTATCAGCGTTTAGTGCGGGAAGAGGGACTTGAACCCTCATGCCTAGTTGGCGCCACCCCCTCAAGATGGTGCGTCTACCAATTTCGCCATTCCCGCGATAATCTATAATTTAACAATTTTAATCCTCAAAATAAATTGCTAATTGAGTGATTTTATCATTTATTTCTGATTTTTTGTAATTCTTTGAAGAGTGATATTTCTTTTTCCGATAATTTTTGTGGAATCTGAACTTCAATTTTGTAATATAAATCACCATATTCATTCGTCTTTCCATACTTTGGCATTCCCATTTTTGGTAATCTTAATATTTTATCATTATTAGTTTCCTTCGGTATATCAAGTTTTATCTTTCCTTTAAATGTCTTTACCTCAACTTTTCCGCCTAAGATAGCTGTGTATAAATCTACTTTTAAAACAGAATGAAGGTCATCCGCTTCTCTTATAAAATCATTATCTTTTATTATTTTTATATTTAATAATAAATCACCATTTGGTCCACCGTTTAATCCGGGAGAACCTTTTCCCGCAATTCTTAAAACGTGTCCGTCATTAATTCCGGGTTTAATATTTAATTTTATGGACTGTCCGTCAATTTTAAAGATTTTTGATACTCCTTTATATGCATCTTCAAGTGTAATTTCGATTACTGCCGAATAGTCGTTACCTCTTAATCCACTTACCTTTCTTCCGGATGATTTTCTACCTCTTTGAGACCCTGAAAACCCACCTCCGAAAATACTTTCAAAAAAATCTGAATACCCTGCATCCTCCAAAAAGGTCATTTAAATCACCTTCATAACTAAAACCTCTCCCCCCGGTTCCTGAATTTTCGCCTGAGTATCTCGACCAGTCGAAACCTCCCTGCTGTCCGGATTGCTGATATGAATTCCAATTCGAACCAAGTTCATCATATTTTTTCCTTTTTTCTTTATCCCCCAAAACCTCATTAGCTTCATTTATTTCTTTAAATTTCTCTTCTGATTTTTTGTCACCTTTATTTTTATCGGGATGATGTTTTACTGCTAATTTCCTGTATGCCTTTTTTATTTCATCCTGAGTTGCATTTTTCTCAACACCTAAAATTTTATAATAATCTTTGAATTCCATCATCTGTTATTTTATGAACAAAATTAAACAATATATCTGAAAAAAGTTATTAAATTTTTATTAATTTATAATGTACCATTCTCTTTAAAGCTGTAATAACTTGTTTGAGTGACTATTATATGGTCAATCAATTCAATTCCTATAATTCTTCCTGCATCGACTAATCTCCTGGTAATTTTTATATCATCTTCAGAAGGCTGTTTATCTCCGGAGGGATGATTGTGAGCAACAATTATTTGTGCAGCACGCCGTTTAATTGCACACAGATATGTTTCACGGGGATGAACTAAGCTTGAACTGATTGTTCCTTCGGATGCCCTGTCAATATCAATGATTTTATTTCTAACATCAATACTTACTACATAGAAATGTTCTTTTAAGAAATCCATAATTTCGACTCTTACAAGCTCTGCAACATCACCGGGACTATAAATTGCGGGTGATTTTAATCTGTCTTTTTCTTCTTTTGTTTTTTCGGCGTGAACTCTTCTTGCTATACCTAATACTGCAAGCAGCTGAGCAGCCTTGGCGAGACCTATTCCTTTGATTGATTGAAGTTCCTGTAAAGATGCATCAAGCATTTTACCTAAAGAACCAAATTCTTTAAGTAATTTATTAGCTATTGAGAATACCGGTTCTCCTTTTACACCTCTGCCCATTATGAGCGCAATCAAGTCTGCATCAGAAAGATTCTCTACTCCATATTCCTGTAATCTTTCCCTTGGACGGGAAGATTTTGGTAAATCATTAATAGTAAAACTTTTTGTCACTTCTGTTTTTTCTATCTTCATCTGGTATTATTTAATATTAAGTGAATCAAGTTTGTTTTTTACATAGTTATCGTCAGGAGATTTCTCCAGAACCTTCTTATAATATTCTATTGCTTTCTCACGTTTATCCATTTTAAGATATAAATCGGCAAGGCCGGATTTGAAAGCAGTATTATTATCATCTGCTTTTATAGCTTCTTTATAATACTTTTCAGAACTTGTATAATCTTTCAATGATATGTAGCATAAAGCAATGTTATTGTAATAACCCGCTTTTCCTGTCGGGTTTAATTTTGTTAGTTCGAGAAGATCTTTTACTGCCAAATCATATTTCCCTTCCTGATAATATTGGTACGACCTTTTATCCAATAAATCTATAGGGTTTTCAGGATTAATCTGATTGTCCGGTTTGTTTATCTGAGATGATTTTAGATTTTCCAATATTTGTTTTGAACCTCGATAGTCAGGTGTTATAGTTTGCAGTTTTTCCAAATATTTTATTGCATCCGGAATATTTCCCTTGCTCTGATAAATATTCGATAACTGAAAGTATCCATCAGGAGCAAGCGTATCGACTGCAATACCTCTTTTTATATAGTATTCTGCAGAATCCAATTCACCTTTTATCAAAAAAGTCAAACCGAGATTGTGATTTGCCAGTACTGAGTTCTGCCTTATCTCCAGTGCTTTTCTGTATCTTATTGCGGCTTCATCATATTGTTTTTTATTGGCAAATATATTACCCATATTTACCAGTAATACACTCCCGTTAATTCCATCAGCTGTTGAATATAGTGTATCATTATCTTTCCAATCCTGATTTCTTTGAAATGTTAGAATTGAAAAAAGTAAAATTATAACAGAGAAAAGTACAATTAAAAATTTTCTGAATTGTTCGAATTTTATCAAAACATAAGCTATGAGGATAGATAATGCAAATGAGGTCAGATACAAAAATCTCTCTGCCATCAGGTTCATCGATGGTACAAAATTCATTACAGGTAGAAGTGATATGAAAATGAAAAGTATAGAGAACGAAACTTCACCTGATTTTTTGAAAAGAAGGTAAGCGGCAATTAAAAGTAATGCTATTAATCCCAATGATAAAATTACATTGATATCGAAGAAAGAAATGGAATCAGCGATAACTCCATTATAATGATAAATTAAGTTTATTGGTAAAACAAGTAGTTTTAAATAAACAGGTATGGTCGTAATCATTGTACTAACCGCAGTCATAAAATCTTTTCCATAGAAATACATATAGGTTTCCCTTTCGGGTACATTTTTTAAAGCCAGATACCTTATCAGGAGATAAACTAAAGTAACTACTATGAATAGAGTGTAAACTTTGATTCTTTCCTTGAGTAATTTCTTTAAATTTTGTTTCAGATATACAAAATCAAAAAGAATTATTATAACGGGTAGAGTTACGACCATTTCTTTTGATAGAAGTCCGATAATGTAAAAGAACAATGATATTAAGATTGTTGAATTTATCTTTTTATCGTTCGGCTCATCAGGATTATTTAACAGGTTCTCTAAATATTTAATATAAAAAAGAAACGAGGCAAAGAAAAATAATGCAGCGATTGAATCTGTCCTGCCGCTTATCCAGCTAACAGCTTCCGTATGAACAGGATGGGATGTAAATATCAAAGTTGATATCAAAGCGGCTAAGATTCCAAATTTATATTTCCCGAAAAGTCTTAATAGAATTGCGAAAAGAATCAAGCTGCAAATAAGATTGAAAATAATATTGGTTAAATGAAATCCTAATGGATTTAATCCCCAAATAGCATAATCCAGTGCGTAAGTTGTTGAAACAATGGGTCTATAATATCTTCCAATTACTTTATGGAAACCTTCCTCTGCACTGAAATACTTTGGAATATTAGAAAGACTTTGAATAGAAAGATTCGTCTGCACAACACTTTCATCATCAAATACAAAATCGTTTTTTAAAGAATTTGCATATATCGCAAATGAAAACAACGCAATTATCAGGTAAAATATTAGTTGATTTTTATTTACTGTTTTATTTTTTTTCATTATTAGATTTCAATTTAATTTTGTACCGAGAACGACTGTTGATTTAATTGCATCGGTTGTTCCTCCCCTTCCATCTACGGCTTCGAAGAAAATTATATAAATTCCTATCCTTAATCTCTGACCATCATCACCATAACCATTAAATATTATCGTACCTTCATTTCCGGAATTTTGATTATTCACCAGATTTCTGACAAGTCTTCCTTTGACATCGTAAATTTTCACTCTGATTTGGGAAACTGCCTGATTTAATTTATAATTGATAAATGTAACCTGATCTCTCCCATCCCCATCAGGGAAAAAAGGATTCGGTGAGACACTCAGTTTAGAAGTCATAGGAATATTGTTTACAAAAATACTGTTCCGCAATCCAGGAGTCCCTCCTGATGCATTTGCACTGCTGCTCCAGTTTGCGGGGTCATTTGAATTTAATGAAGGATTGATTCTTTCAAGTGAGTATCCTTTAGTATCTCCAAGATTTGGATTATGCCATTTTGGAGAATAATAAACCGAGTCAATTAAATTATATAAAGCATCATATAATCTTAATATTTCTCCGCTGTTATTTAGATTCATCGAAGAACGATAAACAACTTTTTGATTTATTGAAGGATTTCTTAAATAAGAAAATCTATTATAAATTGCAGTATCACCTATAATAATAATATAGTCTCCGGGTTTAACCGATATATTACAACTATCAGCTAAACTGAGATTTACAGATTCAGATAATTTCCAGCCCGATATATCTAAAATTTTTGAGGTTGGATTGTAAAGCTCGATATATTCAGCATCCCCTGTTATCGGGTCATACATTATTTCATTAATTACCAAATCTCCTTTTAGATAACCCAACACATTATTGAAAGAATTTGGTCTCGTTGGTGATGAATATTCACAGTCAATCGATGTAACCCAATTTGAAGAATCATTTGAAGGTCTGTTTGACGAAATTCTTTCGAGCGAATATTTATCCGCTCCTCCCCAGGATGATTTATAAGAAACATAATCTACTTGTTCTCCCGAATTATTAATAATCGTGACAACATCTTTATCATTATTCAATGTGGGTAAGTTACTCAGATAAATGACTTTTGTAGAGTCAATCAACGGGTGTTTTAATATTATCGAATTATTTTTAGCAATAACTAAATAAGAATTACTTTGAATGTATTTATCGCTTAGAGTAATTATAATCGGATTATTAATTGAAGAGCTATCCGCAATTTTCCAGTTTTTAATATTTATCGGATTACTACTATTATTGTAAAATTCCACCCATTCAGGTTCAGGTGATTGTGGGTCATACATTATCTCATTTATCAAAATTCCGGTTGATACAACATAACCTCCTACGTTCACTCTTTTTACAGATTTATTATTATTTGTATCTTCATCCGGAGAATAATCTATATATCCGATATACTGCTTCATTCCGCTGTCAATACCAGATAAAGCGTAATTGAAAAATATAGAATCATTTAAATTTAATGAGGAATAAAATTGAGTGAAAATGAGTTCATTTGATTGAGGTATGCTATCTAGATTCAAATCGCTAAATAATTTTACCGAAAAATTATTTGCAACAATTAATCCAATATTTTTTACTGATATTTTAAAGAAAAGACTATCACCTGCTTTGGGTAATAAAGGAGAAATTAAAAATGATTTTAGTATCAAATCATTTTGTTTGGGAGTAATTGAATTTATTTTATTCGGAGTTGCTTTCAATGGATCTGTGCAGGTTCCCCAGTTCGATTGTAAATTGGTTGACCCATGCGGATTTATTCTTTCCAATGAATACCCGTTACTTCCGCCCCATGAATTATTATACGAAAGCGAATCTACAAACTGCATTCCGGAATTATAAAGAACAACATTTTCATTTCCCGTATTATTAAGTGCATTCCAACCGATTGACTGAATTATTAATCCCGAAGTATTTGGAAAAGTCTGTTTGAAATTTACAGAATCTTCGCATATTATTGCATATGAATTTGGACTTATATTAATATTGTTTGTTGTGATATTTCTGATTGGATTTGACTGTGTTGCATCTCTCCACTTCCAATTTTGTATATTAATATGTTCAGAACTTAAGTTGAATATCTCGAACCATTCTTTCGCAGGTGATACCGGTGCATACATAACTTCATTAATAATTATTCCACTGGATATAAGCGGTGCTCCTACATTTACTCTTTTTACAAACTTATTATTCATTGTATCCTCATCTAAAGAAAAATCTATATATCCAATATATTGTTTCATCCCGCTGTCAATATTAGTGATAGTATAATTAAAAAACAACGAGTCATTTGGATTTAGTAATGTGTAATTCTGGGAATATATCAGTTCATTTTGCTCCGGAATGCTGTCAAGATTTAAATCTCGAAATAATTTAACCGAGAAATTATTTGCAGGACTCAAACCAATATTTTTAAATAATATTTTTAAATTAAGACTATCCCCGGTATAAGGAACCAGAGGTAATATTGTAAATGATTTTAATAGCAAATCATTTTGCTTTGGAGTAATGGAATTAATTCGGTTTGGTGTCCCTTTGTATGGGTCGAGACTTGTTCCCCAGTTTGGTTGTGAATTAGTAGAATCCTGTAAACTTTTTCTTTCTAAAGAATAGCCACTACTTCCACCCCAGTTATTATTGAACCTCAATGAATCCTGAACTTGATTATAAGAATTTAGTATTATGATATTTTCATATCCCGTATTGGCAAGGTTACTCCACCCTTCAGATTGCAGTATAATTCCTGATATACCGGGAAAATTTTGCCTGATATTACTTGAGTCATCACAGACGATAGCAAAAGTATTTGGATATAAATAAACAGATCTCATAGAAATAGCCCTTACTTGTGTCGGTTGTGAACCATTTTTCCATTTCCAATATTGCAAATTCACAGGTGCACTACCGGCATTATAAATTTCAAACCATTCTTGCATGGGTGATGCAGGTGCATACATCACTTCATTAATCCTGATTTGAGAAAAAGAATTCCCAAAAATCAGCAAAAAAATAAATAAAAAAATTGTTTTTTCTTTTAACACCAAATCTGTTGTAAGTAAGGAATTTATTTAACAATTTAATTATTATGGTTTATTTTAACAATTTAATTAATTTTAAATGCTGAAAGGATTTATTAAGATATTTTCTCTGATTGTTTTTTTTACTATGACTGCGTACAGTCAGAGCAAATATGCTGTCTCAATAAATTACACACCGGTATTGAATACTTCAGATTACAATTCCGTATTTGGATATAATGATGGGAATTCGGTTAAACTTGATAACCGGGGATTAATCGGAGAAATGGAATTTATTGCATTTCCGAATACTGTTTTTGAGATACTTGAATCGATATCTGCTAATGACCATTTCATATACAAAGTAATAACAGATGATTATCCATATAAGAATTCACTGCTTTTTGTTGACAGCCGTTTCGTAAAATTATTAAATAAAAGACCTTCTAACCGGATAATTGAAAATCTAAGCGATGAAAAGATTATCAGCAATCTGAATTCTCTCGATGGATTAATGTATATGTGGGGTGGGAATACACCATACGGAATTACAGAACTCCTGGATTATTATCCTCCTAAAAGTGAAATTTCAGAAAACATAAAAAGCTTATGGAAACTTAAAGGCGTGGATTGCTCGGGATTATTATATTATGCAACTGATGGTGCAACTCCAAGAAATACATCTTCTCTGATTACGTTTGGAGAATCTGTTAATGTAAATGGTATGAATGCAGAACAAATTTCGGAAATTGTTCAACCTTTGGATTTAATAGCCTGGGATGGACATGTCGTAATAGTATTAGACAATCAAACGACTATAGAAAGTACTCCTGACAAAGGAGTGCACAAAACAAATTTGCTTTCAAGACTGAAATATATATTAAAAGACAGGAACCCGGTAAATGACTGGAATACTACATCCGGAAAAAGATTTGTTATAAGAAGGTGGTTTAAATAATATTAATAAAAAAATTACAAAAGTCTTCTTTTAGAAAACTTAAATATCACTCCTTAAAATTATTTTTAAAATCAACAATATTAATTCAAAAAGACTTTTGTAATTTTACTACAATTACTTATTATTCATTCTTCATTAATCATTATTCATTACTTCCTGCTTCCCATTATTCTTAAAAGGAACAGGAACATATTTATAAAATCTAAATACAGCGTAAGTGCACCTAGAACTGCTATTTTCTTACCCTGATCAGAATCGGAACTAACTTCCTGACTCATCCTTTTTAATTTCTGAGTATCCCAGGCAGTCAATCCGACAAAGATAACAACTCCGGCATAAGAAATAATCCAGTACAAAGTTGAACTGTTAATAAAGATATTAACGACAGATGCAATTATAATTCCTATCAAGCCCATAAACATAAATGTTCCTATACCGGATAAATCCATTTTAGTGATGTATCCAAAGACACTCACTGACCCAAACATAAGAGCACAAACGAAAAAAGTTGATGCGATTGATGAACTTGTGTAAATTATAAATATTGATGATAGTGTTAGCCCGGTAAGAGCGGCATATAAAAAGAAAGCTCCGATTGCAAGCACAACAGGCATTTTGTTTATTGCAGCACTCAAACCTATTACCACTCCGAATTGCAGAATAATAATTCCCCAGAAAAGAATGGGATTTGAGAAAATAGTACGTAACAATGTTTCCGATGTGGATACACCATAAGCAATGACAGCAGTAAGCGCAAGCCCCATTGCCATCCAGTTATAAACATTCAAGAGAAATTTTCGTGATTCAGACGACACTAATGCATTATCTTTCCCTACGAAACTAAGGTCTTTAAATTGATTTTGATATTCGTTCATTGTTTTATATATTTTATTATATTAAACTTATTTTTAAAAAATTCAGTTCCAAATTTTAAATAAGAATTTCACAGAGGTTCACTGAGATTTACACAGAGAAACCCAGAGAAGTCAAATAATTTCATTATTTATATGAACGTTCTCCTACAAATTATTAATTATTAATTACTAATTATTAATTTGTTATATGTTTTTCGGACTATAGTTAGGTGCTTCCTTTGTTATTTTTACATCATGAGGATGAGATTCTCTTAATCCTGAATTCGTGATTTTAACAAATTTGGATTTAGTTTTCATCTCAAGTATATTTTTGGCACCACAATAACCCATTGCAGCCCTTAATCCGCCCATTATCTGGTAAATAGTATCTTTTAATGGACCCTTATAGGGTACAATTCCTTCGATTCCTTCCGGAACAAGTTTTGTAACATCATCTTCCGCATCCTGGAAATACCTGTCCTTGCTCCCCTGCTTCATTGCTTCTATTGAACCCATCCCGCGATATAACTTATAACTTCTGCCTTCGTACAAAACTTTTTCTCCGGGAGATTCTTCCGTTCCTGCAAGCATTCCGCCTACCATTACTGTATCTGCACCGGCTGCAATTGCTTTTGGAATATCGCCGGTTTGCTTTAAGCCTCCGTCTGCAATCACAGGAATATTATATTTCTTAGCTTCATTCGCGCACTCTATTATTGCTGATAATTGCGGAACTCCGACTCCGGCAATAACCCTTGTTGTGCAGATTGAACCTGCTCCAATTCCAACTTTCACGGCATCGACGCCGCAATTGATTAAGTCTTTCACCGCTTCTCCTGTTGCAACATTACCGGCTATTAAATCAATATTGCCAAATTTTACCCTGATTTTTTTTATAATATTCATGACACCTTGTGAATGTCCGTGAGCGGTATCAACTATAATGACATCAACATGATTTTTAATCAGTTCAAATACTCTTTCAAGTGTATCGCACGGCGACTCCGACTGCGGCACCTACTCTCAGCCTTCCAAATTCATCTTTAGAAGCATTCGGAAAACTTTTTCGCTTCTGAATATCTTTGAAAGTAATCAGTCCCTTCAGGATTCCTTTTTTATCAACTATAGGGAGTTTTTCAATACGATATTTTTGAAGAATAATTTCTGCTTTAGTCAAATCCGTTCCAACCGGGGCAGTGATTAAATCTTTCTTAGTCATCAGATTTTCTATCAATTCATCCTCATCAATATCAAATCTCAAATCCCTGTTAGTCAGAATACCGACAAATTTTCCGCTGGTATTAATAATAGGGATACCGGAAACTCTGTATTTCTCCATTACGGATAATGCATCCCTGATTTTTTTATCAGGTGTAAGGGTAATTGGGTTTTGAATCATCCCGCTTTCACTTCTTTTCACTTTATCAACAACGGAAGCTTGCTGTTCAATGGTCATATTTTTGTGTATAATCCCTATCCCGCCTTCGCGTGCCATTGCAATAGCCATTTGCTCCTCCGTAACTGTATCCATTGCCGCTGAGAGCAGCGGTATATTCAATATCAATATTTTTTGTGAGTCTCGTTTTTAATTCTGCTTCACGGGGTAAAACAGATGATTTCCCCGGCACAAGCAAAACATCATCAAACGTAATCGCCGTATCAAAAACTTTATTTTTCATATAAATATTTTAAATATTTACTTTTCAACAATCTCAATATTACCCGACACTATTATTGTACCGTCTTTTTTCAAAAGGCTGACTTTATATTTCCCCGGCGTATCAAAAGTGACTTTATCAAAAAAGATATATGTCATATCCGAAGTAACGGTGAAGGGATGTGTGTTAACGACTTCATTCTTTTTTGTATCAGTAACGTTTATATCGACATCAGTAACTCCGATAGGATTTTTCAGTTTCACCATTACGGTAAGAGATCCGGTTGTAAATTTATCGGATTCTCCTATTTCTCCTTTTACTGAATCATATTTTTCACAGAAATATAATCTGTCGCCCTGGAAAAGAGATGTAATTTTTCCACAACCGAGCATGAATACGATAGCAAATAAAAAAGTCAGATAAAATTTAAAACGGTTCGTATTTTTCATTTTTTTTAAATTTAAGTTTTAAAAAATTATTTTTAGAAAATATCACATAAACTTGTTTTGGTTTATTACATCCCCCAGAGTCCCCTGTTATTTTCACGGGCTTCATTCTGGTATTTTCTTAACTCATTAAGCTTTGAAATAGAAAATTTTTCATTTACCTTAGCATATCCGTCTTTAACAATTTTGCCGTTCACAAATGTTCCGTCTTCGAGGTAAACATATCTAAACAATATTCCATTTTTATCCTTGTCTTCATAATTAGATTCTTTTTCTAAGTAAACCTTTTTTCCTTCCAGAAAATTTCTTAAATATTCACTAAAAATTTCTACTGATTTCTTGAAAGTTTTTTTCTCTCTGATTGTTTTTTTAGAATCTTTAATCCATTTACCGGAATCATAAATGTCCTGAGTATAAATCCCGAGTAATCTCACTCGATCTCCATTAGAGAGAACAAAAGTATCACCATCGACTACTACTATTTATAACAACATATTCCTTATCTCTCGGAATTATTAGTTTTATTTTCCAGAAATAATTTAGGAAAAATATAAAAATAAAATAATATCCCTATTGCAATTAAAAAGAACATTGTTGCAATAAATTTTATCAAAGCTTTAATCATTTATTCGAATTATTGGTAAACAATATCATATATTAATTTTACTTTTTCAGGAACTGAATCGGATATTGTTATACCTCTTTCAATAATTATTTCAGCATTATAAATTCTTTTTTCATTCTCAGCCCATAATTCACATATTGGCTCACCCCTTTTTACAGTCTCGCCGCATTTTTTGAATAATTCTATACCGGCTAAATAATCAATTTTATCATCAACTTTTTTTCTTCCGCATCCAAGTTCAATCGATGCCATGCCAAAATCATATGCAATCATATCTTTAATAAAGCCATCTTTATTCGCATATATTTTTTTATTATGCTTCGGTCTTTTATAGATTTTTATAATCCCGAATATAGTTTGCATCACCTTCCTGGCATTCAACTATTTCGAGAAACTTCTTAAATGCACTGCCATCATTTATTTTTTCACCGGCAATTTTCACACCCTCATCTAATGAAGAAGATTTTCCGCCAAGATAAATCATCGCACCTGCAAGAATATTATTAACTTCTAATAAATCAGGAATATTTTTTTTCCCATCCATTATTTCGAGGCATTCTTCCACTTCAAGCCAGTTACCTATCTTCATTCCAAGCGGCTGATTCATATCAGTAAGTATTGCGATAGCTTTTTTACCGAATTTCTTTGAAACTGCTAAAAGGTTTTTAGTAAGTTTAAGTGATTCTTCATAATCGGGAAGATTTGCTCCATTTCCTATTTTAACATCGAATACCAATGCTTCAGCACCTTCGGCGAGTTTTTTGCTCATTATACTTGCCGTTATTAAAGAAACATTTTCGACTGTAGCAGTTACATCTCTTAAAGCATAAATCTTTTTATCTGCCGGTGCAAGCTCTGATGTTTGTCCTATCAATGCTGCTCCTGTCTGAGATAATATTTCTTTATATTTTTCAATACTGTAATTGACATTAAATCCGGGAATAGATTCAAGTTTATCAAGAGTTCCGCCTGTATGTCCAAGTCCTCTTCCGGAAATCATCGGCACACAAATCCCGCATGATGCAGCAATCGGAGCAAGAATCAAAGATGTCTTGTCACCAACTCCTCCTGTTGAATGCTTGTCAATTTTAGGATTTTTAATAAAACTTAAATCAACAATTTTGCCGCTATTAAGCATAATCTCAGTTAGATTAAATGTTTCATCTTCATTCATACCATTAAAATAAACCGCCATCAGGAATGCCGACATCTGATAATCTGTAACAATTCCTTGTATAAAACCCTCAACTAAATATTTCAGTTGTTCCTTTGTAAGAGTCTTTTTATGTCTTTTTATTTTGATGATTTCTACGGGATTCATTATAAAAACTAAAGAAATATTATTTCTTAAAAAAGATACTAAAAAATCTTTTTATTCAATAAGAATTATAAGTTTATTGAATTAAAAAATTATTGAAATTAACTTTACAGGTGCAAAAATTCTCCAATATACCTGCTTTAAAATTTGCAGTTTTTTTTATCACCGGAATTCTAATCGGTTCTGTTTATCAATTCAATAAAATTATTTTAATTGTTTTAATTTTAACAGTTTCTATTTTTTTATTAATTAATATTAATAAAAATAATCACGATTTATCCTATTCGTACGCTGTTATATTATTAATAATACTTGCGGGTATATTTAAAAGCGGAATTGATTTTTTTACCTTTAGTGAAAACTCAATTGCAAAATATAATGAACAAAGCGAACCAAATGATATTATTCTAAAAGGTTTGGTGAAGGACTTCCCGGATATTGACACAGGGCGAATAAAATTTATTCTTGATTGCAAGCAGATTATCAGAAAAGACACTTTAAATGTTGAAGGTTTAGTATTAGTCACCATTAAAAAAAATAAATACAGTAATACAGATACAATTCAGCCTGTCTTAAGTCCCGGGAATGAAGTTTTAATGGAAGGAAAAATTGCAGAACCTCCCGAAAACAGAAATCCGGGTGAATTTAATTATAAGAAATACCTTTTTCTGCAGGGAATATATAAATCTTTTTTTGTGTATGGTTATGATAATATTGATGTCCTTTCCGAAGATAACGCATATTCATCCATAACAGAATTCATTCAGACTGCGAAAAATTATTCAGTTAATAATATTGCAAAACTGAATCCGGGAGAAGGAGGTGCTTATCTGCTTGGTTTGACTGTAGGAGAAAGAGACAGGATTACATCAGAAATGAAAGAATATTTCGTTAATGCCGGTGTTATGCATCTGATAGCAGTGTCAGGTTTAAATGTCGCATATGTGATTTTATCTGTGATGATGGTACTTTCTATATTCAGAGTTAAACAAACACCAAAAATATTTATATCAATATTACTAATTATTTTTTATTGTTTGTTTACCGGAAGCACAGCTTCAATCCTGCGTGCTTCAATAATGGGAATTTTATTATTGCTTGTATACAATTATTGAAAGAAAAAAGGAGTTTTATAATGTAATCGGAGTATCAGTTTTACTAATTCTAATTTATGATTCGAAACAATTATTTGATCCGGGATTTATTTTATCTTACACTGCCGTGCTTTCTATGATATTTATTTACGAACGAATTGATAGAATTATTAATTCAAAGAATTAAAAACGGAAACTCCAGATGGAAAAAAGTTATTTCAATTTTGATTATTATTTTCGCAGCATCTTTATCAGCACAGATAGGAACTATTCCATTAACGGCAATTTATTTTGAAAAAATTTCAATTATTTCAATATTTGCGAATATGATAGCGATTCCATTATCAAATATTTCTTTAGCTCTTGGTTTCATTCAAATTATTTTCAGCACATTCTCAAACATTTTTGCAGCATGGATAGCAGAAACGAATAACCTTCTTTTATTGATTCAAATTGAATTTATAAAATGGTGTGCGTCGCTTGATTTTGCTTATATTAGCTTTTTCAGATTTAATCTCATTTCAGCGGCCGGTTATTATATTATAATAATATTATTAGTAACGACAACTAATCTAAAATTTATTTTCTACAGGATAATTTCTATAATTTCAATTGTTTTTATTGTAATACTAATTAATACTGAGGTAAATAAAAAATTAACTATAACATTTCTAGATGTTGGACAGGGTGATTGCTCCTTAATTCAGACCCCCGAAGGTAAAAATATACTCATAGATTGCGGACCGGTAAGCAGGAATTTTAATTCCGGTGAAAGAATTATAGCTCCATATTTGCTCACGAAACGGAATAAATAAAATTGATTTGCTTATACTTTCCCATCTTCATCTTGACCATACAGGAGGTTTCGAAAAACTTCTTGACAAAATAAAAATAGACAGAATTTTTGAAGCTGGCCAAAAAACAATAAATAAAGAAAGTAGAATAGTAGATAGTTTAGTTACTGCACGCAAAATTATCCGGGATTTTATAGAAACAGGTGATATGATAGAAATTATCTGGGAATTTGAAAATTTATTGTCTTTTTCCGTACAAGCAATATTTAATAAATCAAAATAGCCTGGATGAAGATAATAATCTTAATTTCTCTTCTTTGGTCTTCAAACTAAAGTATGGAAACACTGATGTTCTCTTTACGGGAGATATTGAGAAAGAACAGGAAGAAATGCTTGCGAATAATTATGGAGATTTTCTTAAATCTAATTTACTGAAAGTTCCACATCACGGCAGTAAAACTTCTTCTACATTTCCATTTATTCTTGCAGTCAATCCGGATTATTCGGTAATATTCTGCGGACTTTACAATCAGTATAGATTATCCTTCAACATTAATTATGAACAGATTAAAAATCATTAATTCGGAGATATTCCGAACTGATAATGACGGAGCTGTAATTTTTGAATCAGACGGCGAAAATATAAAGCCAATTAAATGGCGATAAAATTGAAAATTACAATTTCATTAAATTTTCTTTATGATTATATTTGTGAAATTTGAATCAAAGATTACATTAGAGTTTAAGATATTTAATAAATAAACAATAATTATAATGAGAAGAAATACTTTAGCCTGGGAAATAAGCGAAAATGATTTTCCCGTAAATGGAACGATACAGGAAAAGATGAAATTTTTTGTGAGTTATGCAATATTAGCTCCTTCTGGACATAATACACAGCCATGGCTTTTTAAATTAAATGAGGATTCACTTGATGTAATTGCAGACAGGACAAGAGCATTACCGGTCATAGACCCTGAAGATACTGAATTGATAATAAGTGTTGGTGCTGCATTGGAAAACTTACTCGTTGCAATGAAATACTTCGGTTATGAACCAATTATTAATTATTATCCTGATGAAGGTGATAATGATTTACTCGCCAGAATAATGATTGGCAAAAAATATGAACCTTCGGAAAATGATACTAAATTATTCAAAGCTATCCCAAATAGAAGAACCAACAGAACACAATTTGCCGAACAGGGAATCGATGGATTAATTCTGCAAAAATTTGAAGCTTGCGTATACGATGAAAGAATTAACTTAATGATTATAAAAGACGAAGCAAAAAGAGAAGATGCCCTTAAACTCATTGAACGGGGAGACAGAAAACAATGTGAAGATAAAAGTTTCTGCCGTGAATTAGCCCAGTGGGTTCATCCCAACCGGAAGAATAGTAAAGATGGAATTCCCGGATATGCATTCGGTATGAATGATCTTATCTCCTATGCAGGTCCGTTCTTCATTGGCAACCTCGAATGGGGCGATATACAAGCTGCACGGGACAGAAACATGGTTAAAGGTTCTCCCGTTCTGGCTGTTCTTGAATGTAAGGAAAATAATCCTATTGACTGGTTGTTCACCGGGATGTCACTATCAAGATTACTGCTTATCGCTGCTGATGAAGGAATTTCTGCTTCATATTTAAATCAGCCAATTGAAGTTCCTGAACTGAATATGAAATTAAGAGAATTGCTCGGGCTAAAAGGGTATCCTCAATTAATAATCCGTATGGGATACGGTAAACAAGTTAAACCAACTCCCAGAAGAGATGTAGATGAAGTGATTTTATCCCTGAACGACATATCTGATATTGAGGAAGATTAGTGTTCAGATTTAAATCATTCAAATCATTTTTATTAGTTCTTTTACAGTTCGTAACCGCAGGATATATTCTGATAACAGATAAGATAGTTCCTGATAATTTGATTTTGCTGATTATTTTTATTCTTTCTCTTCTACCCGGAATATATGCAATTTTGATAATGAAATTTAATTTTAACATTGCTCCCGATTTGAAAACGGGAGCAATTTTTGTTTATAAAGGTCCTTATCGATACATCCGCCACCCGATGTATGCAACAATCATTGTAAGTCTGATATGTCTCATTATAAATTATTTTACAATCATACGATTTATTATTTATTTAATCTTATTAATCGTATTAATTATTAAAATGAAATTTGAGGAAAATATATTATTGAAGGAATTTGATGATTATAAAGATTATGTAAAAAGGACTAAAAAAATTATACCTTTTGTATTTTAATTTAATTTTTCAATTACACTCATAATATCTGCCGGTAAATCAGATTCAAATCTTAATTTTTCCTTCGTGATAGGATGTATGAATCCTAATACTTTTGCATGCAGTGCCTGACGGGGCATTATTTCAAGAAGGTTTTTTATCTGCAACTTCAATTTTGCAGTAAGATTTATTGAGTGAGGCTCCCTTCCTCCATATGTAATATCCCCAAAAACAGGGTGCCCGGCTGATGCTAAATGAACTCTGATTTGATGTGTTCTGCCTGTTTTCAATACTAATTTTACCAATGAAAGAATATCATATTCAGTCAGAACTTCATAAGTAGTAATCGCTGTCTTACCAATATCATCATCAGAAACGACTGCCACTTTTTTCCTGTCTTTTTTATCCCTGCCAAGTTTTTTTTCAATAACTCCTGATTTGACATGGAGTCTGCCCCATATCAATGCATTATATTCCCGTTCTATTGTATGTTTGAAAAACTGGTCCGAAAGCTTTCTGTGTGTAATTTCATCTTTTGCAATTACAATAAGACCTGAAGTATCTTTATCGAGTCTGTGTACAATACCCGCTCTCTCGAAACCGTTCAGGTTGGATAGTCTGTCCTTTTTCGTTTCAGAGTAATACATAATTGCATTTACAAGAGTACCACTATAGTTTTTATAAGCCGGATGTGTCACCATCCCTGCAGGTTTATTCACTATCATCAGGTAATCATCTTCAAAAACAATATCCAGTGGAATGTTCTCGGGGAGTACATCCTGCTTTTCAGGAACCGGCAGTTCGATTTCAATTTCATCGAACGGTTTTACTATGTAATTGGATTTAATAAAGTTGCCGTTGACGGTCACATTCCCCAGATTAATTGATTTCTGGACTTTAGTCCTTGATGCATTTTCAATAAACTGCGTGATATACTTATCTATTCTTAATTTCTGATGTACATCAGGGACACTTAACTTATAGTTTTTCTCCAATTTATACCTGGCTTTTTAGATTATATTTTGTAACTTGCAACTTAATATTTTCATTAACGTAAATACCATTAAGTAACAAAATAATTGGAAGGAGAAACAATAAAAATGAAAAAACTAATAAATCTAATAATGATAGCCGCAATCTTCGGCTTCGCATCTGCAGGTTTTGCAGCTGCAGATCCGGGTGATTTAAAAGTGCAATCTCTTAATCACCAGATAAAAGAAGAAATTATAGATGTACTAAATCTACCCGTCTATCTGAGCTTTTGTGATAAAAATATTACGGGAAAAGCCACAGTCGTAATCACGGTAGAACCGAATGGTAAAATAAAATTAATCGGTGTAAACGGTACTAATAAAGTTTTGAATAGTTATTTAAGTAAAAAAATCTCATCCAAGAATTTATGGACTGGTACAAAATATAAAGGAAATATATTCTTTTATGAAATAAATCTCGCAGAGAAAACTCAAGTCTGAAAATTCATTTAAGAACCTTCAATTTAAAACACCGGTTATTCAAAAACCGGTGTTTTTATTTCTTAATTATATTAAAAATATAGTAGTTAAGTGGTTAATTTAAAAATAACTTGAATTTACTATCATTAACATCTATTTTTTACTATAAAATAATAAACTATTATGGCTAATAAAACTCTTGAAAGAGGCAAAAAGTCTTTATTAATTATCTTTGCCATATTTTTAGGAATCTCAGCGTTTTTATCGGGTTGTTCCTCAAAAGTTGAAGAAAACCCTGATGCACAGAGAATTATAGATTCTGCAAGTGTTTATTCTGCTCTGAACAGTGCTTATAAAAATTATCAGGAAGCTTTGAAATCATTCCAGGAAGACAAAAAATCTTCATCTCAAAAATCATATGAGAAATCCGTTTCGGTGATATATGATGTTGATATGAAGATTTTTGACAATCCAAGAAATGTCCAATGGAAAAGCGATTACAATGAATTGGGGAAATCGATAGTTCAGGATTATCTTGCTTCGCAATTAGATATAGATGAAAAGAGTAATGTATTTAAATTAGCAACCCGTTTTAATATCAAATATGAGAAGGTAAATGTATTTACAAATGTAGATGTTGAACCGCTACCGAACGGTAGTGATTTACCTCTAATTAGAAATAATTTAGTCGATGAATACATTGACTTTTTCTCAAAGACGGACCGTGGACGCGGATTTATCGATAAAACATTATATCGCTCCGGAAAATATTTTCCTCTTATGCGAAAAATCATCAGATTCCACAACGCTCCCGAAGAAATAATTTATCTGTCTGTCCAGGAATCGGGTCTGAGCCCCACTATTATTTCCAAAGCTGGTGCGGTTGGTCTATGGCAGTTTATGCCTTCAACTGGGTCATCTTATGGGCTATATCAGGATAGTTATCGGGATGACCGGAGAGATTTTGAAAAATCAACGGATGCTGCTGCAAGACATTTAAAAGATTTGTTCCGGTCGTTTAACGATTGGTACCTGGCGTTTGCATCTTATAATGCAGGTCCGGGAAGAATTACAAGTGCAATGAGCAAAAGCGGTTCCAAAGATTTTTGGGATATCCGCGGATATTTACCGGGCGAAACTAAAAATTATGTTCCTTCAATTCTGGCAATTTCTTACATATTTAGAGACCCGGAAAGTTATGGTTTCAAAAATGTTGAATATGCCAAACCGCTTTCATTTGACAGGTTAAATATAAAAGCAAATTTAACTTTTGACCAGCTTGCAGATTTTGCAGAGACAGATGTTGAAACCATAAGGGATTTGAACCCTGAATTACTACAGGATGCTTTGCCTCAGTATGATGTCCCCTATCAACTCCGGATTCCCCAGGGCAGTCATGATAAGTTTGTATCTAATTTCAAAAAATCGTCAGAGTTTGAAAGAAATGGAATGTTCATTCCGGAATTTGCCGGTAATGAAGAAGCGTTGTATGGTGATGAACCCGTAGGAAGTTATTTTAAAGTGGATGGATACAATCCCGGTGATGATAAATATGTAGTTAGTACTCAGAATAAAAAGAAAATAACTTACACATTCAAAAATAATGATAACCTTAAATCCATTGCCGATTCTTTCAAAGTGAGGGCTTCGGATATCAGGATTTGGAACAGCATCCCTGTCGGAACTTACCCCAAATCGAACCAGGGGTTGAATATATATTTATCGCAGTCCGCTTATAATAAACTTTATGGAATTGTAGAACCAAAACCTGACTCATCAAATTCGGAAATTAAAAAGCCTGATACTACTTCATATAGAGATGAAAAAACCGAGAAAAAGAAAAAAGAGAATAACAAACAACCTGAAATAAAAAAAGAAGAGAAAAAAGAAACCACAAAGAAAAATATACCAATTAATAAAAAAGAACAATCTTATACAGTGAAAGAAGGTGATTCTATCGGTCTTTTGGCAGAACTTTATGGCGTGACGATACAGGATATAATAGACTGGAATAACCTTAAAGATGATAAAATACTTGTCGGACAAAAACTTAAAGTTTATTCAAATAAAAAAATTGAAACTTCTGAGAAAAAAACTAAAACTACTAAACATATCGTTGCAGAAGGAGAATATCTCTCAACGATAGCCGGAATGTATGATGTAACAGTTGACGATTTGAAAGAGTGGAACGAGCTTGAGAGAGATAAAATACTTGTAGGACAGGAATTAATAGTTGTTCAGCCGCAAAAGAAAGATGTAAAAGAAAAAACTACTAATAAGAATTCTAAATCAAAAACCCATAAAGTAACTGAAGGTGAAAATCTCTCCGGCATTGCAGATAATTATGGTGTGACTATTGATGATATTATGGACTGGAATAACCTTGAGAATGATAAAATTCTTGTCGGGCAGGTTCTGGTTGTTTCAGATCCCGGCAAAAAGACTTCAAAAGATGAAACCACAAAAGAGAAAACATCAACTAAAAATTCAAAATCAAAAACCCATAAAGTAATTGAAGGAGAAAACCTTACAGGAATAGCAGATAAATACGGCGTAACAGTAGATGATTTACTGGATTGGAATGATTTGGAGAATGATAAAATATTAGTAGGGCAAGTTTTGACTGTATCAGATTCTAAAACTAAAACCTCGAAAGAGAAAACGACTGGAAAGACCAAAAAGATAACTTATAAAGTTAAAAAAGGTGATAAGCTCCGGAAGATTGCGGATGAGTACGATGTTACGATAGAAAACTTAATGGAATGGAATTCACTTAAAAGAGATAAAATCACGGTAGGACAGGAATTAAAAATCTTCATAAAAGACACCGGCAAAAAGAAATAGAAACTGATTATATTATGACCCTGTACGCTCCCTTTTACAAAGTCTCTAAGCTTCCCTATATGCAGGAGTTGAGGTTAAAGTTCTTAGAATAAAATTTAATCTCTATTTTCCCCCCTTTTACAAAGGGGGGCAGGGGGGTTAAAGACAAGAAAAATTTACAGGCTCAAAAATCCATTTCTTTCAAAAAACATTTTAAAATCTGTCAAAATTAATAAAAAATTTTAAGTTGAATTAAGTATTAAAAAAAATTAAATTTGTAATTCTTGCTGGCGTAGCTCAGTTGGTAGAGCAGTTGATTTGTAATCAACCGGTCGGGGGTTCAAATCCCTCCGCCAGCTCCAAAAGAAAAGCCCTTTTGAAGGGCTTTTTTTTATTCTTCGAAATCAGATTTTCTTTCTTATAACAAAAATAATATGCACTTTTTTAGGCTTTATTTTTTCACTTCATATTCTTTATAAAGTACTCGCTAATTCTGGTAAAAAGATGCAGTCTCGTTAATCCCCCGCCAATGTTATGATTCTTATCAGGATAATATTCAGAGTCGAACTTTTTATTTGCTTTAATCATAGCTTTCACCATTTCCACAGAGTTCTGGAAATGTACATTATCGTCTGCAGTTCCGTGAATCATAAGGAAATTTCCTTTTAGTTTATCTACAAAATTTATCGGCGAATTATCGTCATACCCGCTCGCATTTTCCTGTGGTGTCCGCATATATCTTTCCATATAAATATTATCATAGTATCTCCAGTTCGTCACAGGTGCAACTGCCACTGCAGTATTAAAATAATCCGCCCCCTTTGTGATACACATTGCCGACATATATCCACCAAAACTCCATCCGAATATTCCGATTTTATTTTTGTCAATATAAGAAAGAGAACCAAGATATTTTGCAGTCTCAATCATATCTTCTGTTTCATATTTACCAAGCTGAAGATAAGTGCACTTTTTGAATTCCTCACCCTTCCCGCTTGTTCCTCTTCCATCAACAGATACAACAATAAACCCCTGCTGTGTCATATATTGATACCAATATCCGAAATAGCCCTGCCATATATCTGTTACTGTATTTGCTCCGGGACCGCCGTAAACATAAATAATTACAGGATATTTTTTTTCTGCATCGAAATTAACGGGTTTTACCATCCAGCCGTTAAGTTCAATTCTTTCAGATGTTTTGAATTTAAAAAATTCGTATTTACCAATATTGTAATCTTCGAGTTTCTTTTTTAATTCGGAATTATCCTCTAATTTTCTCACCGTTTCACCAGTTGCTTTATAAATTGATGTATTTCCCGGTTCATTTATGTTTGAATAATAGCCGATATAATAAGTATAATCTTTATTGAACTGCACAGCATTGAATCCTTTGGCAGGTGTTAATTTCCTTTTGTCAGAACCATCAAGTTTAATTGAATATAAATATCTTTCCATAGGTTCATTATCGGAAGTTGAAAAATAAACCAAACCTTTTTTCTCATCAACTCCGGTCAAGCCAGCAACATCAAATTTACCTTTTGTAATCTGGTTTATTAACTGGCCTTCAAGATTATAAAGATATAAATGATTAAATCCATCCCGTTCACTTTGCCATATAAAATTATTATTTTTTAAAAATGAAAGTTCATTTATATTAAGATAATATTTGTTTTCCTCGTGCAGGATTACTTTTGTGCTTATATCTGTAGCATTAACGAGAATCACATCAACTGCATTTTGTAAACGGTTAAGTTTCATTATACAAAATTTATCATTATCATTTGTCCATTTTATTCTGGGAATGTAAATATTTTTATCTTCACCTAAATCCACTTTTGATAATTTAGCCGTTGATAATTCATACACATAAACATCAACAATAGAATTGTCTTCACCTGCTTCAGGATATTTATAAGAATATTTTGAGGGATATAAACTGTCATAGTCAATGTAAGTGTATTCACGGACATTGCTTTCATCGAATCTGAAGAAAGCAATCTTATCACTGTTCGGGGACCAGATAAATCCTTCTTTCAAGCCGAACTCCTCTTCATAAACCCAGTCTGCCGAACCATTAATAATGTTATTCTTTTTTCCGTCCGTTGTAATTTGTATTTCAGTATTATTAGCGAGGTCATAATAAAATAAATTGTTATCTCTTACGTATGAAATTTTATTGCCATCCGGTGAAAAAGCCCCATACATCGCAGGTTTGCTGGTTATTTTATTCAGTTTTTTTGTCTGCAAATCATATACATAATAATCGTTGGTCGCCGAATAACGGTAAATTCTTTCTTTCGTTACTGAGAATAGAATTTTGGATTCGTCTGTATTAAACTGATAATCTTCAATTTTGATTGAATCATTTGTTCCGTCTAGAACTAATTCCTTTTCTTCAACCATTGTTTCAACTTTTTCTCCGGTGCTGAAATTATATTTTACAATCGATGCATTTTTATCTTCATCATAAGATAACGAAGTATAAAATTGCCCATCGTTCAGCGACTCAAATCCCGGTACACCTTTAGCAAAAAATGTTTTCTTTGCAAAAAGCTCTTCAAGTGTAAAATTCTTTTTGCTTTGTGCAGTTAAGCCTGTAAAGATAAATAAACAAATAATCAGACTTAAATATTTTTTAGATATATTTATCATATTTTAAATTAATTAGTATTTTTTATTTTTATGCCAATTCCAGGCAGTTTCGATTATTTTTTCAAGATTATATTTTGGAGTCCATCCTAATATTTCTTTTGCTTTTTTATTATCTGCAACTAATATATCAGGGTCGCCGGGACGTCTTTCAATAATTTCAGATTTAATCTCACGTCCGGTTATTTCCCGGGCTTTATCAATTATCTCCAAAACAGAATTACCGTTTCCTGTGCCTAAATTAATTATTTCCGATTTATTTTTGGAATCTAATAATTCAAGTGCTTTTATATGTGCGTCAGCAAGGTCATTGACGTGAATATAATCCCTGATGCAGGTTCCATCTTTCGTATTATAATCATTACCGTAATATTTTAATACTATCACTTTTTCCTAAAGCTGAAAACAAAACCAGTGGTATCAGATGCGGTTCAGGGTCGTGGCTTTCCCCGATGGAAGAATCATCCGAAGCGCCGGCTGCATTAAAATATCTAAGAGCAGCATATTTCATTCCAACGGAAATGTCGTAGAAATCAAGTATTTCCTCAACTAATAAATTTTGTCTTTGCGTATGGATTAATCGGTTTAGTACTTTCCTTTTCTGATATCGGAATAATTTCAGGGTTACCATATAATGAACAGGTTGATGAAAATACAAATTTCTTAACTCCGTTTTCATTTGCAATTCTTATCAGGTTTGAACTCCCTGATACATTATTCCTGAAATACATTGCAGGATTTTCTACTGACTCTCCAACATATGCAAATGCAGCAAAATGTATAATCGCATCAAAACTATATTTTTTAAAAGCTGTATTTAATTTATCAGTATCCAGAATATCAACTTTCTCAAATGGAATTCCTTTAGGAACTGATTCAATATGTCCTCTCGAGAGATTATCAAAAACAGTCACATT
Source organism: uncultured Ignavibacteria bacterium (assembly GCA_963806045.1). GTDB lineage: Bacteria > Bacteroidota > Ignavibacteria > Tepidaquicellales > Tepidaquicellaceae > DATCHW01. The sequence continues at coordinate 81,270 of CAWDWP010000004.1, read as the reverse complement.
ATGCCCTTTTTCAATAAGCATTTTTACTGTATGCGAACCAATATACCCTGCTCCGCCTGTAACTAATACATTCATTTATTACAATTAAATTCATACAAATAAGCATTTTTAAATATTTAATTAAAGTTAGAAATAAGCACCAATACAAGATTAGCAAGATAGACTTCATCGTTCGATAAGATGGAATCTTTTCTCCCCTTTCTGTATTGAAATTATTATATTGTATAAAAAGTTTAAAATTAAGACTTTATTGAATGCATAAAATATTTATCTTCGTTTTATGAGCGAGAAACTCTTTTTAATTGACGCAATGGCTATGATATACAGAGCATATTTTGCTATGATATCAAATCCATTAATCACAAAAAGCGGTCATAATGTATCAGCCGTTTATGGATTCGTCAATTCCCTCATAAAGATAATCGAAGACGAAAAGCCAGACCATATTGCTGTGTGTTTCGATACTGATAAACCCACTTTCCGGCATAAAGAATATCCAAAATATAAAGCACAAAGAGATGAAATTCCAACTGATATGCCGATGCAGATTTGGAAAACAAAAGATGTTATAAATGCATATAATATTCCGGTTCTGGAACTGGATGGATATGAAGCCGATGATATAATCGGAACGCTCGTTAAGCAGGCTGAGAAAGAGGGTGTTTATAGTTATATGGTTACACCTGATAAAGATTATATGCAATTAGTAACGAAAAAAACCTTTATGTATAAACCTGCAAGAGGTTCTTTCAGAGGAGCTACTGATGTAGAAATTATCGATATAAAAGGAGTTGAAAAGAAATTCGGAGTTGAACCTTCGCAAGTTATTGAGGTGCTTGGATTGATGGGAGACCAGTCTGATAATGTTCCCGGAGTAAAAGGAGTGGGTGAAGTGACCGCGGGTAAATTAATCAGAGAATACGGCTCAATTGAAAATATCTATGCTAATATTGATAAGATGAAACAATCGAGCATGAAAGATAAATTAATTCAATACAAAAACGATGCTCTCCTGTCAAAGAGGCTCGTAACAATTAAAACTGACGTACCTATACATAAAAATTTCCATGATTTATTCATCAAACAAATAGATTACAAAAAACTAATTTCCCTATTCGAAGAACTTGAGTTTAAATCGTTTATCAAAAAATATACACCATTTATAACTTCCGGTAAACTAATACCTGAAAAGCCAAAAGATGATTTAGATATTTCTATTCTCGGTGAGAAAATCGGGGGTGAGAATCTTGTTGTCAATATACCCGAGACAGTAAAAACTCTTAAGAGAATTAAAGACATCAAACATCAGTATTTCACAATAAAAAATAATGATGAGTATTTAAGGCTTATTAAAAAACTCCACGATGAAGAGTTGATTTGTTTTGATACTGAGACTACAGGACTTGATACATTCAATACTAAACTTGTTGGAATGTCATTTTCCTATCAGGAGGGTATGGCGTTTTACATACCGGTTTTTGGCGAATTAGGAAATCCCCCAGTTGATGAAGATTTATTTGGTAGTAAAACAAAAGAACAAAAAGATGCTCCGGTTGGAGTCGATATAAACTTCGCTATTGAAAAGATTAAACCATTACTTGAAAATAAAAAGATTAAAATAACAGGACAGAATGTTAAGTTTGATTATCTGGTTATGAGAAGCTATGGTATTGAAATAGAAAATATTAATTTTGATACTCAGATTGCAGGTTATATTCTTGACCCGGAAGGAGGAGACCATAAAATGGACACTCTTTCCGAAAAATATCTTAACTATACTCCGGTACACATCGGGGAGCTTATAGGAAATGGCAAAGAAGAAATAACAATGGATAAAGTTCCGATTCCATTGATAACTGAATATGCGGCAGAAGATGCGGATATAACTTTGCAGTTATTCCACAGGCTTAGATATGAATTGCAAAAAATTAATCTTTATAAGCTATGCGAGGAAATTGAGTTTCCATTGATAAAGGTTCTTGCTGAAATGCAATGGGAAGGTATAAGGATAGACCAGAAAATTCTGAAAAATATTGACAGTGAACTTGCAATATTTATTAAGGATTTTGAAAAACAAATATATAATGCTGCCGAAGAGGAGTTCAATATTAATTCTCCCAAACAACTTGCACACATTCTTTTTGAAAAACTACAATTAAAACCTACTAAAAAAACTAAAACCGGTTTCTCAACTGATGTAAGAGTACTTGAAGAATTGAAAAACCAGCACGAGATTGCTCCGCTGCTTGTTGAATACAGGATGCTGTCAAAACTAAAAAGCACATATACAGAAGGACTTGCAAAATCGATAAACCCAAAGACAGGAAATATACATACTTCCTATATTCAGATTATTGCGGCAACCGGAAGATTATCGAGCATTAATCCAAACCTGCAAAATATACCAATTAGGTCAGATGCAGGAAGAAGCATACGTAAAGCATTCATTCCGCGAGAAAAAGATAATTATATTTTATCCGCCGACTATTCCCAGATTGAGTTAAGAATTATGGCACATTATTCAAACGATGAAAATATGATAAATGCATTTAAACGTGAACACGATATACATATGGAAACTGCAATAAAAATATTCAATGTTCAGTCGAAAAAGGATGTAACAAAAAATATGCGGCGAAAAGCAAAAGAAGTTAACTTTGGAATAATTTACGGTATTGGTGCATTCGGTTTAGCCAACAGACTTGAAATGAGAAACTCTGAAGCAAAAGCTATAATTGACAGATATTTTGAGAAATATCCGAAAGTGAGAGATTATATGGAAAAGACTAAGAAATTTGCACGGGATAACGGTTATGTTCAAACTTTAATGGGAAGACGCAGATACCTGAAACAAATAAATAATCAAAATGCTGCAGCAAGAGCAGAAGATGAAAGAGCAGCAATCAATATGCCTATTCAGGGCACTGCTGCTGATATGATAAAAATTGCAATGATTAATATTTTTGAAGATTTCAGGAAGAATAAACTAAAATCTAAAATGCTACTTCAGGTTCACGACGAATTAGTATTCGAAGTCTTTAAAGATGAACTAGAGGAAGTTAAAAAGATTGTTACCCGGAATATGAAAAATGCAATAAAACTGAATGTACCGATTGAAGTGGATATTGGGTATGGTAAAAACTGGTTTGATGCACACTAAAAAAATTTTAAATTTTAAATTAGAAATTTAAAATTTCGAATCAATGATGTCGGAAATCAAATCACAATTTATAGAATGTTATATTTATGCTCGTAAAAAAGGAGAGATTAAATTTCTTCTTTTGAAAAGAAGCAATGATAATAAGGTTCATCCGGGAATTTGGCAGATTGTTACAGGAAGGATTGAAGAAAATGAAAAAGCTTTGAGACGGCTTTAAGAGAATTGAAAGAGGAAACGGGATTAACGGCCAATAAGATTTTTTGTTCTTCCAAATGTTACACAATTTTATACTTATAAGAATGACAGCATAAACATCATTCCGCTGTTTCTTGCAGAAGTTGAATATAAAGATGTTGTAATATCTGATGAGCATTCTGAATCCGGATGGTTTGAAATTAATGAAGCTGTAAAAAAGATACATTGGGTAAGTCAAAAGGAGAATCTAACGGAAATCAATCGTACTTTAGAAAATATAAATCCGGAAAAAACATATATTAGAAATAAACACGAGTAAAATAAAAGATATTTTTACAAACAAAATTACTTAATTATGATTATCGTAACTGGCGGTGCTGGTTTTATCGGAAGTGCCTTGATTTGGCGTTTAAATCAGATGGGTATCAAGGACATTATTATTGTTGACCATTTCGGTAAAAATGATAAATACAAAAATTTAATTTCCTTAAATTTTATTGATGTATTCGACAGGGATGAATTCATTGAAGATATATTTGAAGATATACTTGAGCAGGGAAAACTGGAAACAATATTTCATCTTGGAGCCTGCAGTTCAACTACCAAAAAAGACTTTAAATATCTCTTTCAGAATAATTATGAATATTCAAAAGAATTATGCCTCGGTGCTTTGGAATATGATGTAAGATTCATTTATGCATCTTCTGCCGCAACATATGGCTCAGGAGAAAATGGCTACAAAGATGATGAAACCAACCTTGATAATTTAAGACCTTTAAATGGATATGGCTTTTCAAAACATATGTTCGACAAATGGGCAAAGGATAATGGTCATCTGGATAAGATTGTAGGATTAAAATATTTTAATGTTTATGGACCGAATGAATACCATAAAAAAGATATGCGCAGTGTGGTTCATAAATGTTTCCAGCAAATCAAAGAAACCGGACAAGCACGTTTATTTAAGACTACCGCATCACAATATGGCGATGGAGAACAGAAAAGAGATTTTATATATGTCAAAGATGCTGTGGATATGACTTTGTTTTTCAATGATAATAAGAATTTAAATGGTATCTATAACATTGGAACCGGTGAAGCAAACTCTTTTAACAGCCTTATAAAACCAATTTTTAAAGTCCTTGGAATAAAAGAAAACATAGAATATTTTGATATGCCGGATTCACTTAAAGAGAAATATCAGGACTTCACCAAAGCAGATATTACAAAAATTTTAAATGCCGGATATAAAAAACCTTTGACAAATATTGAAAATGCAGTGACCGATTATGTTAAAACGTATTTAAACACAAACAACCCTATTTAAGTTAAAAATAATAATAATATGAGATTAATTTTTATTTTTGCAATTTTTTCAGTTTTACTTTCACAAAATTTATATTCACAGGATTTACCGAGGTATTTAACTGAACAGGAAAAAGAATTATTAAAAACATACACTCCCCCTTCGTCTAATCCCAGGGACATTAATCCTCCTCCTACGCCTGTCAGGACAATGGCAGAGTGGGAAGAGCTTCAGGGAATAATGATTACGTGGTAACATCATCATCACATCCAATATTTAAGTCAGATTGTTAGTCGGTGCTCAATCGGAAGGTTTGGTTTATATTGTGTGCAGCGATTCTAATTCAGTAAAATCATATTTAACGAGTCAGGGTGTACCTCTGATTAATTTGAAATTTTTAATAACGGGTTTTAATTCTATCTGGTGCCGCGATTATGGTCCCTGGTGCGTATATTCAAATATTTGTGACAGCTTAAAACTGATTGACTGGATTTATAACAGACCAAGACCGCTTGATGATGTTGTTCCGGCATTTGTTAGCTAATTATCTTAATTTACCATTATATCAAACAACTACCGCTCCCAATAATTTAACTGCTACAGGCGGAAACTTTATGGTTGACGGAAACAATTCTAGGATTTTCATCGAAATTGATTGTTAACGAGAATCCTTCACATACAATAGCGGAAATTGATACTATAATGAAAAAATATATGGGGCTTAACAGATATTGCTTTATGGAAACACTTCCTTATGACGGAATTCATCACATAGATATGCATATGAAACTTCTCGATGAAGAAACAATTATGGTTGGTCAATATCCTGCCGGAGTTGCAGACGGACCACAGATTGAATTAAACCTCCAATATATTTTAAATAATTATCAGACTTGTTTTGGAAGACCATTTAAAGTTGTAAGAATTCCAATGCCTTCTGATAACGGATATTACCCTCCAACAGGAGATTATTTTACATATACTAATTCAACTTTTGTAAATAAAACTTGTTATAGTCCCTATTTATGGGGTGTCACAGGATACAACTGCTTTACGAATTTACCGTGAAAATCTCCCGGGATATAAAGTTATCGGAATAAATTGCACAACTATTATTCCATCTTTGGGAGCAATTCACTGTATTAATAAAGAAATTGGTGTTCTCAATCCGATATTTATATCTCATGCATTTTTAAGAAATACTTCCAATACTACATCTCCATATGAAGTAAAAGCTTTTATAAAATCAAAAGGTGGAATTGCAAATGCAAAAATGTATTGGACTATAGATACACTTTCAGGATTCAATATGGTGAATATGACTTCTACAGCAGATACATTCAAAGCTTATATACCCAATCAACCATTAAATACAAAAGTATATTATTATATTACAGCAAATTCAAATAACGGCAGGACGGTATCTAAACCCTTAACTGCACCGGTTGGTTTTTATAAATTTCTTGTTACGAATACGACAGGTATAACCGGAAATGAAAATAAATTATACTATTATACTTTATATCAGAACTATCCAAATCCTTTTAACCCTCCGACTCAAATTTCTTATTATATAGAGAAGAAAGATTTTGTTTCCCTGAAAATATTAGATATTACCGGAAAAGAAATCGCGAACTTTAGTAAACGGAGTTCAAAATCAGGGACAATACTCTATAAACTTTAACGGGAAAAATCTGCCGAGCGGTGTATATTTTTATTCGATTGAATCCAATGGCTGGAAAGACACGAAGAGGATGCTGTTAATTAAATAATTTTTAATTTTAAAAAAAAGCCCCTGAATAATTCAGGGGCTTTTTCGAAAAACCAAAATATTATGCCTTACCTATTCCATAATATACAAACTTCTTTTCTTTAAGTAGTTTCGGATTGTAAATATTTCTTCCGTCAAATATAACAGGCGATTTCATCAGAGATTTCATTTTGTTGAAATCAGGTTTGCGATATTCATTCCATTCTGTTACTAATATCATCGCATCTGCATCTTTTAAAGTGTCATAATAATTTTCACAGAATTTTATTTTATAATTCGTATTTTTAAAATAATTTTTACAATTCTCCATTGCTACCGGATCATTAACCAATACCTTACAACCTTCTTCGAGTAGTTTTTCAATTATAGCTATTGCAGGGGCTTCGCGAATATCGTCTGTTCTCGGTTTAAAAGCCAAACCCCATACTGCAAATTTTTTATTATTAAGTTTTTCTCCAAAGTGCCTTTTTATCTTATGGAATAAAACTAATTTCTGATGATTGTTTATATCTTCTACTGCTTTTAATATTTTAAAGTCGACTCCAAAATCTTCTCCGGTTGATATAAGTGCTTTTACGTCTTTTGGAAAACAGCTTCCACCGTAACCTGCACCTGCAAATAAAAATTTATCTCCGATTCTGGTATCACTTGCAATTCCCATTCTGACTGAATCTATATTCGCTCCGGTTTGTTCGCAAAAAGCAGCAATATCATTCATAAATGAAATTCTCGTTGCAAGCATTGAGTTCGCCGCATATTTAGTTATCTCGGCACTTTTTTCATCCATTACGATAAACCTGTTTGATGTTCTCATAAAAGCCGAATAAATTTCTTTCATTGCATCAATGGCAGTTGCAGAAGTCGAACCAACAACTACGCGGTCAGGAGACATAAAATCCTGAACAGCTGCACCTTCTTTCAGGAATTCCGGATTAAATGCATAATCAATTTTAAACTTCGAATATTCTTTAAATATTTTTTTTATTTTATCACAGGTCCCTACAGGTACAGTACTTTTGGATACGATAATTTTGGTTTCAGTCATTAATTGTGCAACCTTCTTAGAAACATCCAGCACTCTTGATAAATCCGCACTCCCGTCATCATTTGGGGGTGTTGGAAGGCATAGAAATATAATTTCAGACCTTTCTACAGTTTTTTCGAGGTCTGAGGTAAAGAATAATCTTTCCTCTTTAATATTTTTCTGAATTAATTCCTGAAGCTGTGGTTCAAATATCGTACATATTCCTTTGCTGAGTTTTTCAATGTTTTTTTCATTAATATCCATACAATAAACTTCATTACCGCTTTCAGCAAAGCAGGTTCCGGTAACAAGTCCGACATAGCCGGCTCCGATCACACCAATATTCATATCAGGTTTTTAAAGTGTTTAATTTATAATTTTCTTTTAATGAATAGTAAAGTCCTATTAAAACCAGGCTGATTATACCAACCAGGTGATTTACAGTTGCGTAACTGAGAGCAACTTCGTTATCGACAGCAAAAAATCCGACTAAAGCTGTTTTAACAAAAAAATGATAAGTTCCTGCGGAATTTCCTGGAAGCGGAATAGTCATCGCAAACGTAGTCATCGTAAGTACGATATTAGCATCAAAAATATTTAATTTATTCATTTGAATATCATTAAATGCATAAAATGCAATATAAGTTGCTAAAACATATGATACCCACAACAATACAGTTGTTATAAATATCTTGAAATAACTTTTTGGATATTTCACGAATAAAAATCCATTTATCAGTGAAATAAACATTTTTTTAATTTTATCCTGAATTTTTTCCGGAAATAATTTTGCTGATATTTTTTCTACAATTGATTCGGTTTTTTCGATGTTGAAAAGCATAATAACAACGGCGATTACAAAGACAAGAATTAAAAGCGAAGTATAAAGTGAAATAGCTTCAATATTATATTCACCAAAAGCGCGTGAAATCTCTTCACGATAATAAAACAGGCATAATCCGAACACAATAAGCATACTTAGCATGTCGAATATTCTTTCGACAACAATTGTACCTATTGCAGATGCTTTTGAGATATTTTCCTTTTTTGCGATTAAAAGCGGTCTTGTCAGTTCTCCTGCCCTGGGTATTGCAGCATTCATCATATAACCTATCATTGTAGCAGAAAAAAGACTGTTTAGATTTATTTTTTCTTTTAAGGGGTCAAGTAAATACTGCCAGCGTAATGCTCTTATCCAGCTACCCACGTACACTCCGAAAAATGCACCGAGTATAATGTATAAATAATTTGTCTTTTTTAATGCTTCGAATAGTTCACTGAATTTAACTCCCTTGAATGCCAGGTACATAAAAAATACCAGCAAGGCAGTTAAGAATGAGAATTTAATGAAGTTTTTTAAATTTTTACTCAATACTAAATATGAAAATAAACTATACTAAAACAAATAACCGAACGATTATTACCAACTATCTTAAATCAATTTCTTCAACTCCGGAAGGAGTCGAAAAAGAAAACCTTGAAGAACCTAAACCGGGATCGAGAACAATATTTTTTAATGAATAAGTTGTGGATGATTCGTTTGTAACTATAAAGATTTTCCTTATCAATGATTCTTCTTTATCAACCCAGATTCTGGCGGATTTCACTGCTGCTTTATTTCTGGGAGTAAGTTTTAATACATAGCAGTCCGTACCCGCTACATTTTCTTCGCCGTCAAAATCCGAATAAAAATTTTCGGGATAATCAAAAAGATATTTATTTGGAGAAAATGTATTTCCGCTTTCCTTGTAATTATCAATCACAACCTGCTTTTTCTTTGCAGAATATGACCAGGAAGTTACACCATCCGTAACAACGACCTGGTCTTTAGATTCAATCCTATATTTATTTTCTTTTTGAATATAAATAGTTCCGGAGGAAGATTGAGACTTCCCCGATTTTGGCTTTACGGTTTGTGAAAATCCGGCTTTGGCATCTTTTATTCCTTTATATTTTGCCTGAACCTTATGTATAATTTCCTGAGCATCCTGTGCAAATAATGAATTTACAATGAAAACTGATAGAAAATACTAATATTAAGCTGACTTTTCTCATATATTTTTAAAACTTATAAATATTTAAAATAATGATTAATTACTATCTATTCAATCAAGAATTAAATAGCTAATTAACAAATTTTGGAGGTTTCCAACCGGCTTTTTTGTAAGATGAGAGTTCCATTGTAATTTTCCCGATTAGTACGTTGAACTGAGCTTTGACAGGAACCCTGGATAAATCTTTTGATAACCACCCTGTGAATTCACCGGTTAGACCAAATATGGCTTTCTTGAATAAAGCGATACCTTCAATTTTAATCGTCGATATGTCATAATCTGTACCTTCGATTGAAACTACATCTTCATTCATATTAAAAGAGTAATTTACATTAGATTCTTCTTCATTCATATAAACGGGTATTCTATAAGGCTTGGGTTTTATAGAGCCAACCCTTGCATTATAAAAAACAGATAATCCGTCCTGATATTTCGGCATTTTATCGAATTTAATAGTGTCATCCCGCTCGAGTACCATATCAGTTTGGCGGGTAATCTTCAAAAAATTATTTTCATGATCAAAATAATAATCTGAAATTGTAATTGAATTATATCTTGCTTCAGCAGATTTCTTTTTAAATTCAGTTGCACTGAAATAAATCGGATATAATTCATTGTTTTTATAACACATCTTTGTCAAAAACTTATAATTCAAATTTACGAATGGAACACCTTCATAGCTTTTTATACTCGCCGTTGCAGTGTAAACCATTAAATCATCTTCCTTGTATTTATCGGTAATTTTAAGATTTACTTCGCCAAGTTTAATAAAATGATAATATACTTTATAAGTAAGTTCCTCACCGACTTCCAAAATTTTTTCCTGTGCGAAAATATTGGAAAAACTTATAATGCACGTGAAGATCAGGATTATTCTTTTCAATAAATCAAATCCCTTAGTTTAAAAGTATTTTATATATTTTATTCCCTGTGAATTCTGCTCATCGCATAACTTTCATTGCTTCATCAAATAAAGTTATTGCCTTCAGAAACTGGTTATCGGTTGACATAAACACTGCATAACTGCCTTCATTACCCCAAATGTCTCTTGCTATCTGGGATTTTATTGATACCTTAATGAAATCAAGATCCCTGTTATAACCATCAGATTTGAATTCAATGTTTTTGCTTTTCGCGACATCTAATAGTTCATTCAGCATATTATCATTAACCAAAAATTTATCCCTGAAATCATTATAACTTTTATAATTACTTTCTATATTTTTCCTGTTCGACTTCATATAATTCTCGGTGAATTCATAAATTACATTCAATCTTCTTAACTGGACCGAGTAATTTGTCAGGGTATCGGTTTTAATCACATAATCAGGTGTGATTCCCCCGCTGCCATATACCGTTCTTCCACCCATTGTTTTATAAATCTGTTCACAGTTGTATCTTTTGTATCATTCTTATGTTCAAGATTATCACCTTCCTGCATATCTCTTAAAAACTTCTCATAAGTTGCACCTTTATATGGTTTCTGAATCAATCGTCCCGCAGGAGTATAATAACGGGCAGTCGTTATTCTCAGTGCTGAACCATCGCTTAATTCATACTGCCTCTGAACCAAACCTTTTCCAAAAGTGGTTTCCCCTACAATAAGTCCCCTATCCCAGTCCTGAATTGCACCGGAAACAATTTCACTTGCTGAAGCAGAACCTTCATTCACAAGAACTATCAATGGGATCTTTGAAAATTCTCCCCCTACTGAATTGTAAACTTCTTCGAAATCTTTTATTCTGCTTTTTGTATAAACAATTTTCTTTCCGGGATCAAGAAACTCGCTCGCCATTTTATATGCCTGGTCCAGATATCCACCGGGATTTCCTCTTAAGGTCAAGAATTAATTTCTTTAATCCCTGTGATTTCAGCTTACCAAGTGCTTGTTTTAATTCATCAAATGTAGTACCGGCAAATCTTGATACTTTGATATAACCAATATCATCATTATACATAAATGAGGCATCTACACTATAAAGTGGAATCTTATCCCTTGTAATTTCAAAATCCAATGGTATCATTGGAACCGGCTCTCACAACTGTAATCGTAACTTTTGTTCCTTTTGGTCCTCTTAGTTTCTTGGGAACATCTTCCCGGGCTATTTTAATACAGGATTCATTGTCGATTTTTACGATTTTATCACCTGCGAGTACACCAAGCTTTTCAGATGGTCCCCCGCTGATTGGAGAAATAACAGTTAACGTGTCGTTCATGATATCGAATTCGACTCCTATTCCATCAAAACTGCCCTGAAATTCCTCATTAACTCTTTTTAACTGGTCAGCGGTAATATAAACGGAATGCGGGTCAAGACTATCCAGCAAACCACGAATAGCAGCTTCCGTAAGCTTCTGTGTATCAACATTGTCAACATAATATCTTGAAGTAAGGGTTAAGACATCACCGAATTTTTTAACTTGTTCTGGTAATTTGTCATCGGATACTGCATCTTTGATTTTGATGCCTATAAATATACCTATTAAAAGTACCGCTATTGAAAGCGGTATAATCCATCTCTTTTTAAACATATAAATTAAGTTTTATTATTTAATACAAAAATTATTGAAATAAGTTTCATTATTACAATATTATATAGATATTAGCGGAAAAATAACAGCCATAAAATGAAAAATAATGGTAATAAAACCGGAATTGAGTAGTGGAATATATATTTTAAAAAACTCGGAACATTTATACCCTTATTTTCAGCAATTGACTTTACCATAAAATTCGGACCGTTTCCAATGTATGTCATTGCTCCAAAGAAAACTGAACTTACCGAAATTGATATAATAAAATCCTTATAATCCACAATAAATTTTAAAACGTCATTTAAAACCCCCGCTGATAAATCAAACGTAGCCATAGATGCTGTAAGCATATTCAGATATGTCGGGGCATTATCCAGTATACTTGTAAAGACCCCGCTTATCCAGAAATAATGGGTCGGAGTATTTAAAGATAATGATTTAGAAACGGAACTGAGAAGATCCAAAGTAGGAACCATGGTCACAAAAATTCCAAAAAATAGTATGGCAACTTCTTGTATTGGTTTAAAAGAAAATTTGTTCCTTTTGTGTATTTCTGAAGGAGTGGATTTATATGAGATTCCGGTTATAATAAGCATCAAAACTTCTCTTAAAAAAGGCGGGTCTGTAATAAATACGCATCCTATTATTCCGAAAAGGAATATTACATTAAAACTTCCCAAAAATTTAAATTCTTCTCGTTTACTCTCGATTTCTTTTTTGGTATCAATTCTGATTTTATCAAAATAATATTTGTCAATTACATAAAAAAGTATCAGCAAGTATGATACGGAAATGAGCCAAAAAATGAACATTTTCCCGAATATCCAGAAGAATGGAATCCCTTTTATATAACCAATTAATAATGGCGGATCTCCAATAGGAGTTAACGACCCTCCGATGTTTGACACCAAAAAAATAAAAAACACAATATGATATGGCTTTAAATGATATTTGTTGGAGTTCAAATAAGGTCTGATTAATAACATTGAAGCTCCCGTAGTTCCAAATAAATTCGCAATAACTGACCCCGCGAGAAGCAAGAGAACATTTTTAAAAGGAGTTGCTTTACCCCTGATATTAATAAAAATACCTCCTGATATAACATAAAGGCAAAAAAGTAATACAATAAAGCTAAAATACTCTTGCAAGGAGTGATAGATGCTATCACTATCCTTCCGAACAATGAAATAAAATAAGGCTACGATTATTGAAAGAGAAAAAGAGAACAAATAATATTTTTTATCCCACCATTTTTTCCGGAATAGCGGTATGAATGATATGGAAAGCAATAATAAAATAAAAGGAAGAACTATCAGATATTCTAACATAAATTCTTTTCCTTAATCAATTTGATAATTCTGTTTTTACGGCTTTGGCTCCTGCTGAGAGACTCTGACTTTATAAGCTTCAAAATTTGTTATAACTTTTTTTACAGAATTCTCTGAGACATTTAAAAAAGTATTTGGTTTTACGCCAATCCAAACAATGAATATGAGAATAGGGATAATAGAGAGTAATTCGTTTTTAGTAATATCTTTTAAGGTCCGGTTTTGTTCGTTTTCGATGGGTCCAAGCATAACTCTTTGATACAGCCATAATAAATATACTGCCGCAAAGATTACCCCGGTTGTAGCGAATATTACATATGAATATGAATGCAAATTTGCCGAAGCAAATGAGCCGACTAAAATAAGAAATTCACCGATAAAACCATTTAATCCCGGCAATCCAATCGATGACAAACAAACGATTAAAAATATTCCTGCAAATACAGGCATCACTTTCATAAGTCCGCCAAATTGTGTTATTTCTTTCGTATGCCGCCTTTCATAAATCATTCCAACTATCAAAAAGAGGGCTCCTGTAGATAAACCGTGATTCACCATCTGGATTATACTTCCCTGAATAGCTTCCTGAGTAACAGCAAATATACCAAGTACAATGAATCCCATATGGCTGACAGAAGAATATGCAACTAATTTTTTCATATCCTTTTGTACAATTGAAAGCAAAGCTCCGTATATAATGCCAATTACAGCGAGAACTGCAATAACCGGTGTTAACTTTATAAAAGCTCCCGGAAATAAAGGCAGGGAGAATCTTAATAAGCCGTAAGTACCCATTTTTAAAAGCAATGAAGCAAGGATTACACTGCCGGCTGTTGGTGCCTGAACGTGCGCATCGGGCAGCCAGGTATGAAAAGGAAATAAAGGAACTTTGATTAAAAAGCCAAGTGTGAATAAAATAAATAATATTATTTGTTTTTCTAAAGGAATGGAAGGAATAATGTTTTGCAGAGATACAAAATCAAGTGTAAATTCATTTGTCAAAAGTTTCGCTTGAAATCCTAACCAGATGATGCCTATCAAAAGCAAAACACTTCCAAACATTGTATAAATAAAAAACTTCGTCGTGGCATATATTTTATTTTCCGAACCCCATAGACCAATAAAGAAGTACATAGGTATCAGGATAAATTCCCAGAAGAAATAAAATAAAAGTAAGTCAATTGAGCAGAACACACCAATCAATCCTGCCTCCATAATCAGCATAAAAAAGTAATATAGCTTTACCCTTTCCTTGATTGTATTCCAGGAAGCAATAATGCATAACGGGAATATGAATGTAGTGAGCATTACAAGCAGTAATGAAATGCCATCGACTCCTACCTCGTAATTTACATTTAATCCCTTTACCCAGGCAAATTTCTCAACAAACTGAAAATCAGCATTGGCGGGAATAAAAATAGTGTAAATATATGCTGAAAAGAAGAAAGTAATTGAAGATACTGTTACAACATAAAACTTAATAAAACTTTCCTGTTCTTTTTTCATGAAAAGCAAAGGAATAGAAAGTATCAGCGGAAAAAATATTAATGTGCTAATTATGTTGTTCACTTATCATTTTTTTATTTTTCCTAAAATATTTTACGCTTCAATTTGTATTACATGTAAAGATACGGTTTCCAGTCATCGCTAACACTTCCTGCGAAATTTTTAATAAAAGTAATATGCGAAGGTTTTTTGGGGATTGAGCGAAGTTTCAAACTCGCTTCCTCCGGTGTTCTGTCACCTTTTTTATTATTACATCTTATACAGGCTGTTGTCAGGTTTTCCCAGGTATCTTCTCCTCCTCTTGACTTCGGAATAATATGGTCAATTGTAAGATTCGAAGTAGACCCGCAAAACTGGCATCGGTGATTATCCCTTCTTAATATATTTTTTCTTGACAAAATTATTTTTCTAAACGGGACCCGGACAAAGATGCTTAATCTGACAATACTCGGACAATCAAATTTTCTATAAACAGACTTTATTACTTTGTGATTAACTTTGCAGACTATTTCTGCTTTGCCTAAAAAAGCCAGGATAATGGCTCTTCTAACATTACAGACTGTTAAAGGTTCATAATTCTGATTTAGCACCAAAACCTTACCATTTAAGGAGTTCGGACCTGTTTTTCTGCTTATTATAACTTCCTTATTGTGGAAGACACATCTCCTGTTTTAAAATTTTATATATTTTTAAAGTTAAAAATATTATAAAGAATAATCAATTTAAAAGGGATGCTAAGCCGGAATGTAAAGAATCAGTATTTTAAGGTATGTAAAAATGAAAAATAAGTATAAATAGTTATATTTAGTTATTTACTTATTATTTTTATTATTTTGCCCAGTATTTCGGCCTGGTTGTACAAATCTTCAATAGTTTTATTATTAACAACTACGAAGTCAGATTTTTCAACTTTTAACCTGTCATCCATCTGAAGATTAATAACACGTTCCACTTCTCTTTTTTTAGAACCATCACGCATAACGATTCTATCAATCCGGGTCTTTTTATTTGAAAAAACTGTAATTACATAGTCAAGCAATTTGTCAAATTTACTCTCAAAGATTAAAGCAGCTTCCACTATTATTACTTTTTCTTTCGCTTTTTTAATATCTTTTTTTATAGTATCTGTTACTACCGGATGAACTATCGAGTTAACTTTAAGAAAATTCTTTTTACTCGAAAATATGATTTCTTTTAATTTTGGAAGTATAATTTTACCTTTAAAGTTCAGAATATCTTTTCCGAAAGCCGAAACTAATTTTTTTGATAAATTTTTATTCTTAATATATAGCTCTTTCGCAACAAAATCCGCACTGATGACTTTATAGCCATTCTCGGAAATCATACGGCAGAACATGGATTTTCCGGAGCCGATTCCGCCTGTTATTCCTATTACAGTTTTTCCTTTAAAATATTTCATATTATCAAATTAAGATTTTTATTTTGCATATGCAATAGACCTTCTCTCACGAATAACATTTACTTTTATTTGTCCAGGATATTCCATTTCCTCCTGGATTCTTTGAGCAATATCATTTGCAAGCTGGTCTTGCAAAATATCACTGATTTTATCCTGTTCAACTATTACTCTCACTTCTCTGCCGGCTTGTATCGCATAGGTTTTAGCAACACCCTCGAAAGAAGTAGCTATGGCTTCAAGCTTCTCAAGCCTCTTTGAATATGCTTCTACAGATTCCCTTCTTGCTCCCGGCCTTGCCCCGCTTATAGCATCGGCTGCCTGGACAAGTACTGCAATAGGATGTTCCATCGGCATTTCATCATGATGAGAACCTATGGCATTTGCAACTACCGGATGTTCCTTACATCTTTTTGCAATTTCATAACCAAGAACAGCATGCGGTCCTTCAATGTTTCTGTCAATTGTTTTTCCGATATCATGCAGCATCCCTGCTCGCTTCGCGAGGTAAGCATCCAGACCTAATTCTGCAGCCATTATACCTGCAAGATGTCCGACTTCCATAGAATGGTTAAGAACATTCTGCCCATAACTGGAGCGGTATTTCATTCTTCCTATTAATGTAACAATATCTCTGTGAACACCCTGAAGTCCCATTTCCATAAGTGTCTGCTCGCCAATCTTAATAATTTCCTCGTTCAATTCTTTATCAACAGCTAACACAACTTCTTCAATTCTTGCAGGGTGAATTCTTCCATCTGCAATTAATCTTTCCATCGCGACTCTTGCAACTTCTCTTCTGAACGGATCAAAACCTGAAATAATTATTGCTTCTGGTGTATCGTCAACTATTATATCTACTCCCGTTACAGCTTCAAAAGCTCTGATATTCCTACCTTCTTTGCCAATGATTCTTCCTTTAAGTTCATCAGATGTTATCTGGAGCACACTGACTGTTGTTTCCACTGAATGGTCAGCGGCAGAGCGTTGTATTCCCTGGATAATAATGTTTTTAGCAATTTTATTTGATTCCTGTTTAGTCTGGTCACGAATATCCTGAACCTTTTGTGCAGATTCCATCTTTACCTGGTCAATTAAACTATCGAACAGCATTTTCTTAGCATCATCTTCACTTAAACCTGAAATTCTCTGCAGCTTTGATTTTTGTTCATTAAGAACACTTAGCCTTTCGGATTCAAGTTTTCCTACTTCATCCTGCTTTTTCTTTAAATCTTCAAGTTTGGTATTGAGATCGGACGTAAGGGAGTGAACGTTTTTTTCTTTATTTAAGATTTCAGCCTTTGCCCGCTCAAGAGTTTCTTTTTCGATTTTGAGTTTTCTTTCAACTTCAACTACATCTTTTTCCCGGATTTTTACATCCTCATCAAACTTTTGCTTCCTTTTATAGAATTCGTCTTTGACTTCTAATAATTTTTCTTTTTTTAAGTTCTGAGCAGCTTTTTCAGCATCCTGCTGGAAACCGTTAGCTCTTCTTTCAGCTTCCCTTATAATCACCTGTGATTTATTTTCGGAATCAGATATAATTTTTAGTGAAATGCTTTCAGCATTTGCTACCTTTGATTTATTTGACCGGTTACTGAAATACCAGCCTATAAAAAAGGTTATCAGACACAAAATCACTGACGCCAGTAATAGTATATACAATTCTTCCATTTTTAAATACCTCTTACAAAAATTTTAATTAACGAAACATAATATGTTTATAAAAAAAAGACCGCACAAATTTACCAAAATTCAAAGGTTATAAACGAACCTTTTTACTTATATAGTGGGGGGTGCCAAAGTGCCTTTTGCTTCCAGTGCCTGCTTAATCTCCGAACAAGCCGGAAAGCAAGATCCCTAAAAGGGATTGAGGCCTGCAATCAACACTTGCGAGAGCATACCTCCCAAGTTTTTACAACTGTTGGTTCTATATAATGTTTGACTTCGGTATTTGTGCGGTCAAAATCGCTTTATTTAAAGAACGAAATAAAAAATCAAATTGTCTTATCAATTAAATCTGATAAATCTTCAATCTTTTTGCTGCAATCATTCATGAAATTAGAATAGTCTTTTTCAATCTCCTGCGCTGACTTTTTTTCTTTGAATAAATTTTCAGCTATATTTAATGCAGTCACGATTGCTATAGTTTCACCCGATTGATTAGGTGACTCAAAGTTTATTCTCTGCATAACATTATCAACATAATTCGCAACCTTTTCAACTTCTGCAGGATTTTCTCCCTGCAGATTATATTCACTGTTAAATATTTTGACTTTTGTTCCTGTATTCTTCATTGAACCAACATTTTGATTTTACCGGTCAAACAATTTTTAAAATTCATAGTCTTTCTTATCCTCTTCATACTGCTCAAGATGTACATCAATTCTCGAAATTAATTCCTGAATCCTTGATTTCAGGTTTTGTTTATCCTGTACGGATAATTTATTGTTATTCGAATTTAATAACAAATTTTTTAAATCCGAAATTTCTTTATCTTTTAAAACTGTATCTGAATTTATTTTTGATAGTTGTAATTTTATTTCCGTAAGTTTGTTGTTTAAATCGCGTATATTTTCTTTTAAAGTTGTGTTTTCCTCCTTGATTACTTTATAATATTTAACAAAATCCTGTATTTTCTTGATAAGACGATCAAGCATCTGCTGATGCGAGTCTTTTAATCTGTCAAAATTATCTTTGCTAATTTCTGAAGAACTATCATTCATAGAATTTTGTAAAATTTAGCTTCTTAATTCAATATTTAATTCTTTTTTAAGATTTTTTATTAATTTCTCAACCTGATTGTTAACTTCATCATCTGTCATCGTTTTTTCTTCAGACTGAAATTCCAGTGAAACTGCAATACTTTTTTTGTTAGTTCCTATTTTTTCGTCAGAATAAATATCAAACAACGATATTTCCTTCAGTGTTTTTCCTCCGAATTTCTTCAATAATTCTGAAATATCGGAATAATGTACATCATTATTAACTATCAAAGCTAAATCCCGTTTAACCGTCGGAAATTTTGATACCGGGGAATATATATTCCCATTTTTCCGTTCCTTATAAAGAACATCCAGGTCAAGCTCACATACATATACATCATTTTTAATATCAAATAGTTGCAGAATTCTTGTCTCCACTTCCGATATCATGCCAAAGACCTCATTATTAACTTTAAATTCGAGTACATTACTCTCTTTATTATAATAAATATATCTGTAAATTTCAAGATTTAATTTAAACATTAACATTTCCATCTCACCTTTGATGTCCATCATTCCGAATCTGTTCATCTTTGTTGGAATAATAATCCATATCATTTCTGCCGTATAAAGCAAAACAGAGATTTGTCCTCTCACCATATTTGTTTCCGTCATTCCTGAAAACTTTGCCAATTTCAAAAAGCTTAAGAGAAACATCTTTCCCGGCATTATTTATGTTTATTTTTGCTATATCAAGTATCCCGTAAGTGAGATTCTCGCGCATTACATTCATCTCGGTGGAATTTGGATTCTCAATTCCCACGAAACTTTGTGTAAAGTGGTTTAATATTTTTGCATCCTGCTGGCTGTAGGAAATAATTTCATTGAAACCTCTGCCAACGAAATGCTCTCTGATTTGATTCTTGAATTTCAGGAAATCTTCACTATTATCAAATTCAGATAAAGGATTGACTAAAAAATTATACTCATTCTTCAAATTTTCATAACCCGATAAGCGTGCTACCTCTTCAATTAAATCCGATTCCCTGGTTATATCATTCCTTCTGTATTCGGGAATTTCAAATATAATTTTATCTTCTTTCTTTTCAACATACTTTATTTCAATTTTTCCAAGGAGTTTTATTATTTCTTCTTCTGAATATTCAACGCCAATTATCTTGCTAAGTCTTTCTTTTCTTACCCCCACCAGTAATTTATCGAATTTATCAGGATAAACATCCAGTAATCCTCTGCACACTTCGCCTTCTGCAATTTCCTGAATTAACTGTGCTGTCCGGTTTGATGCATATTCAACATTTTCAATATCAACTCCCCTTTCAAATCTCTGGGATGCATCAGTTTGCAATCCAAGTTTCTTAGAATTTTTTCTGATACATACCGGGTCAAAATATGCACTTTCGATAAATACATTCCTGGTTTTTTCTGTAATTTCGGATAATTCTCCTCCCATTATGCCGGCAATTCCTGAATATCCTTCACCATCGCATACCATCAGCGATTTATCATTCAGGATTCTTTCTTTAGAATCGAGTGTTGTAAACTTATCGCCTTCTTTTGCAACTTTTACTATTATTTTTTTACCTCTGATTTTGTCATAATCAAATGCGTGAAGCGGCTGACCTGTTTCCATCATAACGAAATTTGTTATATCCACTATATTATTCACAGGTCTCAATCCAACCGAAATCAATCTTTTTTTCAGCCATTCGGGAGATTCTTTTATTTGAACATTTTTAACGACTCTTCCGGTGAATCTTTTGCAATACTCTCTGTTTTCAATTTGAATTGAAACAAAATCTTCAGTTTTTAAATCAGATTCTTTTATATCTGATAACAGGCTTAATTACTTTTTGTTCGTAAATAGCAGCTATTTCCCTTGCCATTCCAATCTGCGAAAATAAATCTCCTCGATTTGGTGTAACTCCTATTTCAAATAGTACATCATTTGCTTTAATATAATCAGCAAAATTCATTCCGACGATTGCAGTTCCTTCGAGGACCATAATCCCGCTGTGATTATCCGATATTCCAAGTTCATCCTCAGCACAAATCATTCCTTCAGATAATTCACCCCTGATTTTAGATTTTTTTATTTCAAAATTACCTTTAGGAACTATCGCTCCGGTTAATGCCAGACAAACTTTTTGCCCCGAAGCTACATTAGGTGCTCCGCAAACGATATTGAGTACTTTTTCACCTGTGTTTACTTTGCAAATCGTTAATTTCTCCGCATTTGGATGTTTCGAGGTTTCTAAAACTTCTGCAACGATAAAATTTTTAAATTTATCTGATTCAAATTCCACGGATTCAATATCCAAACCTGCAGAAATCATAGAATTTATCAGGTCTCCGTAATTCTCAATTTTGAGTCCCGGAATGTATTCCAATATCCAGTTTAAACTTATCTTCATAATTATCAATATAAAAAAATGAAATTCCACATAAAATATAAAAAATAAAAAAACCTGAATAAACATTTCGTTCATTCAGGTTTTTAAATAACCGAAAGCTCAGATTTTATTCACCTTCTTTTTTAGGTTCTTTTTTTACCGGTTCCTTCGTTTCTTCTCGTTATATATTCTCTGCCTTTTTTATCTGGATTTGTTTTATCAGTTTCATAAGTTTTAGGAGGCGTATAAGTATTATTGCTATTGTATGGAACCGTTGTTCTTACAGTTCTTCTGCTTGAACGTCTGCTTCTATTACTTTTTTTACCTCTTTTTTTGCTGGTTTTTTTTGAAGAAGTTTTTTTCTTCGAAGTTCTTTTAGAAGACTTTTTCTTTGAAGTTTTCTTCTTCCCGGTCGTTTTTTTCTTTTTTGAGCTTGTTTTTTTAGACTTGGTGTTCTTTTTACTGCTCTTTTTCTTTTTAGGGGATTTCTTTTTAGTTGTTTGTTCGGTCTTCTTAGTCGGACTCTTGCTTTGTTGTCCGGAAGCACCTAATTCCGTAAAACCAAACAGACTACTAAGAGAAAAAGTTAAAAGTACAATAAAAGTTACCAGTGTTTTTTTCGTCATTCATTTACTCCTTTTTAATTCTTGAATACATTTTAAGTTAAACCAATCATACAAAAAAAACAATTCATTTTTTCACTTTTAAGTCCTGAATTCTTTCAATATTTTAATTTTATAATGGTTAATAATAGAAAAAATAAGACCGTTGTTGTAGCGATGAGCGGAGGTGTAGACTCCTCTGTTGCAGCAGCTTTGTTAAAAGATGAAGGTTATAATCTCATAGGTGTCACTATGAAAACCTGGGGATTTGACGACTTTCCTGAAAAGGATTCGGGATGCTGTTCACTCGAAACAATCTATAATGCTAAAAATGTATCAGAGCAGCTCGGATTTCATCATTACACACTGGATTTTACCGAAAGATTTAATGAAACAGTTATTACAAATTTCATTGATGAATATATGAAAGGAAATACCCCTAATCCGTGTGTATTATGTAATAAAGTAATCAAATGGGGAGCACTTCTTGAAAAAGCCGAATCGCTTGGTGCAGATTTTATCGCAACAGGGCATTATGCAAAATTGAACCACGATGAAAAAACAAACAGATATTATATAACTGTTTCAGGGGATGAACATAAAGACCAGACATATGCTCTCTGGAGATTATCACAATTCGCATTAAGTAAAACTCTTTTTCCTCTTGGAAATTATAAAAAACCGGAAATACGGGAAATTGCCAAAAAGCTTAATCTTAAATCTGCTGAAACTCCGGATTCTCAGGAAATATGCTTTGTTCCTAATGACGACTACCGTGAACTTCTTCAAATCAGAATTCCCGATGTGATGAATAAATTCAAAAACGGGGATATTATTTATAAAGACAAATCAGTTGGTAAGCACAAAGGTTTTGCTTATTACACAATAGGTCAGAGGAAAGGATTAAATGTTTCATTAGGAAAACCTGTTTATGTTACAAAAATTGATGCAGAAAAAAATTTAGTTTTTATAGACGATGAAGAATATTTGTACCATCCCGGTTTTATTGCAAAAGATATTAATTTAATGCTCATGGATAAACTTGACAAACCAATGAAAGCAAAAGTTAAAATCCGTTATAAAGACGAAGGTTCAGATGCTGTTGTTGAACAAATAGATAAAGATAAAATAAAAGTTTTGTTTGATAAGCCAAAAAAATCAATAACTCCCGGACAATCCGCAGTCTTTTATATCGGCGATGACGTCCTCGGCGGAGGGATAATCGACGAAGTTATAACGTAGCAATATCTCAGTTTCTTCGCTACTGATTTAGCTTCTTCTGTGTTCTATGCAAAAAATCTTTTACTAATTCATCTTCTGATTTAATTAGTTCCTGCGGAGTTCCATAGAAATATATCTTTCCGTCGTGCATCATTGCAACCTTATCCGCAACTTCATAAACAGAAAAAATATCATGTGTAACTACTATAGAAGTTACCTTGAGTTTCATTGTAAGTTCTTTTATCAAATCATCAATCGCATCGCTCATCACGGGATCTAAACCTGTTGTTGGTTCATCATAAAGTATATATTCGGGATCCGTGGCAAGACTTCGGGCAAGTGAAACTCTTTTTTTCATTCCTCCTGAAAGGTCTGAAGGTTTCATTTTCTCCGTCCCCGGAAGACCTACCAGTTCAAGTTTCTCAGCCACAACCTTTTTAATTTCATCGGGTTTCATTCTGGTATTTTCTTTAAGAGCAAGCCCCACATTTTCTCCTACGTCCATTGAATCGAAAAGAGCAGCTCCCTGGAACAGAAAACCGAACTTTGCCCTTAATTTATACAATCTTTAACACTGATTTTAGCAATATCCTGGCCTTCAATAATAACCTGACCTTCATCCGGTTTCATTAAGCCTATTATATGTTTTAATAAAACAGATTTCCCGCAGCCGCTTCTTCCGATGATTACAAGGGTTTCTCCTTTATTAATAACCAGATTTACACCCAGCAAAACCTGATTATCTTCGAATGTTTTCTTTAGATCCCTGATTTCTATCATACCGCAATGTATTAAAACTTCATTTCAATAATATGGCAAATTAACTATCTTTAATGATAATTTAAACTAATATCAATTTGACACTTACTAAATTGCGAAGTAGACCCATTGGAGTTTTTGATTCAGGAATAGGCGGATTAACAGTAGCAAAATCTTTGTTTGAATTGCTTCCAAATGAGAACATTATTTATCTTGGCGATACAGCAAGGTTACCGTATGGCTCAAAATCGAAGGAAACAGTAATACTGTATTCAATCGAATGCTTAAAATTTTTACTTGCTAAGAAAGTAAAATTAATTGTAGTCGCATGCAATACAGCATCATCAGTGGCAGTCCCTTTTCTCCGGAAAATCACGAAAGTTCCGATTACGGGGGTGATAGTTCCCGGCTCACGAGCAGCGGCAGAGAAAACAAAAAATAAAAAAATTGGTGTTATCGGAACTCTCGGTACTATAAAAAGTAAATCATATAATCAGCAAATTAAAAAATTCCGGGATAATTGCGAAATCAGTACACAACCCTGCAGTCTGTTTGTTCAACTCGCTGAAGACGGGTGGACAGAAAATCAAGTTGCTCTTTTGACAGCAAAAGAATATCTTAAAAGCCTTAAAGAAATTGGCATTGACACATTAATACTTGGTTGTACACATTATCCAATACTAAAAAAGACTATTAGAAAAGTTATGGGTGATGATGTGAGTCTTATAGATTCAGGTGAAGAAACTGCAAAAGATGTTAAGAAATTTCTTGAAGAAAATACTTTGCTGAACAGGAAAAATACTAAAGGGAATCATAAATTTTTTGTTACGGATTTCCCAAATAATTTTAAACAAATCAGCGAAAGATTTCTGGGTCAAAAAATAAAAGAAGTTAAAAAAGTAAAACTTCAATGACGAACGAAGAAATTATTAAAATATTTAAAAACACAGGTGCACTTTTAGATGGTCATTTCGTTTTGACCTCCGGATTCCATAGTCCGAATTATTTCCAGTGCGCAAAGGTTCTTCAGTTCCCTGAATATAATATATTATTTTCGAAACTTATACTTGAACATTTTGTAAACAAGAAAATTGATGCGGTAATTTCCCCGGCAGTCGGTGGGATTGTGCTGGGAACAGAGATTGGAAGACAGTTAAACGTCCGAACAATATTTGCCGAAAGAGAAAATAATAAAATGATTTTAAGACGTGGATTTGATATTAATGAGAATGAAAATGTTTTAGTATGTGAAGATGTAGTTACAACGGGCGGAAGTGTTTTTGAAGTCATTAACCTTGTAAATGAATTTAGAGCAAATGTTGCCGGTGTCGGATTTATTATTGACCGGAGTAATGGTAAAGTAAATTTTGGATGTGACCAGTTTTCGCTTGCTAAAATAAATGTGATTAAATTTAAACCTGATGAGGTGCCCGAATGGCTTGAAAAAATTCCGGTGTCAAAACCGGGCAGCAGAAATCTTTTACATTAGAATTGACGAAATTTTCTTATTTAATTCACGGTAATTTTTCCAAAAAATTTTAGTAAATCAAACAAATAAAATGGATTACAGTTTCAACGAAAGAGAACTTGAAGTTCAAAAGCTCGCAAGGGATTTCGCAGTAAACGAGATTGCTCCTCTAATTATGAAATATGACGAGAGTCAGGAATTCCCGTTCGAGATAACCGATAAGCTTGGCGAAATGGGATTTATGGGAATAATATTTCCGGAAGAGTACGGAGGTTCGGGTTTCACGGCAACAGAATACGTTATTATCATAGAGGAAATCTCAAAAATCGATCCATCTGTTGGTCTGACTGTTGCGGCACATAATGGATTATGCACGAATCACATTTATATGTTCGGTAATGAAAACCAGAGGAAAAAATTCCTCCCGGATTTAGCATCAGGAAAAAAACTCGGTGCATGGGGATTAACGGAAAATTTATCAGGCAGTGATGCAGGCGGAATGCAATCTTTTGCCGAGAAGAAAAATGGAGAATATATTTTAAACGGCAGTAAGACTTTCATAACCCACGCATCGGTCGGAAAAACAGCCGTTGTGCTTGCTGTTACAGATAAATCAAAAGGCAGCAAAGGTATCAGTGCATTTATTCTGGAAAAAGGAATGCCGGGATTAAGTGTAGGTAAAAAAGAAAATAAACTCGGAATGAGAGCATCTGATACTGCTGAACTGATTTTCGATAATGTAAAAGTACCGGAAGAAAATTTGCTGGGAAAAGAAGGTGAAGGATTTATTCAGGCACTTAAGATTCTCGATGGCGGAAGAATAGCCATTGCTGCACTATCACTTGGAATTGCAGAAGGAGCGCTGAATGCAATATTATCATATTCAAAGCAAAGAAAACAATTCGGTAAATCTCTCTCAGAATTTCAGGCAATTCAGTTTAAGATTGCTGAAATAGATACGGATATACAAGGAGCGAAAGCTCTTACCTATAAAGCTGCATACCTGAAAGAACAAAATCAGGACATTAATCTTGCGGCTTCTATGGCAAAATATCATGCGAGTGAAATTGCTGTTAAAGCCACCAACGAAGCTATACAGGTTCACGGCGGATATGGATTTATAAAAGAATTCCCGGTTGAAAAGCTTTACAGGGATGTAAAATTAATGACAATTGGGGAAGGAACTTCTGAAGTCCAGAAAATGGTAATAGCGAGAAAAATATTAGATATGATAATGTTTAATTTTGCCAGTAAATTAAAATTTCACTTATTCCCCCTTTACAAGGGGCTGGGGGTTAATTTTAAATATTTTGAATTTACGCACTTTTAAAATTAATTTCGTGTGAAAATAAATAAAATATAGTCTTGTCATTTTTAGATAAAATTGGCTTTAATAAATTAAAAGACGGCTTAACAAAAACCAAAGAAGACCTTTTTGGAAAAGTTAACCGTCTCATTTATGCAAAAAAGAAAATCGATGATGAATTCCTTGCGGAACTCGAGGAAATATTTGTTCTTTCCGATATGGGATATGATACTGCTGAAAAATTAATTTCCGGGATAAAGGAACGAACACGTGAAGAAAAATATGCAGATGAAGAAGAACTGAAAAAAATTATCCGCGAAGAGATACAAAAAGTTTTTGAAGAACCTGAAACTGATTTCAAACAATTTGATTTCAATTCGAGTCATAAACCTTATGTTATAATGATTGTAGGAGTCAATGGGGTCGGTAAAACCACTTCAATTGGTAAACTTGCTTATAATTTTAAAAAAGCCGGGAAATCCGTATTAATCGGTTCCGCTGATACATATAGGGCTGCTGCAAATGAACAGCTTGAGATATGGGCTAAACGGGCGGGTGTCGAGATTGTCCAGAATCCGAATGCTAAAGACCCTGCTTCTGTTGCGTATGATACACTCAAAGCAAGCCTTTCAAGAGATATTGATGTAGTTATAATTGATACGGCAGGAAGACTTCACAATAAATCTCATCTTATGGATGAGCTTAAAAAAGTTAAACGTGTAATGCAAAAAGTTATACCGAAATCTCCTCACGAAACCTTTATTGTGATAGATGCTACTACCGGTCAGAATGGACTTAATCAGGCAAAAGAATTTTCCGATGTTCTTAATGGACTAACAGGAATAATTCTGACTAAATTAGATGGAACTGCGAAAGGCGGAATCGTGATTAGAATAAGCAACGAAATGAAAATCCCCGTTAGATTTATCGGCGTAGGAGAACAAATTGATGATTTGCAGTTATTTGAAAGAGATAAATTTGTAGAAGCATTATTCGAAAAACAGGAATCATAAATGTCAGGATTTATAAAAATATTACCCCCTGCTCTATCAAATCGCATCGCAGCGGGTGAAGTCGTCGGAAGACCTGAATCTGTTGTTAAAGAACTGGTGGAAAATTCTATTGATTCAGGAGCTACTGAAATCACTGTAATTATTTCCAATGCAGGGAAATCAATGATTCAGGTTATTGATAATGGACTCGGGATGAGTCAGGACGATGCCGAGTTGTGCTTCAGCAGGCACTCAACAAGCAAAATTTCATCTTATGAAGACCTCGAGAATATTAGTACACTGGGTTTCAGAGGTGAAGCACTTGCATCGATTTGCTCTGTTTCACAGGTAGAATTGAAAACAAAAACTGTTGGTGAAGACCTTGGAACACTAATTAGAATTGAAGGAAACGAAATTAAGGAAATTTCTAAAACAAGTTTTGAAAGGGGAACTTCTATTTCCGTAAAAAATCTTTTTTACAATACACCGGGCAGAAGAAATTTTTTGAAATCAGACCCTACTGAATTCAGACACATTTATGACACTTTTATAAAGCTTGCAATTTCTTTTCACGATAAATTTTTCAAGCTTATAAATAATGATAATATTGTTTTTAATCTTAAACCTGACAACCTTCATGGAAGACTAAAGGATATTTTCACTGAAGATTTTGCAAATACTCTGATACCTGTTGACTCAACAAATAATTTGATAGGAATTTCCGGATTTATATCACTGCCCGGTTTTACAAAAAAAACGAGACTGGAACAATACTTATATCTAAATGGCAGATTCTTCACAAATAAAAATCTGAATTTTGCAGTATATTCCGGTTATGACGATTTAATCGAAAAAGGCAATTATCCTTCTTTTTTTCTTTTTATAGAAATTGACCCTAAACTTGTAGATGTAAATGTTCATCCATCCAAGCTCGAAGTTAAGTTTGAAAATGAAGGTGCGGTATTCGGGTTTATGAAAAAAACAGTCCGTGATTCATTATCTGCACAGGATTTGATTTACAGCGTTGGTTTTACACCAAATAGTTCACAAACTAAAATTCCAAACTTTGATTTTAAGAAAAACGAGGGAAGCTTTAAAAAAGATGATGCAGTATTAAAAAGCATTGCATCTCACTTTAAATCTGATTCTTCTCCCCAGCGGAAAATCCATTCAATTTTTGAGGCATCAAAAGCAGTTCAGCATACTGAAGATATTCCCGAAAATAAATCCGAAGAGCAAAAAAATGTTTTTGAACATAAAAAGAAATCCGAAGCAGAAGCATTCAGTGTCTGGCAATATATGAACAAATATATAATGTGTCAGACTGAAACAGGGTTGATGATTATCGACCAGCATGCGGCACACGAAAGAATACTTTATGAAAAAGCAAAAATAGCTCTGGATACTCAGGCACCATTCTCTCAACAGCTTCTTGTTCCGATAGATATAAATCTTACAAAAATAGATTTTCAAATCGCTCTCACTTTGAAAGAAGATTTTCAGAATCTAGGTTTTAATTTTACAGTTACGAAAGAAGAATTGATTCATCTCATCGGTATTCCTTCGGATGTAAGAATCGGAGATGAAAGAAAAATTTTCCAGGATTTAATTGACCAGTATAAAGAATATGAGCTGACACTAAATCTTGATAAGCGTGATAACCTTGCAAAATCTTATGCCTGCAAAGGCGCAATTAAAGACCGGGGATAAACTGAACCGCGACGAGATGATAAATCTAATTGATTCTTTATTTATAACTAAGCTGCCCTATGTTTGTCCTCACGGCAGACCAACTATAATCCGCATCACAACCGAAGAGCTGGATAAAAGATTCAGCCGAACATAATTCTAAATAAAGTTAATTAAGTGAGTTCCGTGTAAGTCTGGAGTTACCTCCCGACTTCATAAAATACCAAGAGACAAACTAAACATTCAGATGGCAACTCCTGACTGCCACAGAACAAAAAGAAAATAATATAAAATGAACCTAAAAATTATAGGAAAGTAAACTCACTGATGAGTAATAAGAGTTAGAGAGGAATTTCGAATTATTTTGTTTATTCCCAAAATAAGGCAACCGTTTTGAATTTATGTCAGGCATTTTTAATTTCAATTTACCGGAATCGAAATTTAATAATGAATTTATTCCAGAACCGTGATTTTTATATTCCATCGAAGTATGTAAACCCACCATACTTCCAATTGTAGGAAGCATTGTCGTGAGTAGAATTGGAGCAAAACCGGGCTTATTTTCGGATTTAGATTCGAAATACAAACATAGTAATTCAGCACCTGTTCCTATTAACCCACCAATAATAGTCGAGCCAATGTTATAATCAATATCTTCGTTGTTTGCTCCTGTTAAATAAACTCCTGCAATGCTTCCAGCTGTATGAAATATAAAAAGTCCTAGTCCAATTACAGTACTTAAGAGGCATTCCACCGTCACCCTTACTTTCTTCCAGATATTGCATAGCCTATTAATCCGCCAACCACACCTGATGCAATCCCCAGTCCGTTTCCTGCAAGAAATTCAAGCGGCAATCTTGAAAAATCCAACTCAGGTTTCCGGAAAAAGATTTCAACGTGTGACAGAAGAATCCCGGGCAGGCTTCATTGAATCATTAAAGAATAGAGTATGCCGGTCAAATCCTTTCTTGAAATTGTTATTACTAATTCCGGATAAATCAAGATTGCCTGATATAGAATTCAATCCCGGATAATTTATGTATTCGCGAAAATCCTTTCTTGTTTGCCCCGGAACGGTAACGGAAATAGACATCAGAAATGCAAAAATAATAAATATTTTAAAGCCCATAAATAATTTTTGTATTAAAATATAATTATTATTTAATACTATTAAAATGAAGATCTGAAATCACCATTAACGTAATAATTGATTGGGACAATCAATTTCCGTGCAAGTCAGGAGTTTCCTCCCGACTTCATAAATTACCAAGAGACAAACTAAGCGTTCAGAAGGTAACTCCTGAACGTCACCATTAGAAGTTATGACTTTAAAATTTTAAATTTTCGAATCCCGAAGGAAACTCTACTAAAAAAGTGAGTTGTAATAATATTATTTTTCTCTATACACATCTTTTCTATGCGCTACTTTATATATCAACACTTGCTTCGAATGTTCAATGACTTCATATATAATTCTGTAGTTACCAAGTCTTATTCGATAAGCATTTTCACCTTTCAATTTAATACTCCCAACCGGCATTGGGTTGTTCTCAAGATTTTTCATTTTATCAAATAACTTTTTGACGATTTGAAAATCAATTTTATCAAGTTCCTTTACAGCTTTATTTGATAGTTTGACTTTATACAAACTTTTTATTTATTACCGGTTAATTTTTTGGTTTTATGTGTTTTTTTCAATTCAACAAGTTCCCTTTTTTTCATATAAGCATTAATATCAGTAAAAGAAGTGGATAACTTTTTTGCTTCATCCAAATCTCTGCTGTCTTCAAGAACTTCGATTAACTCTCTGAAATAATCATTTTTTTTTAGTTCATTCCAAAAAGCCAGGGGAATGATAATATTGTTGTTTGATACTTGTAACATAATAATATTTTTTAATAAATAATTGAAAATATATTAAGATTAATAAATAAAATAAAAAAGGTAAAACAATAGAAAACGAAAACTGATTTTTTTTGATTTTTTTACTTAGCAAAGTAACATACTATCCAATTTAAATTGAAATTGAGTTAATTGTTATCAGCGAATAAAACTCTAAATGAATTTTTATATTTTGCTATTTGTTTTATATTGCTGAAATTTAAACTTAACTTAAGTTATATATTAAATGGCAGCAAAGAAGAGTAAGTCAAAGAAGGAATGGTTGGAGGATGCTTCGAAAGCTAAAACGACCGGAATGAAATTCACATCTCTAAGCAACAGAGAACTCGATATATGCTACACTCCTGAAGATACGGGAATAGTAGATGTTAACTATGATGAAAAGCTTGGTTATCCCGGAGAGTTTCCATATACACGCGGAATCCATAGTAATATGTATCGCGGGAAAATCTGGACGATGAGGCAATTTGCAGGTTTCGGAACACCTGAAGATACAAACCAGAGATTTAAATATTTGCTTGAACATGGTCAGACCGGACTTTCAACAGCTTTTGATATGCCGACTCTTATGGGCTGGGATTCTGATGCAGAGCTTGCCGAAGGTGAAGTAGGTATTTGCGGTGTATCAGTATCTTCTCTTGCTGATATGGAACGTCTCTTTGCAGGTATTCCGCTAGACAAGGTTTCTACTTCAATGACAATTAACTCTCCTGCCATTATGCTCTATGCCTTTTACCTCGTTGTAGCAGAGAAACAGGGTGTACCATTTAATAAATTACGAGGAACATTGCAGAATGATATTTTAAAAGAATATATTGCACAGAAGGAATTCATTTTCCCTCCAAAAGAATCAATGAGAATAATAACGGATATGATCGAATTTAGTACGAATGAGGTACCTCAGTTCAACCCGGTTAGCGTTAGCGGATATCATATAAGGGAAGCCGGTTCAACCGCCGCACAGGAGCTTGCATTTACACTTGCTGACGGATTTGCTTATATCGAAGAATGTATAAAGCGGGGTATGGATATTGATTCATTCTCTCCAAGAATTTCTTATTTCTTTAATTCACATCTCGATTTCTTTGAAGAAATTGCAAAATTCAGAGCCGCAAGAAGAATTTATGCAAAAAGAATGCGTGATAAATATAAAGCAAAAAGTCCTAAATCCTGGATACTGAGATTTCATACACAAACTGCGGGTTGCTCTCTCACAGCGCAGCAGCCGGAAAACAATATTGTAAGAACAGCAATTGAGGCGCTTGCCGCAGTAATCGGCGGAACTCAAAGCTTGCATACCAACTCGATGGATGAAACTCTCGCATTACCTTCAGATAAAGCTGTAAAGATAGCACTAAGAACACAGCAAATAATTGCATATGAACACGGAGTGATAAATGTAGCAGACCCACTGGGTGGAAGTTATTTTATAGAAAAACTTACAGACGATATGGAAAAGGAAGCAGAAAAATATTTTGAAATGATAGATGCTCAGGGTGGTGTAATTGAATGTATAGAAAACGGATTTTTCCAGAGGGAAATTTCCAAAGCCGCATACGAATATCAGGTTGAACTTGATAAAAAAGAAAAGATTGTTGTCGGTGTGAATGAATTTGTAGAGCAAAATGAAAAGATAGATATTCCGATTTTACAGATTTCAAAGGAAGTTGAAGAAATGCAGGTTAATAAAATAAAAGAATTGAAAGCATCAAGAAATAATAAGGATGTTGAAAATTCTCTCGAAGACTTAAAAAAAGCTGCGGAAAGTGGTCTTAACCTGATGCCTAGTGTTTTAAACTGTGCAAGAAATTATGTGACGGTTGGTGAAATGTGCAGTACACTAAAAGAAGTATTTGGTGTATATCAGGAGAATGCAGTCTTTTAGTTCATTAAGTTTATTAAGTTTGTTGAGGTTTTAAAACTGAGATTCTTGTTGGAACATTAGGCTTCTGACATTTGATATTTTCCCTTCTGTATTTTTATTCATCTTAGTTTTTTCTAATTTGGACAAATTACTTTTACCGGAGGATAATGTGTATAATATAATAAAATTAATCAGAGTCAGGCAGTGGATTAAGAATTTTTTCTGCTTCGCACCTATTTTATTTGCCGGTCAGTTGTTAAATACCGAACTCTTCACGAAAAATATTCTTGCATTTTTAGCTTTCTGTGCAGTTTCGAGCAGTGTTTATATCATAAACGATATTATAGATATTGAGGCGGACAGAGTCCATAAGAAAAAAAGATTTCGTCCTATTGCTTCCGGGGAAATATCAATAAAACAAGCAATAATTATTCTGATAATCATAAGTGCAATTACAGTTTTATTATCATCACTTATAAATCTTTATTTCGTAATTACTGTTGCAGCCTATTTTTTAATCAATCTTCTTTACTCTGTAAAAGTCAAACACGTCGTAATCCTTGATGTGTTTTTTATATCATTTGGCTTTATGCTGAGAGTAATTGGCGGAGCTGCGGCGATACAGGTTTCCCTTTCAAGCTGGATGATTCTAACAACAATTTTTATTTCTCTTTTTCTTGCTATTTCAAAAAGAAGAGCTGAACTGTCACAGATGGAACTTGAAAACCTTGATAAGCAAAGAAAGGTCCTGAATTTTTACGGAATAGAATTTACAGACCAGATGAATACTATTGCGGCAACAGGAACAATAATATGCTATGCGCTTTATACTGTTTCCGAAAAAGCCGTTTCCACCTTTCATACCGAGAATCTTATTTACACAACACCGTTTGTGATTTACGGAATATTTCGATATCTCTATTTAATTCACAAAAAAAATCTTGGCGAGAGTCCAACCCAAATCGTAACAAAAGACATACCGATAATACTCACTACTATACTCTGGCTTATTGTATCAGTATTTATCATATATAAAGATAAAATCTTTCACAGATAAGATTTGGTTAAATCAATTAATAATCCGGTAAGTTTTTTAAAAGGATATAAACCTGAATTAATACTGCTTTCAATATCTTTTTATTGGGGTTTAACTTTTCCACTTATAAAACTTGTACTGAATGATATTTCCCCGATGGCTTTTGTTTTTTCACGATTTGTTTTAACCACAGCAATATTTTATATTTTCTTCAGAAAAGATTTAATTAAAGTTAACAAAACCGAGTTCAAAAATGGATTAATACTTGGAATTTTTCTCTTTGTTGGCTTCTTTACACAAACTATAGGACTTAAATATACAACGGCATCGAAGTCTGCTTTTATTACAGGGATTAATATAGTATTGCTTCCCTTTGCTCAAATTTTTATTACAAAATCGAAACCGAATTTCGGCAATATATTGGGTGTAATATTAGTAGTAATTGGACTTTATTTCCTAACAGAATTGCGAACTGCAAAAATCAATATCGGTGATCTATTCACTCTTATTTGCGCAGTGGCTTTTGCTTTTCAAATCGTTTATTTGGATAAATACTCGAAAAATGCAAACCATATTGTTCTTATTTACGGACAATTTATTAGCATGGTCGTACTTAGCTTCTTATCTATGTTAATTTTTGAAATAACTATTTTTAATGATTTTAAATTTGTTCTGAATTTACAATCGGGATTTATAACTATTTTCACAACAATTTTTTCAACACTACTCGCTTTATTCCTGGCGATGAAATATCAGCGATATGTGTCACCGGTCCGAGCCGGGTTAATATATAACATGGAACAGGTTACTGCGGTTATTGCAGCGTATTTTATATTAACTGAAATTATGAGTTTTAGCCAGATAACAGGTGCTGTAATAATGACTATTGGTTTAATAGTTTCGGAAATTTTTACTAAATTTAATTATGTCAGAGAGAGTTAGATTAATAGTTACTGTCAAAGGATATGTTCAGGGAGTTGGCTTCAGATATTTTTGCTATAAACTGGCAAAATCGATGGATGTAAATGGTTATGTAAGAAATTTGTATAACGGTGATGTTGAACTCGATATAGAAGGTATAGAAGGAATTTTGAATGATTATGTCAAGGAATTAAGAATTGGACCTCAAAATTCAGTTGTAAAATCTGTTGACGTTCATAGATTAGAAAAGTCAATTGATTACAAAGAATTTAGCATTAAATAGTTATAAATCCTTGTTAAAATAGACTAAGGGGGAATATTTACTTGTTTATATCGAATGTAAATTATATTATTGAATAATTTTAAAATTAATATTCTGAAATGAATTTCAAAAGCAGATTTGCAGTCATCACATTTATAATGTTTTCTTTCACGACGAATATCTTCTCTCAGGATAATTCCACTTATAATTTTTTAAAATTAGATGTTGATGCAAAATCTTCTGCGGTGGCAGGAAGCACTGTCTCGATGCTTAATGATGTTAACGGAATTTTTTATAATCCCGCAATCATTGCAACATTAAAATCGCCCCAGGCTTCGGTTGGATTTTATAAATATCTTCTGGATATTAACTCGGGTAACGCTGCTTATTCACAAAAATTCAAAAATCATGGTTACTTTGGTGCAGGCATCAGATATTTTAACTATGGTACTTTTGATAAATATGATGATTCATATAATAATCTCGGAACATTCAGTGCAAATGATATGGCTTTAACTCTTAGTTATGCAAATTTTTATATTGATAATCTAAGCTATGGTGCGAGTGTGAAATTTATATATTCTAATATAGATACATATCATTCGACAGGGATAGCTGCAGATGTTGGACTGTTATACCAGGTACCTGAGAGTCAATGGAATTTCGGATTAAGTCTTTTGAATATCGGGACACAGATATCTTCATATTCAACGACACGTGAGAAACTTCCTCTTGATTTACGAATCGGATTCAACAAACAATTAGAACATCTTCCGCTAACGTTTTATTTCTCAATTTCAAATATGCTGGATAATACAGATAAATTCATTCAAAGATTTAAGAATGTTAGAGTAGGAGGCGATTTTATGGTTAGTGATAATATAAATCTAAGACTTGGTTATAATAACCAGCAAAGACAGGATTTATCAACCGGAACCTCGACAGGTATCGGCGGCTTTTCAGCAGGGGTTGGAATAAATTTTCTGAATAAATATTTAGTTGATTATGCTTTCAATTCTTTAGGTAAAATAGGCTCAACCCATAGAATTAATATAGGATTTTTATTAAAATAAATTAATCTTTATTCCTTCTTGCCTGATTTTTTTAGTGAGCTTTTCAATCTCTTCAAGAGTTTTATTAAGATTATCATAGAACTTATCATCATTAATAAATTTTCCTAATCCGCTTTTTTTCATGACGATATCATTAGTGATGATGTTTACACTCGTTACAAGACTATCAACTTTCGCAGTCAGAGTTTGAATCTGCTCAAAAGATTTTTTAATTTCAGGAGAGGTCTGATCTAAAAGTCCATTTACGTTATCAAGAGTCATTCCGGCTTTATCAGTCAATGTTTTGAGGGAAATTCTATTTTCATTAACAAGCAAGCTCAGGCTCCTGGAAGTCGATGCAAAACTTGAAAGACTACTCTTCAAATCTTTCTGCATATTTTTATCGCTTACAATATCATTAAGATTTGATACTACTTTGAGAATATTTTCATTTGTAACACTAAAACCATTCAGTAATGTTTTAATTTGTTCAGATATTAAATTAGCATCTTTAAATAACTTGCTTATATCACCACCTGAAGAACCAATTAATGGCTTATTATAATCTATTTCCTCACTTGATTTACCGGGTGAAATAAATAATTGTTTTCCTCCCATAATCTCCATAATAGCAACTTCAATCCGATAATCTGTTTTAATTTTTACTCCTTTTTCGAGATTAAACGATATTAAAACTGAATCCCCAACAAGAGTAATCTCTTTAACTTTTCCTTTGCGAACACCGCTGATTGTAACAGGATCCCCTAAATTCAATCCACTCGCACTTTGCAAAAAAACTTTCATTTCAATATAATCTTTTGTCAATACAAACCCTTTCGCCCAGAATAATACTGAAATGACAATAGCTATTGCTAAAAAAACAAAAATTCCTACTTTTAACTCAGAATACTTTCGTTCTGACATAGTATATTATTTTGAAATTTCAATAATTTTATATTCAATAGTTCCTGATGATACTTCAATTGAAACAGTATCACCGACTTTCTTTCCCAACAAACTTTTACCTAACGGGGATGCTGCCGAAATTTTATCCAGTTCAAAATCTGCTTCCTCAGGGGATACAAGAGTAAATTTTATTTCTTCTTTATTGGTTAAATCCTTCACAACAACATTAGACAGTATATATACTTCACCATCTGGCATATCTTCATTTTCGATAACTTTAACACGCGATAGGAGATTTTCAAGTTTTCCAATTTTCATTTCCAGATGACTCTGAGCTTCTTTTGCGGCATCATATTCAGCATTTTCACTCAAATCTCCATGACCTCTGGCTTCTGCGATTTTTTCAGCAATGTTTTTTCTTTCTTTGGTTTTGAGATCTCTTAATTCATGTTCCAACTCAATTAATCTTTCTCTTCTTAAATATACTGTTGTTTGTTGCATTTTTTAATTTATGTTAATTTTTTGTTTCGATTTCGATTTATTAAGTAATATAAGGTGACCTAATTTATCGCGTTTAGTCATCAGATAAAATTCATTATCGGGGTTAGACTGTATTTCAATCGGCACTCTTTCAACTATTTCCAGGCCATATGCCCCGAGACCGATAATCTTCTTTGGATTATTCGTAAGAAGCTTAATTTTATGTAAACCAAGATCCCGTAAAATCTGAGCCCCGATGCCATAATCTCTTAAATCGGGTCTAAAACCTAATTCCAGATTTGCTTCTACAGTGTCCTTGCCTTTTTCCTGTAACTGATAAGCTTTCAATTTATTAAATAAACCAATTCCTCTGCCTTCCTGTCGCATATATAATAATACACCCGTACCTTCGGATTCAATTTTTTTCATAGATTCGATTAACTGGTCCCTGCAATCACATTTCGCTGACCCAAACACATCCCCGGTTATACATTCCGAATGTACTCTTACAAGAACGGGTTTTCCTGAATCAATTTTTCCTTTTACTAGAGCAATATGTTCTTTAGAGTCAACGAGACTCTTATAAAGATGAATTCTGAATGTGCCGAACCTGCTTGGCAGTTTTGCGTTCACCATTCGTTCAATCAGAATATCCCTTTCAAGCCTATACTTAATCAAATCACGGATGGTTATTATTTTCATTTTGAATTTCTTAGCAACCTTGAAAAGTTCAGGTAACCGTGCCATTTCACCGTTTTCTTTCAAAATTTCACACAGAACTCCGGCGGGATAAACACCTGCAAGTTTAGCAAGGTCTAAAGCCGCTTCAGTATGTCCGGCTCGTTTCAATACTCCTCCTTTTTCAACTTTCAAAGGAAATATATGTCCGGGTTTACCAAGGTCTGATGGTTTTGTCTCTTCTGAAATTAAAGATTTTATAGTTTTATACCTGTCAAAAGCAGAAATTCCCGTGCTTGTTCCTATTTTATAATCGACGCTTACCGTGAAAGCTGTTTCGTGCAATGCGGTATTGAATGATGTCATCATTTCAATACCTAATTCTTTCAGTCTTTTTTCTGCCATCGGAACACAAATCAATCCGCCTGCATTCTTGATAAGGAAATTTACCAGCTCAGGTGTTGCTTTTTCAGCTGCAAAGATCATATCACCTTCATTTTCACGATCTTCATCATCCACTACGATAATAATCTTTCCTTTGCGAAAATCATCTATAGCTGATTCAATAGAACTGAATTTTAATTTTTCCGTTTTAGTATTTCGAATCTTATTATTTATTTTGCTTTTAATCATTAAATATAAAAACAATCAAATTATTAAAATTATTTTGCGGGTAGACTATCAGTGACACCGACTATCTGTGAAACAGATTCTTTAGTGACTCTAACTTTTACATTATCTGCAATTTTAATATATAAAATTTTATCTTCGATGTGATCAACTTTACCGAAGATACCGCCGGCTGTGATTACTTCGTCACCAACTTTAACTGAATTAAGAAGTTTTTGTCTTTCCTTTTGCCTTTTTTGCTGAGGTCTCAGTATCAGAAAATAAAACACAACTATAATCAGAATAAAAGGAATGAATGTAGAAATCATTGACATTGGACCGGCATCAGGCTGCGCCTGCATTATAAATCCGGGAAATAAGTTATTTAAAGTAATCAATTTAACTGCCTTTCTTTTTTATAATTATTAAAATTTAAATTTATTTGATAAATATTTTGTTAAAAAATCATTTTTAAAATTCAGGAAATTATTTTCCCTGATAGAACTTCTGATATCTTTCATTAATTTAAGATAAAACCCTAAATTATGAATCGTTGCAAGCTGCATTCCAAGAATTTCTTTAGAGATAAATAAATGTCTTAAATATGCTAATGAGAAATTCTCAGAAGTATAAGTTCTACATTCTTCATCAGGAGAATTAAAATTAGACTTCAGACCACTATTT
This sequence comes from uncultured Ignavibacteria bacterium, assembly GCA_963806045.1. Classification (GTDB taxonomy): domain Bacteria; phylum Bacteroidota; class Ignavibacteria; order Tepidaquicellales; family Tepidaquicellaceae; genus DATCHW01. Next base: position 41,427 of record CAWDWP010000004.1, on the reverse strand, counting down.
TTAAGATTAATTTCTCCATATGTAGTGAACAATCTTCCGTGCCTTGCATTTCTGGTCGGAAGTACACAGTCAAACATATCAATTCCCTTTTCAACACATTCCAGAATATCAACGGGAGTTCCAACTCCCATTAAATATCGGGGTTTATTCAAGGGAAGATTATCTGTCGATAAATCTACAATATCATACATTACTGAAGATTCCTCGCCAACTGCCAATCCACCAATTGCAAACCCTGCAAAATCAAGTTGAGTCATTTCCGCTATATGCATTTTTCGTAAATCTTCATAAGTACTTCCCTGGCAGATTGCAAATATAAATTGCTCGTTTCCATATAATGGCTGTGTTTCATTAAAACGTTCAAGACATCTTTTCTCCCATTTCGAAGTAGTTTTTAGAGAATTTTCAGCTTTTTTACGTTCAGATGGATTTTCAAGACATTCATCAAGACACATTACAATGTCAGAACCAATTATTCTTTCAATTTCTATTATTCTCTCCGGCGTAAAAAAATGGGTTGAGCCGTCAAGATGTGATGAGAATTCGACACCTTCATCTGTTATTTTCCTAAGTGTTGAAAGACTAAAAATCTGAAAACCACCACTGTCCGTCAGAATCGAATTTTTCCAGTTCATAAATTTATGTAAACCCCCGGCATTCTCAAGAATTTCAACTCCCGGACGCAAATATAAATGATATGTGTTCGCTAATATTATTCTAGTATCGAATTCTTCAATATCCCTGTTCGTAATCGCTTTTACCGTACCCGTTGTTCCTATGGGCATAAAAACCGGAGTTTCGATTTCACTATGGGGTGTTTTAATTATGCCGGTTCTGGCTTTGCAAGAATCATTATTTGAAAGAACATCAAAAAACATTTTGTGGTACCTTTAATAATATAATAAAATTATCGTACTTCCTGCCATACTTTGGAAATTGACCTGTTCAAAAGAGCAATCGAAATCGAATTTATCAGCCAATCCCAAAAAACTTTTGAATATCCAAATCTTCTGTATCTGCGCGGAGATTCATAAACGAGGCATTCTTTTAAATAACAAATTTTCCCCGCCTTTCTAAGTCTCCTGTATAAATCAAAATCTTCTCCTGCTACAAATTTTTCACCATATCCATTCATTTTAAAAAATTGTTCTCTTCTTATAATATGACACTCTCCCCGACCCATTCCAAAAAAGAATTTATTCAGCATTCTCACATAATTGTTATAAAATAAATGGAATACTTTATCAACAAGAATCTCTTCTTCGGGGAAAACCCTCACCGGACAAGCTATAGCTACAATGCTTTTATCATCCAGGATTTTGATTAATTGGTCAAAGAACTTTTGAATGTCGGAAATAAGAGTATCAGCATTTAAAAAAATAAGAACATCTCCGAGTGAATTCTTTGCTCCTTGATTTCTGCCCCGGGAAATGTTCTGCTTAAAATTTTCTTTATGAAAAATTATCTTATCAACCGAACCATTTATTAAACTAATTGTATTATCATTACTTCCACCGTCACTTACTATAACTTCAAGATTAAATTTAGTCTTAATATCATTATCAAATTGCGATAAAACCTGATCAATCAACTTCTCCTCGTTAAGAGTAGGGATTATTATGCTGATTTTATCGAAATGCATCTTAATATGGTCACTCTATACGAGAGCTTTAAGACCTTTTTTATCCAGGGTCTTAATAGCTTTAGTCGAGATTCTCATCTTTACCCATCTTTTTTCATCTTCAAGCCAAATTCTTTTAGTTTGAAGATTTGGGTATTGTTTCCTTTTTGTTCTGTTATTAGCATGAGAAACATTGTTTCCCGTTAAAGGTCTTTTCCCCGTGATACTGCATACTTTTGCCATTTGTTAATATCTCCTCAAAATTATGGTTTATATTGTTTATAAGTTGATTCGTATACCCTTACATTCTTATCCAGAAATTTACAGGTACCCTTTTCAGTTTGTACTGTATCAATTAGTCTGACATTTATTATCCTGGTTTCTTTTTTCGTGTCCGGGCACATTACCATATTTTCATTTTTTTTTGCTAATTTTGCAGCTTTATCTGCAAATGATTGTACTTTTGCCATTATTTTTTATTATTAAGCGGTTAATATAAACTTTTTAAATAACATTTTAAAGTCATTTTGATATTCAAAATCATATAATTATTGATTTTTCTCTAATTTAACGGATTTAATTTCAGGTATTCTTCTATCGCTTTATTTATTTCTTTTGACACCATTTCCTCTGCTCTGAATATCATATTTTTAATAGCGAGAGGAGATGATTTTCCATGCCCGACAATACAAACTCCATTTACTCCCAGTAAAGGAACTCCTCCATGTTTCTGATAATCAAATCCCCCGACAAGACTTCTCATCGTTTTGCTGATTAATCCAACCCATAATTTCTTGAAGAATCCTTCTTCAGTCATATGAATTAATTTTGATTTCATCAGCCAGACAAAACTTTCACCAAATTTTAGCAAAATATTCCCTGTAAAACCATCGCATAGAACAATATCTGATTTACCTTTCAGCAAATCACTACCCTCAACATTTCCGATAAAATTGAGTTTTGAATTATCAAGTAATTTATATGCTTCAATAGTTACTTCATTACCTTTTGATTTTTCTTCACCAACATTAAGAAGTCCTATTTTAGGTTTATCAATTTTAAAAATATGGCTCATATAAATGCTTCCCATTACACCAAATTCGTAAAGATGATTTGCCCTGCAGTCCACAAAAGCACCTACATCACAAAGTAATGCAGTACCTTTATCTGTCGGAAAAAGGGCACCAATTGTTGGCCTTCCGACACCCGGAATTCTTCCAAGTTTTAAAATCGAATTCGCGGTAAATGCTCCCGTATTTCCGGCGCTTATCGCACCATCTGCTTTTTTATCCTTAACAAGATTTATAGCAACATTCATGGAGGAATTAGGTTTTGACTTATGAGTATCCGTAGGAGAATCTTCCATAGAGATTACATCAGGAGCATCAACGACTTTTATATTTTCATAAGAATGCATTTCTCTCTTTTAGTAAATCATTAATCCGGGATTCTTTGCCAACCAGATATAGTTCAAGTGTATCAGGTTTTTCTTTAGCTGCATCAATTGCGCCTAAAACTTCACTGTTAGGTGCAAAGTCACCACCCATAGCATCAATTGCTATTTTTATTTTCCTGGAGTATTCCGTTTTATAAAAAATTTAATTACTGTAGAAGAAATTGGTAATTATTTGGCTTTTTTTGGAATAACAATACTTTTCCCGTCATAAAAGCCGCAGGAAGAACAGACTTTATGTGTCAATTTCATCTCACCGCAATTAGGGCAAGCCATTAATGAAGGTACCGCAGCTTTATAATGTGTTCTTCTTTTTCTTCCCCGTGCTTTTGAATGTCTTCGTTTTGGATTTGGCATTTTTTAATATTATTTAATTATTAATTATCTTTATCTAAAAGTTTTTTCCAGACAGGATTAATTGCTTCCTGTAAATTTTTCGATTTAATAAGTTCATCAAAATTCTTTTTGCATATTACACAAACACCGTCAATTTCTTCAGGAACGTGCCGCATTGGAACAGCGAGTAAAATAAAGTCCCTGACATCATTCGTTATATCAATATACTTATTTTCAACAGAATAAAATCTTATATTATCATCCTCCGGGATTTCGCCCATTGCACGATTTCTTGCAGGCATGGGTTTAAAATAAAGATCTAAACTGCCTTTACATAAAAAATCAAAATCATCAAGACATCTGTCACATACGAATCGAATCATTGTTTCAAAATTAATATTAAGAGCTAACTGGCTTAGACTTTTAACCAGCGTGATATTAATATTAATATTATTTTTAAATAAATCCTTATCTAATTCAAAGTCAGCGGCGGATAAGACATAATCTAAAATATTCTCGCCTTCGTTCAGATTTAAAATATTTACTTTCAGCATTTTTATTTAGTCTTAACAAATCTACCTCTAACCTCATATTAGATACCGGATTATCCTGCAATTTCCTTATAAGCATCCACTGAAAGCAGGTTGCTTAATTCATCCTGATTGTTTGGCTCTATTTTTATTATCCAGCCTCCATTATACGGGTCCTGGTTAATAACGGAAGGATTATCATTGATACCTGAATTAATATCTATAACTTTTCCGGAAACCGGGCTGAAGACTTCGGATACAGTTTTTACTGCTTCTATTGTTCCAATGGAATCACCCTGCTTAACAACGTCTCCGATACTTGAGGTAATATCGAGATATATAATATCACCAAGTTCCTTTTGTGCATAATCAGTAATACCGATAATTCCTATTTTATCTTCCAATTTTAACCACTCATGATCTTTTGTATACTTTAGATTTTCCGGTATATTCATTTTATTATAGTTTATTTATAAAAATAGAAACGTTAAAGTTAAGAAAATAAGAGTTTTAATTCAATTCCTTATTTTACGACCTTAGTTCTCTTTTAAGAGCTTCTTTTTCTATTTCAAGCTGTTTAATCTTTCTCTGGATATCGTCGAGTTCCTCAGGCAAGGAATCAATCTCTATTCTGAGCTTCGAAGCAGCTTCATCTATCAGGTCGATTGCTTTATCAGGCAGAAATCTGTCAGAGATATACCTGTCTGATAACTGTGCTGCGGCTATAATTGCAGAATCGGTTATCCTTACACCGTGATGAATTTCATATTTTTCTTTCAGTCCTCTAAGAATGGATATAGTATCTTCTACATCGGGTTCGGTTATTAAAACAGGCTGGAATCTTCTTTCCAGAGCAGCATCTTTTTCAATGTATTTCCGGTATTCATCAAGTGTCGTCGCCCCGATACATCTTAAGTCTCCTCTTGCAAGAGCAGGCTTAAGCAGATTTGAAGCATCCATAGACCCTGAAACTGCTCCTGCCCCAATGACAGTGTGCAATTCATCTATGAATAAAATCACTTTCCCATCTGAATCCTGTACTTCTTTTAATACAGACTTTAGTCTCTCTTCAAACTGACCACGGAATTGTGCGCCCGCAATCAAAGCACCCATATCAAGAGCTATTATTTCTTTATCTTTCAGGTTTTCCGGAATATCCCCCTGAACAATCCTGATAGCTAAACCCTCTGCAATTGCCGTTTTTCCAACACCCGGTTCACCAATTAAAACCGGATTATTTTTTGTTCTGCGTGATAAGACCTGCAATACTCTTCTGATTTCTTCCTCCCTGCCGATAACCGGATCTAATTTGCCGCGGTGAGCAAGTTCATTCAAATTTCTTCCATACTTTTGAAGAGATTGAAATGTTTCCTCGGGATTCTGTCCTGTAACCCGACCTGAGCCTCTAACTTCTCTTAATACTTTTAATATATTTTCTTTCGTTATTCCTTCTGACCTGAGTAGTTCTCCTATTCTTGAGTTCTTGCTGTCAGAGAGAGCAATAAGCATATGTTCAACTGAGACATATTCATCTTTCATTATTCCGGCTTCTTTTATTGCATTTTCCAGAATAACAGTTAGTTCTCTCGATATTGATTGGTTTCCGATTCCAGCACCTGAAACTTTTGGCATACTTTCAAGAAGCTCTCCTGAGCGAATTTGCATAAGCTCTTTTCCGGTTCCGAGTTTCATGATAATAGAACCTACTAAACCTTCCTTCTCCTGTATAAGTGCAGCAAATAAATGCTCCGGTTCTACAATTTGATTTGAATAATTTGAGGCAATTTCCTGAGCGTTCTGTAACGCTTCCTGCGATTTTAAAGTAAATTTATTTAGGTTAATGTTCATTTGTTTTAATATTAATTCAAAAAGTTACATACAATTAATTAATTTTTCAATTACAACTTAATTAGTCATTATGTAAATTGTATATTGTTATTGTAAATTCATATACTTAATGGAATATTTCTTAATAGTTAGACAGCAAAATAATCAGCTGGGGGATTTATTATGCTCGATACCAATGTATAAAGCTATTAAGCAAAAATTTCCTGAATCACATATTACACTCATTACTGCTCCGACGAATTATGAAATACCATTCAAAAAGATAAATCCTTTTATCGATAAAATCTTAATATTTGAAAAGAAATCGTTAAAAGAATATCTGGAATTCCTGAAAGAAGTCAGAAACATTAAATATGATTTCGGAATTGTTCCATCAACATTGAATATATCCAGAACATCCAATATTATAAATTTCCTGTCAAAAGCTAAAACAAGAGTTGGGGTTAAAAGAATTGATGAAGAGTTTAATAAGCTGCATTATCTTTTAAATATCAAAGGAGAATTCGACTGGAATAAAAATAAAGTTCATCAGGTTCACAGGATTCTTGAAGTAGTAAAAATGATAGGGTGTGAATCGAATGGGACAGAAGTTGAAAAAATTGAAATCAATCTAGAATCTGAAGATATCAAAATTGCAGATGATTTTATTAAAAACAGTTTTCAGGATGTTAACAGACCTATGTTCGGATTTCATCCCGGAGCCGGAAAAGTACGAAATATCTGGGACGTTAAAAACTTTTTGGAACTGATTGAGAAACTTCATATCAAATACAAATGCAATGTTTTGATAACCTCTGGCTATATTGATAAAAAAATTACTGATACATTGATACGGGAACTTAAAGCAAGTAATATAAATGCAGTTGCTGCGGAGAATTTTGAATTTAAAAAATTAACAGCACTTCTAAAAAGATTAAACTTATATGTTACAAATGATACGGGAGTGATGCATCTTGCAGGATTTTCCGGAATAAATACTATTTCACTTTTCGGTCCCACTAACGGTTTCGAATGGGCTCCTCTATTGAATAACCAGCATTATATTCAGTCGAAGACTTACAATATTGACGATATTAAAGTTGATGATGTATATAATCTTAATTAATGACAAATATGAATTCTGATAGAGAAAAGGTAATATTATTAGAGCATTCAAAATCTCATCAGGACATTCTTTATGCGCAGATTTTATTTCTCAAAGAAAGCGGATACGATCCTGTACTTTGGATAAATGATGGTCTCACAATTGATTCGGAAATTATAGGAAATGATATTGAAATCCAAAGGTTTAAATTCGATAATGCTATTGAGCGAAAGATTTTCACAAGTAATTTGAAAAGTTATTCGAAAGAGAATAACATAAAAAATATAATCCTCAATACAGCACAGGGAATACTTGCAAGAAATATTGTTTATGCATTTTTTTGGAGCAAAATAAATTTTATCGGGATTTTGCATGAGGCTGAGAGATTATTCAATAGTTTTACACAAAAGACTATTTCATATAAAATCAGAAAATATTTAGTCCTGAATGATTACATCGAGGATTATTCAAAAAAATTGGAATCAAAAAAGATAACTGTAAAATCTTTATATCCGTTTTTTATTCCTTATCAAAATAAAAGCAATGAACATTTAAGTAATAAATTGTTAATTTGTATTCCGGGCGAGGTTTCAGTTGATAGGAAGAATTACAAGTTTTTGCTGAATACGGTGAGAGATAATATCAAGAAGTTATCACCAAATATAAGATTTATTTTTCTCGGTAGTCCAAGAAACGAAGAAGGCAAAGAAATTGTCAAATTGGTAAAGGACTATAATCTAGATAAAATCATAAAGACTTATGATGATTATATTGATGAGAAAGAGTATTTAGAAAAAATTTATGAATCAGACTTAATAATGCCGTTAATAGACCCTGCAATTAAATATTTCAAAGAATACAGCACAAGCAAGATTTCAGGAGCATATACCCTTGCTTTCAGTTTCAGAAAACCTTTGTTAATGCATAATTCAATGGAAAAAATTGAAGATTTCAGAAATGTTGCTTTTTTTTATAATTATGATAACTTTATTGATAGAATAAATGATATTGCTTCCGATAAGAATTTGTTTATGGAAAAAATAAATAAATATGAACAAATAGAAAAATTCTCATTTGAATATCAAAGAAAAAAATATATAAGCTTCCTCAAATAATGGAAAAACTCTCGGTAGCTATAATATGCGGAAACGAAGAAAATAACATCGGGGAATGTATTAAAAGCATTCTTTGGGCTGATGAAATAATTCTCGTTGATAGTTACAGTAAAGATAAAACAATCGAGATTGCTTCAAAATTTGAAGTTAAAATATTTCAGAATGAATGGGAAAGTTTCGCTTCACAAAGGCAATTTGCTTTATCAAAATGCAGCAGTGAATGGGTTTTCTCCATTGATGCAGATGAAAGATGCTCACCTTTGCTTGCTGATGAGATTAAAGAAAAAATTAATTCCGAAACAAATAATTTTGCAGGTTACAAAATGCCCAGGAAAAGTTTTTTCTTAAATAAGTGGGTTAAACATGGCGGCTGGTATCCTGATTACCAATTGAGACTTTTTAAAAAACGGGCAACCGTTTCAGAAAGATTAGTTCACGAGAAATACGAAGTGGAAGGTGAAACAGAAATAATGAAAAATGATTTACTTCATTATACAGTTTCATCCATCAGTGAGTATATGCAAAAAGTAAATCATTATTCCACTTTACAATCAATTGAAAAATCCAAAAACAAGAAAATCAATTTCTTCAATATGCTGTTCAGACCAACCCTGGCATTTATTCAGGGATATATATTCAAAGGAGGATTTCTTGATGGAATCACAGGCTTAATGGTTGTAAATTTTCATATAATTACAAATATGCTGACTTATATGAAAATCTGGCAAATCCAAAACGATAAGAAAAGCTAAAATGCGAATAAATAATTTTGGATAATAACAAAATATCTTACATATTTAATTTATTAATACTTTCATTTCTGACAATCCAGGTATTTTCGATTTCCTTTTCAATTGCAATTTCTTCGATAGCTTTTGGTATCTGGGGAGGACTCTGGATAATACAGATTATTTATGAAAGAAAAATTAATTTTGATAAGAATACTTTCAAAGAATTAAAAATATCGAATATTTTTCTACTGATATATTTATTCTTCGAGGTTATTTCCAGAATTTTTGCTGTTATTCCTGATGGTGCTTTTATCGGACTGAAAAGGCTTCTCCTGTTTCTTATATTTTTTGTTACCATTATCAAAATATCTTCAAAAGAGGATTTGTACAGGATAATTGTAATCGTCTTATTAATATTTTCGGTTATCTCGGTTTATGAAATAATCAAATACATACTTTCCCTGAACGAATTACTGAAAACTACAACCGCATCGGAAATAAGAATAGAATATTTTGCTTATCCACTCACATCAGGTGAAATGAAAATGTTTATCGTTCTTTCAGTATTCCCTGCTATAATTGCAAGTAAAAAATTAATAATCGGGAGAACTTATCTTATCTTAGCTTTGTTGCCTATAATAATCTCGATGCTTTTGACTCAATCAAGAAATGTATTTCTGTCTCTTTTCATTTGTCTTCTTATTTACGGATTTTTTAATAGAAAATTTTTGATTGCATATATTATTATTCTCGTTGCAGGAGCAATTTTCCTGCCACAATCGTATAAAGAAAGAGTTACAAGCATTTTTGACCCTAAGCATCCGAGTAATGAAAGCAGAATTATAATGTGGGAAACCGGAATTAAAATGTTCAAAGATCATCCCTTGACGGGAGTCGGTGATAATCAGATAACTCAGGTCTATAAAATGTATAAATCAATTGACCGGCACGGAGAAGGTGCACATCTGCATAGTAATTATATGATGATACTTGTTACAACAGGAATTTTTGGTTTTATTGCATACATAGGATATTTTGTTTCAATTTTTCTGGCACAGTTAAAAATCTACAAAATACCCGGGGACAATGTTGACAGGGCGTTTATACTGGGAAGCATTCTGACAAATATTGCATTTCATATAGCCGGAATTTTCGAATGGATGTTCGGTGATCACGAAGTGATGACTGTATTTTTCTTCCTGATTGCTGTTCCATTTGTTATTTTAAAACTAAATCAGAAAAATTTCCCGTCACCGGAGAATTCGACAGACAGATTAATAAATGTTAATAATATTTCTAAATAACTATATTTGAATTAATTGAATTAAAAAAAACATATATTTATGACAGACGATAAAAACTCACCTTTATTTTACTCCTTAATTTATACTTTCCAGATGCAGGCTATGATGCAAATGGGTAAACTAAAAAATCCCCTTACTGAAAAAGTGGACAGAGATCTTGATGCAGCAAGAATGTCAATTGATATGATAGAGATGCTAAAAGAGAAAACAAAGAGTAATGTAAGTGATGATGAAAGCAGATTTCTGACACAAGTTCTATCAGATCTAAGGCTTAACTTTGTCGAGGAATCTGCCAAACCCGGAGCAACACCTCAGCAAGCTTCTGAAAATTAGGAAATTGAATAAATAATTATTTTATGAAGTTTGGCATATTAGGTAATCCCACAAAGGAAAGTACTGTTCCGGTACTTAACGGTCTCTTAAATTTTCTTATGGAAAAAAAGATTGATTTTTTATTTGAGCAAAAATTGAGTCCGCTAATTAAAAATACTATTCTGAAGAGGAAGACAGATTCCGTAAGAAGTCTTTTAAATAAATCTGATATAGTAATTTCGCTTGGTGGGGATGGCACTTTTTTAAATACCGCAAGTCTTATTGGAAATAAAGCTATTCCTATACTGGGTGTCAACCTCGGCAGTCTTGGATTCATGGCTGAAATAGGTCCCGAAGAGATTAACAATTTCATTTTAGATATTCTTAATAAAAAATATAAAGTTCAGGATTTATGTTTAATTGGCGTAAAAAGTGCTAATAAGAAAAAGTTGTACGGGTTGAATGAGGTTGTTATTGATAAATGCAACTCAATCAGGATGATTGAAATGGAAGTATTTTACAACAAAGAAAAAGTAGTAAGATTTGTCGCTGACGGAATAATTATCTCGACCCCGACAGGCTCTACCGGTTATTCATTATCATCAGGAGGAGCCATTGTATCGCCATCCAGCAAAGTTTTTTTAGTAACCCCGATTTCTCCGCATACACTGAACCTGAGACCAATTATAGTTCCTGATGATGGTGAAATAAAGATAACCGCAAGGAGCGAGGGAAAAATAAGACAAACACTTGACGGATTTAATTCTACAATTTTTGACTCACCTGCAGATTTTCATTTATTCAAAGCAGAACATACAATCAAAGTAATTAAAAAACTAAATCGGACTTACTTCCAGACATTAAATAAAAAACTTTTATGGGGTGCTGATAAAAGAAAATACCAAAAAGGAAATAATTTCAACAAAAGTAATTAATTAAAACTTCACCCTTTTTAGCAGAGTCTCCCCCGCTCTGCGTCATAATAAATACCTCTTGTTTAATATGGTACCCCGTCCGCTGCAGGCGGCTTAGTCTTTGCCACAAATGTAACCAGAACTATAATTGTAATCGCATAAGGAACTATCTGAACAAGCTGTGATGGAATATCTGTACCTGAAATCTGAAGTGAGATTTCAAGCGCCTCAAAGAAAGCAAACATTAAGCAGGCGAAAAATATATTAGTAGGTTTCCACTTCCCGATTATCATTGCAGCTAACGCTATATAACCTCTACCGGCAATCATTCCGTCACTATACGAATTCTGATTTCCTGCGAGCCATGCACCTGCTAACCCGCTAAGAGTGCCGCATATCAAAACACCATATAGTTTATATTTCCTGACAAGGATACCCAGTGAATCCCCCGCTTCAGGATTTTCACCCGCTGAACGAAGTCTCAACCCGAATTTAGTTTTGAATAAAATGAAGTTTGAAATGAAAAGCAGAGCTATTGAAAAAATTATTATATAGTCCGATATCACTTCACCAATATGAGGTATTTCTTTCAGTAATGGAACATTCGGTAAATCATCAAACCGGGGAGTATTACTTGAACTGTTGAATATATAGACTATTAAAAATTTCGATAAGCCAGCCATTAAAAGATTGAACCCAACGCCTGTAACAATATGATTCAATTTAAGTTTTATTGTAAATATTGAGAAGAAAAAACTTAATATGATATTTGTAACTATAGCCAATAATAGTGCAAGCAGAGAATTTCCGGTGGTAATCGCAAAGAATGCATAACTGAAAGCAGAAGAAATCATAAAGCCTTCAATTGAAATATTTATTATTCCTGAACGCTCAGAAAAATTTGCTGCACTGGCACCAAGATAATATGGTGTGAACAATCTTATTATCTGCGCAAAAAATGCCAATGTAAAAATATTTGTAATTATTTCAGTCATATCTTCGGTTTGTAATAATTATCAACAATTTTATCAATAGAAATAATTGAAAGAATAATCAATGCCTGAACTACAAACATAATTTCTTTCGGGACCTGTTGATTTATTGTCAAACCTCCATAATCAAGAACTCCGAATAACAGGGCAGAAAATATAATTCCAATTGGATTATTCTTTGCAAGTAATGTAACGGCAATTGCCGTGAATCCAAGATTATTCGAAAAACCCAGTTCATAATATCCTTTATAACCCATAATGAAATTTAAACCAACTAGCGATGTGATACCGGCTCCTACGAAAAAAGCTATAATGATAACCGAATTATTTTTTATACCGATGTATTTTGATGCGGTTTCATTGAATCCAACAGCCCTCAGCTTAAGTCCGAATTTTGTTTTATAAATTAAAAAATAAACGAAAATCGCAAGCGCTATGGCAAAGAAGAATGTGAGATTTACAGATGAACCCTGAAAGAGATTAAAAAAATCTGAAAGTTTTGGGATAAGCAGATTATCAGGAAGTTTTTCCGTTCTCATAGTGGATTTCACTGCAAAAAAATCAAGCAGAAGATAATTCACTAAACCCAGAACAACAAAGTTGAGCATAATCGTTGTAATAACTTCGCTCACACCTTTTTTGATTTTTATTACTGCAGGAATTAAACCAATCATACCACTAACAACAAATCCCATCAAAATACTAACTGGCAGGACAATGAAAAGTGGCAAGCTCGATAATTTTAATGCTGTTATTGCCATAACAAAAGAGCCGGCGTTTAACTGACCTTCTGCTCCTATATTAAATAGTGATGCGTGGAAACATATAGCGAGCCCGCATCCGCAAATAATCAATGGTGTGGTCTTCAGCAATGTCTGCCCTATTCCATATCCGCTTGCAAACACATCCTGAAAAAGGAGTCCGAAAATTTCGACAGGATTTTTGCCTATAATCAAAAGTAAAACTATAAAAATGAAAAAAGTTGCAAATATTGAAAGCGATATCGATAATACATTTTTTTTATTCTTTACTGACATCATTCAATTCCGAGCATTAGTTTACCAATTGATTCCACAAGCTTATTTTTTTCTTCCTGAGTATTTATAATATTTTGAATATCCGGAAATGTTTTCAAAATCCTTCCCTTATACATAACACTCAGTTTATCCGATAATGTAAGAAGTTCATCGAGATCGGAAGATACAAGGAGCACAGCTCTTTTTTTATTTCTCTGCAATATAATTCTTGAATGTATAAAATTTGTTGCATTTATATCAACTCCTCTCGTAGGATGTGCAAATATCAGAACTTCGCTCTCGCTTTCGGCTTCCCTTGCAAAAATAACTTTCTGCTGGTTTCCACCGGAAAGTGACTGCATCGGTGAATCTACATCCGATACTCTTACATCATATTTGCTAATAATTTCGGTCGATATACCTGAAAATATTTTATTATTTATAAAATTCTTTTTATAATTTTTCAGAGCAATATTTTCTCCTATTGTAAATTCTTTTATCATTCCTTTTTTTATTCTGTCATCGGGAACGACTCCGATTATCCTGTTATCAGGTTCATAACTGCCTTCATATTTTCTCTCAAGACCGCAGAGCAAATCAATCAGCTCTCCCTGCCCGTTACCTTCTACACCTGCAATTCCGTGTATTTCACCGTCGAAAAGCTGAAGGTTAATATTATTCAGAACTTTAATTTTATTTTTCTCAAGGCAAATATTTTTTAGACTCAGAGCCGGTTCTTTTTCCGGAATAACATCCCGTAGAAAATCCGTATCCTTTATTAAGACTTCACCTACTATAGCTTTGCTCAGGTCAGAAATATTCAGATTATTTTCTTCTGCTTCATATACAACTTTTCCTTTTCTTAATACCGTCACACGGTCAGCAATCTCAAGAACTTCATTAAGTTTATGAGTAATGAATATTATTGTTTTTCCTTCTGATTTAAATTTATATACGACTTCGAAAAATTTTTGAACTTCAAATGGAGAAAGCACTGCAGTCGGCTCATCAAAGATTAGTATTGATGAATCCCTGTAAAGCAATTTCAGTATTTCTACTTTTTGCTGTTCACTTATGCTTAAATCTGAAATTTTTTTATTGATGTTTAGTCCAAGGCTGTAAATTTCTATAAGATTATTTAGTTTAGAACTGATTTTATTTAAATCAAGCCGATACCCTTCGAAATTTCATTCCCGAGAATTACATTTTCAAGAACAGTAAAATCATCGATTAGCATAAAGTGCTGGTAGAGCATACCAATTTTGGAAGCAATAGCATCGTGAGTGGTTTTAAAGGATTTTTTCTCTCCGGATACATTGAAATATCCTGTATCTGGGGTGTAAGCACCGAAAAGAACCTTCATCAGTGTTGATTTTCCGGCTCCATTCTCACCTACAATGCAATGCACGGAATTACTCCGTACATCAAAGCTTATATTATCATTGGCAAAAAATTCACCGAACTTTTTCGAGATATTTACAAACTCAACTGCATTCATTTTTTGTATATGCAATTAAGTAAATATGTATTTAAAAAGATATTTAGAAAAAAAGGGTTATCAGTATTTTCAATAGGATAGACATTCTTGTCTGTCTTTTTAATGTTATTTTTGTCTGTCGATTTAAACGGATCATCCCCTCGTTACTAATCCCTGATTAGTAACGCATCTACATACATCTTTTTTTATTAAGTCTCTCTAACAAATTTATTCGGAATGGTCATCGGCTGAATTCTTTTCATCATCCGATGACTTTCTTGTTTGCGAAAAAGCAATTAATCTTATTTTAATAACACAAATTTCTTTGTTTCTTTAAAATCACCGACACTCAATGTATAAAAATAAATCCCACTCGAAAGATTATTTCCCAGCCCAGGCTGGCGAGCGTTAAAAGTTACTTCGTAACTTCCTGCGTTTTGTTTTTCGTTGACTAATGTTTGTATTTCACGTCCGAGAATATCAAATACTACAAGTTTCACAAATCCATTCTTTGGAATTTCATAATGAATGTTTGTCGTCGGATTAAACGGATTTGGGTAATTTTGGGATAGTGAATAATTCACAGGAACATCATTACTTATTTTGGATGCAAAAGTCAAACCTCCATTTGTTGTTTTTAGAATCATTCCTTTGCCGCCAACTGCCCAACCGGTATTTAAATTTATAAAACATATAGATTGAAAATCAGCAAATATACCAAAATTAGACAAAACATTTATCCAGTTAGTTCCTCCATTTGTTGTTTTTAAAATAGTACTTCCGGCGATCCAACCAGTATTTTCATTATTGAAGATAATAGACTTAATGGCCGTTGGACTTACATCTGACTGCATTGACCAGTTTAAACCCCCGTTAGTAGATTTAAACACTTTCCCGAAATTTCCGGTTATCCAACCTGTATTCTCATTAATGAAATAAACCGAATAATTAATAGTTGTCCCAAACGAATAATTAATCCAGTTTATTCCTCCATTTGTTGTTTTCATTATATTGGGATATTCTCCTACAATCCAACCAGTATTTGAGTCTGAAAAATATAACGAAAGCAGACTGTAAGAAGTACCACTCGATTGAGTTAACCAATTTGCACCACCGTTTGTGGTTTTGAGTATGGTACCACCCGAACCAGCAATCCAACCGGTATTAGTGTTAACAAAATGAATTGCCTGTAGCCCGTAAACAGAATTACTAGTCTGAATAATCCAGTTTGCTCCTCCATTGGTAGTTTTAATTATTGAACCTGCTCCACCAATGATCCATCCTGTACTGGCATTAATAAAATAAATAGAATAATAACTATCTGATGAAGGCGGTGATTGTTTAATCCAATTGTAACCTCCATTTGTAGTTTTCATAATAATATTCAAATATTGTGGGTCATCTCCTACAACCCAGCCAGTATTTTCATCTATAAATTGAATAGAATGAAGAGCACCTACGGTCACATCTGAAAAAATAGTCCAGTTTAATCCCGCATTTGTGGTTTTTAATATTCTCCCTGAAAATCCTACCGCCCAGCCAAGATTATTAATGAAATTGACCGAACTTAGTGAATTCTCATTAATGGTTTCATTTAATTGATTAAACCATGTCGCACCCCTATTTGTAGATTTAATAATTCTTCCTTTTGAACCAACAGCGATAACATTATTAGAATCTATAAAATAAACTGATTTAAAATCTAATGCTAAAGGTATCGAAACATTACTCCAGTTTAACCCTCCGTCAGTAGTTCTTATTATTACTCCATTATAACCTACCGCACAGCCCAAATATTTATTAGCAAAATGTACAGAAAAAAGATGACGATAAATACCTCCGTCAAGCAAGATTTGCCAATTTGATCCACCATTTGTAGTTCTTAGGATTGTACACTCACCCGGTGTATGACCTCCGACAATCCAACCATTCGCTGAATCAATAAAACAAACGGTTCTAAAAGCTGCTGATAAAGTATCTTGTGTATTCCAATTCGTTCCTCCGTTTGTTGTTTTCAGTACTATCCCTGGAGTTCCCACAACCCAGCCTGTGTAAGAATTAATAAAACAGATAGAGGTTAAATAATTATTTACCCCGGAAGATTGTGATATCCAATTTATTCCTCCATTTGTGGTTTTAAGAATTATGTTAAAGCCCGGATCCGTTGCACCGACAACCCATCCGGTATATTCATTCGTAAAATAAACAGAAGTAAGTTCAATCATTGTCCCACTTGATATTAGAGTCCAGTTATTGCCTCCATCTATTGTTTTAATAATGGTTCCGTGATAACCCACAGCCCATCCCGTATTTGAGTTTACAAATTTTACACAATTTAAAGAATTCCCTTGTGGAAGCGGATTCTGCCAGAACCAGGTGTTTTGTGCAATTGCAATGATTAATGAAATATGAATAATGAATAATGTAAAAATTATCTTTTTCATAATTTTAAAATTTTATTTTAATAACACAAATTTTTTCGTCTCTTTAAAATCACCTATCGTTAAAGTATAAAAATAAATTCCACTCGAAAGATTGATACCCAGCCCGGGCTGGCGGGCATTAAAAGTAACATCGTAAGTTCCCGCGTTTTGTTTTTCGTTAACTAATGTTTGAATTTCACGACCGAGAATATCAAAGACTACAAGTTTTACAAATCCATTCTTTGGAATTTCATAATAAATGTTGGTCGTTGGATTAAAAGGATTCGGGTAATTTTGTGATAAATAATATTCTTTTGGAGTTGAATTTAAATTATTTTGAATAACATTAGTTACAACCCCTCCATTAGTAGTTTTCATTAGAAGACCTCCAAAAATCCAACCTGTATTTTCATTAATAAATGAAACTTCTACGGGATCGAGACTCTGCCCCATAAACACATAAATTCCAATTAAAACCTCCATTTGTAGTTTTTGCGATGAATGGTACACTCGGATTGCTATTGTATCTTCCCCAAGCCCAACCGGTATTTTCATTTAATAATAATATAGGTCTAAAATAAACTTGATTTAAGTCACCTATATATAGAGTTTGCCAGTTTGCACCACCGTTATTTGTAATCAATAAAGTATCTTCTTTTGAGTCGCCATATCTCGTTTCAGTAACCCAACCTGTGTTAAAATTCAAAAAGACTCCAAAATGGAGATAACTAGTTTGGTGTAAATTCATTTCCCAATTTAAACCACCATTTGTTGTTTTTAATAAATCGCCTTGGGAAAATATCCATCCTGAATTTATATCAAAGAAAAAGCATATCCCGAATTTACTACTTTGCAATGCTGACCAGTTGTTTCCTCCGTTTGAACTTGAAGCAATGGTATGATTACCAATTATTTTGACAATTCCCGGTTGTGCAGTACAAACATATCGAACTGTATCAAATTGCATTTGATAATTATTTAGAAACCAATTAATACCCCCATTTGTACTCTTAAATACTGTTTTACTTCCGGCTATCAACAATCCAACCCTTATTATCATCTAAAAAAGCACATTTGATGTTGTGAATAATTTGAGGAATTATTCAAATCAGTCTTTGTCCAGTTATAACCTCCATCTGTAGTTCTAAAAGCATTTGTACCCCCAAGAGCTATACCGGTATTTGCATTAAAAAAATGTAAATCTGCAAATCCGATACTATCATCTTTCGATATAATCGAAAAATTATTTCCTGCATTTGTACTTCTATAAATTTTAACATATCCCTTACGACCGCATATGTTATAAAAATCGATATCAGATAAATTCCCTCCCTCGTTTTTATTAGAAATCCATGAAGCCCCCCCATTAGTAGTTGTATGAATTGAATCTCCCGCAGAAATCCAACCTGTACTTTCGTTTAAAAAATTCATAAAATGAATTGCTCCAGTAGAATCAAAAGGTTGATTGGACCAATTTAAACCACCATTTGTAGTTTTATATAATAAACCTTGAGTACCCGTACCCGCAGCTCCAGTACCGCCGCATAGATAACCCGTGTTATAATTAAAAAACTGAACTTTAGATATAAAACCTTTCCATAATTGTTCAGTCCAATTGATACCGGAATTTGTTGTTTTGTAAAGACTACAATAACCATATGGGAGATTAATATAATGAGAAACTACCCATCCTGTATTTTCATCTAAAAAGAAAGGAGCTGAAAAATAAGTTGCATTAGGGTTTGGTGTAGTTATTGTAAACCAATTAAAGCCCGAGTTTGTTGTTTTCCATATAAATGACCCTCCGCCATTTAATCCCCCCACAATAAACCCTGTATTATTATTAATAAATTGAATTCCACGGAAATTTTCACCCGTAATACTTGTATATTGAAGTATCCAGTTTTCTCCCATACTGGTTGTTTTCATAATAACTCCATAAGAGCTCAAAACCCATCCGGTGTTGCTATTTAAAAAATAAATTTTATCAAAAGGAGCAGATATATTATTTATATATGAGTTTGTAACCCAGTTTAATCCTCCATTTGTTGATTTGAATATTGTGCCAAGATAAGCAGCACCAATAATATTATTTGCATCTATAGGATAGACTTCATAAACAATATTACTCTGTGGATAAGGAAATAGCCATTGCCATACGGGTTGCGAAAAACCTGAGCAAAAAATAAAAAATGAAAAATAAAAAACAAATAAGAGCTTTTTCATAAGTTTTAAAATTTTATTTTAATAACACAAATTTTTTCGTCTCTTTAAAATCTCCCACACTCAACGTATAAAAATAAATCCCGCTCGAAAGATAACTCCCGTTAAAAGTTACTTCGTATGTTCCTGCGAATTGTTTTTCGTTAACTAATGTTTGTATTTCCCGTCCGAGAATATCGAAAACTACAAGTTTCACGAATCCATTCTTTGGAATTTCATAGCGAATATTTGTCGATGGATTAAACGGATTTGGGTAATTTTGTGATAAATAATATTCTTTCGGAATTGAATTTAAATTGTTTTGAATAACATTAGTTACAACCCCTCCATTTGTTGTTTTTAGAATCATTCCTTTGCCGCCAACTGCCCAACCCGTATTTAAATTTATAAAAGACATACTTGGAAT
Source organism: uncultured Ignavibacteria bacterium (assembly GCA_963806045.1). Lineage (GTDB taxonomy): Bacteria > Bacteroidota > Ignavibacteria > Tepidaquicellales > Tepidaquicellaceae > DATCHW01. The sequence goes on along the minus strand of CAWDWP010000004.1, from coordinate 21,642 downwards.
ATAACGAGGTATACCAAAATTAGACAAAACATTTGTCCAGTTAGTACCTCCATTAGTCGTTTTAAAAATTGAGCTTCCGGCAATCCAACCCGTATTTTCATTATTGAAGAAAACGTAGTAAGTAACCCCAAGGCTTTCATCTACCAGTATTGACCAGTTTAAACCCCCGTTAGTAGATTTAAACACTTTCCCGGTAATTCCGGTTATCCAACCTGTATTCTCATTAATGAAATAAACCGAATAATTAATAGTTGTACCAAACGAACAATTAATCCAGTTTATTCCTCCATTTGTTGTTTTCATTATATTGGGATATTGTCCTACAATCCAACCCGTATTTGAGTCTGAAAAATATAACGAAAGCAGAGGGTAAGAAGTACCACTCGATTGAGTAAACCAATTTGCACCACTGTTTGTGGTTTTTAGTATGGTACCACCCGAACCAGCAATCCAACCCGTATTAGTGTTAACAAATTGAATTGCCTGTAGACCGTAAATAGAATTACTAGTCTGAATAATCCAGTTTGCACCTCCATTTGTTGTTTTAATTATTGAACCTGCTCCACCAACGATCCATCCTGTACTGGCATTAATAAAATAAATTGAATAATAACTATCTGATGATGGCGGTGATTGTTTTATCCAATTGTAACCCCCATTTGTAGTTTTCATAATAATATTTAAATATTGAGGGTCATCTCCTACAACCCAACCAGTATTTTCATCTATAAATTGAACATAATGAAGAGCACCTACGGTCACATCTGAAAAAATAGTCCAGTTTGTTCCGCCATTTGTAGTTTTAAATATTCTGCCGGCTACTCCGACTGCCCAGCCGGTATTTGAATTGGCAAAGTTAACAGAGGTAAGAGTATTATCATCTATAAATTCATTTAATAAGTTAAACCAGTTTGCTCCACCGTCTGTTGTTTTAATAATGCGTCCCCGATAACCAACCGCTATAGCTGTATTTGTATCCGTAAAGTAAACAGACTTGAATTCATTTGCATAAGGTATTGATACATTAATCCAATTTATCCCTCCGTCTGTAGTTCTTATAATCATTCCATTGAAACCTACAGCACAACCCAAATATTTATTTGCAAAATGTATAGAATAAAGAAAACGATAAATACTTCCATCGACCAAGACTTGCCAATTTGATCCACCATTTGTAGTTCTTAGAATTGTACACTCACCAGGTGTACCACCCCCTGAAATCCAACCGTTCAGAGAATCAATAAAACATACCGATTGAAATACCCTTGAAGAATCAGTTCGTTGAATAGTCCAGTTTGTTCCTCCGTTTGTTGTTTTCAGCACTATCCCTGGAGTTCCCACAACCCAGCCTGTGAAAGAATTAATAAAACAGATAGAGGTTAAATAATTATTTACCCCGGAAGATTGTGATATCCAATTTATTCCTCCATTAGTGGTTTTAAGAATAATATTAAATCCCGGATTCGTTCCACCAACAACCCATCCAGTATATTCATTAGTAAAATAAACTGATTTAAGTTCATACAATGTTCCACTTGATATTAGAGTCCAGCTATTTCCTCCGTCTGTGGTTTTAATAATTGTACCGTTAAAACCCACTGCCCATCCTGTATTTTCATTGACAAATTTTACGCAATTTAAATTATTTCCCTGCGGAAGGGGATTCTGCCAGAGCCAGGTACTTTGTGCATTTGCAATGATTAATGAAAAATGAATAATGAATAATGTAAATATTATCTTCTTCATATCTTTTAAAATTTTTATTTTAATAATACAAATTTCTTTGTCTCTTTAAAATCTCCCGAAGTTAAAGTATAAAAATAAATCCCGCTTGAAAGATTACTACCGGCTGTTAAATGTCACTTCATATGTTCCTGCGTTTTGTTTTTCGTTGACTAATGTTTGTACTTCCCGTCCGAGAATATCAAAGACTACAAGCTTTACAAATCCACTCTTTGGAATTTCATAGCGAATGTTTGTCGTTGGATTAAACGGATTCGGATAATTTTGGGATAATAAAAAATTCTCGGGGATTTCAGCACCTGTCTTTGATATAAAAGTCAATCCACCTGTTGTTGTTTTCAAAATAGTTCCAAATGGCCCTACAGCCCAACCGTTAATAGAGTCCGAGAAATATACAGATTGGAGTGAATTTCCGAGCGCCAAATTCAATACATTAAACCAATTAGTTCCACCGTTTGTTGATTTTATAATAGTGCTTCCGACTGCCCAACCTGTATTTAAATTAATAAAATAAATTGAACTGAGGGTAATAGGATTTAAGTTTGCTTGTATTATCCAATTCTCGCCGCCGTTAGTTGTTTTAAGAATTGTGCCAAAATTTCCGGCGATCCAACCTGTATTTGCATTAATGAAATAAACCGAATAATTAATAGTTCCACCATACGAATAATTAATCCAGTTATTTCCTCCGTCAATGGTTTTAATAATTGTTCCGTTATATCCGACTGCCCATCCTGTATTTGAGTCTGAAAAATCTAACGAAAGCAGACTGTAAGAAGTACCACTCGATTGAGTTAACCAATTTGTGCCACTGTTTGTGGTTTTGAGTATGGTACCACTCGAACCAGCAATCCAACCCGTATTCGTGTTAACAAAATGAACTGCATGTAGCCAGTAAATAGAATTACTAGTCTGAATAATCCAGTTTGCTCCTCCATTTGTTGTATTAATTATTGAACCTGCTCCACCAACGATCCATCCTGTACTGGCATTAATAAAATAAATAGAATAATAACTATCTGATGAAGGCGGTGATTGTTTTATCCAGTTGTTTCCTCCGTTGGTTGTCTTAATAATAATATTTAAGCTTTGCGGATCGTCACCAACTGTCCAACCTGTATTATTATCAATAAAATATATTGAATGAAGAGCTTGATTAGCTATATCTGAAAAAATAGTCCAGTTTGCTCCTCCATTTGTTGTTTTTAGAATTCTACCTGCCACTCCCACTGCCCAGCCAGTATTTGAATTGACAAATGTAACCGATATAAGCGAATTCGCATTTAATGTTACACTCATCTGATCGATCCAGTTCTCACCCCCATTTGTAGTTTTAATAATTCTCCCTCGAAATCCTACCGCTATAGCTGTATTTGTATCGGTAAAATATACAGAATAGATGTCATAATAGGGAAGTATCGATGCATAAATCCAGTCCAATCCTCCATTCGTAGTTCTTACAATCTCACTATTATTGCCTACAGCACAACCTATATTCTTATTCGCAAAACAGATAGAAATAAATGGTAATCCCGGACCGTTAATTTGATCTTGCCAATTTATTCCACCATTTGTAGTTCTTAGAATAATATGATCAGAAGGTGTACCACCCCCTGCAATCCAACCGTTCAGAGAATCAAGAAAATATACAGATTGTAATGCCCTTGTCGAATCAGTATGTTGCACAACCCAGTTTATTCCCCCATTCGAAGTTTTTAAAACCATTCCACCACCACCTACAATCCATCCGATGTTAGAATTGATAAAACATATCGATCCCATCATATTATTTACCACAGATGATTGTTCTGTCCAATTAGTTCCACCATTTGTTGTTTTTAGAATTATGGTGTTGTAATAAGTCCATCCGGCTATCCATCCAGTATATGCATCGATAAAACTAATGCATCTCAGATCATAAGTAGTACCACTTAGTTGGAATATCCAGTTATTTCCTCCGTCAATGGTTTTAATAATTGTTCCGTTATATCCGACTGCCCATCCTGTATTTTCATTGACAAATTTTACACTATTTAAATTATTTCCCTGCGGAAGGGGATTCTGCCAGAACCACTGCGCTTCGCAATCTTCAATCTTCAATGTACAATGTACAATTAAACAAAATAAAATTACTATTATTTTTTTCATAATTTTAAAATTTTTATTTTAATAGCACAAATTTCCTCGTTTCCTTAAAATCACCAGAAGTTCAAGTATAAAAATAAATCCCGCTTTATAGATTTCTTCCATTAATTGTGAACCGGAATTTTGAATTATGAATGATGAAATAATAATTAACGAAACGGGGATAAATACTAATGGACTGTAAATAAAAACCTCTCATGATACTTTCCTAATTAGTTAAAGTAAATTTATATAACTAAACTATAATAAAAAAGATAAAATTTTTATTATAAATTAAATCTTTAAATATCATTAGTTAATAATTTTAAAAATGAAAATATCAAAAGATAAGTATGCATTTCACCAACAAAATCGTTTATGAACTTGCAACAAAGAAGACTTGAAATCTTCGTGTTAATTCTTCTTGTGACTTCGCAACTATCCTTATAATTTTATGGGTGTATTGATTTGATTGTTGCTTTTAAATCATATACCTTAATATAGTTCGCTAAGGCGAACCGGTTTACGGCAATTGCCACATAACCAATTCTACAAGTAAGGAGTAATTTCAATGCAAACACTTCGATTAATTTTTCTCGCCTTTTCACTTTTAACTCTACAAATGAGCGCTCTTAATGCCCAATGGAATCAAACCAATGGACCCTATGGAGGTTCAGTACAATGCTTAGCCGCAAATGGCACAAATATATACGCAGGAACTTATGTCGGTATATTTCTTTCTACTAACAATGGTACAAGCTGGACTGCGGTCAATAACGGCTTAACCACAACTAATGTTCGTTCCCTTTTGATTTCGGGCACGAATATATTCGCCGGGACTTTTGGCGGCGGCGTTTTTCTTTCCACAAACAACGGTACAAGCTGGACGTCAGCCACTTCCGGAATAGTGAGTCCCTTTGTTTTTGCTCTGGCAATTTCCGGCACCAATATCTTCGCCGGGTACCTATGGCAATGGCGGCGGTGTTTTTCTTTCAACGAACAACGGAACTAGCTGGACACTGGTCAATAACGGATTAACCAATATCACTGTTAATAGTTTTGCTGTCTCGGGTACAAATCTCTTCGCAGCTACATTGGGAGGAGTATTTCTTACCACAAACAACGGTACAAGCTGGACTGCGTGCACTCCATTTATAACTAATTCTGTTTATGCCCTTGCAGTCTCTGGAACGAATCTTTTTGCCGGAACTCACGGTGACGGGGTCTATCTATCCACCAACAACGGCACAAGCTGGACTGCGGTTAATTCAGGATTTTCCGGTGCTACTTATATTTATGGCTTTGCAGTCTCAGGCACGAATATATTCGCAGGGACCCGAATCAGCGGTACCTTTCCCGGAGGTGTTTTTCTTTCCACCAATAATGGCTCAAACTGGAATGCGGTGAATAACGGAATGACTAATCCAAATGTCCAGACTCTTGCTTTCTCAGGAACGAATCTTTTTGCAGGAACTGAAAGCGGAGGGACATTTCTATCCACTAACTCTGGCACAAGCTGGGCAGAGGTAAATTCCGGCTTGACGAGTACTTATGCTTATGCCCTTGCAGTTTCGGGCACGAATCTTTTCGCAGGTACTCAGGGCGGAGGTGTTTTCCTTTCTACCAACAACACGAGCTGGACTGCAGTTAGTAATGGTTTAACAAATGTAAATACAAGAACGGTTTATGCACTTGCGGTCTCCGGTACGAATCTCTTTGCGGGGACTACGGGCGGGATATTTCTTTCCACCAATAACGGCACGAGCTGGGATTCGGTAAATACGGGATTGACAACAAAATATTTTCAGGCTCTTACCGTCGCAGGCACGAACATCTTCGCAGGGTCATTTGGCGGCGGCGGAGTTTATCGGTCCACCAATAATGGCACAAGTTGGACAGTGGCTAATTCAGGAATGACGGATAATATAGTTTATGCACTTACGTCTCTCGGCACGAATATTTTTGCGGGGACAATGGGCGGAGTATATCGTTCCACCAATAACGGTTCAAACTGGACATTGGTTAATGACGGCTTGACGAGCACTTCTATACAGGCTTTTGCAGTATTGGGCTCGAACCTCTTTACGGGTACTTCCAGCGGAGGTGTCTTTCTTTCTACCAACAACGGAACAAACTGGACGGCAGTCATTAACGGCTTAACGAATAATAATGTTTTTGCTTTTGCGGTTTCGGGTACGAATCTCTTCGCCGGAACAAGGCTTGGGGTTTTTCTTACCACCAACAACGGTACACTTTGGACTAATGTCACTACCGGTTTGACTAATAATTATGTCATTTCTTTGGCAGTTTCTGGCACGAATCTTATCGCCGGGACCTGGGGCAGCGGCGTCTGGAGACGACCAATGTCGGAGATGACCTCTGTTCATATCACATCCGGTGAAGTGCCAAAAGAGTTTCTTCTCAGGCAGAACTACCCTAATCCGTTTAATCCAACAACGAGAATAAGTTATGATTTACCAAAAAATAGTTTTGTAAAACTTATTATATTTGATGAGTTAGGTCGTGAAGTAGAAACACTCGTAAACGAAACTCAAAACGCTGGTAAATACGAAGCAATATTCGATGCTTCAAAACTATCAAGCGGAATATATTTTTATAGATTGACAACTGATGGTTTCGACGAAACAAAAAAAATGTTGATGATTAAGTGACGACAGTCACTTAAATCAGAAATCCTCCACTTTTTCTGGAGGATTGATGATAAAATGACGACAGTCATTTTTCAGAAATCCCGACCCGTTCCGTATGTTTTTTATCGGAATGGTTTTTGCTAAATAATTATCAATCCTCCTTTCCGGTTCCTGCCTAAAGCATGCAGGGAATTCTTGGGAAGGAGGATTTTTCAAGAAATATTGTCAAACTCGTTTCGCGCAAAAACGGGAAGCGAGAATTTTAAAGCAACAAAATTTATTATAAAACACAATGCAAACACTACGTTTAATTTTTCTCGCATGTGCACTCTTGATGCTGCATATTAACTCACTCGATGCCCAATGGATCCAAACCAATGGACCATACGGCGGTCCCATAAATTGTTTTACTGTCAGCAACGATGGAACCAAACTCTTTGCCGGGACAGATGGCAGCGGAGTCTTTCTTTCGACCAACAACGGTACAAGCTGGACTGCGGTCAATACCGGCTTGACTAATACTTATGTCTGGGCTCTAGTCTTCTCGGGCACCAATCTCTTTGCCGGGACTTTTGGCGGCGGGGTCTTCCTTTCGACCAACAACGGCACAAGCTGGACTGAGGTCAATAACGGCGTGAATAATAGTGTTCAGGCTTTTGCAGTCTCGGGCACGAATCTCTTCGCAGGTACTTTATACGGCGGAGTCTATCTTTCCACCAACAACGGCACAAGCTGGACTGAGGTCAATAACGGCTTGACGAATCTTTATGTGTATTCTCTTGTTTTAAGCGGCACAAATCTCTTTGCCGGGACTGAAGGCGGTGGACTCTTTCTTTCCACCAACAATGGCACAAGCTGGACTGTGGTCAATACCGGCTTGCCGAATGCTTATATCTGGGAGCTTGCAGTCTCGGGCACGAATCTCTTTGCCGGAACTTCTGGTGGCGGTGCCTTTCTTTCCACCAATAACGGCACAAGCTGGACTGCGATCAATAACGGCGTGACGAATCTATCTGTCAAGGCTCTTGCCGTCTCCGGCACAAATCTTTTTGCCGGGACTTGGGGCGGCGGACTCTTTCTTTCCACCAACAACGGCACAAACTGGAATGCGGTCAATAACGGCGTGACGAATAATTTTGTCAGAGACCTTGTAGTCCCGGGTACAAATCTTTTTGCCGGGACTTTGGACGGCGCCTTTCTTTCCACCAACAACGGCTCAAGCTGGACTGCGGTGAGTACCGGCTTGACGAATAGTAATGTCTATACTCTTGCGGTCTCGGGCACGAATCTCTTCGCCGGGACTTATGGCAGCGGGGTCTGTCTTTCCACCAACAACGGCACAAACTGGACTTCAGTGAGTACCGGCATAACGAATATTAATATCGCAGCACTTTCGGTCTTGGGCACAAATCTTTTCGCCGGGACTGTCATCAACGGGGTCTATCTTTCCACCAACAACGGCACAAGCTGGACTTCGGCGAGTAACGGCTTGACGAATAATAGTGTCCGTGCCTTTGCGGTCTCGGGCACGAATCTCTTTGTCGGGACTTATGGCGGCGTCTTTCTTTCCACCAACAACGGCACAAGCTGGACAGCGGCGGGTACCGGCTTGACTTATGTCCTTTCCCTTGCGGTTTCGGGCACGAATCTCTTCGCCGGGACTTTGGACGGTGTCTATCTTTCCACCAACAACGGCACAAACTGGACTGCGGCGAGTACCGGTTTGACTTATGTTCGTTCCCTTGCGGTCTCGGGCACGAATCTCTTCGCCGGGACTGACGGCGGCGCCTTTCTTTCCACCAACAACGGCACAAGCTGGACTGCAGTCAATTCCGGCTTGACGAATATTTATATCCGTGCCCTCGTGGTCTCGGGCACGAGTCTTTTTGCAGGGACTGATGGAGGCGGCATCTTTCTTTCCACCAATAACGGCACAAACTGGACTGCGGTCAATACCGATTTGACGAGTACTCATATCTTTTCCTTTGTGGTCTCGGGCACAAATCTCTTTGCAGGGGCTAATTTCGGCGGTGTCTGGAGACGACCAATGTCGGAGATGACCTCTGTTCATATTACTTCCGGTGAAGTGCCAAAGGAGTATCTTCTCAGGCAAAACTACCCTAATCCGTTTAATCCGACAACGAGAATAAGTTATGATTTGCCAAAAAATAGTTTTGTAAAACTTATTATATTTGATGAGTTAGGTCGTGAAGTAGAAACACTCGTAAACGAAACTCAAAACGCAGGTAAATACGAAGCAATATTCGATGCTTCAAAATTATCAAGCGGAATTTATTTTTATAGATTGACAACTGATGGTTTCGACGAGACAAAAAAAATGTTGATGATAAAATGACGACAGTCATTTTTCAGAAATCCCGACTCGTACCATATGTTTTTTATCGGGATTGAAGAAACAATAAATGACGGTAGACTATTAATTAACCTGTCCTTTGAAACGTAGGGCAGGTTTTTTTATTTCTATTATTTATTTATTGTTCCATCCCTTCGGGATTCAAAGAGGAGGGGAAATCTTCCTTGCTACAATAATTCCACCCTTCGGGATTTTCATCTTGCTTTAGTTTTCTATTTAATCTTCTTCCAGAAAAAATTAAATTCAATAACATTAAATGTAAAACAGTAATTTAATTAAAAAATGTATCTTGACTATAGTTAACCTATTGCTTAACTTTATATGAATAGAAGATGTATAAAATTTCCTTTAGATGATTTCTTAAATCATTACCCTGAATATAGAAATTCAAAAGTCAGTTTATTTATAGATATTGAAAATGTTTCAATAATCACTGAAATAATATTGATAAGATCGAAAAAATTCAGGATGATTCTTCATTATGTTCTTTCAGGTAAATATAAAAATGATTTGTACTCTCACGAGAAAATATCCGGAAAAGTTAAGAATATAACAGCAATGAAGTTCAAGGAGGGTACTAATGAAAGAATTTATTGTAAAGAAATATTTAAGGACGGCAAAAAAATCGTGATGATTACTGCATTAATGAAAAAATCTCAGAAGATTTCAATAAAGACAAAAACATTATTAGAAACTATATCCGGCTACGAATATGAATTCTAGAAATAATATTAAAAAAATAAAGAATAATTTAAAATCTTTAATCGAGTTTAAAAATGATGAAGATAAACTGGATTTTGAAACTTCCGTTATTAGTCTCAATATAACTGATAAGATCGAAGAACTTATGAAAGGATATAATATGACTAAAGCACAGCTTGCAAGGGAATTAAAAACATCTAAAAGTTATATAACTCAACTATTTAGTGGTGATAAATTAATTAATTTGAAATTGTTAGCTCGATTACAAAGAATTTTTAAAGTTAAGTTTTATATAGAAACGAACCCATTTACTCACAAATCCCAACAATATAAAAAGTTTCAAGAAAATAAACGTTCTTATCTTAAGGTATCTGACGGTATCAATAAAAAAAGATAATTATTCTTTGTGTCATCCCTTCGGGATAAAATCGGAGGGGGAAATTTTTCTTTCTACAATAATTCCACCCCTTCAGGGTTAATTACTAATTATTAATTTTTTTTATGCTCTCGGATGAAAAGTTTTGTGGACTTCAATAAGGTATTCTTTATCTATGTGTGTATATATCTGAGTTGTTGAAATATCGGAATGACCGAGCATCTCCTGTATTGCCCGGATATCTGCACCTCCTTCTAATAAGTGAGTTGCGAATGAATGACGAAGTGTGTGCGGATGAATTTCTTTTTCTATTTTTGCCATGCGACAGTATTTGCTAACAATATCCCAGATTCCCATTCTGGAAAGCTTTCCGCCCCGGAAATTCAGGAACAAATTGTTTCCGGTATTAATATTCTTAACTTTAATTCTGGATTCCTTAATATATTTTGCTATAAAATCAGATGCTGAATTTCCTATTGGAACTATCCTTTCCTTAGAACCTTTTCCTAATACACGAATATAACCTTCCTGAAGATAAAGGTCATTGATTTCTATATTAATCAGTTCACTAACACGCAAGCCGCATGCATAGAGTGTTTCAAGTATGGCTCTGTCCCTTAAGCCGAGCGGATTATCAATATCAACCATAGAAAATATTTTATCTATCTCCTGAATCGTGAGAACTGAAGGCAGGTCACGTTTGAATTTTGGAGTATCTATAAACTCCATTGGATTATCATTTATAATATTTTCGCTTTGTAGAAATTTGAAAAAAGTTCTGAGAGAAGATACAAACCTGTTAACTGATTTATCCTTAAAATATTCACCTTTTTTATTTCGTGAATTTCTCATAAAACTCAGAAAATCAATTACAATTTTTTCATCCACCTTAAGCAGGTTAAAGTTATTTTTCCGGGATTCTAAAAAATCAAAAAACTTTTTAAGGTCAAGCAAGTAAGATTGTACAGAGTTTTCAGAAAGGGATTTCTCAGTTCTAAGAAAATTAACGAAAAGTTTTTTGTAATAATTATTATCCATAATTTTGAATCCAGGCAAATCTCAGAATGATGAAAAAACAATACTTATCTTCTGCATAACTAATCCTTATTGTATTCCGGATATTTTATTCGCTGATGGTGAATACCAACTAAGATATTCAGAAAACTTTTCTTTATGAGAGTTAAATCTTTTAAAGTGAGGTCACATTCATCAAGCTGACCTTCCATAAATCTTCTTGTGATTATTTCATCAATTTGATCTTCAAGTTTTTTAGGCGTGGAATCTTCTATAGCACGGGCTGATGCTTCGATTGTGTCTGCAAGCATTACTATGGCTGTTTCTTTACTTTGAGGTTTGGGGCCGTTGTACATATAAGTATGTTCCTTAACATCTTCCTTTTTTTCATCTGTAGTGGTCTTAGCTTTATTATAAAAATAAGATACTGTTGTAGTGCCATGATGCATTGGGATAAAATCAATGATTTCCTTTGGCAGTTTATATTTTTTCGCCAGTTCAATACCATCTTTAACGTGGGAAATTATAATCTTTGCGCTCATATTAGGATTTAAATCCTCATGCCGGTTAATCCTTTCAATTTGATTTTCCACATAATACTCAGGTCTTACAATTTTCCCGATATCATGATAATAACATCCTACCCTTGCCAGAACACGGTTTGCTCCGATAGCTTCGGCAGCAGCTTCCGACATACTACCCATGACTATGCTATGATGAAATGTTCCGGGTGCTTTAGTCGAAAGTTCTTTAAGTAAAGGATGATTAAAATCAGCAAGCTCGAGCAGTGTTAAATCTGTGGTGATTTTAAATAATCTTTCATAAAATATCAGTAAACCGTATGCCATTATTGGAGACATTACCGAATTAACACCCCCATAAATTAATTTAACAAGTATTTTTTGGAATCCTTCATTTCTGTCTAATCCTATTGCAAGTATGGAAACTGTATAACCGATTAGTATAAAAAAGAATGAACGGAAAATCTGAGAGCGATTTTTAATATCCCGCACACTGAAAATCGCAAGAATTGAACCTGACAATGAGAAAAAAAGTATTGTGAAATCACCTCCCCTGACTGCCGCAACCAGAAGAGAAATCATGACTGTGACATAAAAAGCCAGTCTGGAATCAAATAAAATAGTCAGCATAATTGATGCCACTGAAACAAATATCAATAACTCAACAGGTGCATTTATATCCAGCTTCAGACTAAGGAAAGCAAAGAATGTAAGAATGATAATCAAAGAAGATATTAATGCAAGTTTCGAATTATCAAGAAAAACCCTGCTGCGTATATAAAACAGAAATATAACTAATAATGTGAGCAAGACAAGAACGATGAGGACTTTGCCAAGGTACTGGACAAAATAATCCTGCATTCCGATTTTTTCGAGACGGACTTTTTTATAAGAATCGAGCTTTTGTTTTGATATTTTTGTTATCGGGTCATGTTTACTTATTATTCTTTCATTTTCTTTTACAATTCCGGTTGTTTTCGGAATCTGTTCAATTTTATTCTGAATTTCGAGGTCTGTTAATGACTTGTCATATATGAGATTTTCTTTTATAAACTTGTCTGCTATTGAATAGAATATACCTTTTAGAGTTTCATTCTGAATCTGTGAGTTAATCTTTTCCCTGATTAGACCGGACACTTCATTTTTATCCAGAACTTTATCGAGTGGTTCCGAATCCATCATTTTTTCCTTGTTCCGTTTTACAGAAATAATTTTGACGGGTATTGTAGATTTATTAACATTAATGATAGATTTAGCAGAATAAGAAATTATCATTTTTCTCAGTACCGATTTCAGGTTGGGATAACTAATACTGATATCTTTTAATTCACCTTTGTAATACTGGAATAGCTTTTGCCAATGCTCATCAGCGATTTCAAGTCCAAGATTTTCTTTTATGCTATTTAGTTTATCTGAATTAATTCCTCCTTCCCTGTTTTTTTCCAGAGTAGCTGCTTTACTTAGCACTTCATCCAGTAAATTGAAATATTCGTTAACGCTATCAGTTATATTATCTTCTTTAGCCCGTAATTCATAAAATACAGGAGAGATGATTTTCATTGCCTCTTTCTTTTCATTCTCATATTCCTGGTCGTCTTTATAAATCGGAAATGAAAATGCAGCGATTAAATCTTCGTGAGACCAGATAGTGCCAACCTCTGATTCTATTGTTGTGTTTTCATAATTAGGAAGGAAAAGAATTGTAACTATTACAGTAATTACTCCGATTAAGATTTTGACATAAATATCGGTCTTTAAATCAAAATTATCTCGTTTCCTTAATAATCTTAAAATTTTCATAAATACGGCAAAAGAATTATTGCCATTTGAAAGTTGAAAAAAAAGTAGCCTGCTTCCTGAAAACAGCTACTTTAAATATATAATTATAGTGTAAAAATTAAATTTCGTCTTTAGTTGAATAGTTAAGTTTTTGATTAACGACAAACAAGTTGAAAATCTTTTCTATAAGCTCACTTGTTCTTTCATCCTGATTATCTTCCATATTATCGAATTCCTCTTCAGAATCAAAAATATACAATTCAGAAAAATTATTGCTTATTTTTCTGTTTTCCAGAACCAGATAATCAGAACTTGTATTCTCTTTTATAAGAGACTTCAGTTCTTCTATCGATTCAAGATAGTCATCTCTCTTTTCAGGATATACGCTGTAGTTAATTTCGAATATAATTTTTGACATTATATAATTATTTATTTAATATTTAGAGTAATATAAAAATCAAATGATTGAAATAAAAGTTAATCTTTTAACCTTTATTTTGAAATTTTTTTAATTAATTATTGTTTTAAAAATTGAGTAAATTGGGAATAATACATATTTTTAATGAAAATTATTTCAATTAAAGAAATCAAAAGCGGAGTTAAATATTGTTATCAAATAAGCTAATAAATGAGAAGAGCCCATATCTGTTACAACATGCACATAATCCCGTTCAGTGGTACCCCTGGGGTGAAGAAGCTTTCAAAAAATCAAAAGAAGAAAATAAACCAATATTTCTGTCAATAGGATATTCCACGTGTTACTGGTGTCACGTAATGGAAAGAGAAGTTTTTGAAAATGAAGAAATTGCAGATTTGATGAACGATTCATTTGTCAATATTAAAGTTGACAGGGAAGAAAGACCTGATATAGACAGAGTTTATATGACAGCCCTTCAGCATATACTTGGCGGCGGCGGCTGGCCCCTGAACATGTTTCTTACTCCGGACTTAAAACCTTTCTATGGAGCGACTTACATACCTCCAAAATCTAAATTCGGAAGGTCAGGAATTGAGGATATTATAGAAGAAATAAACAATCTCTGGAAAAATAAGCAAAATGAAGTTCTGGAAAGCGGAAATAAAATCACAGATTATATAGCTAAAAAAATCAATATTAAAGATAAATCCGTTTTCACTGCCGATGATATTACTGAATTAGAAAATCGTACTTTTGAACAGGCAAAAAAATCTTTTGATGATGAATTTGGCGGATTTGGAAGCGGAAATAAATTTCCCAGACCTGTTTTACCGGCATTTCTTCTGAAATATTATAATAAGACAAGAAATTTTGAAGCCCTTGATATTGTAACTTTCACATTACAGAAAATGTATTATGGCGGAATGTACGACCATCTCGAAGGCGGCTTTCACAGATATTCAGTTGACCCCTACTGGAGAGTCCCCCATTTTGAAAAGATGCTGTATGACCAGGCACAGCTATCATTAACATATTCTGAAGTTTATCAGATAACCGGGAAAGAAATCTTTCTTGATATTTCCAGAGATATACTTATTTATGTTTTAAACAATTTAACCGATACGGAAGGCGGATTTTATTCAGCAGAAGATGCCGAAAGCTATCCTGACCATTCAGGAAAATCTGAAAAGGAGGAAGGTGCATTCTATCTCTGGACAAAAGGAGAAATTGAAAAAATATTGGGTAAAGAAGATGCGGATATATTCAATGCACTTTATGGAGTAGAGCATTTTGGCAATACCATCAATGACCCGCATAATGTATTTGGCAAGAAAAATGTTTTATATATTGCAATTAATCTTAGTGACATATCCAAAGATGCAGGAAAAACAGAAGGTGAGGTAATCAATATACTTGAAAAATCTAAAAATAAACTAAGAGAATACCGGTCTGCAAGACCGAGACCACATCTTGATGATAAAATATTGACCTCCTGGAATGGATTAATGATTTCGGCATTTGCGAAGATGTACCAGATTACCGGAGTCGTTAATTACTTGTCCGCGTCTGTGAGATGTGCCGATTTTATAATAAAAAAATTATATTCTGAAAGTGAACATAAATTATTTCATAGGTACAGAGATGGAGAAGTGAAATACGACGGAACTCTTGAAGATTATGCATCTTTTATCGATGCTTTACTGAATCTTTATGAAGCTTGTTTTGATTCAAAATATTTAAAATTAGCAATTGAATTAAACAAAATAGCCGTAGATAAATTTTATGACATAACATCAGGAGGATTTTTTGAAAACTCACCCGAAACAAATGATGTAATTCTTAACATAAAAGAGATATATGACGGTGCGGAACCATCAGCGAATTCTATTCAATTGATTAACATGTTAAGAATAGCAGTAATTACTCAAAATGATGGTTACCTCGAAAAAGTTAAAAATAGTTTAGAATTATTTTATAACGATATTTCAAAGCTCCCCTTTTCAAGTCCATTGTTATTAAGTGCATATGATTATTATATAAATTCTATAAAAGAAATAGTTATTACAGGTGATAGTGAAGATAAGCTAACTAAGGAATTTATAAAAGAAATCGGGAAATATTATATTCCGGGTAAAGTTGTTATCAGGGCTGATGATGAAACCAAAGGAATTTCTAATTTCATAGATTCGTTAATTATTGATGAACAAAAACCGGCAGTATTTGTTTGTGAAAATTTTAAATGCAATTTACCAATTTACGATATAGAACAATTACAAAAATATTTTAAAGAGAATAAAATTAATAAGGAGTTAGAAAAATGATTTTTGATTTAGATAAAATAAAAAAAGTTTATTCAGAACTAACTGACAAAGTTGAAAAATCAAGAAAATTGTTAGGAAGACCATTAACATTTACCGAAAAAATTTTATATACACATCTTGGTTCGATTAATAAAGAATTTTCAAGAGGAAAAGATTTTGCGGAATTTAAACCTGACAGAGTTGCAATGCAGGATGCTACTGCTCAAATGGCACTTCTGCAATTTATGTCTTCCAATATGCCGAGAGTTGCAGTTCCCAGTACAGTACACTGCGACCATTTAATTCAGGCTGAGGTAGGAGCAGTAAGTGACTTACTAAGAGCACTTGATGATAATAAAGAAGTATATGATTTTCTTGGAAAGTGTTTCAAGAAAATATGGAATCGGCTTCTGGAAACCGGGAGCAGGAATTATTCATCAGGTCATTCTGGAAAATTATGCATTTCCAGGTGGAATGATGATTGGAACAGATTCACATACTCCGAATGCAGGGGGGCTCGGAATGGCAGCTATTGGCGTAGGCGGAGCAGATGCAGTCGATGTAATGGCAGGAATGTTGTGGGAACTTAAATTCCCTAAGATTATTGGTGTAAAACTAACCGGGAAAATGAAAGGATGGACATCAGCAAAAGATATAATTTTAAAACTCGCAGGAATTCTGACGGTTAAAGGCGGCACTAATTCAATAATTGAATATTTCGGAGAAGGTGTAGAATCAATTTCCTGCACAGGCAAAGGAACAATATGTAATATGGGTGCTGAAATAGGAGCAACAACATCAGTATTCCCTTTTGACAAACGGATGTTTGATTATCTGAAGATAACGGGAAGAGAAGAGATTGGAAACCTTGCAAATGCAATTAAAGATAATCTGAAAGCTGATGATGGAAGCGAAAAATATTATGACAAAATTATAGAAATTAATTTATCAGAGTTAGAGCCATATATCAACGGACCTTATACTCCGGACTTAGCTATTCCGGTATCAAAATTTAAAGAAGCAATTAAAGAGAGTAATTATCCTGAAGAACTGAAAGTTGCTTTGATTGGAAGCTGTACAAATTCTTCTTATGAAGATATGGAAAGAGCAGCATCAGTGGCAAAGCAAGCCTCTGCTAAAGGATTAAAAGCGAAATCAGAATTTGTTATTACACCCGGATCTGAACAAATAAGAGCAACAATAGAAAGAGACGGACAGCTTGAAGCATTTACGAAAATCGGAGGTCTTGTACTTGCTAACGCCTGCGGACCTTGCATTGGTCAGTGGAAAAGACATAACTCACTTGATGGTGAAAAAAATTCTATAATCACATCTTATAACAGAAACTTTGCTAAAAGAAATGACGGAAATGCTGCTACACATTCTTTCGTAGCTTCTCCGGAAATAGTAACTGCTTTTGCACTTGCGGGGACTCTTTTATTTAATCCGCTAACCGATGAATTAGTTAATGAAAATGGATTGAAAATTAAACTTGACGAACCTACAGGAAATGAACTTCCCGATAAAGGATTTTTAAAAGGAGTAGATGGATTTATAAAACCTGCTGATGAGGGAACCCAAATTAATGTTAACATTGCTGAAAATAGTAACAGGCTTCAGAAACTTGAACCTTTTAAAGCTCCGGATTTAAAAAAGGATTTTTCAGATTTAAGACTTCTTTTAAAAGCTAAAGGAAAATGCACTACTGACCATATCTCCATGGCAGGACCCTGGCTGAAATACAGAGGACATCTTGATAATATTTCAAATAATATGTTCATCAGTGCGATTAATTTTTTTAATGATAAGATGAACACAGTGAAAAATTTTGTTAACGGTCATTACGAAGAAGTTCCAAAAACTGCCAGAGATTATAAAGCAAAAAATATAGGATGGGTAGTGGTCGGCGAAGAGAACTATGGCGAAGGGTCTTCAAGAGAACATGCAGCTATGGAACCGCGATTCCTGGGTGGTAAAGCAATTATCGTAAAATCATTCGCCAGAATTCATGAAACAAATCTGAAAAAGCAAGGAATGCTGCCTTTGACATTTAAAACTACTGATGATTATAATAAGATTAAAGAAAATGACTTAATAGACCTTGACCTGAAAGAATTTAAACCAAAGAAGCCAATTTATATGACTCTGAAACATTCTGATGGAACAAAGGAAAAAATATTACTTGAGCATTCTTTCAATGAACATCAAATAAAATGGTTTCTTGCCGGTTCGGCTTTGAATCTTATTGCCAAGGGTTGATTTTATAAAAAGTATTTAAAAATTATAAATTTATGTCGTTTTTACAAAACTTGTTTCAAAAAAGTGATGATAACTCAAATATAGATGTTCATCAATTTGAAGATTTAATGAGAGATAAGAATAATCTTATTCTCGATGTAAGAACACATCAGGAATTTAAAGAAGCAAGAATCAAAGGCTCCATAAATATTGACTATTATAAGTCAGACTTTTGGGATAATATCAATAAACTTGATAAGGAAAAAACGATTCTGATTTACTGCAGAAGCGGCAATAGAAGTTATCATGCTATGCAAAAAATGAAGAAGTTAGGATTTAAAAATCCGTTGAATTTATTGGGCGGAATAATTTCCTGGGCAAGTTCAAATAAACCAACCATACAATAATGGCACCTGTCAGAAATAAAACTATTAAAATATATACCTGGAATGTAAACGGTGTCAGGGCTGTAATAAAAAAAGGATTTATTGATTGGGTTAAAAAATCCGAAGGTGATATTATTTGTCTTCAGGAAACAAAGATTCAGGAAAATCAGGTTACAAAAGAATTAATAGATTTAAAAGACTATCACGAATACTGGTATTCTGCTCACAGGAAAGGATATTCGAGTGTCGCTGTTTTTTCTAAGATATTACCTGTTAATCTAAAGAAAGGATTTGATAAAGAGGAATATGACAATGAAGGCAGAGTAATTTTTGCAGAATATGAAAAATTTGTTCTGGCAAATGTTTATTTCCCGAACGGCGGAAGAGGACCGGAGAGAGTAAAATATAAACTGGATTTTTACGATGAATTATTTTTCTATCTGCAAAAGAATTATTACGGAAGAAAAGGGGTGATAGTAACAGGTGATTTCAATACCGCACACAAAGAAATCGATTTAGCGAGACCAAAAGAAAACGAAACTAATACAGGTTTCCTGCCTGAAGAAAGAGAATGGATTGATAAAATAATTAATCTTGGATATGTAGATATATTCAGAAAATTCAATTCTGAGCCGCGATGGTATTCATACTGGGATATGTTCACACGAGCAAGGGAAAGGAATGTAGGGTGGAGAATAGATTACTTTATGGTTTCAAAAGATTTTGCTGATAAAGTGACATCGGCAAAAATTCATACCGAAGTTATGGGAAGTGACCATTGTCCGGTATCAATTGACATAAAAATATGAATAGTTACACAAATTAAATCACAATTTACTACCCCCCTTTTACAAAGGGGGGCTAGGGGGGTTAATAAATAATGAAAGCAATCGTATTAAATAAAATTGGGAATATCGAAGAACTTCATCAGAATTTGATAATCCAAAAATTGGATAACCTCTCAGCCGGTGCGGATGAAGTCATTATCAAAGTACATTTTGCATCATTGAATCATAGAGACTTATGGATAGTCAAGGGTCAATATGCAAACATAAAATTACCCATCATATTAGGTTCTGATGGAGCAGGAACCATAGAAGAAATTGGCACTGATGTAAAAGATTTTAAAATTGGAGATGAAGTAATTATTAATCCAGGCTTCAACTGGGGAGATAATGAAGATTTCAGAAGTAAAAGTTTTAAAATATTAGGATTGCCAGATAACGGCACTTTAACCGAATTTATAGAAGTGCCTTCAAAATTTGTTTACAATAAACCTTCGCATCTTACTTTAAGCGAAGCATCGGCTATACCTCTTGCCGGATTGACAGCATACAGAGCAGTCAAAGTAAAAGCTAATATTAAAAAAGGCGAAGATGTATTAATTACAGGTATCGGAGGTGGCGTTTCCACATTTGCAATGATTTTTGCATTAGCTCTCGGTGCGAATGTATATGTAACATCAGGAAATGAAAAGAAAATTGAAGTAGCAATAAAACTTGGAGCTAAAGATGGAGTGAATTATAAAAATGAAAAGTGGGATGAGGAATTACAAACAAAATTGAATACAGGAATTGACGCTACCATAGATGGAACCGGAGGAAGCACTATCTCGAAAATTCTGAATGTTGTAAAAGAAGGCGGAAGAATTGTAAGTTACGGAGCTACGTTAGGAGCTGTACAGAATTTTGAAACAAGAAAACTATTCTGGAAACAATTAAAGTTTTTAGGAACAACTATGGGCTCGGATAAAGACTTCAAAGAAATGCTGAATTTCGTCAGTAAACATAATATTAAACCGGTAATAGATAAAATTTTTGAATTCGAAGATTATACAAATGCGTTTCTCAGAATGAATAATTCTGAACAATTTGGAAAGATTATTATAAAAATAAAATAAAAAACCGGGTATTGAGAATACCCGGTTAAACACTTAGGACAGGATAATTCAGACTCTCTTCATTTCTTCAAGTTTCTTCCGAACCTCGTTTAATTCCTTATTTATATCATTAAATTCTTCCTGAATATCATCATCAAAAATCATTTCATCCTCTTCGAATGATTCTTTTGGTGAGGTCTCTTTTACCGATCTATATCTGCTTAAAAGAGGTTTCGTCCTCTTCTCACTCATTTTTTCAAAAAAAACCTTTATACCTCTAACGATGCCAACATATGCATTTACAGTATCCAAAACAGGAGATTCAATTTTAGACTGAATCTTCTGTTCAAATGCTATCACACTATCAACCATATCCCTGACTTTATCAACTGTTCCTTTTAAAACATCCATATTATCATCAATTTTTTCAAACACTGAATTCAGTTTAACAACTAATTTGCGAGAATCATCAAGCAACGGGTCAAGGTGAGTCTTAAATTTATTAACATCATCCTGAAGGGCTTCAACTTTGAACATTAATTTTTTAATGTAACCGCTAAGTGAGATTATCATTATTATCAAAGTAATAAACAATACGATTTGAATAATGATAGAGATACTATTTAACACATCGTTCATAATAAGACCTTTTAAGTTTTAAAAAAGAATCGAAGAATTAAGAGCCTTTTGTTTTCTCTTCTTTATAAGCATCAATTCCGGCTTTAAAAGCGTCTTTAATTTTATCTGATTCAGAAGATATTCTGCTTCTCGCATCTGAAATCTTATCGGATGCTTTATCTTTTGCACCGGATAATAACTTATTAGCATCTTCAAGAAGACTGTTTGCTTTTTTCTTTGCATCCTGAATTAAAATTTCGGATTTTTTCTTTCCTTCATTTATTAATTGATTAGCTTTTTCTTTTGCAATTTGCATGTATTCAGCTGTATCATCCAGGAATTCATCTTTTTTCAGTTTTATATCGCCTCTTAATTCTTTACCTGATTTTGGAGCATATAATAAAGCAACTATGCTTCCGACTACTGAACCGGCTAAAAACCCGATAATCATCCCTTTTGCCATTTTATTTCCGTCCATTTTTTTCTCCTTTTTAAAGGTTAATTAATAGTTTATCCGTT